>NZ_JBVJAM010000002.1:0-998746 GCF_055590565.1 Streptomyces sp. NPDC041814 | reverse complement strand
CCCCGCGGAGCGGGTACCCCATCGCTTCGCGATGGGAAAGCGAACCGGGTTGCTTCGCAACCCGGCCGAAGCGATGGAAAGCCGCTTCGCGCCTTTCGGATTTCCGCTTCGCTCCAATCCACGGGCCTCCGCTCCGCTCCAGCCCGAACAGCGGGGCGGGTCCGCTTCGCTCCCCCACCCGGTTCCGGCTCCGCCGGAACAGCTGACTACACGATGACGGTGCATCACCGCTGTTCTGTGTAGAATCCCGAGAACACAGCCACCCCCAGGACGTGACACCACATCACCCTGGCCCGAGCGCCGGCCCCTGGTGGCAAGGGTGCGGATTCCGCTGCGCTCCACCCGCACCAGACAGGCCATCACTCGCTTCTAACCCTGGAACGAGATGCCCGAAACTCCTCTGGTGACCACCGACCCGCTAAGATGATGCCCGTGCATCGCCCGCACATGATCCGCATCATGCATCACTGATGTGCTGTGTAGCATCCCGAACAGATCGCCACCTCCTCCAGAGCCTTCGACCCCCCTCTTGGATTCCCGGAGATCCGATATGCCGAGTGCAGATAAATTCACGCTCCGACCTCACCAGATCGAAGCTGTCGATGCTGTCGTGCGTGGGCTTGATATCCCGCCGGGGAAGAAGATTCCGCAGGCCGGTCTACGGGCCACTGTGGTGGCGGCATGCGGCACGGGGAAGACGTTCATCGCCGCGCACTCCGCGCTTCGACTGGCCCGCAACGGGCGGGTCCTGGTCCTCCTGCCGACCCTGGACCTGCTGACGCAGACGGTGCGGGAATGGCGGGCGGCCGGCCACCACGGCCCCGCCGTCGCGGTGTGCTCGCTGGAGGACGACCCGCACCTGTGGGACCTCAAAGTGCGCTCCACGACGAGCGCCCCGCAGCTGGCGCTGTGGCATGGGCGGGGGCCGGTGACCGTGTACGCCACCTACGCCTCTCTGCCTGTCCTGGCGGAGGCGCATGAGGGGACGTACGGGCTTCCCATGGACGTGTTCGACCTAGTGGTCGTCGACGAGGCGCACCGCACCAGTGGCTCGGCGGGGAAGGCGTGGGCCGCGGTTCACGACCAGGACGTCATCCCTGCCATGCGCCGGCTCTACATGACCGCTACGCCCAGGATCTGGAAAGAGCGGCCGCCTCGGCTTTCCTGGGCGGAGCGGCAGGACAGGGCGGGGGTGTTGCGGGACCGGTTGCCGCAGGAGCTGGCCTGCTCGATGGATGATCCCAAGGTGTTCGGTCCGGTCGTCTACGAGCTGTCGCTCGCATCGGCGGTATCCCGCGGCCTGCTGGCGCGGTACCAGATCGTGGTCGTGGAGCTCACCGACCCGGTCGTCACTCCGGCCAGGTTGTCGGGGCCGCAGAAGCGGGACGAGGACGTCCGCGGCGAACGCATGGGCGCGCTCCAGGCCGCGCTGCTGGAGACGATGGCCGAACACGGGCTGCAGACCACCATCACCTTCCACCACCGCACCGTCGAAGCAGCCGCCTTCGCGGTAGGGCTGGGCCGGGTCGCGAAGCGGCTTCACGCGGCGAACTCGGAGCGGTATCCGGAGCGGGTGTGGGCCAACTGGCTGTGCGGAGACCACGAACCCGGCCACCGCCGCCAGGTCCTCGCCGACTTCGGCCGGCGCGCCGGACGCGCCGTGCTCTCCAACTGCCGCGTCCTGGGCGAAGGCGTCGACATCCGCGCCGTCGACTCCGTCGCCCTCCTCGACCCCAAGGGATCAGCCGTCGACATCGTCCAAGCCATCGGACGGGCGCTGCGGCAAAAACCGGGAGAGGGCAAAATGGCGACGCTGATCGTGCCCGTCTTCCTCGCACCGGGTGAAAAGCCGGAAGACATGCTCACCTCCAACTCGTACAGGCCCTTGGTGAAAGTTCTGGAAGGGCTTCGGGCACACGATGAACGTGCTATCGAGCTGCTTGCCATTCCTCAGGAACAGCAGAAGGCGGTCATTGATCCGTCGCCTCAGATCGGCCCTGAGCCGGAGGAGGGACGGGAGGACACGCGGCCGCTGCTGCGGTTCGCCGCCCCCAGGGATCCGGTGGTGATCGCGAAATGGGTGCGGTTCAACGTCATCAGCACCGAACGCCAGGACTGGCAGCGCGGCTACGACGCCGCCCGCCGGTACTTCGAGCGCGAAGGCGACCTGGACGTGCCCTACGAGCACACCGAGGGGGCGTATCCGCTGGGGAGGTGGCTGTCCGATCAACGCCGCTCGTTCCGGGCCGGGACCATGAACGGGGAGCGGGCCGACGAGCTGGAAGAGCTCGGCATGGTGTGGGACACCGCCGACGCTGCCTTCGAAGAGAATCTCGCCGCCGCCCGCGCCTACTTCAAGGAGGCCGGCACCTTGGCCGCGCCCCGGCACGCCACCGCCCTCGACCGGCATGTCGGGCAATGGCTCACCAACCTCCGCCGGCCAGGCGGACTCGGGAAGGACACCGGTCGGGCGCAGCGGCGGGCGGAGCAGCTCGCCGCGATCGATCCGGACTGGAACCCGCGGCTCCTCGGATGGACCGTGGACTGGCAACGCTGCTACGTCGGCCTGCACGCCCTCCTGAACGCCGGGAACACGCTGGAGGACGTCCAGCCCGGAGTCACCTACCGGGGCGACGACATCGGCCGCTGGGCCACCCGACAGACACGGGACTGGGCGCAGCTCAACGCGGAACAGCGGCGGCGACTGGAGGAGCTGGGAGTGCGGCCACGGGCGGCTGTACGAGCGCAGAAGGCCCCCGCGCGGGGTGCGGCGAAGACTGGGGCCGGGAAGGGCTCCGAAGCCTTCCAACGGGGTGTACAGGCCCTGCAGCAGTACATCGCACGGGAAGGAAAGACCACGGTCGGGCGGCAGCATGTCGAAGAGCTGCCGGACGGGACGTCGGTGCGCCTGGGCGTATTTCTCAGCAACCACAAGTGCCGGCGCGACCGACTGAGCGACGACCAACTCACCACCCTCGCCAACCTCGGACTCGACTGGGCGGCATAGCACTTCGATGAGCTGTACCAGTGGCGGCGAGATGCTGTCTGGATTGATGGAGGTAGTCAGCTGTCGAGAGCTGCGGGGCAGGGCCTGCTGACCTTGGCCGACCGTGATGCTCATACCTCGGTTGGTCGGACCATGACGCTCATCATGCCGGAAAGGGGTGCGGCAGCGGAGCGGACAGTGCTCGCTTCTCAGTCACCCCTTCCCGCATTATCGCTCACGAGTACGAATGCCGGATGCCGGGAACTTCCGGGCAACGCCCGGCAGCGAGGAAGGGGCTATGTAGGCCATTCACGCGACAGGGGCTGCTAGCGTCATATGCCCATCTAAGCCTAAAAGCACGCCGGTTCTTCTGCCCGTCTCAGGGGGTGTGAGTCAGCGTGCACACGATCGAGGAGACACGGTGGCTTCCGTCAGACGCATGCCCGAACGCACAATTGCCTTCTTCGAAGTCGTGGCAAGCGCGTCCGGTGAACAGGTGCGGGTTCCTCCCATGGACTGGGACAGTGCCTTGCGTGACCTGGCCACGGCCAGTCTGCAGGACCGGTTGGTTGCCAAGGAGATCACCCTCGTGGGGTCGGTGGCCACCGTGCGCCAGCAGGACCACCTGTTGCTGCATCGGGTCAAAGACGCCACAGAGTGGCTAAGCGTGATGGACTGGAACACAGGACAGTGGCAGGAGCTAGAGCAGAACGCCATCCGAGGCTTCGTGGACACCTCCGCGATCTGCTTTCTACCGTTCGGGAACGTAGTGGGTCTCATGCAGGGCTCCGTGTCGGCCCCCTCGCACAAGGGCCTGGAGACCTGGCTCAACGAACTGCACATGTTTCCCGACACCCGGCTGACCGTCCGGCCTGTGCTCTCGAAGGCAGAGGTAGAACGGCTGGGGACCGCCCAGGGGGCGTCCCGGATCGAAATCCGTATCGGTAGCCATAAGGCCTCCGCTCTGCGAGACCGCAACGGCCGACTGGCCCGCTTCCTGCGGCAGGCGCAAGAAGCGTACGGAGACATCAACGTCACGATGATCATCAGTGTGCCGCGGGGGCGTGCACGGGACGGCGATCGTCAGGCCCTCCTGGACGATCTGCGAGACATCGCACCGGTGGCCCCCGACGCTGCTGCCCGTGCCCAGGCCAGGCTGGTGTTCGCGGAAGCGGACGGCGTCGAGCGCAGCCGTCTGGTGGAGCTGACCGAACACCACATCACCGCCAAGCGGCGCGTCTCTGCGGTCGACGACGACGGCAACTCCATCCGGATCTTGTCAGCGGTGGATGCAATCCTTGATGTAGCGGCCGAGCACGAAAGTGAGCTGCGGGCGGCTGTGGGGGCTGACTTGGGCTGACATGCGATAGGGGGCGATGCGTGAACGTTCGGGAGTCTCTCGTCGACCGGTGGTCGGAAGCCGTCTGGTGGGACTACGTGATCGCCCTTGTGCTGGTATCGGCGCATGTAGCAGTCGTACGCCTCTGGGGGGTCGGCGACTGGCTGTCTTGGATTGATTCGGAACAGCGAGTCTCCCTATACGGGACCGCCGCCGGCGTTGTCTCCGCCGTCGGCGGGTTGAGCTCGATCGCAATCTCCATCTACCTGTCCAGCAACGGCGAACGGATCCAGGCGGTACGTCGGCACTACCAGAGCGAGCTACGCCGCAACTGGAAGGCCCTGCTCGTGGCAACCGCCCTCATCTGCATGGGCTGCCTGGCCGCACAAGGCCTGGACGACAAGACGGACTCGCACTCGGCACGCTACGTCTTCGAAGCCTCGATGGCGTTGGCATTCGTGCGCTTCCTACGAATGCTGTGGCTCCTCGACCGAATGATGGGCCTCAACGACCTCGATCAGAGCGACCCTCCAGCACGCCCGGCCCCCCGGTACAACCCTGGCTGGCGTCAACGGAACGGGTCCCCATAACGAGTCGCCTGGGAGCCACAGGCGCAAGAACGTCACACGGCGAGACAGAGGTCCCAGGTCAGTACGAACGTGAGGGGGGTCCGTAATCGGGCGGTGGCCACCCCTTCTTGTACGCATCAATCGTGCGCCGGGTATGAGGCGGCGGGTGAGGGCAACCCTGCATGAGGTCGGGCTCTCGCATGGCCCAGGACAGGGCGTAGTGGGCGGGGCTGAAGGGCCAGATCGTTTTCGGCGGCTTCGCCGGCGCCGAGCGCTTGCGCCGCTTGGGGCGGGGCGGCTGGGGAGGGCGCAGCTTGCAGTTCTCGGCGAAGTCCGTCAGGTAGGGCAGGCCTGTACTGCCCAGCGGGTCGGTGAACAGTGCGCCGCCGGTTCCGGCGGCAAGCCGCCATGTGAAGGCGGCGGCCAGCAGCAGGGGGCGTGCCCAGGCGGGGACGTGGTGGGTCATGCAGCCCTGGCGTAGTCCGTCGTCGTGGAGGGTGAGGGTGGAGGCGTCCGGAGCGAGGTCGCGGAGGTGGGCGGTGGCCAGTTGCGTGACGGAGGCTGCGGTGAAGACGGCGGTGGCCAGCTCGGCAGCCAGGTGAGGGTGGGCGGTGGCGCGGTGCAGTCGGTGGGCGACCTCGGCCTCGGTGAGGGCCGGCAGGACGGGTGCGAAGAAGTCACGGTCTTCGGCCATGGGCGCCTTGCACTGGCAGGGGCGGGTGGCGGAGTCGAAAGCGCTGAGCGTGGTCAGGGCGGGCAGGTTGAGCCACCGGTTGGCCAACGGCCTGCGCGTGGCGGGCTTTGGTGGCGTGGTGGTGGGCGGTTGTGCCGCGGGCAGGAGGGCGGCCGCCTCCGCGACATGGTGGGCAACGCCGGCCAGGGCTCGCTCGACGGACGCGGGAGCGTGGCGTGTGTGGCAGACCAGAGCCAGTCGGCAACCGGTGCGGTGGCGCAGCTGCAGCAATGCCTTGAGGCGGTGAGGGGTGAGGAAGTGGGCGCGCAGGAGCATCAGGTGGCTGGTGCTGGTGGCGAGGATCCAGGCCGCCGCCAGGGTCCAGGCGGGGGCTGTGTCGAGCTGGCGGTAGCCGGGTACGGGTACGGGCTTGTCCAGGGTGGCGAGGATGTCGTAGGCCAGGGTGAGACTGGAGTCGGTGCCGGGTGTGGGGTGGACGGTGAGCCTTCCGGCTTCGGGGGCGTGTACGGCCAGGGCGGCGCGGGTGTGGACCAGGTCGTCGCCGGGGTCGAGGATGACGGTGACCGGGGGCGGGTTGTCGCAGCTGAGCATGGTCAGACCGGCTGCCGGGTGGAGAGTTTGCTGTAGGCCCAGCGCAGCAGTTCCTCATCCACGCTGGTGCGGCCGGTCTCCTTCAGGCCGGTTACCAGGTGGTGGGTGATCTTCGCCCAGGCCCGGAAGTTTCCGTGCGCGGCCTCCTGGTCGCAGACCGCGATCAGGTCGGGGTCCGCCTTGGCCCATACGGGGTGGAAGGCGGGGACGACGGTAAGGACCTCGTCCAGGGGCATGCGGCCGATCTCCTGCCAGGCATAGACCCGGGATTCGAGCATCGGCTCGCTCTGCAGCATCTCGAAGCAGCCATTGCCGCCAGTGAAGATGATGGTGAGGTCGGAGGCGGTGTCGTCCCAGAGGTAGCGCAGGTACTCGAAGCACAGTTTGGACAGCCACTGCGCCTCGTCACAGACCAGAACCCGCGGCTCCTCCAGCGCTCCGCGCAGCATGCGGTCGAACTCGATCGCATGCGCCGGCGGACGGCCCGGCAGGCCCAGGGCGTGGAACAGCTCGTGGCGCAGGTCCCGGGTGGAAGGGCGGGCCCGGAACTGGATCCGGCGCGCCAGTGACGGCGCGAGCTCACGCAAGGAGGCATTGACCGCGAAGGACTTGCCGTTGCCGGCCTGTCCGTAGATGCAGATCATCGCCTTTGCCTCGATCGCGGCACGGATGTTCTCCCGCGCCGTGAGCAAGGCCCGCGTAGAGACGATCTGGGCGCCAGGCAAACGCATGAAGTGATCATCACGCTCCCCAGGCAGACGCCCCTTGCGTTCAGCGGTAGCCATCCGAATGTCACTCCTCGTGCGAAACGGCGGCGGTGCCGGTTGCGTCATCCGGCGCCGGCGGGGGCGGCACGGTATCCGGGCGGGGCAGGCCGGCAAAGGCGGGGCGGGGACGAGTCCAGCCTGTGGGAGGGTCCCGGGGCGGGATCAGGTCCGGCAGCGCTCGGGCCGCCAGATCGGCCGCCTGCGCGGAGGCGATCTCCGCCCGGGCCTGCTGCCCGGTGACCGTCCGCCGCGGACGGGGAACATCCGGTGTAGTGGTGGCCGTGTAGCGGGTACGACGCAGCTTCTCCGCCGCCTTCAAGTCGGCCTTCAACGCGCGGGCCTTCTTCTCCCTGACCGAGCTGAGCGCTCTGCGCTGCTCGAGCGTCGCCTCCTCAGCCAGGTACGCGGTCCCCCAATGGCGGTCTGGATGCTCGGCCGCGAAGACCTCGATCTGACCGTCGTAGTGCGGCAGATACCGCAGCCGCACGCGTGTACCGACATGACCAACCATCCACGGCGCGATGTAGAACCGGCGCCGCCACCTCACCCCGCTCGTCGAAACCTTCCGCACCCTGCCGTCGTCCTCCAGGGCGAAGAACGCCAACTGCTCCTCGGGCACGTCCTCCACCGAGGTCGGATCCGCTTCCCACGCCGCCATCGGAGTCAGCCCCGACGCAAGGCCCGAGGGCCGGTGACCGGTGTTCCACCAACGCACCCAGCCCAGCAGCGCTGCGACGAAGTCCGCGAAGGAAAGCAGCTCGCTCACCTCGTCGGGGCGCTGAACACCCACAGGCCGGGCGCGGCGGGTGTACCCCGGAAGCGAGACCAGGAACATTTCCTCCACCGCGCTGTTCAGCGCCTCGATGGTGCCCTTGCGATACGGCGTATACGCCGGAAGGTCCTCCACCGGCACCGCGAAACCGCCCAACGCACGCGCGACCGTACGGCAAAGGAACTCCTTGCCCCGGTCCACCCGCACCCTGCCGGGCAGACCACCGAACGGCCCGTAAGGATCGGCGCGGCTGATCCCCGTCCGCAACGCCGCCAGCACCGCGTCACGCGCCGGCTCATGGGGAGTGACCGCCACCCCCACGATCACCTTCGTCGCCACATCGACGAACCACGTCACCCACGGGCACACTGCCTGCCCCTCGACGTCCACCCGCACCGGGACCCGCTTGTGATCACCCTCCCAGCAGGCATTCCGATACACCGGCGGCCGCTTCCCGAACACGTCATGCCGCCGACGGCCTGCCTCGCCCGACCGCAGCCCCGCCCGCTCCCCTGGCGACAGATCCCGCCCTACAGCACGATGCAGAACCGACAAAGACGGAACCGGCTCCGGTGGAGAGGCCTTCGCTGCACGGGCGACAAGCTCACGGTGTACCGCAGAGACATTCCCACCCCACAACGCCAGAAGGTCCCGGATCTCCCGCGTCACAGTGAACTGCGGACGCGGACGCGGCCCTGTCCTGCCTTCACGACGCGCCACCGACAGCCAGTTCCAAACTGTCCGCTCCGAGACACCCGCTACCGACGCCACCAACCGCACATGCGCTGTACTCAGCTCACCCCGACCCTGCAGAACAAGCAGCCGACCCACAGCGACCTCACGGCTCACACCAGCCGGAACCAACGCACCACCAGAGCCAGAACCCTCCTCTGTGTCCACCCGGCCACCCCTTCTGACACGCCACCCGTCAGACACAGCCTGGCTCCGCCACAGCACACGCGAACAGACACGCGGCACGACGTCACTCCAAGAAGTGACATCCACGCGATACAGACACATCCCAGAGCCCTGAACCGCTATAGGCCCGGCACCAGGACCACTCACACTTCAGCGGCACTCTTCAGTGCCAAACCCGCGCGATGCCTTCAGCAAACGACCAACCAACCCACCACCACCAGGCATAACCCAGCACTGAAAACAAAACACCGACCACTGAAAACCAAATGCCAACCATCAGAAGGGGGAAACTCCGAGCGGGTAAACATGGGTACTTGGCAGAATTCGGTGTGTGGGAACAGCACCAGCAGACATCGCGGCAACACCTCGTATCCCAGGTCCTACTCAAAGAGTTCACCTTGTACTTCGCCTCAGCCCAGCGTGTGCTGTCTTTGGGCCCCAAGGGCGTCATGCTCAGCGTCCGCCAGTCCTTCGTAGACCGCCTCAACGCTGTGCAGGTCCGCCCCCCTGCTACGTCTACACACGCCCCGAGAGCGGTTGGAGTCGTTCGAAGAACGCCGGAAAGCGCCGACCAGCCGAGGACCGCTCCACGTGACAGGCGGTCATCATCGCTGTGTCTCTGTGGGAAGGGGGCGCATCGACGGCCCGGGGCACGGACGATCTCGCGGCACCTGGGAGCGGTCGAGTCAGCGGAGGGCCGCCCGGCTGCGGTCCAGCACACCGCTGGCCACGAACCATCGCAGACCCGGAAAACCGGACTCCTGTACGTCGACGATACCCGGCTCCGCCGGTCCATAAGCCCTCGAGGAGACGACGTGATCCCCCGCAGCAGGCCTGTCATCAACGAAGCCGACATCGCCGCACGTGTCGGCGTCCCCTTGGCCACCTGGCGCCGGCGTGAGGCCCCCGCTTTCCGGGAACGCGTCCCTAGCCTTCTGCCCGACAGCCGGAACCTTCTCTACGACCTCGCCCAGACCGAGGCCTACCTCGCAGACCGGCCCATCCCACACCTACCTGCGGACGAGCACCCCGAGGACCTGCTGACCGACAAGGAGACCGCCGCGCTCCTCGGGATCAGCACTTCCACCGTCCGCTCCTACGCCGCCCACGGATACCTCTCCCCCGGCACCACCCGCTACGGCGCCCGCCTGTGGACCCGCCGCGAGGTCCACGACCGCCGCGACAACGCCCCCGGCCGCGGCAAAGGCGGCGGCCGACGCGCCGGCGAGCCCCAGGGCCCCCGCAAAGCGCACGCGTACGAAGACGACCCGCGCCTCACCATCGCCGCCCAGGCCCTCACCGACGCGGCCGCCGACACCCCCAAGCACCGCATCGCCACCAGCCTCGCGGAACTCCACGGCCACACCCCACGCACCTGGGAACGGCTCCTGACCACCGCCGCGGCTACCCAGCACACGAACGACGCCAACCAGACCTGACGCGAGGCCCGGCGAGGCCCGGTGCCGGAAGATGAGGTACTACTGCACGATGTTGGTGCCGTGCCAGGCGAAGCTCCCGGGTCTGCTCCTGTGGGGTGTGTTTTCGGTAGGCCGGTGCCCCTTGCCACCCGCTTCGGCGGATCGGGGCACCGGCCGCTCTCATGCCCGGGCAGGCACGTACACGGCCGTCGTGGCCTTGGACGTTCGGCTGAGCCGAACCAACTCCTCCGCAGCCGGCCGCCGCGGGAAGGGGGAGGAACAGAAGGTCTCTTCCCCTTCAGGGAAGAGGTGTCGCCAAGAGGAAAGGCTGACCCAAGGCCCCTGATCTGCAGCGAAAGACCTCCTTGGATTTTCCACAGGCAACTGGTTGAGCAACCCCGATCGCAACAAGCATTCGGCTCCCTGCACCTCCACCAGCAAGGCAACCGTTTGAGCAACCGGCCGCCGCACGGCTACGCCGGCGCGGTCAGCGCTTCGTCCTGCTTCATCGGGTCGGGGGTGATCAGAGGTGTACGCGGACCGCGGCTCGTCTGGCAGGACATGAGCAGCGCCGGCCGCCGCCCTGGTGCCCTGGCCGCCCAACGAGGAGAGCGCTCGCATCGGCAGTGAGAAGGGCATCCGCTGGGGCGGATGCCCGATGAAAGTCGCGTGAAGCTACTGACGGCACCGGCAACACTGACTCCATGACCGTTGATCGTGAAGGCCTTCGGGCCAGCTGGAAGCAGACCCGTGGCCACCTCGACGCCGCCCGGGCCCACCTCACGGGCCTGCCTGACATCGATCTCTCAGCAACGTTGGAATTCCTGGAGCACAACGAGCTGGGACTCGCCTTCGACTGCCTGATCGATCTCGGTAACGACCTCGACTTGCCCCTCAGCTTCTGGCGGCACCTGGACCGAGCAGCCCGTGAGATGCAGCTCTACAGTGACGCGCTCCGCACGCCCCACCTCACATCCGCCGACTTCTGCCGCCGTCACCTCGCCGCTGCCTCCGTGAACAGGAGCGACCCGCCAACCCGACGAATCTTCCCTGTCACAGCACCAGGCGCTCATAGGCGATGGCGTGGTTGCGTGAGCCAAGGTCACGCCCGACGTGGCGTCACATACGCGGACGCGGACGCTGACCAGGTTCACCTTGGGTGCCACGCCGAAGACCGTGCCGCCCACAGAACACGGCACGGACAACGTCACCGCGCACGGCCGAAAGCGTCACGCACGGGTGAGTTCTGTCCCCGCCGCTGCGCGCCAGCACCCCGTACGACATGATGGCGGTGGCCCACGCACCACTACTCCTTCGAACAGCACTGGGCCACGAGTAGAAGGACACCGTAATGGCTCACGTCTCACCCGAGCAGAGAAATCTGCTGATGCTGTGCGCGCTGCACCACGGCAGCGCGACCCTCGACTGGCACGTCATCGCACGCGCCTGCCAGTCCGAAGCAGGGCTGGAAGCCCTCCTTAACGGAGACATCCCCGAGGACTCCACCGCCGCCCGCAAGTCGCTGTCCGTACTGCGCGCCGCCCTCACCGACGACCAGGAGCACGCCAGCGCCCGGGTCGCCTCCGAGCTGGAAACCGCCCAGAAGGCCGGGGCCCGGCTCGTCACGGTCCTCGACCCCGAGTATCCGGCGAACCTCCGGCTCGTTCCGAACCTTCCCCCCTTCCTCTTCTACCTGGGCGCCCTTGAGCAGCGTGACGCCCGCTCGCTCGCCGTGGTCGGCACGCGCGGTGCGTCCGAGGACGGCCTGCGGCGTGCCGCCCGCATGACGCGGGGCCTGGTTGAGCATGGCGTGGTGATCTTCAGCGGCCTCGCCAAGGGCATCGACACCGCCGCGCACACCGCGACCCTGGAAGCCGGCGGCCGGACCGTTGCGGTCATGGGCACGGGGATCGCCCACAAGGTGTACCCCGCCGAGAACAAGCCGCTCGCGCAGAAGATCGTCGCCTCTGGCGGCGCGATCCTGTCGCAGTTCTGGCCAAGCAGCCCTCCGGCCCGCTGGACGTTCCCCCGCAGGAACGTCGTCACCTCCGGCGCGAGCATGGGCTCCGTCGTCATCGAGGCGTCCAGCACCTCGGGAGCGAAGATGCAGGCCAGGATCGCCGCCGAGCACGGCAAGCAGGTCTTCCTCCTGAAGTCGCTCGCCGCGAGCCAGCCGTGGGCGGCGAAGATGATCGCCGACCGGCGCGCCGTAGAGGTCGGCGAACTCGACGACGTACTCGAACGACTCGGTACCCCGGAGCGGGTACAGCAGGCCAGCCAGCAGCGTATTCAGCTCGCGCTGGCGGGCCTGTGACTGGCCTGGAACTTCCCGCCCCGAGCGGCTTCCCGCTGTGCCAGCGCTGCCCCTACCGCATCAACGGCACCCCGAAAATCTGCTCCGACTGCGCGGGCAGGACGCTGAGGCCGATCCCGGACGATCACTGTCCCGTCTGCTCGCAGGCCCTCCAGCCCGGCATCGCGTGCATCAACAGCCTCTGCGGATGGTCCCGCGGCAAGGGCCGGTTCAAGCGCAGCATCGCCCGCATCGACGCCGTCGCCCAGTACACCAGCCCCTTCAGCTCGAACCTGCGCGGCTTCAAGGAGACCGCCGGCAATGGGCACTGGGCCCTGATCTTCGGTCGCCTCCTGGTGGGCTGGATGGACACCCACCAGGAGGCGGTGCACAACATCGACATGATCATCGGCAACCCGACCCACGCGACCCGGCAACCGTTACAGCACATCGAGGCCATCATGGCCGCCGCCTACACCGAGGACATCCTGCGCCGGTGGCCACTCCCGCAACCCGACAAGCCACCGCTGACCAAAACGAAGCCCACGCCCACCTCCAAGGACCGGGGCTTCTCCGGCAAGGAGGAGGCCGCGTGGGAGCACGCCATGGCGCTCCAGCGCAGCAAGGAAGCCGACTTCACCGGCAAGCGCATCCTCCTGGTCGACGACGTGTGTACCACCGGGCTCCAGCTCAACTACCTCGCCTACCGCCTCCTCGCCGCGGGAGCCGACGAGGTACGGGGCCTGGTTCTGGCCCGCGTGCCCTGGCGCAGCCCGGCCTGAGCAGGAGCATCGTCAGAGAAACGATCCCGCGGCCGCTCCAGGCTGTAGCCCGAGGGCGCCGACGAAGCCGCCGGGCAGGCTGAGGACCGGGAGGACGCCACGCGGCGATGGCTCGCCGCCCAGGACCACGAGAACTTCATCGTTCAGACGGCCACCGCTCACCCGACCAAGCTGAACCAGCCCCTTCACCCGCTGATCCATCAGCAAACCTGCCGCCTACCCGCGGAAAGTCCAAAGGCGCGTCAGTGGCATCCGAAACGGGAGGGCGCCTGTCGGTGGAGCAGCGTGAGTGCAGGTCTCAGGTCCGAGGTTCGCTCCGCTGGTCCACGAAGCCGGTTTCGATGTCGCCACGGAAGGTGAGGGCTTCTTCGCCGACGCCGAGGGCATCGAGCAGGAGGGCGAGGGCCGCATCGACATCGGTCTGGGCGCGGCCAACCCAGACGAAGACATCGGGGCAAGGGTTGCCCTCCAGTCGGCTGAGCGCAAAGTCGATCTTCTGGATGCGGAACATCGCCGCATCCACCGCCCCCAGGTCCTCCCAACCCCGTTCGATGTCCAACCGAAGCCGCGCGGCCAGAACGTCCAGCGACGGCGACAAACCGGCAACCAGCCGGAAGGAACTCGCCGCGTACTCCCACATGCTGGCCTGAAAGGCCGGGTTTCGCTTCCCGCCCTGATACGCAGGCGCGCGTTCCCAGCCCGGCACTGGCCCAGGAACCTCGACCTCGGCCAATGCGCCCTCCCCATCCCGCCGCTGAACTGTGACCCCTCACTCTAGAAGCTCAGCTCCTGACGTCACGGCTGTCCAGGACGGTCTTCTCTGGCCCCGGGGGGGGACGGCTTCGTCTGACCACACAGCGGAACGGTTTGAAGTGCGCCCCACTGGCTGCCGGCCCGCACGGCGGAGTACGGGCTCCGCATTCCACCGCGATCGCCCGGATGGAGTGAAGGAGCGTACGTGGAGCGCCGCCAACGCTTACCGACGAGCCTTTTGGCGGACTGGTACCTGGTGTGATCATCCGTCTTCCCGGGGGAGGTCTGCAGTCGCCCCGGGTACCCAGAAGGTGGGCGTGAAGGCGAGGGCATTTTCTAGAAGGGGGGCTCCAGGGAGTACCCGTTCTCGCCGAGAGGGACGGGCTCGGGCTTCGGCTCCGCGGCACGCTGTTCCGCCACTGTGGGGTGGACGGCTATCGCCTCCTCCGCCCGCCCTTGCAGGACCAGGACTTCACACAGTTCCTCGCGTGCCTTGACCGTGCCCAGGGCTCGCAGTTCATCGGCGGCGTCGTCAAGGCGGCCAGCTTGCCTGAGGAGGTTGGCCTTGACGATTCGAGGATCAGCCCAGGGGCGATCAAGGCCGGCCACGGTGATGGCCTCATCGACGCGACCGAGGCCGGCGAGCGCCCAGGCCCGCCACCCGTGCTGGAACTCCTCGTGCCCGTAGTGGGGTACGACCCTTGGGTGCTCGACCAGATAGAGCAGTTCTTCGGGGCGGTCGAGAAGCGGGTGGACGAGTGGTGCCAGGAGGTTGGAGCAGTCGTACCAGCCGAAGCCGGGCTCCGCGACGACGATCGCGTCGTTCAGTCGGCCTTCCTCCAGCAGCATCGAGGAGAGCCAGGCACGGTACCCGACCCAGTCGTCGCCGGCGATGGCGTCTCTCATCACCGACTCGGCCTCCTCGACCCGGCCATGACGGCGCAGCGCACCCGCGTAGATGTCCAGGACGGTGTGCGCATCCTGGCTGCCCACCAGTTCGTGCAACTCTTCAAGCCGCCCGTGACGTGCCAGCAGTTCGGCGTAGGCGATGAGGGTGTTCTGAGCGAGGATGCGGGGCCCGGCGATGTCTTGGCCGAGGAGCTGGATTGCCTCATTAACACGGCCCGCCCGCTCCAGCACGCGCGCCTGCAACTCCTGAGCCTCGGAGGAGGCGTAGTCCCGGTGTGCTTCGCCGCGGGCCTGACGTGCATGGTCTGCGAACGGGGCAATCAGTTCCAGCACACGCTTGTCACGGCCCTGCCCATCGGTGACATCCACCAGAACGGAAAGGAGCCCCGACTCGTCGAGGTGCGGGAGGAGTAGTTCGATGGCCTCGTCGATGCGACCTGCCTTGCCGAGCACCTCAGCAAGATCACGAATTTCGGTCGTGGAGGCCCAGCCACCGCCCCTACGGAGCAAGCCCAAAGCCTCCTCCGTCCCGCGGCCCGCTCGGAGCAGGATCTCGGCCTTCGCATACAAGGCGTCCCGCCACCCCGACACGACGAACGGCTCCACCACAGAGAGCGCGCGCCCAAGTTCCCCTGCCTGGCACAGCTCCTCCACAGCCCCCTCGGCACAGAACCACTCGCCACGATCCACTGCCACCTGGGCGACCAGATTCAGGTGACCGTGCTCCAGCAGGAGACGCACCCTTCTCGGGGATATTCCGCGATAGTTGCTCGCCTGCCACACAAGATCGTTCATATCCATGGCCGGAAGCGTAGAAGCACCCACCGACATCGACCCGTTGCGCAACTCGCCCCAAGGCGCCGACGGCGCTGGGCGGGGCACGCGGTCGCTCTGCACGGCGCCGCCCCGGGCGAGGGCGTGGGTGCTTTGCGTACTCCTCGATCTCCGACGGCAAGGTGTGATCAGCCGGTCGCCACGGGCAGGGGGCGTGCTGACCCGCTTCGGTCAGCCGGCTCCGCCCGCCCTCGATCGGCGCGGTTCGGGGATACCTCCGGGCCACTGACTCGCTGACCCAGTCCCGCCGCGCGGCCTGGGTCAGCGTTTGGGCAACCTTCTGACCTGCGCATTTGGGGGTTTGGGTCAGCGATTGGGTCGGGGGGTCTGAGAAGCATTCACGGCATCACCTGGAGGGGAGTTGCCGTGAACGGAACGCGGGTTTTTGAGTCGCTGAACGCCGAGTGGGCGGTCGTGTGTGCCGAGCCGGGCCGCGCCGCGATGGTGCTCGGCTGGCTGCGCGAGGGCGGCGTGCACTTCGGGGCCGGGCAGGTCGCCGGCGGCTTGGCGGAGGTCTTGGCCGAGCTCGGATGCCGGGACCGGGCGCAGGGGCGTGGGCATAGCGACCGGTGGCTTCGGGTGTTGCTGGAGCGGGCCGTCGGCGACGGGGCGGGGGCGCTGCTGGCGGCGCGGGTGGTGGTGCAGGCGATGGTGCCGGCGGCGATGCGGCTGACGCGTCGTCTTCAGGCGGGGCGGGACTACGACGAGACCGGGCAGGTGGTCCTCGCGTGTCTGTTCCAGGTGGTGCGGCGTTTTCCGCTCGGGCGTAGGGGCGGGGCCGCGGCGAATCTCGTGATGGAGACGCTGCACCTGGCCAGTCGCGAACTGCGGGCCGAGAGCAGCGAGCCTGCGACCGTGCAGTGCCCGCACCTCGACGAGGTACTGGCCGGTGAACCGGCGGACGACGACCCCGCCGAAGCCGCCTGGGCCGGGCTCCTGGAGCGGCGGGCCGTGAAGGCGGGGCTGCTGCGGGACGGCGAGGGCGTGGACGGGGCGCGGGGTGAGCTGGTCGAGCTGCTGGTGTGGGCCGTGGACGCGGGCCGGATGGACGCCGGCCGGGCGCTGGTGATCTCGGACGAGACCCGGGCCGGGGCGCAGGCCGGGGCGGGGGTGTCGGCGGTGGCTTGGCGGAAGCGGCGGAGCCGGACCGTGCGGCAGATGCGGGTCGTCGCCCAGCAGTGGGCGCAGGCGGCATGACGGCCCCTTTCTCAGATTTTCTCGGGTTTCGCGGTCACGTTTGGGCGTGGGCGGCTCCTTGGGGTGGGTGACGGCGGAAGGACCGCCGTTGCGGGTTGGGAAGGGGTGGGCGGGTCATGACGGACCCCGAGCTCACAACAGCGGAAAGCGAAGCCGGCGCTGAGTCGGATCTCGCTGTGCTGGTGCGGGCGCGCAGGCGGCTGCGCGCGCTGGTGGTGCAGCTGGAGATGGCGCCGTTCGCCGATGAGACCGCGGCGTCGATGCGCGCCTACCTCGATGAGGACGCCACACGGGCCAGTTCTGCGTTCGCCCGCTGGGTCCGGCTGCCGGAGCAGAGCCGGACCGGTCAGGTCGGCCAGGTGTTGCGGGGGCAGTCGTGAGGCGGCGCACCGAGCGTGTGGAGGACGTGCTGCCGGGTGAGGCGGGCGGGTGGGCGCTGGGTTCCCTCGGCGCCGCCGCCAACGCGGTGACGGTGCTGCGTCGTACGACGTGGGCGCTGATCGTGGCCGGGCCGGTGCTCGGCGTGTGGGCGCTGCTGTCGCGGCCGGCTCCGGTGGTGCCGGTGGCGCCGGTTCGCCAGGAGCAGCCCGCAGCGGTGGGGCAGTCGGCGGGGCCGGGCGGGTTCGCGGAGCTGTTCGTCAGCGCGTACCTCTCGGCAGGGGAAGGCACCGAGGACTTGCTGGCGCCGTTCCTGCCGACCGCCCGCGACGTGACCCTCACCGCTCCTCCCGGGGCGCAGCGGGCGCAGGAGCTCGCGGCGGTGAAGGTGCGGCAGGTGTCGGGCGGGTACTGGTCGGTGACCGTCGCCGCCCGCGTGGTCACCACCGGCGATGCCACGGACACCACGGCGAAGCCGGGCACGAAGCCGGATGCCGGGGCGGAATCGGAGGCAGCTTCGTCGTCGGGGTCGGTGTTGCGGTACTTCCAGGTCGCGGTGCGTTCCGGCGCTGGTGGGGTGCTCGCGGCGGCCGCGCTTCCTGCGGAGGTCGGTGCGCCGGTTTCGGGTGAGGCTCCGGCTCTGGCGTACGGGCAGTCCGTCCCCGTGCCCGCTTCTGATCCGGCCGGGCAGACCCTCGCCGGGTTCTTCGCCGCCTACCTGGCCGGGAGCGGGCAGCTGGAGCGCTACCTCTCCCCCGGCACCGAGCTGTCCGCCATCTCGCCCGCGCCGTATGCGCGGGTCGAGGTCGAGCAGATCGCCGAGCCCGGCATCAACGACCCCGGTGCGCAGCAGGCTCCTGCGGCCGACGGGGCGCGGCGGGAGCTGTTGGTGCAGGTCGCCGCGACGGATGCGGCCGGACAGGAGCGGCCGCTGGCGTATGCCATCGCGATCACCGCACGCGACGGCCGGTGGGAGATCGGGTCCATGGAGGGAGCTCCCGTGCTGAGCAAGGGCTCGGCGCGGGCCGATGAGAAGGAGGCGCAGTGATGCATGCAGATGTGACGGTTTTGGCGGGGGCGATCGACGACGTCGACCGGCTGACCCAGAAGGCGACGAGTCTGCTGAGCGGCTCGGTGATGCTGCTGATGGTGGTGGCTGCCGTGGTGGTCACATGGGCGAAGTCGAAGTCGGTGGTCGCGGCGTTCGTCGCGGCCCTGGGCGGCGCGGCGCTGTGGTTCGTGGTGCTGAACGCGCCGACGTTCCGCGACAGCATCGGCGACGACCTCACCCCCAGCAGCAATAGCAGCAGCGCAGTCCGCGGGGCCGGCCCTGGACACGCGGTCGTCCACACCTTCGCCCTGTCTCCTGGGCGGGGTGAGCAGCGGTGAGCACCACGGCTGTGGCCGGTTCGGGGTCGGAGGTGCTGGTCGGGCGGTGTTACACGCGGGCGCGGCGGCATCCGCTGATGATCGGTCGGTGGCCCGGTGGCAGGGGCCGGATCTGGGGTGGCCCGTACACGGTGCCGCAGATGGTCGTGCTGGCCGGGTCACTGACCCTGATGCTGCTGACCCGGGCGGTGTGGGCGCACTTCGGGCTCCTGAACTACGTGATCGCGCTCGGGCTGCCGTACGGGCTTTCGCTGCTGGTGCGGCATGTGCAGGTCGATGGCCGTAGTCCGTTGTCGGTGGCCGGGAGTTCGCTCGGGTTGCTGGCCCGGCCGTCCGGCGGCCGGCTCGGCGGGCGCCCGCTCAAAGCCCTGCGCGGTCGGCGGCCGCTGATCGGGGTGTGCAGTGTCACCTGGTCCCCGGATCGACCGGTCCACGGTGGGGCGGGTGCGCCGATGCTCCGCGCGCACCGGGCCGGGGCGGCCGTCCAATCGGCGAGCGCCGTACGCCCGGGCCCGGCATCTCGTCGTTCCGCCGCCCGCGACCAGGACCTCGACCAGGGCATCGTCCTCGGCCCGCCCACGGGCGGCACCCGGACGGCGGGGCGGGGCGCAGCCGGGGCGAATGCAGACAGGGCCAACAAGAGCGAGGACGTGGTGGAGCGGCGGCCGGTGGCGGTGGCCGCGGCGTTGCTGGCGGCCCGCCGGCGCGAGGTCCGAGATGACGTGAGCAATCCGCGCGGTGCGCGGCGAGGGGTGTGATCCGGGGTGCGGATGCCGATCCGGCATGTGGCCGGGAACGTGATGTGGACGGTGCACGGGCAGGTCTGGGCGGTGTACCGGGTGGCAGGGTCGGGCGGCGGTGACACGTCGCGGCGGTCGAAGGACCGCCGTCTGGGGCAGCTGGAGGCGCTGGTCAAGTCGCTCACGGGCGAGTCGATGCTGCTGAGCCTGTGCCCGGCCGTCGACCCGGAGAGCGTCCTAGCGAAAATGACCACGGGCGCGGGCATCGACATGACGGTCTCTGCCCGCTACCGGCAGTCCACCGAGCTGTTGCGCGGGCAGCTGGAGCAGCTGGAGCTGACCGGTCGCACCGACTGGCTCGCCGTCCCCTTGCCGTTGAGCCGTGGGGAGTCGATGCGCGAGGTCTTCGCCGCCACCCGGGCCGAAGTCGCCCTGCAGCTGGGGTTGCTGCCGCGGCCGGTGTCGGCGCGGGAGGAGGGTGAGCGCCTGGTCCAGGCCGAGCGGATGGCATCGATGTGGCCGTCGGGAATCGCGCTGCGGGCCGCGACGACGGCCGAGATCCTGTGGATCTACGGCCACAGCGCCCGACGCGGACTCCTCGAACCCGTACTCCCCGAAGGCGAGCAAGCACGGATGCGGGGGCGGGGCCGGGGCGCGGCGTCGCTCGGACAGGTTGTGCTCGCCGAGGGCGGCCACCTCTTCGAGGACCTGGAGGACCTGGAGGGCGACGGCACCGGGAAGGACGTGGGCTGGGGTCGTCATCGCACGGGCCACGGGGCGGGCGATGGCGGGGCCGGGAGGCGTGGGCGCAGAGTGGGGGCGTTGGGTCCGTTCGCGCGGCGGTGGTTGGAGGTCGCGACCGAGTACGGGCCGTCGTATCAGGTGTTGCTCGCCCTGGCGGAGATGCCGGAGGCGTTCGTTTTCCCCGGCTCTGAGTACCTCGCGTCGTTGGACATGTTCTCGTTCCCGGTGGACTGGGTGGTGCGCCTCCACGTCTCGTCCGGGGCCGAGGCCGAGGCGAAGACCCGTCGCCAGGCCCGTGAGCTCGCCCATCAGTACGCCGAGTACGAGGGCGAGACCGCTGGTGTTCCGGCCAGCGTGGACAAGGCCGTTGGCGGGCTGGATGAGTACCGCGAGCGCCTGACCGCCTCGAGTACCGAGGTGGAGGTGCGGGCGATGGCCGCGCTGTGTGTCTGGGGCGGCACCCCGGAAGAGGCGGAGCGGCGGGCCGGGGAGTTGGCCGGGCACTTCGCCGGCAACGAGTACACCTTCGCCCGGCCGCGCGGGGAGCAGGAGAACCTCTGGTACGGGATGCTGCCCGGGTCGCGGACCCCGCAGGTGATGGCCCAGTACGCGCAGTACTTGCTGGCCCGGGACTTCGCGATGGCCGCTCCGTTCAACGGCGGCGGGCTCGGCGACAGCACCGGCCCGTTGTTCGGGCTCCAGCTCGCCGGCGGCGGCGTGCGCCCCGTGCTGACCGACTGGACCCGCGGCCCGAGGGAGAACACGTCGGCGACGGCGGCGTTCGTCGGGGAGCTCGGCGCGGGCAAGTCGACCGCGATGAAAGCGGCGGTGTATTCGGTGCTCGCCGCCGGGCACCGTACCCGGGGCAGCTACCGGCGGGGCCGTGTCGTGATCGTGGACCGGACCCCGCGTCAGGAATGGCTCCGCTACGCGCAGGCGTGCCCGGGCCAGACCGAGTGCATCACCATCGACGACCACGCCCGCATCTCCCTCGACCCGCTGCGCATCTTCACCGGCCGCGAAGCACAACGCTTCACCGAGAGCTTCCTGACCCTGTTGCTGGGGCTCGCGCCGATGAGTGATGAGGGCATCGCCCTGTCCGAGGCGATCGAGGCCGTCCTCGCCCAGCCGCATCCGTCGATGCGGGTTCTGGTCGAGGAGCTCACCAACCGCGGCTCCCTGGGCGACGCCTGCTCGGCGATGGCCGCGCGGCGGTTGTCCGCCGTGCGGCGTAAGGACCTCGCCCGGGCGGTGTTCGACGAGACGCTGCCCGTGGTCCGCGGGTCGTCGGCCGACACCCTCGTCTTCTCCGTGGCCGCCCTGGCGCTGCCGACGAAGAGCGAGCTGCGCGAGGGGCGACTGGAGAAGATGGAGTTCGAGAAGGTCTTCGGCCGGGCCGTGATGTACCTGATCGCCGCCCTGTGCCGGAAGATCGTGTACGCGGACCTGGACGAGTTCGCGCTCGTGGTGTGGGACGAGTGCTGGTGGCTGACCTCCAGCCCCGAAGGCCTCGCCCTGGCCCTGGAGCTCGTACGCGACGGCCGCAAACACGGCGCCGGCGCCCTGTTCGGCGGACACGACGACGAAGACATCGGCTCCGGCGACTCCGAAGACGGGCAGATCCTGCGCGGGCTGATCCCCCGCAAGTTCGTCTTCCGCCACACCGACCCCACCCTCGCCCGCCGCGCCCTGACCTTCCTCGGGTGCGACCCCAACGACCCCGATCTCCTCGCACTCGTCACCACGGGCCTGTCCCCCAACAGCCCGGACCTGAGCGATGAGGAGCGTGCCGCACGGGCCGGGGAGTGCCTTCACCGCGACCTCACCGGCCGGATCGGCGCCATGCAGATCACCCTGCCCGCCGACGAGCAAGCCGTTGCCCACATCCACTCCCAGCCCCTGCAGAGCACCACAGCATGAACAAGCGGCGGGCCGGCGCACCGGCACAGACCAAGGACCAGCCCCGGGCCCGGGACGCAGCCGCCGAACCCGGCCGCAACGGCTCGAACCGGGGCCGGTACGGACGTGTTCCCGTTCTGGGCCCGGCCCGAGCGCTGGGCGGGCGGCCGCGGCTGCGGGGCGGGCGCGTACCCGTACGCGTGCTGCGTGCACTGCGCGGTGTGCGGCGGTGGTTGCGGCCGGGGCGGAGCATGGCAGCCGGGCTCGTCCTCCTCGCGCTGTCGTGCCTGGCCTCGCTGGTGCTCGCCGCCGTGGTCGCCCACGCGGCTCCCAGCCCGACGCCGTCCCCGTCAGCCAGTCGCGGGCTGCTCGACAACCCGTTCGTGCCCGGCCCTCAGGGGCCCGTTCCGGGTACGTCCGGGTCCACGTCCTCTCCCCCGATGCTGCCCGGGCCGCCGAACCCGCTCAAGCCGAGCCCGCTGGTGCCCAACCCGTCGGCCACGGACAACGGGCTCTCCGACCTCCTCGATGACGCACGCGAGAAGGAGGAGCGCGAGAAGAGGGAGGCCGCCGAGGAGGAGCGGCGCAAGGAGGAGAAGGCGCGTGAGGAGTTCGAGAAGAAGGTTTCCGCGTACAAGAAGGACCGGGCGGCGCAGGGTGGGGTGCTGTCCGCGTTCGACGTGACCGACCGTGATGGGAATCCGGTCAGCTCGTACCGGATCTACGCCGACACGGGTGACTGGAACGACTGGGACCTGAGCATTGAGGGGTTCCTCGTCGACATGCTGTTCCTCGGGAACAAGTGGCTGGTCAGCTTCGCGTGCTTCCTCATCTCCTGGTCCTTGTCCTTCTTCCTGGCCGGGCTCCTGCTGAAGCCGGCGCTGCAGGTGTCGACGTCGCTGTACGGCAGCGTCGTCACGCAGCTCGGGCTGCCGCTGCTGTTCCTGACCGTCACCCTGGTCGTCGCGTCGTTTCACCTGCTGTTCGGGAACCGGGTGCGGGGCTGGGGCGAGATGGCGGCCGCGCTGGTCATCTCCGCGCTCGCCATCGGGGCACTCGCCTCACCGCCGCAGCTCCTGCTCAGCAAGGACACCGGGGCCGTGGCGAGCGTGCGGAACCTGGCCGTGGAGACGGCCGCCCTGGTCCTGGACAAGGAACCCATCACCAGCACCCGCCCCACCACAGACGCCGGATGGGAGAAGAAGCCGTCCGGGGACAGTGTGGGTGAGCGGGTGCGGTCGGCGCCCAGTGCGCTGGCCCGGCCGATCACGGATGCGCTCGTGGACGCGTTCGTGGCCCGCCCGGCGATGCTCCTGTCCTACGGGCGCACCTTCGATGGGAAGTGCGGGAAGGAGTTCCGGGACTCGCGGATCGAGCAGGCCGTCTACGACCAGGAAGTCGACGAGCGCAAGGAGAAGGGCAAGTCCTTCCTGAAGAACATCCCGGGCCTCGGGGTGGCGCTGCCCGGCAAGGTGAAGGACTGGCTCGTCGACACCACTGTGGACGTGACCACCGACGAAGTGATGAACATGATCCATGGCTCGGGGCCGGTCGCCAGCTTCGAGAAGGACTGCGTCAAGGACGCCGGGGCGGTGAAGAAGGCGTCGATGGACAAGGTCGGCGGCGCCGCGTTCATGCTCCTGGCCGCGTTCCTCACCTGCGCGTTCATCACCGTTCTGGGGTGCGGGTTCCTCTTCGCTCAAGTCCACATCGCCATCGAGGCGATGATCGCAAAAGTGGCTTTGGCCGCCGGGATCCTGCCCGGCCCTGGACGGGCCTGGCTGTGGGACCGGGCCGCCGCCATCGCCCGCGGCCTCGCCCTGATGCTGGCCTGCGTCATCTCCCTGGCCGTGTTCGTCGTGGTCGTCAACACCGTCCTCAACACCCCTGAACGTGATCTGCCGGGCGGGCTGACGGTGCGGTTCATCGTGCTGGACGGCATCTGCGTCGCCGCGTTCCTCTACCGCCGCAAACTCGCCCGCACCACCAAGGGCATGGTCGCCCGAGTCCGAAAGCGGCTCGGGAACAGCCCACTCGGCGGGGCCGCCACCGCGCCCCCGGGGCGGGAGCGGGGCGGGGTCGGGAAGCGGCTGGTGCTCGGCGGGCTCACGCTCGGCGCAGCAGTGGCCACCGGCGGCACGAGTACGGCGCTCGGCGCCGCCGCGCGGATCGGTGGCGGGCGTGCGGCCGCCGGAATCACCACGCGCCTGGCCCGCACCGGCGGCCGCGCCGCAACCAGTCTGGCCACGGCGGCCGAACGCACCGTTCGGGCCGGGGCGCGCACCGCCGTACGGGCCGGGAGAGTCGGGCTCCAGGCCACCGTCGGACTGCCGGTGTACGGGCCGCGCATCGCACGCCGGGTCGGACCCGCCGTGACCGCGCTGCCGGGGCAGGCAGCGGCGCGGGTGTCCGGCGCTGTCCAGCAACTGCACGACCGGCGGCACGAGATGACCACTCGGGTCCAGCCGGCTCTCGAACTCGGCCGAGAGGCCCGACACAACGTGCGCTCCCTCGGCCGCATCGTCCGCGGCCGGCCCGGCCTCGGCGACTACCACCCCGCCACGCCGCCCGCCCCGCAGCAGGCTCCGCCCACTGTGCCCGCGGCCCGCCGCCTCCCCACCCCCGCCGAACCGGGCGCCGGGCCGGGCCCGGCACCGCGGCCGGGCGGTGCGCGGCGACGGCCTACTCCCCAGCGCGGTCTCCAGCCGCCCGCCAGCGCAGCGCACGCCCGCCTCCACCAACAACTCCACCGCGTACGACACAACCGGACCGCGGACCCGGCACCGCCGCGGCAGCCACGTACCGCGCGCCGCCGGACCGGACCCGGAACATCGTCGTGACGGGGAAGGGGAAGGTGCTCCTGGCCGGGTCGGCGCTCCTGGCTCCGGTCGTCCTGGTCCTCGGGCTCGTGGTGCTGTTCGTCGCGGCCGTCGCCAACGGAGCAGCTGGCCACGAAGAAGCCGACGCCGCCCCCGTCGCCGCGGCGGGCGGGGCGCCCGGGAAGGTCGCGGGGATCAATCCGGTGATGCTGTCCGCCTACACCCGCGCCGCTGGCCAGGTCACTGCTCTGCGGCCGAAGTGCAAGGGGATGCGGTGGTCCGTGATCGCCGGGATCGGGAAGGTCGAGTCCAACCACGCCGCCGGGCGCAGCATTGCCGCCAACGGGAACATCACCCCGCACATCCTCGGTGTCCGACTCAACGGCTCTGGCGCCGGCGGCAACCGCACCTCATTCACGGACACCGACCGCGGCCGACTCGACGGCGACACCGCCTACGACCGGGCTGTCGGCCCCATGCAGTTCCTGCCCTCCACCTGGAACGGGCCGACCGGGCAGGACGGCAACACCGATGGCGTCAAGGACCCGCACAACGCGTTCGACGCCGCACTCGGCACCGCCGTCTACCTCTGCGGCACCGGCACCACCGACCTGAAGCAGCCCGACCAGCTCCGTATGGCGGTCTACCGCTACAACCACTCCGACACCTATGTCGACGCCGTCACCGACTACGTCACCGAGTACGACGTCCTGCCCACCGGCGCAGACGCCGGGACCGCGGCGACCGGACGGGCCAGGGCGGTGATCGGGGCTGCGAGTGCCGAGCTCGGCACCCCGTACGTATGGGGCGGGGGCAGCACTTCGGGCCCGACCAAGGGCGGCTACGACTGCTCCGGCCTCATGCTCTACGCCTTCCACACTGGCGCCGGCATCACCCTCCCCCGCACCTCCCAGCAAATGCGGCACACCGGAACCCGCGTCAACCGCGCCGACATCCAGCCCGGCGACCTGATCGTGATCAACAACGACGGGAACTGGGGACACGTCGGCCTCTACACCGGCAACAACACCATGATCCATGCACCACGCCCCGGTAAGAACGTCGAGACTGCGCCCCTGGCCGGGTACTGGGAGAAGTACGACTGGGCTGTGCGGCGGGTGCTGTGAGAACTCACGTGCCCGGCCCGCTTGGGGCGTCAAGCACGCGTGCGTCCTGGGCCACAACCACACCGACGCTTGTGGCGAGGCGCCCTCAGCTCTGTCAACGAAGATCCCGACGACCCACCCGTCGCGGTTGGCGTCCGCTGACGTTGCCATCAAACGACTCGAGGCCCCTCCCGAAGAGTCCGAGAGGGGCCTCGCCGCTTGGAAGTCCTTCGGTGAGGACCGGGCGCGAATGGGGCCTGACCGCCCTCCCAACCAAGACCAAGAGCTAAGACCGTGTCCTATGTGGGTTTGGTTCGTTGGGGTCGTCATGGGGAGGGGCACTTGGAGTTGGATTGTTCCGGACGGGCTGTGGGAGATCGCGGAGCCGCTGATCCCGCCGTCGAAGATACGGCCGCAGGGCGGCGGGACGCAGGACACGCCTGATGAGACGCTGTTCGCCGCGATCATCTACGTCCTGGTCAGCGGGTGCGCCTGGCGTGCGTTGCCGCCGTGCTTCGGGATATCGAAGTCGACGGCCCACCGCAGGTTCCTGATCTGGTCGAGAGCCGGTGTCTGGGGCCGGCTCCACGAGGAGAACCTGCACCGCCTGGACGACGCCAGCCTCCTCGACCTCTCCCGCGCGGTTCTGGACTCCGCGCATGTGAGGGCTAAAAAGGGGGCGAACTCACAGGTCCGAGCCCCGTGGACCGGGGCAAGCCGGGTTCCAAGATGCACGTCCTGTCGGACGCGAACGGACTGCCTCTCCTCGTCGGCCTCTCCGCGGCCAACACCCACGACAGCCTCGCGCTGGAGCCCATGATCACCGGTCACCAAACGAGACACGACCCCACCGCGGCCGCTACTTCAAGCCCCGGTGCCTCCACGCGGACAAGGCATACGACATACCTCACCTGCGGAAGTGGCTATGGGGCAAGCACGTCGGCGTGCGCATCGCCCGCAAGGGAGTCGAGTCCAGCGAACGGTTAGGGCGCCGCCGATGGGTCATCGAACGCACCATGTCCTGGCTGACCGGCTACCGCAGACTCAACCACCGCTACGAACGCCATCCCCGCAACTACCTCGCCTTTCTCGGCCTCGCCGCCGCACTCTGCTGCTACAAACGACTCCTCCGACTCACCACATAGGACACGGTCTAAGAATGGCGTATCGCCCTGCCGACGCCGTGCCGGCGCTCCCTCGAAGAGCATCACAGCCGACAAATCCAGGAACCGCGAGGCGGCGGCGACGGGCTGGAAGGACAGCGGCTACGTCTTCACCCGCCCAAACGGCGCACCAATCGGAGGAGCCACCCTCACCCGACACTTCAACACCCTGCTCCGCCAGGCCAGGCTCCTCCGCATCCGGTTCCACGACCTCCGCCACTCAGCGGCCACCCTCCTCCTGGAACAGGGAAACGTCGCCCGCAACGTCAAGACCACCACGCACCAGCCCAGGCGCTTCCGTCCGCTCACCGCGGCAGAGGCCCGTCAGTTCCTCGACGCAGCCCGCGCCGACCGGCTTCATGACCTCGACCTCAACGCCGGAACGGCCAGCATCCGACGCTCACGCCAGCGCACCCGCACCAGCGGCCTCACCCACCTGCCCGCCAAGACCCGGGCATCCGAACGCCGCATCGCCCTCCCCACCGAATGCCTCCACTCCCTCAAGGAGCACAAGGAGCGGCAGGACAAGGAGCGCGAGACCGCAGGGTCAGCCTGGCAGGACAGCGGCCTCGTCTTCACCACGCCGACCGGCGGGCCTCTCGACCCGGCCAACCTCACCCGCCGCTTCCGCCGCTTCCTCGACCGGGCCGGACTCCGCCACATCCGCTTCCACGACCTCCGCCACTCGACCGCCACCCTGCTCCTGGAACAGGGCGTCGATCTCGTCGTGATCAAGGGACTTCTCGGCGACGCCCTCAGCCCCGGCCGCAACGAACCCGACGGCGCGCCCGTCGCAGCCATCGTCCGCTGACGACGCCGTCACCGTTGCCGTCAAGAGACACTTGGGCCCCTCCGTATTCTCCCGGAGGGGCCCAAGTGCTGCGCTGGGGGAATATCTCAGGAGCTAACCCCCTGAGGTCGCTCCATCGTTATCAGGCTGTCCAGCTCACGGGGGAAACTTCAAGGGGAGCGCGCACCATGGTCGTGTCCGCCACCGGATCCGGGACGACGATCACAGCCGCTGCGGCCGCGTGGCGCCGGGTCGGCCACAACTTGCCCATGGTCGCGTGTGGCGGATCTGCTCGTCGCTGAGGTCCTCGTAGCCGGCTCAGCGATCCTGAACCGGCACGAGGCCGCCTGCACCTCACGCCGCTGGCCGAACGCACCTGTGTCGAATCCGGGGCGCCACCCAACCAACGCCCAGCACACTCAAATTCCCTGATTCCGGCCCCTACCTGAGCCTCCCCGCAAACGCGGCCGCGTCTCCGTGCCACTTCTTGTGCACCCACAGCCGCTCGCCGGCCAACTCGGTCGGCGCCCACGTACCTGACAGGGCCCCAACCCCCGCACCCTGAGGCAGCCGCGCGATGACCTTGGTCGGCTTCACACCGCCGAACCGCCCATACTCCAGCACCGCGACGCCCCGGTCGGTCACCAGCACCACTCGCCGCGTCGTCAACGCCATAGCGACCGCCGCCCCGACCAACCCGCCAAGGACACCTCCGAGCGACCCAAGACCGCTCTCCGCCCCGGCCGCAACGGCCACAACCCGGACCCCGATCAGCCCCGCCACGAAGAGCCCGACCTGCGCCCACGGGTTGATCCCACCCTGCGCCAGCAAAACCCGCTGAACACGCTCACCTGGCTCCAGCAAACCTTGCGAACGCTCAATAACCCTGGTCGATATCTTCAACGTCACGAAGTTCCATCCAATCGATCAAATACACGTCAGAACAGTTCAACGAGAACAACTCGGGCGCGAGCCACCCAGCCATCAAACTTCAGTTCGAAAGGACTCCATGACGGCGGCGGAGGATGACGAAGGTTGTCATCGTCTCCACCTCAGTCGCTCAAAGCACGGCGACATTACCTCACGCAGCCTGCATGCTCACGCACCTCCCCCGATCAGAAGCTTGCCGACGATCTGAACTCATGAACCGTCAACGGGAATGAAGAGGAGAGAATTTCCGAACGGATTTCTCCGGCGAGCAGCCCCGCCAGGAGCTCGGAGCACCCGAACTCGAACTGCTCCCACCATTCCCCTCGAGCCTCGTTCACCATGATCGTCCACCCATCTGGATCAACTCCTGGACGAACGATCCAGTAAAGAAACTCCCCATTGTCCGTCGAGGCCCAGGGGACAAGTTGACTTCCAGGAATTTCCAGCTGCTCAGGCTTGGGTTCACCACATTCCCACAGCATCTGAAACGCCTCATCGCGCTCGCTTTTGGAACGCTCCAGGTCGTAATGACCGTTCACGCACCCCGGCTCGAGAACCCAGAGATAACCGTCGAACCGGCCGCCACCATACGTATCGATCAAGTCCATGTAATCACGCGGAAGTCCGAGCCCAAGCCCATCCTCCACCCTCCCCCAATCCTTGCGCAATGGATGGACTTCTGGAGGTGCAACCAGTTGAACCAGTCGCCCAACATGTAGGTTCACGATTTCGGCCTGTTCAGAATCGTCTGGTATATGGAAAAACCACCCGAGCCGGTGCCTCGAATCGTCACACCCAGCGGGTAAGGATTCGCAGGACCCACTACAGGGTTTTCAGCGTAAATAGGGGTGACACTGTATCGGACCGTCTGCCCTTGCTCAACGGCCTTCCGCACTTGCCCCTCGATGACACGCATCACCGGCGTGTTGGCGTACTGATGCATCGGCACGAAGTTCCTTGGATCGGTATTCGATCCGCCCAGCTGAGCCCCCCTCAGGTGAGCCCGGTTGTATCCCCTGCCGCTGACCCACCCAACCGGATCCACTCGCGGATTGGTCCTGCCGCCGATGTTGCTCTTCGTGAGTGTGACGCGGATGCCGGTGGCCCGACCAAATTCATCGAGGCCGCCGTACGAGCCACAGTTGTGAACGAGGACCGGCGTGGCCCCCGCAAGCACATAGTACGCGTGCACGTCCTGGATGGTGAGGTCGTGTGTGCGTTGGCGCTTGGTGTAGTGGCGTACTGCCGTGATTTGAACGTGCGTGCCGGCGCTGGTGCGGAGCCACTGTCCAACTTCGAGGTCCCCAGCGGGTATCCACTTTTTAAGATCTGGCACCCAGAAGGGGTGAGTGTCTGTGGCAACTATGCTGGAGAAATCTTTTTCGATATGGACCGTTACTTCGGTAAAGTCTTTGTCGCCCTCTGTGGTGATGGTGGAGACGACCTTCTTCTTCGCACTCTTTCCCGTGGCTACATTGGTTGTTTCTACTGTGTCACCGACATCTACATCTTCAATCGCTTTGCGAGTGCCGTCGGCTAGCAGAACTGCAGTTCCGGGAAGGAAGCTATGGCACGCGCCCCTCGATAGCATTTTGATTGTGGCGAGCTCGAAGACCAAGGAGGTAGCCGCGCCCGAGGCGGCACCGTCGATCATGTCCGAGGCCGTGCCAGCAGTGCTGTGGTCCGCGTCAGTCGAGAGTGCATTATTGACTGCTGCGCCTGCTGCGCCGGCGAGTGCCCCGCATCCCGCTGATGCACCCAGGCTGGCGCCACCGGTTTCCGGCGCAGTGAGGACGGCTGTGCCGTAGCAGACGCCTCCGACGAACGTTTCGGTGGCCATCGTGATGATCTCTTTGTGGTCCTGGGCCCAACCCTTGACGCCGTGAATGATGTTCGACCAACCGCTGCTGTCGGAGCTTCCGGCGTCGTTCGTGTCCGTGATTTCGGTGTCCGGTCCTGTTTCGCCAACGGTGCCGCAACTCGCGGACATGTTGCCGGAGTAGCAGAAATTGCTACCCCAATCTCCACCCCCGTTCAAGGGCATGGTTTTGAGACCGGTCGGGTCGGAGAGGCTCGTGGGGTTGTTGTTGGCGTAGGCGTAGCCATTCATCTGTTGGGGATCGGCTACGTCAAGGACCGGGTCGACGGAGATGAAGCGGCCGAGGTCGGCGTCGTATTCGCGGGCGCCGAGGTGGGTGAGGCCGGTGGTCTTGGTGTCGTCGGTGCCGCCGACGAATCCCTTGGTGCCGGGCCAGGTTGTGGGTGTGGTGCCGCGTTGTCCGCCGAAGGGGAGGGTGCGGCGCTGGGTGAGGGCGAGGCTGGATGCCTGGATGGAGAGTTCGCCGGTGCCGTGCTGGTCGGCGATGGTGAAGGCGAAGGTGCCGTCGTCGCTGCGGATGGCCATCTGGCCGCCGCCGAGGTCGAAGTACCGGGTGGCCTTTGCCTTGGTGGCCCCGGTGGGAAGGGTGACTTCGGTGTTCCCCAGGTACAGGGTGGTCTCGGTCGGGGTGCGGCCTATGAGGCGGTTGCCGGAGGCGTCGTAGAGGTAGCTGGTGGTCTTGCCGCTCTTGGTGACGCTTGCCAGGTGACCCTCGGCGTCCCAGGTCAGCGACTGGCCCGGGCGGGTGATCGTGTTCCCGGAAGAGTCGTAGGTGTAGGTGTCGGTGGTGGAGCCAGCGGACCCGGTGGTAGTCCGGGATCTCAGGCTGTGCGCCTGGGCGGTGCCGGGCGTGGGGTAGGTGTATGTGTCCTTGAGGTCCTTGGCCGTGTCACCCGTGACGTCGTGTCGTGTCTGCGTGGCGCGGTTGCCGGACTTGTCGTAAGTGAAGGACTGCCAGTACGGGGCTGGTCCTCCGACCTGCGACGCCGCGGGTGCGGTTGCGCAGGTTGTTGTTGGCTGGGTCCAGGCTTCAGTGAGTCGGCCGAGGTAGTCGTAGGTGTAGCACTGGTTGTCCGTGCCGGTCCGGGACGTGTCCGAGATTGCGCGGACGTTGCCGATTTCGTCGTAGTGGTAGGTGGCGTAGCGGTCGGTTCCGGGCTGGTCCTGGCGGTCGACGCGGGAGGTGGCGAGGCGTTGGGTGCCCCACTCGTAGGTGTTGGTGACTTGCGTGATCTTGCCGCCGGAGGTGAGGCTCATCTGGTACTGGAGCGGCTTGCCGGTGAGGCTGTAGCTGACGCTGGACGTCATGCCTTCGCCGTAGACCGTGGTCGGGCGGAGCGTTGCGTTGTCGTAGGTGTAGTTGGCGGAGCCGCCTGGCAGCGAGCCTGCTGCGGAGTAGCTGACCGAGGCGGGCAGCCCTGAGATGTGAAACGCGGCTCCGGACTGGTACGTGCCCTGGAGAGCGCCTTCGCTGCTGGGAATGACGACTGCGGTCCGGATGGGGCGGTAGAGCCTGTCGTATTCAGTGATCTTGGATGTGTATGCCTGGCCGTTTACGTACCGGGTGGATTCGGCGAGCTGGCCCTTGCCACCGGTGACCGTGTCGTAGACCTGCTTGGTGCGCAGGGTTCCGGTGGCGGAGGTCTCGCGTACTTCGGTCTGGCGGCCGAGGTCGTCGTAAAGGTATGCCAGTCCGGGTACGTCGGTGCGCGAGCCCTTGGTGAAGGTCACCTGTCCGCGGTCGTCGTATGTGGTGGTTGTGGTGCCCTGGTCGGGGTCGGTTGTTGAGATCTTCCGGCCGAGCTGGTCGTACGTGTACGTCCAGTGGTTCCCGGCGGGGTCGGTGACCTTGTCCAGTTCGTTCCGAGGGGTGTAGTGGTACGTGGTGGTGTCGTAGGCGGCGTCAGCTGAGCGGCTGTGTAGCTGGCGCAGTTCCGTGGTGTTGCCGCGGGCGTCGCTCAAGGCGGTGGTGGCGGTGCCGCCGACCGGGGGGATGACGGTGACGCGGTCGCCGCCGTAGATGGTCTTTGTGGTGTTGAGGACTTGGCCTTCGCCGCTGTTGCCGGCTACCTGCTGGGTCTGTACGGGGCGGTTCAGTCCGTCATACGTGGTGCGTGTCTGGGTCTCGACTGAAAGCGCGTCGTTCGGTTTGAAGAGCTCGGTGCTGGGCGTGTTCGTGACGTAGTAGGGGTCGTAGGTTCTGGTGGCGAGTCCGCGTTCGTCGTAGAAGGTGTCCGTGATGATGCCGCCGCCGTCGGGGCCGGGTTCCTGGGTTTGGCGGCTTCGCAGGAATCCGTCGAACAGTTCGTAGGACGTGATCTGTCCGCCGGTGTTGTTGAGCGACTTCGTTGCGACCGCGACCGGCTTGTCCTCAGCGATCGTGTAAACGAACTGCTTCGTAGGAATCTGTGTGTTGCGCCGATCGGCAGCCCAGACCTTGGTCGTGCGCCCCAGGGCGTCGTATGCGTATTCGGTGATGTTGTTGTTCGTATCGGTCTGCTTGGTGACGAGCCCTCGCAGCGGGTCGAGGTCCGTGGTGGTGGTCTGGGCCGTCGTCGTGTCGGACGCCTTGGCAGGCGGGGTGGTCACCTTCGTCTGGGTGGCGAACCCGCTCGTGGGCGTGTAAGCGGTAGTGGTCTTGCGGCCGTCGGTACGTGCGGTGCGGACAGGGGTGCCGTCGTCCGTGACCGTCACGTTGGCGGTCAGGTCCGTGGCAGTCAGCTGCCTGCCGTAGCTGTCGAAGGTGGCCCCTGCTTCGAGGTAGGTCGCCTTCGTGCCGTCGTGGCTCTTCAACGTGGCCGCAGCAGTGACATTCCCCTTCGTGGGCGCGGCGCCGTAGGCGCCGTTGTCGTAGACGGTGCGGACGTCGCTCAGGACATCCTTCGTCTTGTCGACGGGCGCGTCACAGGCTTTTGCGACCGTCTCGGCGCGAACCGGCATGCTGAGGATTGCGCTGTTCGCGTCTCCCGCGTAGGTGGTGCGTGTGCAGGTGTTGTCCGTCGAGGTGGTGTCGTCCCCGTAGTCGTCGGCTTCGGTGATGCGGCCAGCAATGGTGTCGTGCTTGGTGGCTGTCGCGGTGGTGCGCCACTTGCTGCCCGCGCCGGCGTCCAGCGAGGTCCAGGTCTTGCTGCTGGAGGTTCCGGTGAAGTTGGAGGTGACGGTGCCCCAGTCCCGGACCTTCTTTCCGGTCTGGTAGTACCAGGGCCGGTTGATGGTCTTGCTGAGGACCTTGCCTTCGTCGCCGGGTTTGTCGAAGGTCACCGTCTTGTAGCCGAAGCCGGGTACGGCTTCGTGGTCGGTGATGGGGTCGCCCTCGCCCGCGTCCAACGTCACGGAGACGGACTTGGTGCCGCCGGCAGCATTGAGGCGGTCGCCGCTCATGCCGCGCAGGAAGTAGCTGTCCTGCTGCGTCTTCATCTCGGTGGCGCCACCCTGGCCGCCGGTCCTGACCCTGACGTGCTGGTAGCCACGCCACTGGGACCAGGTCTTCTCTTTCTCCTTGGTCAGGCCGTCGTCATCGTCGTAATGCCAGGCTGCGTCACCGAGGTAGTCATACAAGGTGACCTCGTCCGGCGCGTCTCCCGTGCGGTCCGTCTTGGTCACTGACTGGGTGACGTATTTGTTGAACCACTGCAGGTCCGCGTCAGCAGTGCTGTCCCCACCGATGTACTGAGGAAAGCACCTCGTCGTGTTCGTCTCAGGGGTGGGAAGGCTGCTCCAGTTGCAGGCCGCGTCGGTGTAGTTGACGCTGACTTCGCCTCCCGACTCGTCGGAGACTGTGAAGAGTCGGTCCTTGACGAAAGGTGCGTAGCCGTCCCCGATCTTGTCGAGGCGGTTTTGAAGCTGGGTGTAGGTGAAGGTGGTCTTCGGTAGCTGGATGGTTGGTGTGGCTGCTTCACCGGTGTGCTGAATGCTGTCCAGCAGGAGCTGGCGGTCGATGTCCGCCATGCCCCAGTGATAGTCGAAGGCCCAGGAGTCGACCTTGTCGTAGGTTCCGGCGGCGTTGCGGACCTGGGTCGTGATGCTGTTGAGCCGCTGGCGCGTCCAGAAGGACGGGGAGAGTCGGCCGTTGTCGCAGCTGGTGCCGGCCTTGCAGTTGAGGTCCCAGGGGGTGTCGTACCAGTAGGCCGACTTTGAGTCGATCGTGTCCGGGGCGCAGGTGACTCCGGTCTGCGGCAGGCAGCGTTCCTTGTTGTCGAAGACGACCTGGGCCAGCGGCGGGGCGTAGTAGGCGCCCTGCCTCAGGCCGTAGTTGATCTTGTCGAGGTACCCGCCGCGGACATACGACGTGTCGTCGTCGGCCTTGAGGTTGCGGCCGTAGGAGTTCTTCTCTTTGCTGTAGTGGTAGGTGATGGCGTTGCCGTGGGTGTCGACGACTGTGTCGAGGTTCCAGCGCCAAGCCTGCTGGCACCAGGATTCTGCGAACGTGGCGCCGTGGCATTTCTCGCCGGTGTCGTTCCCGTAGACCGGAACCGTCCAGGCCGAGTTCGTGTCCTCGTCGCCTTCCTTCCAGTCGCTGGGCCGGTTGAGGCCGAAGTAGTACTTCGTACCGTCCGGGGTGGTTACACGCCAGTACTCGCCGTCGTTGTCACCGTTTTCGAGAGCGGGGTTGTAGCTGCGGGCGATCTTCGTGCCGTCGTCGTTCTTGAGCTTGAAGGTGTTGGTGCCGGTCTGGACGAGTTCGCCGCTCGCTCCGTTGAACGAGATGTAAGCGTTGTCGTAGGCCCAGCACAGGTCGCCGGGCTTGTTGCCGTCGGCGTTCTTGACGCCGTCGTCGGCGCACGGCTTGTAGCGGCGCTCGATGGAGCCGGGCCATAGGTCGAAGCCGTCGCCGACCCAGGAGCCCTGGTTGTTCGTGGTTCCGGTACGGCCGTCGATGGCGCCCGAGGAGTAGGAGAGGCCGACGCTCGGCTTCAGACCACCCGGCACTTCGGGAACCTGGAAACCGTAGGACCAGTTGAAGGCACCAGAGTTGAGGCTGGTGCTCCAGGTAGAGGAGGGTGAGAGGGAGGTGGCCTTGTAATCGCCCTTGTCTCCCTCTGCTGCAGCCGTAGCTGCCAGAACGGTGGGAGCATCCGTCTGAAGTGAGACCGCGTTGGCGGTCAGGGTCTGTCGTGCGGTGTCGTTGACAGCGGTGACCGGCCGGCCGTCGCGGCACGTCTGCTTCTCAGGTGTCGTCAGCGCACAGGCCGGCAGTTCGACCAGGTGCATGCGGGACGCGTACGAGCCGCCGAAGGACTGGGCGAAGGAGGAGTAGTCAACAGAGACGCCGACCGGTGCGTTGCCCTCGGCAGAGGAATCCGCAGCCTTCGGGGTGAGGGTGAAGAGCAGTCCCTTCACCCCCGCACGCTTGGCGTGCTGGGAATCGAACACGCGTGAGGTGACACCGTTCAGCGCCAAGGAATCGCTCGCCGCGCTGCTCTTCGCCGTGCTCTTGCCGGCCTTGGTGCTCGTGGCACGGGCGATCCCGATCGGCTGCCCCTTCGGCGAGGCGAACCGTTTCGCACCCTTGGCGCCCGGGGCCGGAAGTGACGTGGTGACCTCGGTCGCCTTCGGCAGCGTGCTGTGCGGGGCGGCGGTGGGGACGCGGGACCCCTTGTGCTGCGCCCGCGGTTTGACCTTCGTGTCCTTGGTGCCCGCGACCGGCTTCTCCGACGCGGGCAGACCGGGCAGGCCCGGGGCCGCAGCAGCGACGGGGGTTGCCACACCCTGCAGCAGACTGCCTATGAGGACCGTGGACAGGACGAGTGAGGTTCTGCGGAGCAGTCGTGCCCCAGGACTGGCTTTCATACGTGACGTGTCCATCACTGTCAGGCACCTGACCACTCATATGGGCCAGACGCGAAGAAATTTGCGAGGAGAACTTGCAGGTAGCTGTGGGTGTCGGGTGGGCGGACCGTCCGTGGAGCGCCCACCCGACACGCGTTGATCAGCCGCGGTTGCCGCTGGGAACTTCGGTCGGGATACCGAAGTAGCTCCCCCTCAGCTGCTGGATCTGGCTGTCGTCCAGCGCTCCCTGGAAGGCCCAGACGTCGTCCACCGAGCCGGCGAAGTAGGTGCCGGAGGCATCGCCCTTGGCGCGGCCGACCTGGAAGGACTTCGAGGCCTTGAAGCTCAGGGCGTCGCCGGCCCAGGCCGCAAGGTCCTTGCACGCGGGGTCGTCCGACTGCTCGTCACCGTCCGCGTCCTCGCAGGGGGCGTCCTGCAGACTCCCGTTGACGTATAGGCGGATCTCCTTGGCGAACCCGTCGTAGACCACGGCGAGATGGTTCCAGTCGGTGACGCTGAAGAACTCGGTGCTCGCAGCGGAAGACACCGTGGCTGTGGATTCGTCCTTGTCCGGCAGGGACAGCTCCCACCGTCCCAGACCCTCGGGATCGTCCGGGTCGGGCTGGAAGCGGACGTCGAAGGCGCTGCGGTTGGCGCCTTCGGCACTCAAGGCGGCCATACTGTGGTCGGGGGTGGCGGCCGCTCGTACCCAGGCGGTCACGGTGAAGCTGGCGCTGGTGTCGACCGGCATGGTCGAGGTGGCGGCGTAGGCGCCGACACCATCGAGGTCGAGCCCGTGGTCGTCGACGCGACCCGTACCCAGCTGCGCGTTTCCGTACAGGCTCATGGGGCGGTTTTCCGGGGTGGCGTCGGCCACGGTGGGCGGTGTGCCGCTGGTGGCCTGTTCGAATTGCCAGCGGCCCTTGATGACCGGGCTCTGCCGGAACAGCTGCTGTACTTCCGCGGCCGAGACCGGCCGGTCGTACAGGCGGACGTCGTCGATGGTGCCGGGGAAGTTGTTCCCGATGCTGTCGCTGTAGCTGCCTGCCCCGATGAACATGGACTGGTCCGCGTTGAAGGCGCCGTGGAGGACCGTTGAGCCGGCGAGCGCGCCGTTGACGTACAGGGTGAGCGTGTCGGCGACTGTGTCGTGCACTCCGACCAGGTGCGCCCACTCCCCTGCGTTGACTACTTTGCCTTCGGGCTGCACGGCCCGGATGACGCTGGCGCCTTCGGTGTCCGACTCGTACTGGTTGAACGCCCATCGCTTGAGTGTCGAGGAGTAGTACAGCTCGAAGCCCGGCCGCTCATGTCCGGCCTGGGCGGCGATGATCGCCGCATGGTCCGGCGTCGATTTCAGCTTCGCCCATGCCGAGACGGTGAAGCTGCGCTGGGTGTTCACGTGAGGGCCGCTGGTCTGGCCCACCCGTGCGTATCCATTGGCGGTTCCGTCGAACTGGGCCGCCTTGCCCGACACACCGGAGGCGCCCGCGGTGACGCCGCCCTTGAAGACTGCCGGGAGGACGCCTGCACGGCCCCTGAGTACCGTGGTGTCGGCGATCCCGTTCTCGTCCAGGGTGTCGTCCATGGAGAAGGTCGTGCGAGCGGGGGAGCCGGGGTCGCCCACCGCCGCGTGGGTGTGGAGCTTGGTCACCTCGGAGGCCGAGACGCTGCGGTCGAAGAGCTGCACGTCATCGATGGCGCCCGGGAAGAAGTTCGACGCCGGACCGTCGTAGGAGCTGGCCCCGATGATCAGCCCTCGGCGGGCGTTCCAGGCTGAGGCCAGTGGCGTCTGGCCGACCATTTGGCCGTCCACGTAGAGCTCGATGCGCTTGGCCGCCTCGTTGTACGCGCCGACCAGGTGCGTCCACTTGCCGGCTTGCACGCCTCCGGCGGCAGGGGCCATGACTCGGGTGAGGCCGGCTCCTTGCGTGTCCGAATCGTACTGGTTGAATACCCAGCGGTTGTAGGAGGCGGAGTAGTAGAGCTCGAAGCCGGGGCAGTTGTTTCCTGGCTGCGCGGCGATGACCGCAGCTTTGTCCGGCATCTTCGACAGCTTCACCCAGGCCGATACGGCGAAGCCGTGGTCAGTGTCGAGGACCGGCACACCGGAATCGGCGTAGTCGTCCACGCCGTCGAACGCGACGGCCTCCTTCTGAACACCTGTCACACCGCGGGTCGGGCTGCCGTGCAGGGTTGCGGTGCGCTCGGGTGCCGAGCCGGTGGCCTGTGTCGCCCCTCCGTTGTCATCGAACTGCCAGCTGGCCCGCTCCGGCTGGCCGGCTTTCACCTTGAAGTGATAGGTGAACGGGGCGCTGACATTGCCTGCGGCATCCACCGCCTGGGCCGTGATGGTATTGATTCCCACCTTGGGTGGAAGAATCTTGATCGATTTCTCGGCACCGGCCGATGTCGTCAGTGTGTTCGTCGATGAAGGGTTGACGTTGATTCCATACCAGTACTTGACTACGTCGCTGGCGCCCTTGATCTGAAACGTTCCGTATTTCCCGATGCCGTCGAACCAGGGGTCGTTGTCTCCCATATCATCCGTCGACTGCGGGTAGTCGAGAGATGTGATCGTGGGGGTTGGTGGAGCATCCGGGTCGTAGGTGAAATAGCAGCCAGTCGCGCTGCCGGCATGGGACCAGGGTGAGTACTGGCGGCCGTCGTACACACGGACGTACCAGTTGATCTGGGTATTCTTCGGCAGCGTGGACGGGAGCGAGATGATGAACCGGTCTCCCGATGCCTTGTAGCTGGTCAGGGCAGGCTTCCACCAGTAGGTGTTGCCGTCATCGACCCAGTTGGCCTGGAACTGGACCGCGACCTTGTCTCCGTCAGGGTCGGTGATGTTGTTGGCGTAGATCTTGCCCAGGTCTCTGACGTGCGGCGGCGCCTTGTCGTACCGCGTGCAGGCACCTCCGTACTGCATCTCCAGCTGCGACATCTTGACCTGCTTCGGCGGCAGGTTGTACGTCACCGTCAAAAAGGCCTTGTCCGAGAACCGCTTCCACGCATACCCGTCCGATTCGCTGGCGGCACGCAGCCCGAACGTCATCGTGGACCACTTGCCCTTCGCCGCCTCCTGCACGGCCGACTTCACATCGAACTCGGCCTGCTTCGCCGCGCAGCCGTCGAAACCGTATGCGAAGGACTCGGACTTCAGTTTATCTATCCAGAAACCCGACGCGTTCTGAGAATTCCAGGTCGTGGAGGAAGAAATACCCTTGGTCCGCCACAGCTCGACGCTGCGGGGCGAGCAAGAGGCAGACCACGTGTTCTTGACACTGAAGACAGCCGAGATGATGTTCTTCCCCGCGAACGCCGAGGTCGTGATCCGGTAGAAGAGCCGCTTCGTGTCGTGCGGCGCGCAGTAGCTCCAGTCGCAGTATCCCAGCCCAGCAGTGGACTCACCGTTGAACTTCCACTGCGGCGACGACGCCCAGTACTGCGAAACCATCGTCCACGCAGCCGCGGAGTCCGGTGTACTAACCTGCGGGTCGATGAAGACCGGATACGTGGTGTCTTCGCCGCGAAGGACGTCTGCGTCCGGTGTCAGTACAAGCTCATCACCGTCCGCGGGAACATCCAGCCCCACCTCGGCCAGCTTGCCCGACTCGGTGGCCGCCGGCTCGTCACCCTCCTCAGATGCCGATGCGGCCGTCCGCGAGGCGACGCCTTCGGAAGCGTCGTCTTCAGCAGCTCCACTGGAGTCCCACATCATCGGCGTCGGCGCCTCGAAGACCGGCCCCTGGGCGCCCTTGTCCACCGCCTGGAAACCGCCGTCGTCCGTGCGGACCACGTTCATGCCCTCAGCCGACAGCTTGAGCCGGAGTTCGGACAGCTCGGGGTGCGCGGCTGCCTCTGCGGAATTGACAACCAAGAGCTGGGTATAGCCGGTCTCCTGAGCACCCATCCGCAGGTCGACACCCGGCAGAACGTCCTTGTAGGTAGCCGTCGCCCCGTCAAGGACCGGCTTCGGCAACGTGCCCGGCCACGTCAGGGCGAGCTCACGCCCTGCTCTGGTCATCCTCACGAGCGGCGCGTCGCCGCCACCGGAGAACTCAAGGCCCACGGCCGCAACCTTCGGCGCCACCGCCCCATCGGCGGCAACGGCCAAGTCCGTGTCAATAGCCTTCCACTGCCCTCCGACACGGGCCCGGACAGGCTGCAGGTACTGACGTGTCTGCAGGTTCCCCTCGGGTGTCGCGTAGACGTCACTCGACTCCCCACGCATGGACATCACCTCGACAGGCTTGCCCGTACGCCGGGCCTCGGCACGCGCGGCCTCCACGCTCATCTCCTCCGAAGAGGACTCGCCGCCCGCCCCAGAAACACTGCTCGACTCGGACTTGGCCGCAGGAGCTGCCGAAGCCACCGCCGGCGCCAGCCCAGCAACCACAGCCAGGCTCAAGACCCCGGAAAGCACACCAGCACTACCGCGCGTTCGCATACGCGCCCACATATCCCCACCCCAGAGAAGTCACATTGTGAAAATTCCCTAAAGACGGGAACCAGGCAGGACCTTAGACAGAGAAACCACAGGTCAGCACCTGGAAGAACCCAGGACGCAGGTAACAAACCGCCCACCACGTTTGTGTTCTGCATCACGGTTGCCTGATGTGATGCTCATACTTTGGCAATGGTTAGACACCGAGATCGCCAAGTCCTGTCAGCCCGCGCGCCGGCCGATGCCTCACCTGGCAGCAGCTTCCTAGTAGTTGACGTCCCAACAGCGACAGCGGTACTGGACGCGTAGTCGGGCAAGAACGGTGCCGGCCGAATAGGCCACGGATCGGCGGATGGCATCCGAACAGCGACGTATGTGGCTGCACCGCGGGAGAAGACGGTCGCTCTCGACGGCTTCCTCATGCGTGACCGGCTACGTCGTGACGTACGAAGTCGCCTCGTAGTGCAGGGCAGGGCAGGTGGTTAGGCTCCGGCCATGCCGGAGTACCTGCAGGTGACCGCGACGACGGAGACCAGGGAGCAGGCCGTCGTGCTCGTGGGGGCGGCGGTCGAGCAGAGGCTCGCTGCAGATGCCCAAGTCGTCGGGCCGGTGACCGGTGTCTTCCGACACGTCGGCGAGTACGGCACGGGCGAGGTGCCAGGTGCTCCTGAAGACGACGGCCGACCGGTATCCAAAGCTGGAGGCACCACCACGGCCACCCGGACCCTGGTGTCGCCCAGCCGGGTCACGGTCAGCCGGAGTCGCGACGCGCGTGCTGAATTGCTTTCGCCAGCAGCTCGCTGACGACGATCTCGGCGGCGTCGCGGACTCCGTCTAGATCCCAGGTGCCCAGGGCCAGGCCCACCATGCGCCGGGCGCAGCGTGCCGACTCCGGACGTCGTGGCAGCGTCTCTGTGTACGCGGGCAGCGGTCCCGTCCCGGTCTCAACCATGACGAGCGAACCAATCCTGCGGACGGCTGGGCCTCGGCCGGCCGTCCCCGCAGGGGTCGGCACCGCGAGGGCGGCCGGGGTCTCATACATCGTTCTCACCGCCCGAGCGGCCGGTAGCCCGTCGGCCCGCGCTGATGAAGGCGATGAGCGGGCGGGCTTTGCACAGCACCCCCGGCCCATCGAAGGGAACGACCCACCACGGGCTGCCGTCCTCCGGCGGGTCGATCAGGTCAGGGCAGGGGATGCGGAGCAGTGCCCGGTAGTCATGCGCCACCGACCCGATCGCCCGCCACCCCATGGCCGTGGAAGCCGTCACCATCACCGTGTACGCACCCTCACGGCCGAAGAGGTCAGGGCTGTAGAAGACGGGGCCGTCCAGGTGGTTCGCGAGCGGCTGCCGGCACGCGACCGGGTCGTCAAGGCCCAGCGCAGCATGGGCCAGGGAGGCCCGGACCACGACAGCGCCGAACAGGACGCCAGGCCGTAGCCATGTCCATCCCTGGGTCCGCCACTCGTCTTGGCTGCGGTGAAGGTCTGGGGCGGCGGACAGCAGCCAGTGCGCGGATGCGAGTTCGCGCTCTCGTCGGAGGTGCACCACTCCGTCAGCCGGTCTGCTCATGGCGTCGGCCCGCCGGGGATCTGCTGGTCACGCTCGCTCACGGCGACTCCTATCAGTCGTCGCCCCGGGCTGGCGGGCGTTACCGCTCCCGGGGCCTTCCGCGTACGAGAGTGGAGTTTCAGCGAATGCCGTGCGTCCCTGCACGGGGTATACCCATGATGGGTACGAACCGCTTTCGATCACCGTGCACACTCGCGTCAGCAGGAGGAGTGCCGCATGACCTACCAGCCGCCCACCGCCCTCCCGCGCGAACTGCTCGATGACCCTGACATGCAATGTGCGTTAGCGGGACACGACTTCGGAAGGGTGTTCCGGATCGCCCGCGAGCGGGCCCGGATCAGCTACTCCAAGATCGCCGCGGAGTGCGACATCAAGCCCGACCGGGTCGGAACGCTGGCGCGAGGGAAAGGACGGATTACCACGTTCGAGAAGGTCGTACAGATCGCGGACGCCCTACGTGTCCCCGGGCACATGGTCGGCCTTGCTCGCCGCCCCTGGGAGGTGGACGCCGATCCTGCCGGTACACCCCGCGCAGAGATCGGACCCCCAAGCATGCGTCGCCGCACCGTCCTCCAGGCCGCCACCAGCGCCGGCCTCGCCGCTGCCCTCCCGACTCTTCACCGGCCGGAGGCCCCCCGCCATATCACCGACACGGACGTCGATCGCCTTCGGGAGCGCACCGCCCGCCTCCGGCGCCTGGACGAGGTCCTCGGGGGAGGCGATACCTACCGCGTCTACCTCAGCGAGGCTCAGGCCACCAAGTCCCTTCTCCGACAGAGCAGTTGCACGGAAGGCGCGCGACGCCAACTCACCGGTCTCTACGCCGAGCAGACACAGCAGGCCGGGTGGGCGGCGTACGACGCGGGTCGCACACGCGACGCGGTCGCGCTCTACGAGGAGAGCCGCACTGCGGCGCAGGACGCACAGGACCCCGATCTCTACGGCAACAGCCTCGCGTTCCTCGCCTACTCCGTCACGGACGACCGGCGCACCGCCGTGGCGTTCGCGGAGGACTCCTGCGCCACCATCACCGCACGCACACCGGCCACCGTGCAGGCCCTGCTCTACGAACGGCTGGCCTGGGCGTGCGCCGTCGACGGCCGGGCCACCGGGACGGAGAAGGCCCTCGGCGCCGCCCGCCGGGCCCTTGAAGACGCGCAGGACGGCGAGCCTCAACCGGACTGGGCTGCCTGGGTCGACAACCTTGAGCTGGACATCATGACCGGCCGCTGCTGGACGGAGCTTGGCCGCCCCCTCCGCGCGGTCCCCGTTCTCACCAGCGCGCTCGGGGAGTTCGCCGACGCTCACGCCCGCGACAAGGCCCTCTACCTCTCCTGGCTCGCGCGCGCCTACCTCACCGCCGGAGAAGTCGAGGCGGCCGCCGCAATTACCAGCCGCGCACTTCAGCTCGCCACGGGAGTCGCGTCTATCCGGCCCCGGCAGCGGCTGACGCCTCTACTCGATTGCCTGCGCACCCACGCGGACATCGGCGAGGTACGCCAGGTTTTGGAACAGGCACAGGGCTAAGCCCCTTCCACGGAGTCCTTGATCCACTGCACGCAGCAGTCAGCGCCCTGAGTGATCGGCACGGCGCACACCTCGGGGTTGTCCCAGGGATGCTTGTCGAGGAGGTACTTCTCCAGCTCCGGGTACCGAGCCGCCGTCGTCTTCAGGATGACCTGCCACTCTTCACCCGTGCCGTACTGACCCAGGTGCCAGAAGACGCTGACGACGGGGCCCACGACCTGGGCGCCCGCCGCCAAGCGCGACTTCACGGCGCCACCTGCAAGGGCGACGGCCTGATCCCGGGTCTCGGTCGCGGTGGTCACCTGCACGCACTCAGTCATGAACGCGACCTTATGAGATGCTCTTGGGCTGGCGGAACCACACCTGCCCTGCTGCCGCCTCAGTCCGCGAGTGACCGTGACACGAACGGACCTCCTGGTAGCGCGACCCAGTCTTCACCGAAACCGCCTGAGCCCTCGGCATTGAGCAGTCGAGATCTGGAGCGGTGGCCCTGAGATCATCTAGGGATGAATCCGATCGAGCGTATGACTGACCACGACCTGCAGATCATCCAGGAGTGCCTTGACGCAGCAGTGAGCGGCCCGTTCTTCCCCAACTGGGAGTTCCACTCACTCATGGGCTTCACCCGCGACGAGATTGCTGCGGTCGCCGCATCCTGGCCTTCTCCACCGCTCGCCGGCACCGATGACGACGACGCCATCAACAACGTGCTGAACAACCTGGTCGGCTACCCGCATGGAGTCGAGTCCCGCTGGCACGAGTACCTCCCTGCGACTCGTGACCAGGTCGCCCAAGCGCTGGCCCGCTGGCGTGGCGAGGACATCGTCGATCAGGATCCGGGAGGCAATGGCGAGCGCTGAGCACCGCCGCTACTATCAATCGCCCCGATGTGTCCAGCTCTGGCGGCTCCGCCATCCCCATGGGGAATTGTGACCGCGAGGGCGGGGAACTCGGTGACGCTGGCCTTGAGGACGGTGGGGAAGTCCGTGACCGTCGACAGCGACGTCAGACCGGAGCCGCTGACTGAGGACGTGCAGCCGTTGTGAGACTCGGCCAGGCCGAACTGGATATGCGGCGGCAAGACAGCCCCGGTCACAGCGTCGGCGTATGCAGCGAGCGGCGAGACCCTACAACGCAGCCGGCAGGTTCACACGAGCCCGCCGCCTCCTGTTCCTCGATCCTCACGCCATTCGGGATGCGCCGCACCCCGGGTACTGCCCCAGCCCTCCAGCCCTTGGCCAGCAATCCCATACTTGAGTCCCGTCAGTCCCGCCGGGTGAGGGGTTACCCCATTTGACCTGCCTATTCTCGGTGCGGGACTGAACGGGGGCGAGCCCTCTGCGGGCCCGAAGCGGCTGCCACTGGCGGCCGCCCTTCGGTCTCACCTCCCGTACGTGGAGCGCCGCGCATGCACCGTCCTCGGCCGGACCGGGTTCTTCCGAAATTCTCCGGCACCTCGTGGTCACGTTTTGGCCCGTCGAGCTCCTTGTGCTTTGTGCGAGCGGCATGGCGCCGCCGTACGGGAGGTTTGCATGGTGCGGGTGCCTGATTTCGCCGCCGGTCCGGACTGGCTGGTGGGAGCGGTGTGGAGTGGCCGGTGGTGGGTGCTGGCCGGGTCTGTGGGTGTCCTGTGCTTCTGGGGAACGGCCCGGTGGTGGTGGCTGCGCCGGGCCAGGACGATGCTGCTGGAGCGTTCGGTGGTCGCGCTCGTCCCGGCGGTCGGGTTCGATCCGTCGCTTGAGGAGATCGACCGGCAGGCCGCGCGGCTCGCGCGGGTACCGGCTGTTGTCGGACGGGCCCCTCGGCGGGCGCTCGGCGTACGGATCCGGCTGTCGAGCACGGACAGTCAGCTCTCCTATCAGCTGGAGGGCCCGGCTCAGGCGGCAGAGCTCCTGCAGCTCCAGGCGTTCGCCGACGTCGACGTCGTCGACCCCTACGCCCACCATGCGGTGCCCCGCATCCACTTCGAGGGTGTGCCTCCTCTCCCCCGGCAGAAGCCCGTCGAGGAGGCGAGTACGTGAACATCCGCTTGGAGAAGGGCTGCAGGTCCTTCTTGGTGGGGCGCAGCGGCAGCGACGCCGCGCTGCGCGACGGGGACGGTGCCGTGTTCGCGGGCGAGGAGGTCGAGGAGGAGGGCTGGCTGTATGTCGCCCGGGCGGAGACGGTGCTTGCCCGGCCCGACCATCGCCAGCTGACGGCCGCCGCTCTGGCCCCGGACCCGCTGCAGCTGATGGCTTCCGCGTGTGCGCACGCGGAAGCTGAGCAGGGCGAGGAGGTCGAGCTCGTCGTCGACCTGGTGCCGGTGTCCGGGCCTCGTGTTGCCCGGTGGCGTCGCCGGCTGCTGAGGCGCGCACAGCAGCGTGGCCCCTCGGCGTTCGGTGAGCAGCTGACCGGTACGGAGAGCAGTGGGCTGGGCGGGCGGTGGTGGTCGAGCATGGCCGGTGGTCTGAGCGCCGGCGGTTCGACCGGTCGGGGCGGTGGCCGGGCCTTGCGCTCCTCGGATCTGGTGGCCGGGGTGGGGAAGTTCCTTCCGTCGGCCGACACCACCGTATTCGCCGTACAGGTCCTCCTTCGGGCAGTTGCCCCTCATCCGGCCCAGGCGCAGGGGCTGTTGCACCGGGGGATGGCCGTGCTGGACGCGTGGTCGGGTGAGAACTGGTGGCGGCCGCGGGGGCCGAGGTTCGGGGGATGGCATCCGTACAGCGATGTGTGGTGGCTGCGGCGGAGCTTCGACCGGCGTTTCGAGACGAGTGAGTTCGCGCCGCAGCGGCGTCAGTGGGTGACAGGGCGGGAGATTGCCGCGCTCCTCAAGCCGCCGTCGGTGCACTGCGCGGCGTCGAACGTGGTGCGTACGGGCGGTGTGGTGCCGGCGGCGCCGGCGCGGTTGCCGGAGTGGAGCGGCCAGAGCGGCGTCGTGCCGCTCGGACTGGTGACGGGGCCGGACGGGCGGGAGCGGCTGGGGGCGGTGCCGCAGGAGGACGTGCTGTTCGAGGCAGGTCTGGGGCGGTCGGGGTTCGGGAAGTCGGAGCACGCGCTGCTCCAGGCGCTCACCTTGGCATACGCCGGATTCGGGGTGTGGTTCCTGGACCCTCACGGGGCTGCGGTCCAGCGGGCACTCCCCTACCTGACGCATCCGGCGCTGGCGCACCGTGTGCTGCTGGTCGATGTGAGCGTGAAGGACCCGCTGGCACGGATCGGTGCGTGGAATCCGCTGTCGATGGAGGGGAAGGACGCCCACCAAATCCAAGAGGTCGTCGGCGCGGTCGTGGGCGGGCTCGCCTCGGCGCAGGGCTGGGGCGACCGGGCCCCGCGTGCGCGCGCGATCCTCTCCCATGCCGTGCAGGCCTTGGCGCACCTGTCGCTGCTGATGTGCGAGCAGGGGCGTCCTGATCTGCAGCCGACCCTGTTCTCGATCACGCGGCTGCTGACCGACGAGGAATGGCGGACCCGGGTCCTGGAGCAGCTGCCCCGGCGGCTTTCCCGGTTCTGGCAGCACACCTTTCCCCAGTACGAGGCAGGGGCGGTTCCGGTCGTCACGCAGATGCTGGAGCAGCTGGAAACGTCCGACTCGCTGCGCGCGTTCCTGGGCCAGCCGAGGTCCACCTACGACGTCCGGGCCGCGATGGACGAGAGCAAAATTGTCATGCTGCGGTGCTCCGGATCGGGCGGCGGGGACCAGATCATCACCAGCCTGCTGCTGTTCGACCTCTTTCTGGCCGGGCTGTCGCGTGAGGGGATGCGGCAGGAGGACATGGCGACGATGTTCGCGTTCGCGGACGAGCTGACCGCGATCGACGGTGCCTCCCGCGGCTACGTCGCCGCGATCCTTGAGCAGCTGCGCAAGTACGAGCTGAAGCTGGTGGGTCTCACGCAGATGGTGATGCGGCTGTCGGAGGAGACCCGGCAGGCGTTGATGCAGAACCAGTCCCTGCTGATCGCGACCGGCGCCGACCACAACGAGGCCGCGTTCGTCGCGAAGCGGCTCGGCGGGATCGACCCGGCAGTGACCGCGGTGAGATTGAGGCGGGCGTCCATGTCGAGGTTCACCTCACCGTATGGGCGTACGTGGGGCCAGAACAGCGGGGCGGGCCGCGCGTCGTGACCGTAGGTGCTCGCGGTTGGGGTCGGCCAAGGTGGTTCGGTAGCGGGGTGTGATGCGGTCGGCTGAGGGTTCAGGGATGCGGGAGTAGCGCTTGACGGTGTTCATGGTCACATTGGCCGAGGTCTTGACGCTCTGGGCGTCGAGAACGCAGGCGCTGGGCTCGGCATCGCGGCCTTCGGCCTTCCGGACCAAGTGCGCCCAGGCGCCGCCCGAACGTGGTGCTCGGCGACCGCGGCCACGACAAATACCGCCGCCTGGTGTGCAATCTTGGTGTGAAACCGCTGATCGCCCGCCGCGGGACCGAGCACGGATCAGGCCTTGGCACCCAACGCTGGTTCGTCGAGCGAGCCTTCGCCCACCTGCACTGGTTTCGTCGTCTGCGGATCCGCTGGGAGATTCGCGACGCCATCCACGAAGCCCTCCTCACCCTCGGATGCGATCTCATCTGCTGGCGGCGGTTGCGCGCTCTGCCAAGCGATGCCGTGAGTCAGTCAGCCGCCGCCAGTCGGTTGTGAATCTCCATGGCGGTGAAACTCCAACCGACCAGGCGCGGCCCGCTCCAGTTAATGCCGATCACGAGTCCGTCCCGTGCGGCGTCGGGCAGAACGTGCTCACACCAGGTGTCCAACGGCATGGATTCAACCCGTAGCCCGTTTCCCCAGATCTGCGCTGCGCGTTGAGCGCGGGCGGCAGTCGACCAGAACGGAAGACTTCGCGTGCCGCCCGCGGAGAGGTGGGTCGGGCTTCCGCCGTCATTCTGGACAAGCCAGACCACTCGGCTCTGGCGGACATCTCGGAAGAACGCTGCCGCTTGCGAACCGCTCTGACTCATGGGCACCGAGCCTACCGGCCCTCACCACTCATTTCGTTAGGAGTTCTTAGCGGCGACCTGCTGCCAGTCGACGGGGTGCAGGGCCGTGCCGCGCCAGCCGCACGCTCCGCGCAGCGCGGCCGCCCGCATAGCGTTGCAGGTGCGGCCGGCCTAGACCCACCAATCGCTGGTCCCCTGGGAGTGGGTACCGCTGCCCAGATCGAAGAACGCCGGCTTCGGCTCCGTTCCATCCGCAAGCCTCGCACCGGGACGCCCCCGGTGCGAGGCCGAACTCCTCAGTGTGCCAGTCGAACTCGGTGCAGCCCGTGCGACGCGAAGCGCTATACGCCGCTGTGAGGGTTCGACAGGACCGCGGTCGCCGTCCAGCCCGGAAGCGCTCAGAGCGGCGCGGCGGGCCGCACAGCGCCGGGAAGGATCATGCGGGCTGCGGGGGTGACGAACGCGGTGGTGAGCCCAGCCCGACCGTGCAAATGCTGCGCACCAGAACCACCGACCGACCATCCGCATCAGCGCGATCTTCGCCGTGCTGGCCACAGGCTGCTGCGCACCCATCAGGTCAGGCGCTGAGCGAGGGTCTCGCAGTGCGCCATCGACGTGGCCGCCACTTCGAGGTCGTCTTCCGCCGTGGCCCGGCACGCCACACTCATCCCCGCCAGCATGTTCTGCAGCGGGCTGTCCTCGCCTTCGGCGCCGGCTGACCCGTCTCATCGAGGCGCGCAGTGGTGCGGTGGGGTCGTTGCTCTCGAGAAGTACGGCCTGGCCGTCGCGGGTGGTCTGCAGTTCGCCAAGAACCCCGCAAGGGGCAGAACGGGTTAAGGGAGTCCACCACTTCGTGTCGATGTCCGCCTGACACAGGGGACAGCCAATTCTCTCCAGGTTCGCCCCGCAGTCGACTGCCGTCACCACGTCATGCCACGTCACCTCGATCAGTGCCGGGAAGTGGAGACCGCAGGACGTACGCACTGGAGCTGCCTTTCATAGACGTCTCCCAGGATGTCCTCAACTTGGATTTTCACGTCCAGGACCGCGAGCCGCTCCAGCGCTCTCGGGCCGAGGGCCAGGAGTTCCATGCCGTCTGTGCTGGTATTGGTCATCGGTATGGCTGCTCCCCTGCCCAGATGCAGGAGAAAGAAGTCCTCGCCCTTCTCGAGGCCCAATGACGTCAGGGAGGCGAGAGCTGCGTGCCACGGCATCCAATCCGGTGCTATGACAGCAGACGCAGGGCCCCGTGCGGAGGCCCGGACCTGGTACTCGACGGAATGGACGGTGCACCTGCCACCTCCCGCGTTGATGAGGAGCACGGTGCGCCGAGAGTCTTCGAGTTGGCCGCTGTTCGCGGTGCGTGCGGACCAGCTCAAGACGGGCCGCATCGTCTGCGAGAGCTGGGAACGCGTCAGAACGATACCCGTGAGCAAAGCGACCACAGCCGCACACGTCGAGGCATCGAGCACGGTGAACCGCCACGGCCAGGCACCTCGAACATCGGCATTCAGATTCGACTTGATGATCTCCCATACCAAATCGGCCAGTGCGAACCCAAGCAGGGCACGTGGCCACCGCAAGGTCCTGCCACTGGTCGCGACACGCCACTGCTCCCACCGAGACTCCCCCACATGCCCTCCCGTGCCCGCGCTCCCCAAGCCACCATGCAGGGTGCGACCCAGGGACGCAACGCCGCGTCCAGACCCTCATGCTCAACCTTCCGGCCGTCCTCGCCCAGGAGCTCGCTCCGCTGACGACCCTTCTCGCGCAGAGGAACGCCGACGGCCAGGACCAGGACGACGTTCCCTATGGGCCGGAGATGGGCGAGCAGCTGCTCGGTGCTATCGAGGAACTGCGCACGCTCCTGGAGACCGCACGGCAGGAAGTCGGTGCCGAGCTCGCCGCGCTGCGCGACGAAAGCAACGCGCTGCGGGCCGGCCTGGAGCAGCTGCACGTACGGGCCGTCGTCGAGGAGCCTGCAGCCGCGGTGGTCGACAAGGAGCACAGCGAGCTGCTGAAGCAGGCCGCCCGGGTCTCCTCCGCCGACCTGCTCTGCCATCGCGACATCTGGGAGTTCATCACCGTCCAGGCTGGACGCCACCAGCATTTCCGCGTGCCGCCGCAAGTGGCCGATGAGGGTGCCGAACGAATCAGGGCGGCGGTCTCCGGACGGTCCCTGATCGCCCTGCTGATCAGCCTGCACGCCGTCAAACCCGCCGCACGCGACGGCGACGGCGACCGAGAACTCGCCGCCACCCTGTACGAACGGATCGAAACCAGCCTGGCCGCCCTCGCGGGACAGGGCGATCCGGTCACCATCACCCTGGACGACCGGACCCCGCCCACCATGAGCGCAGGTGCCTTCCGCTGCCGCCAGCGACGCACCGGACCAGCCAACCAGCGAACAGGCCGACGTAGAGGACCAGCCGCCCAGCCCCGGCCTGACCGAAAGGGCCGCAGCAGCCGGCGAGAAGCTGAAGCGTCGCACCCAGCCCGACCCGCGCGGCTCGGTGGGCTTCGTTGCCGATTCCGGCCCATTGAGAATCTCAAGGTCCAGCTGATTCAGGGGACCGTCCCTGCGCGCGCGGGCCATACGACGAGATTCCCGGCACGACCGCGATAAGGAGCAACTGTTCGTCAACCCGCGGCAATCTGGACAACGCGCGTCGGCAGCTGAACAAGTGGCAGCGGCGCATGGCCCGCCGCCATGTGAAGGGCTGCCGGCGCACCGTCAGAGCGCGGGATGGTGCGAGGCCCGGGACCAGGTCGCGCACCTCATGGGACTGGTCGCGCAGCGGCGCGCCTCGACCCAGCACCTGCTGAGCAAGCAGCTGGTCACGCAGTTCGAGCACGTGGCGCTCGAAGACCTGCGGGTGAAGAACATGACCCGTACAGCGCGCGGCACCGTCGAGGCGCCGGGGCGGAACGTGGCGGCGAAGGCGGGGCTGAACCGGGCGATCCTGGACGTCGGGTTTGCGGAGATCCGGCGCCAGATCGAGTACAAGGCGAAGTGGCACGGCGTGACCATTACCGCGGTCAACCCCGCCTACACCTCGCAGACCTGTCACCGGTGCGGGCACGTCGACCGCAAGAGCCGGCGCAGCCGCTCCCTCTTCCAGTGCACCCGGTGCGGACACGTCACCCAGATCCGCGACGACATCCATGAAGCCTTCCTAATCCTGGCCTGCGCGCTCATCTGCTGGCGCCGGCTGACAGCAGCTCAGCGCCGCCACTCGTAGGCACTGGGGGAGGTCTCCGCAACTTCCCGAGGCCAGGCCGCCTGACTTGCCGCAGCCGTTCGTCATGGTCATCGGCCCATCCATCAGGTAGACGTACCGGAACCCGGACCGACGTCCCCGTACTGGCAAAGTCTTCCACCACGACCACGGAGATCCCGTTCTGACTGGACGGTTCGAATCTGATCTCGGGGTTACGTCCGTCGCCCATCCACGCGGCGTCCCGCCCGGCGGCGAGAGAGCCCAGAACCTGTGACCAGCTGTCCAGGTCGTCCGGGGCCAGGCAAACGTCCAGGCGTCCCTGGGCGAACCCGCTCGTCACAACGATCTCGGCATCGAGGAAGTCGTGCCAGGGCAGCACCCCGGGCATGTGGCGGCTCAGCACTCGAACCAAGAGACGGCTCTCTCCGTCGGCCAGGCAAATGAGATCCACGGCGCTGTCCTCGGCCATCTCCGCTCCCCACGCTCGCATCGACTGCCGTCATGATGCACGCGCACGGACACCCGGCTCGCACGGGGCATTGCGTTAGGAGTTCTCAGTCCAAGGGCTGGGTTTCACAGCCACCGCTTGGCGGCCTCGACGCTGTCGCCGCCGCTGGTGTTGAACGCGATCGCGGCACCGGGTGCATGGTGCCTGACCAGGTTCACGACCTGCTCGAAGAAAGTCAGAGCTGGCTCCGGTTTACGTATCCCGCCCCCGATGACGACGACGTCCCAGTCTCGTTCAGACAGTGCGGCGATGAGCGTGGACTCGGCTGATTCGTCCGGCGCAATCAGCCCCATAGAAGCGTCGATGGCATGTTCTCCGAAACGGGCCAGTTCCTTGTCCAGGACCGCGCGCATGGCGTCCCCGTCCATACCAGGCACTGTGTGAGGGTCGAAACCAAGAATGAGAACGGAAGGCATGCCCTGTACGACGATCAGCCGACCGTCTCCGTTCCCGCTGCGACTTCGCTCACAACCTCGTAAGCCGGCACAGAGTAGGTCTCGAGGTCCGGGCGTCAGCACGTCAGACGATGGTGTGGTCCAGCAAAGCCCACATCCGATCCAGCTGCCCGCGCTCGATCGCTGTGTCCGGATCCTGTGCGAGCAGGCGTGCCGCCCCTGCGACCAGCGAGGCCACCGCCACGAGCCGGATCTGCTGATCCGGGGTGAGCCACGGCGCGTCCTGGACCACGCACGGCACGGCGGCCAGCTCGCTGCGCGTCACTTCGTCTACGCCGCCCGTGCCGTCGCTCATCACGCCGTAGGCGTCCATGCGGTCGCACTCCTCCGGAGTCAGGGAGGCAGTCGCCGTCTCGATGGCCTCCGGCAGCTCCCCGGCGAGCCAGGCCCCGACCGGGCAGGCAGTCGGCGCACCTGGCAAGGAGCGGACCCACGCGGCTGCCCGGCGGCCGGCAGCCGCGGCGGCGGCCAGGGCCTCCTCGCCCTCCCACAGCTCGGACGGAACAGCTTCAGGAGACCTGGCGGGCAGGTGAGAGGTCCTCACCCTCCTCTAACCGCTGGAAGAAGTCATAGGTCACCGGCGACCTCCGCCGCCCACTCCTCAGGCGCGCCGACGTGAGAACCAGCGGCCGGGCTTCCGCGCCGGCTCCGTCTGCTCCTGGTGGTCGTCCTGGTCGTGGCGCTCGGGACGGTGGTGGAGTGTCTGGGCCAGCTGCACGGCGACGAGGGCTCGCCGCTTGCACCGGTCGCAGAGCGTGGGGTGGATGTCTGCCGGAGTGCCCCAGTCGGTGGCCTGGGCCGTCTTCCAGCGTTCGTCGGTGAACTTCGTCCCGCAGCGCGCACAGGCCGGGCGCTGCGCTTCCCGCTTGGCCGCCCGCTGTTCGGCGTCCTGGCGCTCGCGCTCGTGGGCCGCGCGCTCGCGGGCCCGCTGCTGGGCCCAGTGGCGTTCCAGGGCGGCCTGGTGGCGGGGGTTTCCGCTCGCGTCGAACAGGTTCTGCGGGCCGGGACGGCCGAAGCGGTGGAAGACCTGGCCGTGCGGGCCTTGTTCGCGGAGGTCGGCCAGGGTGGTCGTGATGACGGGGATCTTCCTGTCGTAGTGGTGGAGGTCCTCCTCGTAGTCCTTGGTCCCGGCCCACAGGTGCCGGGTGAGAGCAGCCAGGCGCGCGATGGTGCGCTCGGGGTTGCGGGCACCGAGCGGGTTGAACACGAACAGCACCGGCGGGTAGGGGTTGTCAAGCCCCGTGCCGGGTGGGGTGTTCCAGCGGGTGCGTCACATCGGCTGCGCCTTGCCCTAGGTGTCTTTCACCTTGCGGTGGTAGAAGCGGGCGTACTTCTCCAGCTTGTCCGCGAGCTCCTCCACAGTCTCGTGGCAGTTGTCGACCTCAACCAACAGCAGCGGGATGTTGTCCTGGGGCGCGGTCAGGACGATGTCGGCCTGGGCGCCGCCCTGGCCCGGCGTACTCCAGGACCCGGCCACCGGCAACGCGACCTCGGTCCAGTACGAGCCGATGCTCCCCACCCCCCGGGGGCGTCGACGACGGACTGAGCGGCCGCCCGCACCGCAGGCGAGTCGGTGGCGAGCTTGGCCAGATCCGGCTTCGGGCGCAGCAGGTCGATCACGGTTTCGTTGACGGCCATCGGGTGGGAGGCGCCGGCGGCGCCCGCGCCGCGTGCGGTGGCGCCCAATCTCGGACAGGGGGCGTTGGAGTTCGGTGGCGGCGGCCTCCAGGCCCTTGAGGGTCAGGGGACGCAGAGTCTCGCCCGTGCTCGTCGAGCCGCCGGTCGTGACGAGGCGGTGGGTGCGCAGGTCGGCCAGGGCGGCGGTGTGCGTCGCGGTGCGGGCCGTCTTCCGCTTCGCCGCCGTCGGCTTCTCCGTGTGGCGATGGTTCAGGTGCGGCATGGCGATCCGCTGGATCTGGTCCGTGGTGGCGACCTTAAGCACCCCGAGGACGCGCAGTACGTCCGCGCGCGCCGTGTTCGTCGACCCGGCCGCGTTCGACGTCTGCTTCCCCGCCGCCATCAGCTCGCCGCCTTCGCCGCACGTCCCCCTATCGGCTGGCCGCCGGCTGGGCTTCGTCCGGTGTCCGGGACCGGCACCCGATGCTCTCCTCCCTCAGGTGGGGAGAAGAAGGGGTGTGACAACGCTCCGTTCCGCCCTGACCAGCAACTTTGCCCGGTTTCGGCGACCGGGCACCAAAGGGGGATTCCAAGGGCCACCCCGGACCGACCCTACAGGGCGTGGGTCACTGTTTGGGTCACTGCCCGCAGCAGATGGGCCAGCGTCCCCGGGCCGTCCGCGCAGCGCACCGATCGGCTGGCCCAGCCCCGACTGTCAGTGCCGGGGCCTCAGGCGAACTGGACGAGGAACACGTCCGCATAGGATCCGCCGATGACGACAGCCAGCTATCTACAGCTCGGGCCACGAGTGGCCATACGCCACATATGCCGCGATGACTATGAAGAGCTGACAGCGCTGAGAAGAGCCAGCGCCGACCTGCTGCAGCGCTGGCTGGGAGCCCGTGAAGAGTCAGAGGAAGCCTTCTGCGACCATCTGGCACGGTTCGAGCTACCCACCTACGAAGGGCTCGTCATCTGCCTGCGCAGCACAGGGGCGATCGTCGGCGGCGTCAACTTCAACAACATCGTCATGGGCGGACTCCGAAGCGGAACTCTGGGATACACCGCATATATCTCCACGACTGGACGGGGCTACATGACGGAGGGCCTCAGACTCGCGCTCCAACACGCCTTCGAGACGCTGGGCCTGCACCGGCTCGAAGCGAATATTCAGCCTGACAACATCCCTTCCCTGAAGCTAATCAAGCGGCTCGGGTTTCAGCGAGAGGGCTACTCACCCGCTTTCCAGCTCATCAACGGCGCATGGCGAGATCACGAGCGCTGGGCCATCACCGCAGAGGTCTTGAAGCCGGCTGGAACGACCGACACCGTCGATCCTCCTGCCTGAGCCGAGAATTCAAACGGCACTCAGCGGTGCAGACGGCAGGTCTGTCAGCGCTGGCCGGCGCGGCTGATGAGCCCGAGCTCCTCCACGCGCCCGAGTTGGTAGGCGCCCGAACTCGTGCTCGACAGACTGACCCGGGCACCGGTCTGCCGGACCGAGGGCCCCTCACCGTGCTCGGCAATCCACTCCCGCACCGCCCGCAGGACCGTCTCCTGCCGCGCCGACAACTCGGTGGTCTGGCGGCTCACGCCGATCGCTCCCCGCGTGGCTGCGCAGCCGAGCGGGCCTGGCGGCGCAGCTCCACCCGGGCCGCCGGCACACCGCCAGGGGTGGTCGACCAGAACGGATGCGTGTGCAGGACCGACAGCCTCAGCAGACGTCGGCGCAGCACGGTGGAGTGGCGGGGGTTCGGCACGGCGAGGGCGTCGTAGGTGTCGTTCCATGCCTGCTGCGCGCGGACGAGGCCATCGGTCCGTGGGCGTGTACGCGCACGGCAGCTGTCCTGTGTCACCGAAGTTTGATCTTTGCCATGGAAGTTTGAGGACCATCGAGTTCGTGCCATCGAAGTTTGATCGGCGCGACCATCGGATCAACTCATCCCGGAACCGTGAGCCGCTGGCGCCCACTGTCAGCCGCGCCAAGCACAATGCGGCCATGAGCTACGACTTGGCTGTTTGGGAAGGCGTTCGCCCCGCCGACGACGCGGCGGCTACGGCGACCTTCGAGGACCTCTACCGCAAGCACATGCGGCACATGGGAGGCCAGAAGACTCCGCCCACCCTCTTGATCAGGCAGTACGTCGAGGCGCTGGTGTCGCGCTGGCCCGACATGAGCCCCGATGACGACGCCGAAGCCGAGGAGGCATGCCCCTGGTCCGACGGCCCATTGATCAACAACGCCAGCGGCCCGCTGTTCTACTTCGGCATGGCCTTCAGCAAGTGCCAGGAGACCGCGCCGTTCGCCGCAGATGTCGCCCGAACTCTCGGTCTCGTCTGTTTCGACCCTCAGGACCAGCGCCTGGCCTCCTGACCAACGTCACCCGTTGAGCGCGGTCGAGCACGAAGAGGCATCGCTGCGTCGGCCGCATCGATCAAACTTCGATGGCACAGGACAGCAGCACCCCGGTGTGGCGCGGGCAGGCGCTCTACCCCCTTGTCCACCGTCCGGCCAACCGTCGAGACCGGCGATGACATGGCGGCAGCAGACCTGGACAAGGGGGGTGTAGCGGAGACGGACAGGGTGCGCGGCGCATCCGGGGGCCGCCGCCGGCTGTGGGTGGCGTGGGATCCACTCGGTGGCCGGCCGTCGGTGTGCGGGCGCTAGGCGGGAGGGCAGGACGGGGTGGTCGATGTGGTGCTCGATCTCCACTCCGTACTCGCCGCCCAGACCCGGCGGCCGACCGCTTCGGCCACCGCGACTGAACTTTTCCGGACTAAGAAACGATCAAGGTTTGTGCGCTCGCGCCAGGACGTTGCAGCTGCCGCATGGGCGGTGTCAGCCCGGCACCCGAGGGGCCGACTCGCCCCATCACCATCCCTGCAATCATTTGGTCGTGAGTTACGACCTTGCGGTGTGGGACGGTGAGCGGCCGCCCGATGACGATGCGGTGGGCTCGGCCTTCGATGAGATGTACGAGCGCTACCTCGAATCGGAGGATGTCGCTGTGCCGCCCTCCTCGCACATCAAGGCCTATGTGAACGCCTTGATCGAGCGCTATCCGGAGGATGACCGTGACAGTCCATGGGCGTCCCCTCCGGTCATCGACGAAGCGTCGGGACCGATCGTGTACCTACTCATGTCCTACAGCAGGGCCGAAGAAGTCTCCGAGTACGCCGCTTCGCTGGCACGCGAGTACGGGCTGATCTGCTTTGACCCGCAAGGCGAACTCTGCGGTCACGAGTGGCCCAGAGCAGCAGTCGAGGCAGGGACTTGGTTTATCCTCGGAGGCACATGCGCAATCGCCTGCGGGGCAACGAGAGGTGCTTGAGTGTTCGCTGGGGGAACCGCACGGCTGCTGGTCAGGAACGACGGTGAAGCAGCATTGGAGCTGACCGTGGAGCCGTGGGCCGATGCCTACCAGCTCCTGCCGGGGCAGACCTGCGTCCTTGTCACTCACTCCCCGGCGGAAGACGGCTCTTGGTCCGGAACGCTGCGTCGGGACGAGCCGTTCCAGGTCGACCATCGGCGGGATTCGGTCACGGTGTGGGCCAACGGCAACTGCTTCCACCTCAGTGACATGGCGGGCGGTGCGATCGATGCGGCTGACTGGCAGTGCCCTGCCCAAAGCGGTGATCCTGAAAAGTAGTCGGCTCGACCCGGCGCCCACGGCAGTAAAAGCGGCCCCGCCGAAGGCGGGGCCGTGAGTACTTCGGTGGTGGGAGGTAGTCAGCCTGGCAGTCCGGGTTCTCCCATATCGAGTTGAGGCGTGGGCGTGTTGTCTGTGAAGACGGGGATCCCGAGGTCGACCAGTTGAGGGCGTCCGTCGGCGGGGGCGTTCTTGAGGCTGCTGAGCTTGGCCATCGCGGCGTCGAAGCTGACCTGCAGCCCCCCGACCTCACCGAGCCAGCCGTTGGCGCGAGCCTCGCGGATGCGTTCGCGGAGGTTCTGGATGATCTCGATGAGGCGAGGTTTCTGACGGGGGTCCATCTGGAGGACGGGGCAGCGAATGCAGGCTTCTCTGAACTTGCCGGGTGGGGCCCCTGGACCACCCTTGAGGCCTCGATAGGGTCAGGGTGATGAATGGGAACCGAGGCCGCTGGCCGAAGATCGATGAGGAACGCGGCGTCGGGAACGTGACGCTTCTGATCTTGGAGTGGCTGGGCGAGCAGGGTGTGAACGCCATGATCAGGATGGACGCCGAGAGACTGGCTGACAACGCGCCAGCGTGGACGTTCGCCGCCAGCGGTGGCCCGTTGACGCATGGGATGCGAGCCGACGGGAGGACTGTTCAGCAGTGCATGTCCGTTGCTCTGGCCCGCCTGCGCGACTCCGGTCTGTCGGCTCCGTTCTGATCTTCGTCGGCCTTTGCTGAAGCTCGCCTTGAAGAACTCAGTTGAGGCGATCTGATTGCTGGAGGGTTGGTCAAGGCAGGAGCGGTCTGGTTGCGGTCCAGGTGACGAGTCGCTCGCGTACCGGGCCGGGTGTCAGGTAGCCGACCAGGCTTTCTAGATGGGCCGTCAGGTTCTTGTGTCGGCGCAGCTCGCGGATCTGCTCGGTGGGAAGGTCGCGCCAGCCCTCGGCGAGTCCAGCAGCCTGTGGGGGCGTGAAGGTCAGTGTGTCGAGCGTGTCGGACGCCAGCGCCTCGGGATCCCAGTCGGGGTCCGTGTCGTCGGGGCCCAGTCGGTCGATCACCCACGTCCGGAGCGTGAACTCCTGCTGAGCTACCCGCGCAGGTTGTCCCTCGGCGTGGTCGAGCATGCGCCGGTTCGCGAGCAGTGACAGCTTCGCCCACTGGCGACGAGCTTCCTGGGGATGGCTGGAGTTGTAGGCCTGTCCCTGCGCGGCGACGCGTGCCGTCTCGAGTTGCTGACCGTGGGCGTCATGGATGAACGTCTGCAGCTGGCCGAGCGTCCACGTGCTCATATCGCGGACCAGTTCGTCTCGATGTGCATCGCTACTCAAGGTCCCTACTCCTGGTCGTAGGCGTGCTGAGACTGGACTCGCGAGCGGGAACCCCGGGCTGAGAGCGGCGACGGCTGGCTCGCGGGGGCGCTGCCCTTGCAAACCCAAGGTAACGGCCAACGAAGCGCGGGCGGAGTTGCGAGCCCGCTCCGCCCGCATCTCCGCTGACCCGCCCCTACGTCGCTGTGTCAGCGCGCGGGTCAGTGGCAGCCGTCCTCCGCCGCCCGGCAAGCAACCGGGCAGGTCCGCCAGGCTCATAGCAGGGTGCTGTCGGCCCTGCTCCACCTCCCGCCCCCGGCAGGAACACCCGGTCAAAGGCGACGAGATCGCCGTCAGTGTTGAACGTCACCAACGCCGAGGGCGCCGAGGAGTTCCTCGGGCTCCGGGTGCGTGCCGGTGGCGAGGTAGCGGATCCCCTCCCCTTCCGGGCGGGCGCCGGTGTCCTTGCCGATGGGGTGGCGGCGACTGGTCGCGGTGCGCCACCCGTAGCGCTCGTCCCACACGAGAGCCGGCGCGCCGTGCCCCGCGGTCAGTGGCACGGCGGCGGCCAGGTGCCCACCGGCCAGATGCCGGACCTCGACCTGGACCGGTTCTGCGACTCCGGCCTGCGCCAGGACGTCGGCGGCATTCTGCAGGTACGGCACGGCGGCGCGGGCGTGGAGCTCCGCCTCGGCAGCTGCCACTGCGCCCCTTCGGGTGACCTTCGGGTAGCCGAGGCGCTCGGCGGCCTGGTCCGCCTTCAGGTCCGGTTCAGCTTCGATCAGGTCTGCGATGCGCCGGCCCCGGATCCGAAGCAGGCCCTCCTGCGCGGTGGGGAACATGGCGATGCCGAGGGTGTCGGACACCTCCGCGAGGGTGACCGCCGGGTTCTCGTCGAGGAGCTCGGCGATCCGGGGCAGGATCAGGTCCCGGGGAATCGCATCCCCGCTTCCGGTACGACGGCCTCCGCCGGCGCCGCGGCCGGGCCGTGAAGCTTTGAACGCGCTCAGGACGCCCCGCGGCCAGTGCTCCGTACCGCCCTCGGCCGGGACCAGGACCACATGCTCGGCCAGTCTCGGGACGTACTTGTACTTGTGCCACGTGGGCGTAGTGACACCGAGTTCGGCTGCGGCCTCGTGACGGTCGAGAAGGTCCTCGTCATCGTCCGTCTCCGGAAGAGGCGGGGTCGGCTTCCCTGCGTAGAACGCCTTGGTCTGCTCGCTGTCCCAGAGCAGTGCGCGGGCCGACTTCGAGCTGATCGGAGCCGGGTGCCCCTCCTGGGCGTACGGCCTCTTGTTCTTCAGCGTGCCGGGCGCCATTCCCAACTCCGCGGCCAGGTCGTCCGGAGTCTGCACGTACTTAAGGCGTCCGGCGCGGATCATGGCGTCCCATCTCAATTCGAGGCAGCACCATGTGCTGCCCTGGCAGGCGGCATCCCCGCCCGCGGTCACAGACCGCAACCGCGGATGCGAGACAACTTTGCCATGCATGCATCACGGGTGACAAGTGCGGGCCTCCGCGGCCGCGTCATGCGACGTATCCTCTCCTACAGGATGCTCTCCCAGGTCTGCTCCTGTGGGGTGTGTTTTCGGTTGGCCGGTGCCCCTTGCCACCCGCTTCGGCGGATCGGGGCACCGGCCGCTTTCATGCCCGGGGCAGGCAGGAACACGGCCCTCGTGGCCGTGGGTGTTCGGCTGAGCCGAACCAGTTCTTCCGCTGCCGGCCGCCGCGGGAAGGGGGGAGGAACAGAAGGTCTCTTCCCCTTCGGGGAAGAGGTGTCGCCAAGAGGAAAGGCTGACCCAAGGCCCCTGATCTGCAGCGAAAGACCCCCTTGGATTTTCCACAGGCAACTGGTTGAGCAACCCCGATCGCAACAAGCATTCGGCTCCCTGCACCTCCACCAGCAGGGCAACCATTTGAGCAACCAGCCGCCACACGGCTACGCCGGCGCGGCAGCCGTTTCGGCTGCTTCACGGTCTGCGGCGTGGTAGGCATGAGCGGTGATCGGTCGCCTTCCGCTCGACGAGCAGCTCGCTGCCCTCAGGTCTGTGCTGTCCCGTAACGAGGTGCTGGTGGAGGTGTTGAACCGTGCCGCTCGGATGGGGCTGCCGGGTTGGTACCTGACGGCCGGCTGCCTCTTTCAGACCGTCTGGAACGTGGCCACGGACAGGCACCCCACCAGCGGGATCAGGGACTATGACGTCTTCTACTTCGACGATCATGATCTGTCGTGGGAGGCAGAGGACACTGTGATCAAGGCCGCCGACGATGCCTTCGCCGGCTTGCCGGCAGAGGTCGAGGTCCGAAACGAGGCCCGCGTACACCTCTGGTACGAGCAGAAGTTCGGCGTCGCGTGCGCTCCTTACACCTCCACGGAGGCTGCCATCGACAGCTTCGCTGCTACTACCTGCTGCTTGGGGGTTCGCCTGGAGCAGGATGGGCGGTGGCGCGTCTATGCACCGCATGGGCTTGCCGACGTGTTCAATCTCGTCGTCCGGCCCAATCCAGTGCTTGCTCCGCGCGAGGTGTACGAGACCAAGACCGCCCGCTGGCGGCAGCAGTGGCCCGAGCTGACGGTGCTCGACTGGCCCTCAGAACCCACCACTCTGACGCCCGCTTCAGCGTGAGGCACGGAGTCGACGCAGACAGATGATGCTGCACGCGAGTCGCAGCAGCCGACGTAGAGATCAGCGCGCCGTCCGTAGCGGACACGGATGCGCTTGCACTGGGGCAGCCGCCGCGAAGGGGCGATCGAGAACTCGGCGCACCTCGCCGAGGCCGGCCGTGAACACGCGAAGCTAGCCTGGACATGGTTCGCCAGACGTTCGCCCGTGCCGGCTTTCAGCTACATCTGGACATAGCCTCGTCTGCGGAAGGGCTGCTCGTCGTCATGAGATCGTTTGGCAGCAGGGAGTACAGGTTGAGGTCGACCCGGCCTGTGTGAACGAAGCCCGCGTTTCGCAGGATGCCTTCGTGGCGGAAGCCGGCCTTGAGCGCGGCCTTCTGGGAAGCGGTGTTCTCCGTGGCGGCTCGGAGTTCCAGACGCTGGAACTCCTGGTCGACCATGAGCCACTGAGCCAGTGCTCTGGTTGCCTCGCCGGCGATTCCGAGGCCGCGAGCCCAGGGAGATATCCAGTAGCCGACTTCGCTCACCAGAGCTCGCCAGTCGGTCTTCTTCAATCCGACGGTACCCATGAACCGTCCCGTGTCAGCGTCTGCGACCGCGAAGTGAATGCCGTCGCCAGACTCTCGGTGGGCATGAGCAACGGTGGTGCACCAGGTAGTCGCGTCCTGCAGCGTGTAGGGCCGGGGAAGAGGGAGCCAACGCTGGATGAGCGCATCCGCGCAACTTGCGTGTGTGTCTGCGATGTCAACGTCGGTGAACGGGCGGAGGATCAGTCGTTCTGTGTTCAGGACTGTTTCGGGGAACATCCGCATATCCGTCCGTAGCCGAGCAACCCTGCCGACGCTAGCAGTACCCAAGAGACGTCATCTGATCAACAGGCTCACAACCAGCCGCTCATCGTCACCGACCAGAGAAGCTGAGCCAGAGCTTGATACATCGTGGGCCAAGCCATCGCGACGCACGCCACCCGTCGTGGCCCTCAGCGGCTGCGCCCCGAAGTGCCGCAGGGTGCGGGTGACGCGGCTGCGCCTCACCGTTGCCGCGATCTCTGGGCGCTCATGGGCGATGGCGTGGTTGCGTGAGTCAAGGTCGAGCCCGACGTGTGTCGTCCTCTCAACAGGTTCGCGACCCGTTGCGCAACTCGCCCCAAGGCGCCTGGGCGGGCCAGGGTCGCCTGTACGAGGCCATCCCTGGTGAGGCCGGCCGGTGCTTTGACGTTGTCCGTGATCTCCGGCGGCGGGGTTGGGGGCAAGGTGTGCTCGGCCGCTACTGCCGTCGGCTCGTCAAGGTGATCCTTCGAAAAGTCCCGGCCGCACCGGAATGTTCGTCGCACCTCACCGGTCCGCGCCGGCGGCGAACGACCGGAGGTGTCCGGTGGCCGAAGCAGGAAGCGCCGGTCGGTCCGACTGCCGGGCGACGCGGCCCGGACGTGCCGCACGGCGGAGACGGGATCGCACGTCGGTTCCCCCAGGGCGCGGGTGCATGCCACTGTGGACTGCCCTGAAGAGGAACAGGGCCCGTGTGACGTTCGGAGTCCCCATGCCCACAATGCCCGCATCGATCAAAGTGGCCCGCGTGTTGGGAGCGTTCACCCTGCTCTGCACGCTCGGGGCCGTCCTCGCGGGGCTGGCGCCGACCCGGTCCGTGCCCAATGGGTACCTGCTGATCCTCGCGGCGATGGCTGCCGTCTTCGTCGGCTGCTGGGTGGCCGTCTCCTGGGCCGCACTGCGACGGCGCGCCATGGGTGGCGTCGACCTTGTCAAACATCCGGCGCAACAACGCCGGTGGAAACTGCTGCGCACACTGGTTGCTCTGGTGTTCGCGCTGAGCAGCGGATCCGCGCTAAGCCAGGGCATCGGTCCCGACGGCGAGATGGCAGCGTGGGTGAACAAGGTCCAGCGGGCGGGCGGCGACACGTATGCCGTGCCCATCGACCGCGTCGTCGGCACGCCGGAACCCACCGGTGTGAACATCAACGACGTCGACCAGTACGCGACGACCGTAACCGTGTTCCTCAAGACTCCCGAGGGGCGCAGGAAGTTCACCGTCGACGGCGTGCGGACGCGCGGTACGCCGCAACGCGGCGAGCAGGTACTAGTGATGTACGCGCCCGCCCATCCCGAACTGGGCGTGCGGGACGATCCGACCGGGTTCTTCGACGGTAGCTTCTTCCTCATCTTCATCTGGGCGTGGACGTTGGTCGCGATCTTTGCCGGGATGGGATTCATCGAGGAGGAGGACGTCGCGCTGCTGCGGCGCTTCCGCCCCCGCATCCACCTCCCGGTCATCACGCTCTTCCTCCTCGGCGGCACCCTGCTCCTCCCCCTGAAGCTGGGGTTCCCCCCGACGTTGGTCGGCTGGCTGCTCGCGCTGCTGGCGTCCGTAATGCCATGGCTCGCCCTGGTATGGGTGCGCAGATCGGCGTAGCCCAAGGCCGCCTCCCGCGGTGCTCGTGCACTGCGCCCGTGCTCTTCGGCTTGTTCTTCAACCACCGCCTATGTCAGCCACCTCCTGGATCCCTGCGGCGTTGCGCCTCGGACTCTGCGATGCACCCGCCTTGCCGACCTCGTGAACCCCCTGGACCCCAAGCTCGTCGCCGCAGCCCTCGGCATGGATCCCGAGGGCGTCATGATCTACCTCGCCGATCACGTGGATGCAGGACGCCTCCCCGACGCGTAGTGGCCGCGACGGGTGCGGCCTGCGTGAACTACCGTTCAACCGATGAGCTCCCACGACACTGACCTTGACGCGCCGACCGCCGTGACAGTCCGCTGTCAGACCAACCGCTCCGTCAGTGTGCGGCTCTGCGACTCGTCCCGGCCTGACGAGGACCGCGTGCAGTACGTCGTTGAGGCGTCCGCGCCGGGGCTGACCATGCGCGTTGACGGGGTGGTCGCCTGGAACTGGGGCGCCGACCTGGTGCCCTTCCTGGAGGGACTGGCTGCGGACTTCCGCGGCTGGGACGGGCAGCGGGTCTGGCAGACCAACGACCGCGATCTCACCGTCAGCGCGGTCTTCCGCTCAGGCGGTCACGTCGGGCTGACCTGGACTCTTCACCCATGGCGAAGTGCGGCCGGTGGCTGGGAAGCGTCCGTCACGACCTGGCTCGATGCCGGCGAGCAGATGTCCGCCCTCGCGGTCGATGTCCGGCGCTTCCTCACACAGGAGATCGGTGGCCGTGGCTGATCTGCGGCTCGTCTGGACTCTCAGCGGACACGGATGGGCCGACTGCAGCATCGCTGACCGGCAAACCGATGCTGAAGTCACAGCCTCGTACATCACCAGCGCCCCCGAGGACCTCCTGACAGCGGTCGCCCGACTGGTCAGCGGTGAGGCCGAGACGCGTGCGCAGTTCGAGGCAGAGCCCACCGCTTTCCGGTGGATCTTCTACCGCGCAGGCAATGACGTGTGGATCCGCCTCCTTCAACTACCCGACGGCGCCAAGCACGACAACGCCGGGACCGAGATCTGGTCGACCCAGCAGAGCGTCGATGCCGTGGCGCGAGCAGTGATCCGCTGCTTCGACGAAGTCGCCACGAAGTACGGCGAGAGCGGCTATCGCGGCAAGTGGGGCGAACACTTCCCCCGCGCCGAAGTCGAAGCCCTGAGGTCGATCTGGCGCACACACGGCTCCGGCCCGGCAGCCTGACCCCCGGAACCCGTTGACATTCGGCGCTGCCTCGCACAGGTTGAGCGGAACATGTGCGCTTTCCACAAGCCCATGTCGATCGTGATCACGGCCGGGCAGCGCGGGGACTCGCCGCAGTTCGAACCGGTGCTGGAGAAAGTCCGCGTGCCCCGCGTCGGGCCGGGCCGGCCACGCGTCCGCCCCGATCGCGTGCGGGCCGACAAGGCGTACGCCTCCCGCCAGAATCGCGCCTGCCTGCGCCGCCGCGGGATCCGCTGCACCATCCCGGACAAGACCGACCAGGCGCGCAACGACCGGTTCACCCCCCGCGACGGCCCGGCTGCTCGGGATGCCACTGGTCAGCACCCGCAGCACCTCCTCGTACGACTCCCGGGCGAAGAGACACAGAGCCAGGACGAAGTACACGACCAACCGGGCCGGCAGAAGTCGGCGGCGCCGTTCGGCGCGGTCATGCTTGGCTATCGCCGCGTCCACCAGCTCGGCGGTGAACACCTTCGCCGAGATCCCGATGCGCACCCGCTGGCCCGCGCCCCACCCCGTCCCACGCGGGGCAACAATCTCCGCGACTCAAAGGCAACTGCATTGTGCTCGCGAGGCCCCCGGCTATGCGTACGCGGGCTGGGGCCGAGGTCGAGACGTGCCGGCTCACCCGCGGATGCGGTCGAAGTCGTGGCCGTGCTCGTCGACCAGGCGGTCGACGGCTTCCATCCACACTTCCAGCCAGTAGCCGGGTGAGCTGCTTTCGTACGGGCGCTCGCCCAGCCGGTTGGACATCAGCTGTAGGAACACCGCTTCGGGCAGGGCGTCCTGGGAGCGGCCCTCCATCTCGCTGTCGGTGTCGTCGCGGTCCGGGTATGGCGGCACGTCGCTCGCCAGCAGGTGCACCCCGGCAGCGTCGTTCGCGGCCAGCCACGCACGTTCCTGGTCGAGGACCGCGCGCAGCGTGTGCACCAGGCCCCAGTGCCGTTGGGGGGTGACCAGCAGCGGTCCGCCGCCTGCGGTCGATGGCAGCAGCCGTACGCCGATGACGGTCCGCCGCGCGTCGCCGGTGTCGGTCCTCTGGTAGTCGGCCGAGTCGCGGGACCGCTGGGCCAGCCACCGCAGGTACTTCGTGATGCCGTCCCGGCCCACCGCGGCCGGCCGGCGGCCCTCGCCCGGCAGGGTGCGCAGGAACATCGCGCACCACCGGGCCGCGTAGCCGACCAGTCGAAGCCGCTGTGCGGAGACACTCGCGGTTCACGCTCCTCGACGAGTGCCCGGCAAACGCGGAGAGCTGGTTCCTCGCCCGGTGCTTCGACGCGCTCCTCGCCCGGGGCGTGCGCGGGGTCGTCTCGTTCGCCGATGCCGTGCCGCGCACGGACGCCTCGGGGGCGGTCGTCGCCGTGGGGCACGTCGGAACGATCTACCAGGCCACTAACGCGGTCTACATGGGCCGGGCGACGCCGCGGACCCTGAAACTGCTGCCCAACGGCCTTGTGTTGAATGAGCGGATGGTGCAGAAAGTGCGTCGCCAGGAGCAGGGCCACGAGTATGCCGAAAGGCTTTTGATCCAGTTGGGAGCGCCTGCTCTTCGGGCCGGTGTCGACCCGAAGGTCTGGCTCCGCGAGGCGCTGGTGACCGTAGGGGCCCGGAATCAGCGGCATCGAGGCGTGCATCGATATGTGTACCGTCTCGGCAGAAACCGTCGGGAGCGGGAGAGCATCCGCTTGGGGTTGCCGACGATCAGCTGCTACCCGCAGTCCGCCGATACCTGATCATGGACTCCGGGTCGAGCCGCACCCGCTCGCTGAGGATCACTGCGCGGTGTAGCCGCCGTCGACGGGCAAGGCGATGCCGGTGACGTAGCTGGCGCCGGGGCTTGAGAGCCACAGGACGGCCTGGGCGATCTCGTCGGCGGTGCCGAGGCGGTCGATGGCCTGGCCGGCTTCGGCCTGGGTGCGGTCGAGTTCGCCGCCTTCGACCATGGCGTCGACCATCGGGGTGGCGATGGTGCCGGGGCAGACGGCATTGACGCGCACGCCGCGGGGGCCGTATTCGAGGGCGGCGCTCTTGGTCAGGCCGATCACGCCGTGCTTGGTGGCGTGGTAGGCGGCGCGGCCGGGGTTGCCGACGAGGCCGCCGAGGGAGGAGCAGTTGACGATCGTCCCGCTGCTCTGGGTGCGCATGTGGCGCAGTTCGTGTTTCATGGCGGCCCAGATGCCGCGCAGGTTGATGTTCTGGACGCGGTCGAACTGCTCGGCGGATTCGTCGGCGGCGTCGGTGGGCGGGGGCATGATGCCGGCGTTGTTGTAGGCAATGTCGAGCCGTCCGAAGGCTTCGACGGTGCGGTCGACGGCGGCGGCGACCTGGTCCTCGTCGGTGACGTCACAGACCAGAGCGAGGGAACGGTGGCCGGCGTCGGTGAGTTCCTTCACGGCGGCGGTGACGGCCGTCTCGTCGATGTCGGCGAGGCCGACGGCGGCGCCGGCCTGGGCGAAGGCGCGGGCGGTGGCCAGGCCCATGCCGGAGGAGGCGCCGGTGACGAAGGCGACCTGGCCGGTGAAGTCGTAGGTGGGGTTCATGGTGTTGGCTCCTCTCGCGGGGGTTTCGGCGGGGTGGTCTTTCGGGCGGGGGTGCCCGAGAAGGTCAGGTGGTCTGGCCGCCGTCGACGACAAGGGCGGTGCCGGTGGTGAAGGCGGCGTCGGTGGAGCAGAGCCAGAGCACGGCAGAGGCGATCTCCTCGGGGGTGCCGAGGCGGCCGACGGGTTCGTCGGCGATGAGCCCTTCGCGCCCGCCGGGGCGGGTGACGCCGAAGCGGCGGATCATTTCGGTGTCGATGATGCCGGGGCAGACAGCGTTGATGCGGATGCCTTGTGCGGCGTGGTCGAGGGCGGCGGAGCGGGTGAAGCCGATGATGCCGTGCTTGGCGGCGGCGTAGGCGGCCTGACCCTGGAAGCCCTTGACGCCGGCGCCGGAGGAGACGTTGACGATCGCGCCGCCGCCGTCCTGGCGGAGCATCTGGCGGATCTGGGCGCGGGTGCACAGGAATGCTCCGGTGAGGCTGACGCCGAGGATGCGGTCCCAGTCGTCCTTGGCGGTGTCGGCGGCCGGCTGGACGGGCTGTTCGACGTCGGCGTTGTTGAAGGCGGCGTCCAGGCTCCCGAAGTGTTCGACGGTCCGGTCGACCGCGGCCTGGACGTCGTCCTCGCTGGTGACGTCGCAGGTGAGGGTGAGGGATTCGCCGCCGGCGGCGTTGATGAGGCGGGCGGTTCCACGCAAACCGTCTTCGGAGAGGTCGGCGAGGGCGACTCGTGCGCCCGCGCGGGCAAAGGCGAGGGCGGTGGCCTGTCCGATGCCGCCGGCGGCGCCGGTGACGAAGGCGGTCTTGCCGGTGAAGTCGTAGGTCACGGTCACGATGGTTCTCCGATCGAGGGGTGCGGGCTGTAAGGGCTCCGGGGTGAGGCGGTGCCGCGAGGGCACCGGTGCGGCGGGTGGGGGGCCGGATCAGGAGGCGACTTCGATGGTGATGCGTGTCGCCCGGCCGAGCTGGTCGGCTTGGACGTCGAGGTGGCCGAGGATCAGCAGGTCCGGGGAGGGGGCAGGCCCGTCCTGGTAGAAGAGGGCGAGGTTGCCCCACGGCGCGTAGTAGGCGATGTCTCCGGCCTTCGCGGCGGCCGGCGCGGGGGCGCCGTCGGTATCCAGCTTGCGGGGAAGGTCGGCGACCCGCTCCGTGCCGTGGAAGTCCTCCAGGTCCAGGGTGAGTGGGAAGAGCTCGGCGAGGTCGCGGGCGGCGGGGCTGTCGTTCAGGACGGCGTCGATGGGACGGCCATCGAGGGTGACCCGGATGTCCATGGATGTACTCCTTCCGGACGGGGACGGCGCCGGCTGCTGCTGCCTCCCGGAAGCGGCAGAGGGCGAGGCGGCCGGGGCGTTCTCCGGTGCTGCGCCGGAGCAGGCGGTCACGGTCAGCAGCAGGGCGAATGCCGGAGCCGCACGCAGCACGCGGCGAGGAGCGGCGCGGTTCGTGGACGGCGTCCCGGGCCTGGTCATGCAGGCATGGGCTCGGCGTAGTGCCGGAACGCACCCCGCTCGGTATGGATGGCGTACAGGCGCTCGGCCAGCGCGGCCGGGCTGGAGCGCTCGGAGTCGGTACGGATCGCGCCGGGCACGATGAGCTGGGCGACGTGGATGTTCTCCGGCGCGAGGGCGTCGTGGAGCATCGCCACGTAGGCGCTCTCGGCGGCGAACGCGATCGAGGTCCCGGCCACCTTGGGGTTCGGGCGCACGGCGCTGCCGCCGTTGACGAACAGCAGCGTGCCCCGGCCCAGCTCCCGCATCCCCGGCAGAACCGCGTGCACGCAGGTCACCGGGCCCTTCACGGAGAAGGCCAGCGGGTCGTCCAGGTCGGCGGCAGTCGTCTCCAGGACCGGCTTCATGAAGTCGCCGCGGGGCACGGGGCTGAACTGGAGGACCTCGATGGGCCCGAGCGCCTCGGCCGCCGCGTGCAGAGCCGCGGTCAGGGAGGCGGGGGCGAGGACGTCGGCGGTGAACCCGCGGGCCGTGATGCCGTCCCGGGCCAGCTCGGCGACCCGGTCGTCCTGGTGCTGGGCGTTGCGGGAGATGAGGGCGACATGGTGGCCAGCGGTGCCGAAGCGGCGGGCGGCGGCCAGGCCCAGGCCGGGGCCCGCGCCGATCAGGGCGAAGGTGGTCACGATGGTGCTCCTGGTTCAGTCGGTGGCCGGGGCGGTGGTGTACTCGGCGTCGGTGACGGGATCGAGCCAGTGCACGACGTCGTGCTCGTCGTCGCCCTCGTTGATGGCTAGGTGGACCATGAGCCGGTTCGGGGCGGCGCCGTGCCAGTGCTCCTCGCCGGCCTCGAACAGGACGCGGTCGCCGGGCCGGATGACCTCGACGGGTCCGCCGCGGCGCTGGCACAGGCCGACGCCCTCGGTGACGAAGACGGTCTGCCCGAGCGGGTGGCGGTGCCAGTGCGTGCGGGCGCCGGGCATGAAGTGCACCAGGTTCGCGGTGACGCGGGAGGGTGCGGGGGCGGCGGCGACGGCGTCGATGTAGACGTCGCCGGTGAACCAGTCGGCCGGCCCCTTGGCGGTGTCGATCGAGCTGCGGGTGATCTGCACGGAGTGCTCCTTGTGCGGGGTCGATGGGGTCAGGGCTTGAGGAGGGTCTTGATGGCGCGGCGCTCGTCCATCGCCTGGTAGCCCTCGGCGACCTGGTCCAGGGGGAGGGTGAGGTCGAAGACCTTGCCCGGGTCGATCCGGCCCACAAGGACGCGGTTGATCAGGTCGGGGAGGTAGCGGCGTACGGGGGCGGGGCCGCCGCGCAGGCCGACGTGGGAGAAGAACAGCTCCTGGCCGTCGAGGGCGACGTCGTGGGGGACGCCGACGAAGCCGACGTTGCCGCCCGGGCGGGCGGAGTGCAGGGCCTGAGCCATGGACTGGGCGGTGCCGACGCACTCCAGGACGCTGTCGGCGCCGATCCCGCCGGTCAGCTCCTTGATCCTTTCCACGCCCTCGTCGCCGCGTTCGGTGACGATGTCGGTGGCGCCGAACGCGCGGGCCAGCTTCTGCCGGGACGCGTGCCGGGACATGGCGATGATGCGCTCCGCGCCCATCTCCTTCGCCGCGATCACCGCGCACAGGCCGACCGCGCCGTCCCCGACGACCACGGCGGTCGAGCCCGGCTTCACCTCGGCGGCGTCAGCTGCCCACCAGCCGGTGCCCATGACGTCGGAGACGGCCAGCAGGCCCGGCCACAACTCCTCGCCCGGAACGTCGCCGGTGGCGACCAGGGTGCCCTGGGCGTTGGGGATGCGCACGTACTCGGCCTGGCAGGTCGACATGAACTCGCGGTGCAGGCAGTTCGACTGGAAGCCGTTGACGCAGTTCGCACAGGTGTTGTCGGAGGTGGCGAAGGAGCCGACGACGAACTGGCCCGGCCTCACCGCGGTCACCTCGGAGCCGACCTCCTCGACGAAGCCGACGTACTCATGGCCCATCGGGTGCGGATCACCGATTGGCTCGGCGCCGCGGAAGGGCCACAGGTCGGAGCCGCACACGCAGGTCACCGCCGTGCGGATGATCGCGTCGGTGGGGTGGAGCAGCTTCGGGTCCTCCAGGGACTCGAAGCGGACGTCGCCGGGGGCGTGGATGACTGCGCCGCGCATAGATGATCTTCCTTCGCGTGCCGAGACGTACGGCCCCAGGAGGCCGGGGGCGTCGCCGAGTGCAGGGCCGGGCACTCGCCCCCCGTCGTCGTGACCGGGGCGAAGAGCACCACGTCATCCAGGTAACCCGCTCTTCGCGCGGGCAGCGAGACACCATCAAGGGGTGTACTGCCAGTACACCCCTATGGGCGCGGGCGGGACGTACCGTCGAAGGCGTGGACAACCAAGCTGAGGTCCGCGAGTTCCTGACCTCGCGGCGCGCCAAGATCACCCCTGAGCAGGCCGGCCTGCCCTCCGGGAGCCGCCGGAGGGTGCCCGGCCTGCGCCGCAGCGAGGTCGCCGCCCTCGCCGACGTGAGCGTGGAGTACTACGCCAAGTTGGAGCGCGGCAACCTCGCCGGCGCCTCCCCGGCCGTCCTCGAAGCCCTCGCCCGCGCCCTCCAGCTCGACGATGCCGAACGCGCCCACCTGCTCAACCTCGCCCACACCGCCGACGGCTCCGACGCCCTCACCCGCCCCAGGCGCCGCACCGCGCAGTGGAAGGCCCACCGCAGCCTGCAGTGGGTCCTGGACGCGGTCACCGCCGGTCCCGCCTTCGTTCGCAACGGCCGTATGGACCTCCTGGCCGTCAACGATCTCGCCCGCGCGTTCTACGACGATGTCTACGCGACGGCCGGCAACCACACGAACCTGGCCCGCTTCCAGTTCCTCGACCCCGCCTCCCGGCGCTTCTACCCCGACTGGGACCAGGCTGCCGACGTCGCGGTGGCCATCTTGCGGACCGAGGCCGGCCGCAACCCCCACGACAAGGACCTCCACGACCTCGTCGGCGAGCTGTCCACCCGCAGCGACGACTTCCGCACCCGTTGGGGCGCGCACAACGTCCGCCACCACGGCACCGGTACCAAGCGCTTCCACCACCAGGCCGTCGGTGACCTGACTCTCGCCTACGAGGGCCTGGAGATGGCCGCCGCTCCCGGGCTTACCCTCACCATCTACACCGCCGAGCCCGGTTCGGCCTCCGAGGAGGGCCTGCGGCTGCTCGCCTCCTGGGCCGCCACCCAGAACACCGCCTCGCCCGCGGGGCGGGGTGCCGACTGACCACCACCGGGTTCTCCAGGAGCGCCACCAGGGTGAACCGTGCGCGCGCGGCGCGCCGGGCGTCCCGGGGGGATCCGGTTCAGCGGCGGTGCCGGCTGAGGTCGGCGACGGCACTGTGGCTGGCCAGCTGGGCCTCCAGCCGGCTGCGGACCTCCTTGAGCTGGTGGTTCTCGATCTCCAGGACCTGGACGATCCGCGCCACGAGCTGCAGCTGGGCACGCAGGTCGTCGCGCTCGGCGCGCACGCGTGTCAGGTCCTGCTGCTGCTTGGCGGCCCGGGCCCGCGCCGCGTCGGGCAACACGTCGGGGACGGGGGCGCGGGCCTTGACCAGGGCGTAGAACAGGTCCTTGAGCCCGGTGTGCTTGTGGGTGAGCTTGTTACGGCGCAGTCCGGCTTCGGTGGTCAGCGCGACGATGGTCAGCTTGCCGTCGGAGTGCGGCGGGGCGCCGATCGAGGCTGTTACGGCCGCGTTCGGCACGGTCGAGGTGATGGCGAGAGGCCGCGCGGTGGGGGCGGCATGTCCGGACTGCGGTCGTTTCTCGGACCGAGTCCACGACCGCTATCAGCGCAGGCTGAAGGACCTTCCGCTCGCTGAACAGGGCTTCGTGATCCGGTTGACGGTCCGGCGTTTCATCTGCGGAGTGGCGGGCTGTCCCCGCCGGACGTTCGCCGAGCCCTTCTCCCGGCTCGCCGCCCCGCACGCACGGTTCACCACCCGACTCAACCACGCCCTGGAGCAAGTGGGGCTCGCCCTGGCCGGGCGGGCCGGAGCTCGGCTGGCCGCCCAGCTGGGCTTCGGCGCGGGACGGATGACCTTGTTACGCAGGATCATGGCATTGCCCGATCCACGGTTCAGCACGCCCCGGGTGCTGGGAGTCGACGACTTCGCGATCCGTCGCGGCCAGACCTACTCCACCGTCTTGACCAGCGTCGAAGACCATCGCGTGGTCGATGTGCTCCCGACCCGCGAAGCCGGGCCACTGGCCGCTTGGCTGATCCAGCACCCAGGCGTGGAGGTCATTTGCCGGGACCGAGCCGGCGCGTACGCCGAGGGCGCCCGCCGCGGTGCCTCCGACGCTCTGCAGGTTGCCGACCGGTTCCGCCTGTGGCAGGGCCTCGGCCGAGCTGTTGACACCTGCGTCGCCGCCCACCGCGAGTGCCTGCGCAATCCGTCGCCCACTGGCACGCTGGCAGGCACGACCCGTCCTGGCCCCGGTATGCCGCAGAACGACTCGGCGCCCCTCGGCCGGCGGGCCGAACGGAAGAAGGCAGTGCACGCCCTGGTCCACGAGCTCCTCGCCCAAGGCCACTCCCGCCGGGCGATTGCCCGGCACCTGGGCTGGGGTCTCAACACCGTGCTCCGGTACGCGAACGCCATACGCTGGCAGGACACCATCCGCGAGAACCGGCCCCCGCCCAGCAGACTGGACCCTTACAAGCCCTACCTGGAGCGGCGATTCGCCGAAGGATGCACCAGCGTCACGCGACTGCACGGTGAACTCATTGCCCCCAACGCGCCCGTCACTTACCAGATGGTCCGCGCCCACATTGCGACCCACCGCGGGGCTCCGGCCGGCGCGGCCCCGCGGCCGCCGTCTGTGCGGCAGGTGACCGGCTGGCTCACCCGGCACCCCACGGCTCTGACCGAGGAAGACGTCGCCGGCCTGAAGGAGGTCCTGGCCCGCTGCCCCGAACTGGAGAAGGCTGCCGGACTCGTCCGCGACTTCGGCGAGATACTCACCGACCGCCTCGGCTCCACACTCCCCGCCTGGATCAACGCAGTCGATGCCAGCCAACTGCCCGGCCTCACCGGCTTCGCACTCCACCTGCTCCGAGACCTCGACGCCGTGACCGCCGGGCTCACTCTCGATTGGAGCTCCGGCAGTATCGAGGGCGCCGTCAACCGCATCCAGAAGATCAAGCGGCAGCTCTACGGCCGCGCTGGATTCGAACTACTCCGCAAGATGATCCTGCTGCAGTAGCACTCCAAGCCCTCCGATCCTTCGCCAAGGTCCGAAAGACAGCGTCCTGGGAGGCCAGTTAGGGCGTGTCGGCACCGACGGACATAATGCCGCTGTGGACCTGAGACCGGAGTTGTTGCCCCCGCCCGTGAGTCGGCAGCGACTGAACGAGCTGTGCACTGAGGTTGAGCGGATCGCTGAGCTGCTAACCGCCCACCCAGAGGTGGCGGGCGGGGAGATCGAGGCGTTCAACGCGATGACCGGTCAGGACTACGTGGCTCTCGACTTTGCCGAATACGACGGCAGCAGGAGCCTGGAGGAGTTCGCGAGGGAGGCGGCCCGGCCGGCTCGCCCCGTGATCGCGGACATCACCCGGGACGAGCTCGTTGAGATCGTCCGCAGACTCCTGACTGCCTCTGAGGAGAGCGACTACTATCTGCGTCTGCTGGAAGCAAACGTGTCGCATCCCCGGGTGAGTGACCTGGTCTTCCACCCCTCGGACATCCTTCAGGACCCGTCTCCCGAGCAGATCGTCCATGAGGCTCTGAAGTACCGGCCGATCGCACTCTGAGTAAATCGAACTCGAACGTCACCCTCCGCGACCCCAAGATCTGTGCCAGAGCTGGTTCTCGGGTTCTGGCGCAGGTTCTGTGAACCCGCGCCCACGTGGTTCACGTCTCCCTCGGAGCGAGGCGCTGATCTGCCAGTTCGCCAGGGGCACCAGCCTCGGCCACCGGGGATCAGCTCGACTTCACAGAAGTTGCGCCAGTGCCGGTTCTCGCGAACAGAGCCAGTCGGTCATGATCGCGAGTGTGGCGGTGGCTGGGGCGTGATGGCGGGCGCCCGGGCCGGGGATCACTGGCACGGGGGGCGCCGCCTGGGTCGTGTTGACCCACCGTCAGGGGAACACCGGGGCTGGCCCGTCAGGTTGACTACGGTTCATGCATTCTCGTGCGACTCTCCGTGACGGTCGTATGTCGCACTACTACTTCGAGCGGGGAATCCGATGTCGGGCGTGCCGGACCACGCGAACCATCTCTCCGCAGCCCGTTCGTCGGTGAACTTCGACCCGGAGCGCGCCCCTGATCGGCATTCTCTGGATAATCACGGCGGTAGCAGAACTCCGATGATCACCCCAGTCCGTTGCCTGGGCGGCCTTCCACCACGAGCCTGGTTCCAGACCGGCTGGCATCCCAGGTCCTTGTCGAGCGCCGCGCTGGGCGAGGAACCGGCCGCCCGGCACGGCCGGTATCCCGTCGGGCAGCCGCAGGAAGGGCCCGGCGAATGGATCCTGCACGAGAACCACGTCGACAGCACCGGTGTCACCGCGCACTACGGCGGCGGGCGCGGTCTCTACCCCCTTCTGGGCGCCATTACCGTGCACGGCCGCACCGGACCACAGATCGAGCACGCAGGCATCCGCCTGATCGGACCCGGCCGGGTTGGGCAGCGCTCGGCGCAGGTCGACGTAGAGCCCGTCGGTGACCAGATCGTGCGCTCCGTCGTGGTGGGCGCCGATGGAACGGATGACAGCGGTGCCGAAACCCCACCCCTCAAGGGTGGTGGTCTTCATGCCACCACGATTCCGGCACGCCCACCACGGCGACAGGGGTTGCCCGTTGACGACACCCCTCCCCGTTTCAGCTTGTTCTTTAACCTGAGCGCAGTCGGGCGCGCAGGATTGCGGCACCGTCACCCTCAAGGCCCTCGCAGGCCGCTGCGCGGCCTGCCATCCCCATCACAAGCGAGAGGGTTGGCCCCCGGAGCAGATCCCCTGAGCCGGTGGTGAACGGTCCGTCCGTAGCCTCGACCCGCAGACCCGCGATCGCGGTCTTGCTCGGTACGGTGAAATCGCGGCTGGCGAAGAACCGGGCAACGGCGGTCGTCGTGGCCACTGGGGGTGTGCGCACAAGACCCAATGGCCGACGGATGTCCTCGCTGTGGACGACGATCTCCCCCAACCAGGCCGCAGTATGTCCTGTCGGCCCGGCGGACCCGGCGGCAACTTCGCGAAATCGCCGCAAGGTCTCTTCAGGTGTAGCACCACGGTGCTTTGCGAGCCGGCGGTTGTTGTGCAGATCGGGGTCGAACCGCGCGGCCAGCATGCTCAGCAGCCAGCGCCACATCCTTGTGCTGGCACCTGCCGTCAGATGGGCTACCACCTCCTCCACGGTCCAGCGCTCACACAGTGATGCTTTCGCCCACTGGGTTTCGCTGAGTTCGGCGAGGTCTTGAGCGAGCGCCAACCGCTCGACGTGGATCGCCCTTTCCAAAGCCTTCCGGGTCTCCAGGAAGTGTGGTTCAGCCACAGGCCAGCCTCCAGTATCGAGTGTCCTCCATCAGACTCCTATCGCAGCCCGAACTCATCGACTGCACCCGCATAGCGGATCGATTCGACCTTCTTGTGTCGACAAGATCCTCGAACTAATAAGTCATCTCATTTGGCGAGTCGGCGGTAGCAGATGAAGGTGCAGGCGATGCTGGTGAAGGCCAGGAAGTGGTCGGCCTTGCGTTCGTAGCGGCGGTGGAGTCGTGGGCAGCCGGCGAGCCAGGACATGGTGCGTTCGATGGTCCAGCCGTGCCGGCCGAGGCGTTGTGAGGTCTCGATGCCCTTGCGGGCGATGCGGTGCCGGATTCCGCGCCCGGATAGCCATTGCCGCAGGTGACGATAGTCGTAGCCCCTGTCGGCGTGGACCTTGCCGGCCGGCGTCGACGGGGCCTCGGCGGGAGCGGATGGGCGGTATGCCCTTCACGAGCGGGATCAGGGCTTGGCTGTCGTGGACGTTGGCGCCGGAGATTGCGACGGATATGGGCAGACCGGTCCGCTCGGTGATCAGGTGGATCTTCGACCCGTACTTGCCCCGGTCGACAGGATTCGGTCCTGTCAGGTCCCCCTTTCCAGAGCCCGCATATTCACCGAGTCGATTGCGCACCTCGACCAGTCCAGCTCGCCTCGGGCACCGAGTTCGTCGAGGACCAAGCGGTGGAGCTTGGCCCACACCCTGGCCTTCGACCACTCCGAGAACCGCCGGTGGGCAGTCGCTCCCGACGGGCCGAACGACGCCGAAGGCAGCTGCTGCCAGGTACAACCCGACGTGGCCACGAAGACGATCGCGGCCAGCACCTCCCGGTCGCCGTGCCGACGCCGGCCACCACCCTGCGGCCGCGACGGCGCCTCCGGCACCACCCGCTGGAACAACTCCCACAACTCGTCCGGCACCAGCCGCTCAACGATCCCCACCATGACGCACAGAATACCGAGACACCCAAATGAGATGGCTTCTTATTGAGCGCCGAGGTACAAGCTGGCCGTGTCGTCTGCCTTCGGAAGAGGCTGCGTGCGCCAGGGAGCTACCGAGTCGGCTTCACCACCTGTCCTACCGGGCAAGACTTCGGACGGTGCAGGCAGTTTTCCGTGCATGTGCAGCCCGAAGTGCTGTGCCACGGGCGTCGCGCGGGCACTCCGGTGGCGGGCGGCCGGGGCAGGGCTGATTCTGGTGCCGTGGCCGTGGTCGCGTGCGGATGCCGGAAGCGGGTCCCGCTCAGGGGGCCGAAGGAGCTGGCGTGATGGCTGATTCCCCTCTGATCGTCGTGGACGACAGCGGTGTGGTCACGGGTTGGAGCAGCGACGCCGAGCGGTTCTTCGGACTGTCGGCCGCCGAGGCGACGGGGCGGCCCGTTACGGACGTTCTGGCGGGCGGCAGGTGGCTGCGGAGGGGAGCGGACGCGGTGCCGGGGCTGTGGGCGCCGGCCAGGGGGGACTGGGGCACCGGGGGGACCGACGGGGATGTGGGGGCCGTCGGGCAGGCGCTGCTGGACATGATGTTCTCCCAGGATTACATCCCCGTACGCGTCCTCGATCCGGACTTGCGCGTCATGCGCGCGAGCGTCCCGCCCGCCGCCGGCCGGAGCGAGGGTGAAGGGCTGCGGGGGCGGCTCTTCACCGAGCTGTGTGGCTTCGAGGAGCCGGAGGCGGTGGAGGTTTTCCTGCGTGAGGTCTTGGGCACCGGCGTGCCCGGGATCCGGCACCTGTTCCACGCCCGCCCGGACGCCGCACCCGACGACGCCCCCCGTGAGAGGCGCGAGCTGGCCGTCACGGCGCTCCGGCTCCAGGAACGGCCGGGAGGCGGTGGGGTTGAGCCAGAGGGAGACGGCGGCGCCGTCCTCGGACTGGCCGTGTCCCTGATCGACGTGACGGACGAGACCCGACGCCTACACCGGGAGAAGGTCCTCACCACGGTGCGCGGCAACGTAGGCGCGTCGCTCGACGTCGAGGCCACCTGCCGCGAACTCGTCGAGGCGCTGGTCCCCGCGTACGCCGACGTGGGCGTGGTCGAGGTCGTCGAGGCACTCCTGCGCGGCGAGGCCCCGCGGCCCGGGCCTCTGGAGGAGGACGTACCGCTGCGGCGTGCCGCGTACAAGGGTCTGCCCGAACCGGCCCGTCAGGTGGGAGACATCCGCACCCTCGTCCACGGCACCCCCTACCAGCAGGCCCTGTCGGACCTGCGGGCGCGTGTGGTCCCGCTGACGGGTGAGCCCTGGGCCGACATCGACCCGGCACAGGCGCGCGTCATACGAGCCGCCGGGACGCACTCGCTCCTGCTCGCGCCACTGACGCTGCGCGGTGCGGTCATTGGGCTGCTCAGCCTCTACCGCTACGGCGACTCCGAGCCGTTCACCGAAGAAGACATCCCGGTCGCGGCGGCGGCGGCCTCCCGGGCCGCCCTCGGTATCGACAACGCGCGCCGCTACGTGCATGAGTACACCGTCGTCAGCGCGCTGCGCAGGGCTCTCCTTCCGCAGCGGTCAGCGGAACAGCCCGCCGTCCGGACCGAACACCTCGTGCTGCCCGGACGAGACAGCACCAGCTGGTTCGACACGATCTCCCTGCCGGGAGCCCGGACCGCCCTGGTGTTCGGGGAGGTGACCGAGCACGGTATCCACGCGGCCACCGCCCTGGGGCAGCTGCGCACCGTCGTCCAGGCACTCGCCGTGCTCGATCTGGAACCCGACGAGCTGATCGCACGCGTGTATGACGCCGCGTCGAGGCTGACGCAGGAGCGGAATCAGCTGCCGCCGGACGACCCGCTGCACCGCAGGCCGCTCTCCGCGTCCTGTGTGTACGCCGTCTACGACCCCTTCAGCGAGACGTGCGTCGTGGCCTCCGCCGGTCACCCCGCCCCGCTCGTCGTGGACCCGGAAGGCACGGCCTCCCTCGCCCAGGTGCCCGTGGGACCGCTCCTGGGCGCCGAGGACCGGGAGCCCGTGGCCGCGGCCACGGTGCCCTTGCGCGAGGGCAGTCTCCTCGCCGTCTACAGCGGCGGTCTGCGCGACTACGCCGAGCCGCCCTCGAGTGTGCTGCGCGGGGTGCTCGCCCAGCCGGACGACCGTCCGCTGTCGCACCTGTGCGACGCGGCCGCGCGAGCGCTGCCCGACTCTCCCGCGCTGCGGGGCTCCGTCCTGCTCCTGGCCCGGACCCGGACCATGCCCCCGGAACGGTACGCGGCCTGGGAGCTGCCGCCCGACCGGTCCGCGCCGGCCGCCGCCCGGCGGCTGGTGGCCGAACAGCTCGCCCACTGGCATCTCTCCGACGACACGGGCATCGCGACCGAGCTGATCGTCAGCGAGCTGGTGACCAACGCGGTGCGCTACGGCAGCCCGCCGGTGAAGCTCCGTCTCATCCTGGACCGCGGACTGACCTGCGAGATCTGGGACGGCAGCACCACCGCCCCACACATGAAGTACGCCGGGGCGGCAGACGAGGGCGGGCGGGGACTCTTCATCATCTCCCAGCTCGCCACGCTGTGGGGCACCCGGTACGCCCCCCAGGGCAAGACCGTCTGGTCGGAGCAGACACTCACTCCTCACGGGGAGTGAGCGTCCCGCTCCGGTCACGGCGGAGGGAACGGGCGGCGACGCCTTCACAGTGCCCGTCGGCCTGCCGCTCGCACGCCACGTCCCCGGCCATCACGCCGACCACAGCCAGGCCGGCCCCGTCAGACGCCGGGCAGGACACCTGCCTCGTCCTGGGGCGTCGGCAGTGAGTTCACGGCGCGCGACGGTCGTCGCGCACCGTGAACCGCCGCTCGGTGGCAGCTGCGTGGGTGAGCACAGCGGCGACGTCGGGTTCAGCCTTCCAAGGTGCGATCAGCCGTAGGACCGCTGCGCAGACTTGTGCGCCCGGGTCTCTCCGACTCCAGCTCTGTGATTCCCCCACGCAACGACCGCGTCCCCGTCGCGCTCCAACTCCCACCACCAGTCCATCGGGTCGTCGTACGCAGCGATGAGTAGCGGCCCATAGCGGGCCTCGGCTGCTCCCGACGGCAGTCTGGTCAGACTGCTCTTGGCCCGTCCACGAATCACCGTGTCCTGATGGCTCATAAGGTCGAGAAGCACCCTCCCCGCTGGGACATCTCCTCGCTCAGCCCGCTGGGCGATCTCTTCGAGCGCCGCCATGCGCAGCGAGTTCGGTTCACTTTCCAATGTGGTGGCAAGCACTGTCATCGACACCGAGGATGTCCCCGAAGCAGCATCGCCCACGACACAGGCAAGGCAGGAGCTTGACGGTGCCCCGGGATTGCGCCGGTTGGGCCCGGCAGGCGTAAACCTGGAGGCGTCAGCTTCGCCGATTTCGGCGTACTGGTTGAGCGGGTGGATAAGCGCGTCCAGGGTCTCGCGCATCGCCAGCAGTTCGAGAGAAGCTCGCGGTAGCCCAGGCCAGCTGTTCTGCACCTGCATCCAATTGCCCGTCGCCACAGCGGCGTGGCGTTCGAAAGATGCCTCGTGACGCCCCAGGCAGCCACGAACTGTGGTGAGCATCGCGTCGACCGCGGCTCGCACGGGCTCGGGCCCTGTGACAACCAGTTCGGTTTATGCCTCCGCCAGAGCCGTGCGCAGTTCCCGCAGCGACTTGAAGACAGCTCTCCACATCTCGAAATACAGGTCGTCGTGGAGCACTCCCCTACTGAGCATCATCTCTAGGAAGCGCCCCACGGCGCGCCGGGCGACCGTTCGGTCGTCGCGCGCATGCTGTAACGCGGCCAAAGCCTGCGCGATCTTGGATGTGGATACGTCATCCAGCGCCGGCAGTCGCTGATTGGCATCAACGATCTGGCGCAGCATCTGCTGGGTATCGCCGGGATTTGCCGAGGCCAGGCATTGCTCCGCGATCGCAACCAGGCCACCAGATGCGAGTCGTCGGCAAAGGCCCTCGCCGGCAGCGCCCACAGTTCTCTTACCTCGGGATGCCCTGGTGCCTTGAACGTTCGTCCAGGCGCCGGCGCCTTGTGCTTGCGCTGGATCAGCAGCTGAGGCTTCTGCGTTGGCTCGGAAAGCCGGCCGGGAACGAGCAGCGTCCTGGGCCGCCTCGTCCCTCATCGGGTTTCGGGCCGGTGCTCGGTGATCCAGTGGGCGGCCAGGAGGCCGGACACGGCGGTGAGGACTGCGGCGGCGATGACGGTGGCGTTCAGGCCGAGGGTGTCGGCGAGCACGCCGGCGAGGAGAGCACCGGTGGCGTAGCCGATGTCGCGCCAGAAGCGGTAGGTGCCGAGGGCGTTGACGCGCCAGGTGGGGTGCGCGTGGTCGGAGACCGCTGCGATGAGGGCGGGATAGACCATGGCGGTGCCGAGACCGAGGGCCACGGCAGACAGGAGGCCCGCGAGCAGGGGGTTGTCGAGCAGAGCGAGGGTCAGGACGAATCCGGTGGCTTGGATGAGCATCCCGGTGACGATGAGGGGTTTGCGGCCGACGCGGTCGGAGAGGTGGCCGGCGGGGATTTGGCCGATTCCCCAGATGATGGGGTAGAGGCCCTTGATGAGGCCGACGGCTGCCAGCCCGAGGCCGTGCTCGGTGAAGAGGAGAGGGAAGACCCCCCAGGTGAGTCCGTCGTTGAGGTTGTTGACGAGGCCGGCCTGGCTGGCACCGCGCAGTGAGCGGTCACGCCAGGAGGTGCGGGCGAAGGTGGCTGCTGTGCCGGTTTTCTCGTCGGCGGGCAGAGGCGCGGGGTGCTGGGCGAGTTCGAGGGCGACGTGTGCGGCGGTGTCGCGGACGATCAGGGACAGGGCGAGGCCGGCGACGACGAAGACGACGCCGAGGAGTTCGGGGACGGGCCGCAGGCCGTAGCCGGTGGCGAGGTATCCGGTGAGCAGCGCGGTGACGCCGACGGCGGTGTATCCGGCGGCTTCGTTGAGCCCAGTGGCGAGTCCGCGGCGGGCGGGGCCCACGAGGTCGATCTTCATGTTGACGGTCATCGACCAGGCCAGCCCCTGGTTGAGGCCGAGCAGGACGTTCGCGGCGACGATCCAGCCCCAGGACGGCGCCCAGGCGAGCATGAAGGGGACGGGGACGCCGATGAGCCAGCCGGCGAGGAGGAGCTGCCTGCGGCGGAAGCGTGCCGTCAGTGCTCCGGCAGCGAGGTTGGTCAGGGCCTTGGTGGCGCCGAAGGCGATGATGAAGGAGAAGACAGCCAGGTCGCTGGTCAGGCCGAAGACGTCCGTGCCGATGAGGGGCACGGTGGTGCGCTCGAGGCCCACCAGGCCGCCGACGGTCATGTTGACGATGACGAGAAGGGTGAACTGGGGCCAGTTCTCCCGCAGCCCGAGGCGCGCGGTTGTCCCGGTGGGCTCCCTGCTCGTGGTGTTCGTGGTCATGCGTCGGCGTCCTTGCACGGTGCGGGTGTGGCTGCGGTGGGAAACAACTGTGGTCCGGCCTGATGCGTGCCGGACCGGGGCGGGGCCGGTGGCGGCGGAGCCGCCGGGAGGTCAGACGAACGCGTCGAGGAGCATGAGGACGGCGACCGCGAGGAGTACGTAGGCGAAGGTCCGTCGCAGCGTGTCGCCGGAGAGCCGTTGAGCGTAGCGCTTGCCGTCCCAGGCGCCGAGGATTGCTGCCGCGGTGAACGGCGCGATGACGGCCCAGTCCACAGTGGCGGCGTCTCCGGCGCGGGCGACGAGAGCGGCGAGGGAGTTGATGGTGATGACGAGGAGGCTGGTGCCGAGAGCCCGGCGCATGGGAAGGCTCAGTACCCGGACCAGGGCGGGGACGGCCAGGAAACCGCCCCCCACGCCCAGCAGTCCGGTCACCGCGCCGAGCCCGGCTCCGGCGGCGCCCGCCTTGAGGGGACGCACCTCGCCGCTGGCCGGGGCGTGCGCGGGCCGCAGCATGCCCACAGCGGCAGTCGCGGCGACCGCCGCGAAGGCGACGGTCAGCGCGGTCTGCGGCAGGCGGCCGGCGGCCGCTCCGGTGAGCATGGCCGGGACGACGCCCGCCGCCGCGAACAGCAGGCCGGTGCGCCAGGCCACGTTGCCGTCCCGGGCGTGGCCCACGAGCGCGGTCACGGACGTCACGGTGACGATGATCAGGCTTGCGGTGATCGCGTCCGCCGGGCTCAGTCCGAGCAGGTAGGTCAGCGCGGGCACTGCCAGTACGCTGCCGCCGCCGCCGAGTCCGCCGAGGGCCAGGCCGACGACGGCCCCCGCGACCAGCGCGAGGACCAGGGCGGTCATGCCACAGTGCCGCGGTTACCGTGCGCGTCGACGACTGGGTGCCCGGCCGCCGCCCACGCCGTCATGCCTCCCTTGACGTCCACCGCGTCCAGGCCGCGTGCGGAGAGTAGTTCGGCGGCCTTCTGCGAGCGGTTTCCGCTGCGGCAGATGACCACCAGCGGCCGGCCGTGGGCGGCCTTTGGCAGGTCGGCGCCTGCGGCGAGGGCGGATAGGGGCGCGTACACGGCACCGGGCGCGCGGCCGGCGGACCATTCCCCTCGCTCGCGTACGTCCAGCAGGACGGCTGGGGCGCCGTCGCCTTGGGTGCGGCGGTGTGCCTCGTCCGCGGTGACGCGTCGGGTGTCACGGGTGAGGCGGGAGAAGAGAGACATCACAGGGCCTTTCAGTAGTGGTCTTTCGGGTGTGAGGACTGCCGAGCCGGTAGCCGTGCCGCCGAGGCGGAGGGTCAGTCGGTGGCGGCGGTCAGTCCGGCGGCGGTGGCGGAGTCGAAGCCGTCGTCGACGGCCACCACGTCACGGCCGGCGGCGTCGAGCAGCGACGCGGCGATTCCGGCGCGCATACCGCCTGCGCAGTGCACCCACACGGTGCCGCGCGGAACCTCGTCGAGCCGCTTGTGGAGCTGATGGATCGGGATGTGGACGGATCCCCTGACATGACCGGCGGCGCGCTCGGAGGTGCGGCGCACATCCAGCACGACGATGTCGTCCGTGCCCTGCTCGGCCAGGCCGGCGAAGGTGGAGCGGGGGAAGGACGCCAGCCGGGTACTGTCGCCCGCCCACTCCTGCGGGGTGCCGGTGGCGGCGGCTGCGGGCCGGTCGATGCCGACGCGAATCAGTTCGCGCTGGGCGGCGGCCAGCTGCTCCGGGGACTCGGCGAGCAGGGTGACCGGCTTGCTCCACGGGATCATCCAGGCGAGGTAGGTGGCGAGCTTGCCGTCCGCTTCGAAGTTGAACGACCCGGAGACATGGCCTTCGGCGAAGGCGACCCGGTTGCGCAGGTCCACGACCCACTCGCCGGCTGCGAGGCGGGAGGCGATCTCGTCGGCGTCCGCGACTGCTGGGGGTGTCAGGTCCACCAGGGCGGGCCCGCCCGCGTTGGTGGGGCCCATCTGCGCGTAGTAGGCCGGGACGTCCTCGAGTCCGGCGAGGATCTCGACGACGAAGGAGTCGACGTCGGTGGTGAGCGCCGTGTTGGCGTTCTTCTCGTGGCCGATGGTGGTGCGGTCGCCCTCGGACTGGGCGGAGGAGCAGAAGCTGCCGAAACCGTGCGTGGGCAGGACCGCGGTCTCGTCGGGGAGCTCGGTCGCCAGCCGGTGGGCCGAGGCGTGCTGGGCGCGGGCCAGTTCCTCGGTGAGGCGGGGTTCCACCAGGTCGGGTCGGCCCACCGTGCCGATGAGCAGGGAGCCGCCGGTGAACGCGGCGACCGACGTTTCCTGCTCGGCCAGCACGTAAGTGGTGTGGTGCGGGGTGTGCCCGGGGGTGGCGATGGCCCGCAGTTCGAGTCCTTCCTCGATGGTCACCGTGTCGGCATCGGCCACTGGCACGCTGGTGAACGACACGTTCGCCCCGGCGGGGACCAGGTAGGCGGCGCCGGTGATACGGGCCAGTTCGAGGCCGCCGGTGACGTAGTCGTTGTGGACATGGGTCTCCGCGACATGGGTGATCCGCACCCCGCGGCGGGCCGCTGCGGCCAGAACCTGGTCGATGTCGCGGGGCGGGTCCACCGCCACGGCGGCCTGCTCGCCGCCGGCCAGGTAGTGGCGATTGCCAAGGCCCTCGATCTCGATGGTGTCGATGAAGAACACGTGGTCGCTCCTCTCGCAAATACCCCCGTGGGTATCTGTACCCAATGTAACGAAATATACCTAGGGGGGTATTTCGCTCATGAGTACCTCGACGAGATGGTGATCAGACAAATCCGCGGCGAACCGGCTGCTCGGCCCGGCCGGGCCGCATCGCGGAGGGAGAGGATCACAGCCCGCGAGGGCCCCGCGAGGGAGACCGTCACGGGTCCCAGCCGCCGGTACGGTCAGGCCAGGGAGAGGAACAGTTTTTCCAGTTTGTCTTCCGTCATCGACGAGGCTTCGCCGCGGTCCCCCGCCAGGCACTCGCGCATGCCGCCTGCGACGATCTTGAAGCCGGCCCGGTCGAGGGCACGGGAGACGGCGGCGAGCTGGGTGACGACGTCCGCGCAGTCGCGGCCGTCCTCGATCATGGTGATGACTCCCGTGAGCTGGCCCTGGGCGCGGCGCAGCCTGTGGAGGACCGCGCTCACCGCCTCTTCCTGTACTTTCACCGGGTTCTCCTTCGTGTGTGATGTCGTGTGGTGTGCCGTCCCCCTCCGTGACTGGGGTCTCAGGAGTGCATGCTCGGCTCTCGGGTGGTCTGCGGTGCCGTGTCGGCGGCTTGCGTCCGACGCCTGCCGGTCAGCTTCCAGGACCCGGCCACCGCCGCTGCGAGTGCGGCGCCGATCCAGGTCAGAGGGCTGGTCCAGACGGCCGTGGGGAGCTGCTGGCTGAGGACGAAGACGCCCATGACGACGACGAACCAACCAAACGCCTTGCGCAGGGTGTCCTGGGGGATGCGGCCGGCGAACCGGCTGCCGATCAGGCTTCCCACGACGGCGGCGGCGGTCACCAGGAGGGCGAGGTTCCAGTCGATCTGGACGCCGGACAGGTGGCCGGCGAGCCCGGAGAACGACTTCATGGCGATGACCAGGAGCGACGTTCCCACGGCGATGCTCATGGGCAGTCCGCCCAGCAGGGCGAGGGCGGGGACGACGAGGAAACCGCCGCCCGAGCCGACCAGTCCTGTGACCGCGCCGACGATCAAGCCCTCGGTCACAACGAGTTTCACCGGCATCTCGGTGGGGGCGCCCTTGTGTCCGGCCTTCTTGCGTCCGGCACCCTTGCGGAGCATGGCCACGGCGGTGGCCAGCATCATCAGGGCGAACGCGATCAGCAGGACGGTGCCGGGGATGTACTCGGCCAGGCGTCCACCGCCGTACGCACCGATCATGCTGACCGAGCCGAAGATCAGCCCGGTCCGCCAGCGCACGCGGTGGGCTCGGGCGTGCGGGATCAGGCCGACGAGGCTGGTGACGCCGACGACGAACAGGGAGGTGGCGATGGCCTCCTTGCTCTCCTGTCCGGCGAGGTAGACCAGGATCGGTACGGTGAGGATGGACCCGCCGCCCCCCAGGATGCCGAGGCTGATGCCGATCAGGACGGAGGCGGCGAGGACGAGGGTGATCACGAGCGGTCCCGCAGGGAGGCGATGACGGTACGGATGTCGGTGCGCGGTCCCCGGTTGTAGGGCAGCTTTGACAGCATCATGCCCATCGCGCAGGTGTTGCTGAGCGCGGCGAACGTCAGGCCCGCGCCGATCGCCGTGCCCACGAGGTGCACGCCGGGGACGAAGAAGCCCACGACACCGCTGACCAGCACAACCGAGCCGGCGATCAGACGGACCTGGCGCTCCAGCTCCCAGCGCTCCGGGCCGCGGTTGACCGGGGCGCCTGCGGCCTCCCAGGCCATCATGCCGCCGTCCAGGACGCGCAGGTTCGGCAGGCCGGCCTCGGCGAGGGCCTGCTCGGCCTGCGAGGCACGGGCGCCTGAGCGACAGATCAGCACCACGTCCTCGTCGAGGTGCCGACGCAGCTCGGAGCGGTGCTCGCGCAGGGTGTCCAGCGGCACGTTGTAGGCGCCGGGAATGTGAGTGGTCTGGAACTCGCCGGGCGTGCGCACGTCCAGCAGGCGGGGGGCCTTGCCGTTGTCGATGAGGTGCTGGAGGGCGGCGGGGGTGAAGGGGGCGGTGCGGGCGGTGTCGGTCGTCATGGGAACTCCTCGGGTGGTAGCGGGGGGGAAGAGAGGGTGCAGGGGGGCCGGCGCACCCGCGCGGGGGCACGGCCAGGCGCGTGAAGAGCCCGTGTGGGTGCACCGGGGGTTTTGCTGGTGGCGCGGGCCCGGTGAAGGGCCCGGGCCGTGTTTCCGGGTCAGGCGGTGGCGGGCTGGTACAGCGGAGCCAAGGCGGCCCAGCCGCCCAGGACGTCGGAGACGTCGTGGAAGCCGTGGCGGCGCAGGAGGCTGGCGGCGATGGACGAGCGGAGGCCGCCCGCGCAGTGCAGGACCAGCGGCTTGTCGCTCGGGATCTCGTCCAGACGGTTGGGGAGCTCGCCGAGGGCGATGTGCAGGGCATCCTCGATGAAGCCCGTCTCGCCACGCTCGCCGCAGTTACGGACATCGACGACGACCGGCGGGTTGTCGCCCGCGAGCGCCTCGCGCAGCTGAGCCGCCGTCAGACGGCTGGCGGGGGTGACCTCGTCGGCCATCGCGGCCAGCGACTCGCCGGGGTCGGCGAGGTAGCCGGCCGTGCGGTCGAAACCGATCCGGGCCAGACGGGTGACGATCTCCTCCTCGCGGCCTTCCGGCGCGAGGACCAGCACCTGGGAGCCCAGCGGCAGCACCGTGCCGGCCTGCTCGGCGAACCGGCCGTCGGCCGGAACGTTCACCGCCCCGCGCACGTGGCCCGCGGCGAACTCCTGCGGGTCACGGGCGTCGATCACCACAGCGCCCGTCGCACGCAGCGCCGAGAACTCCTGCGCCGACAGCGCCCTCGGACCGCTCTCCGGGTCGAACAGCTCCCGCTCCCGGCGGTTGAGATCCGCGTCGTAGGCGAAGTAACCCGGGGCAGCCGCCTGGCCGGCGGTCACGATCGCGACGAATTCCTGCTCGCTCATCGGCGCGCACGCGTAGTTGGTGTCACGCTGCTCACCGATGGTGGACTGCCGCTCGGTGGAGAGGTTCTTGCCGCAGGAGGAGCCGGCGCCGTGGGCGGGGAAGACCCGCACCTCGTCGGGCAGGCCCATCAGCTTGTTCTGGACGCTGTCGTGGAGCATCGCGCCGAGTTCGTCTGCGGTGACCCCGACCGAGGCCAGCAGGTCCGGACGGCCGACGTCGCCGATGAACAGGGCGTCACCGGTGAGCACCCCGTAGGGCACGGCGTCCTCGGCGTGCTCGAAGACCAGCACGCTGATCGACTCCGGGGTGTGCCCCGGGGTCTCCATGATCTTCAACGTCACGTCGCCCAGGCTGATCGTGTCACCGTCGCCGAACGTGCGGATCGCGTACTCCGTCTCCGCGCGCCGCCCATAACCGATCCACGCCCCGGTACGGGCCGCCATCTCCAGGTGCCCGGCGACGAAGTCCGCGTGAAAGTGGGTGTTGATGACACCCACCACGGTGAAACCGCGCGCCTCGGCGTCGTTCACATACTCCGACACGTCCCGGCGCGGATCGACCACCACGGCCTGCCCGGTGGCCTCGTCGGCGATCATGTACGACGCCTGGGACAGGCACTCGAGGTAGTACTGCGAGAAGAACACGGAAACCTCCATAGCAAGGTGATGTGTACCCCGGGGGGTATTTTGCGGGCCGTGAAGCGCCCCTCCGGAAAAGCGGGCGCGGGGATCACAGGGAGGACAGGGCGCCGGCGTGGAGCCGAGGTACCGACAGGGCTCCGGCATCAAGCCGAGCCCGGGGCCACCCGGCCGCGCTGCCCGCACACCCGGATCCGCCATATACCCCCTGGGGTATTAACGACAGTAAGAGGTTTTTTCGACGTCGTCAAATACCCAGGGGGGTATGGCGGTCTCGCGCCGACCCACATCCGACAGGCCTGCGGCCAAGGCGCGTGGTCCGGTCGCCGTCGCGCCGCAGCTGGCGGCCGCGGAGAGGACGGTGTTCTTCGACCATCTGCGGGGCGCGACCGAGGCTGCGGGCCTTCAGGGCGAGGGTGGGGTGCTGCTGCACCGCCAGGCGCTCTACCTCGCCTCGTACGACCAAGGGCCGGACGCGGCGGCGTGGACCGCGCACACGCTTCACCGGCGTCGTGACGTGCTGGCGAGGCGGGGCTGGTCGCCGCACTGGGCGGAGGCCCGCTCCACCGCCACCGCGCTCGCCCGACTGGGAGACCCGCAGCCACTGCTGGACTCCATCGACCGCGCCCTGGCCGATGACGACACCGCAGAGGCCGCGAACCTCAACTACTGGGCTCTGTGGCTGGGCGCGTTGCCGTTGCCGCAGCCCAACGACGCGTTCATGGGGAACCGGGACCTGTCGGGCTGGGGCCCGGTGACCCTGCTGCGTGGCCTGGCCCGCGGGCTGCACTTGGCGCCCGGGTACGTCGACCTGTACGCGCACTCGCTGTGGGCGCTGCTGACGGCCTTCCCGTGGCTGCCGCAGGCCGCCGGACCGCTCGGGGGCCCGCTGCGCGAGCAGGCCGGCCAGCTCCTGGACGGGGGCGGCATTGTCGGCGAGATCCCGGCGCGAGCTCGCCCACGTCCATTACGTTTTCGATCACAACCGCTGACACCGGCGGACCGTATGGCCGACGACACCACAAGGGCACCGCGAGCTTCATCTCCGAGATGGGCGTGCTCAAGCGCGTCGCACGAACCGGCTGGTGGTTCACCGGCAACAAGGCCCCCGAATCCGTCGCGGAGCACTCCTTCCGCGTCGGGGTGATCGGTTCCGTCCTCGCCATGGTGGAAGGCGTCGACCCGGCCCGGGTCGCGCTGATGTGCCTGTTCCACGACTCCCAGGAGACCCGCATCGGGGACATCGCACACATCGGCCGCAGGTACATCAAGGCCGCCCCGAACCGCGAGGTGACCGCCGACCAGGTCGCAAACGCCCACCCGGCCGTACGCACCGGCGTGCAAGGCGCGGTCGACGAGTACGAGGCCGCCGAAACCGCGGAGGCGATCGTCGCCCGCGACGCGGACAAGCTCGAATGCCTGGTCCAGGCGGTGGAGTACCGGGAGCAGGGCTACAGCCTCACCCGGAGCTGGATCGACACCAGCCTCGCCTCGCTCAAGACGCCGTCCGCGAAAGCCCTGGCCGACGCCGCGCTGAGCATGGACTCCCTCCAGTGGCAGAAGAACTTTCTGCCCTCACCGGCCCCATCCGCAGGAAGGCCCCTGGCTGCTGCCAGGGGCCTTCCTGTCCGGCGCCCGCCTCTGCGCGGCTCAGTCTCCTCGCTCTTCCGCGGATGGACCAGTCTGTCTCGTCACCGCGTCGGGCTGACCAGCCCATTTCGCCCTCCAGCACAGGATGGAAGAGGTTCAGTCACCAGAACTGGAACCGCGGTGGTGGGGCAGGTCAGCCTGTCACCCGAACACGTATCAGGCCCGCTGTGCGGGGACGTGCGACGAGCGTCAGGGTGGGCCCTCGGTCATCGGACCGTTCGGGCCGCCTGCTCGACGATGCGGGTGACGGCCTCGGGGCGGGATACGGAGACCGCGTGTGACGCGTCGATGGTCGTCGTGCGGGCATGAGCGCGGGCCGACATGAAGCGCTGGGCGGCCACCGGGATGTTGCGGTCCTCCGTGGTCACCAGTGACCAGGAGGGGATCGTCTTCCAGGCGGCCTGGGTCGACTTCTCCTCCAGAGCGGCGGCAGCGATCGGACGTTGTCCCGCGGCCATGAGCCTGGCCTTCTCCTTCGGCACGTCTGCGGCGAACTGGTCGCGGAACTTCTCCGGCTCGATGTACACGTCCGCGCCCTGAGCACCGTCGGGCAGCACGTAGCGGACGGACTCAACGGCTTCGCCGAGGGTGCTGCCGGGGAACTTGTCCGTCAGTCCGATCGAGCTCTCGCCCTCGTCTGGCAGGAACGCCGCGATGTAGACCAGTGCCTGCACCTTGTCTTCGAGGCCCGCGGCGGCCTGGCTGATGACGGTGCCGCCGTAGGAGTGGCCGACCAGGACCACGGGCCCGTCGATGTGGTCGAGGACGCTGCGCAGGTAGGCGGCATCGCTCGCCGGACCACGCAGCGGGTTGGCAGCGGACACCACCGGGTAGCCCGCGCTCTGCAGCCGGGTGACGACACCGTCCCAGCTCGCGGCGTCGGCGAACGCTCCGTGTTCCAGCACGACCGTCGGACGTACGGGGTGGTGGGGCGTGGCGTCTGCCGCGGCGGGCAGGGTGACGGCGGCGACGGACAGTCCAACGGCGATGGCCGCGGCGGCACCGAGCAGTACGGATCTGCCGACCGGACGGGCGAGGTGGGTTTTGCGCATGGGTGAAATCCCTCTTGTTCGATGAATAGTGTTCGACGGACCGAAAGGCGAGGCAGCTGGGTGAGTCGAGGAACGGGGCCCGGATCGTTTGGCCGGTACGTGATGGACGGGCGTCCGTCCGCGCCGCGTGAGCAGCGCGGATCGGAGGGCGCGGAAGCCTCGACCGGATGAGGGAGCGAGCTCCCCTCCAGTCAGATGACGGCCACTCACTCGCGCTCCCACGCGATATCTCCCGGACCGTGGTCGGTGTGCGGCGCCAGATCACGAGTGCTTCGCGTGCGACGACGTCGAGGCGGATACGGAGCCGTTTCCCGCAGCGTGTGGCGACCGCGCGAAAGATCTTGAGGCGGTTGACGGCACGTTCGGCGGTGGGCCGTGGGCTCCCCCGCGCGGAGCCCACGGCCACACCTCAGCCGGTACCCTCCAGGACTTCGTAGACGTGCCTGAGGTAGATGTGCGTGCGCTCCGAACCGAGGAGCCCGTCGCCCACCCGGTTCATCGTGTACGAGAATGTGACGCGCCGGTCGAGGTCCATCATGACGATCGACCCGCCCCTGCCGACCCAGAAGCAGATTCTCCCAGTGGGCATGTGCGGCATCGTCCTCGGATCGGCGAGGGCGTAGCCGATGCCCCAGCGGACGGGGACGCCCAGGAACAGGTCGACTCCGTCGGCCTGGACATCGAATACCTTGTCCACCGTCTCCTCGGAGAGAAGCCGGCGGCCGTTGACCTCGCCGCGCCGCGAGACGACGGAGAGCGCTCGGGCCAGGCCACGTGCGTTGCCGTGTCCGTTGACGGCTCCGAGTTCGGCGGAGCGCCACTGCGGGGTGTCGACGTGCTCGTCACGCGCGGGGCTTCCGAGCAACGTCCTGATGAAGATCCCCTCGGGATCAAGACCCGTGGGCATGCCGATGGGCTGCGAGGGGGCCACCAGAGCGGCGATACGCGGCCAGTCGGCCCGTGGCGCGCCGATCTGGACATCAGCCTGCGCCGGCTCGGCGATCTCAGTGGCGACGAACTCTGTCAGGCTGCGGCCGCTGACCCGCCGGACGAGCTCTCCCACCAACTGCCCCTGGGTCTGAACGTGGTAGCCGGACGCGGAGCCCGGCTCCCACCAGGGTGCCTGCGCGGCCAGCCGAGCACTCGCGGTGGGCCGGTCGTAGAGATCCTCCAGGGAGAAGGGCTGCTCCCAGCCGGAGAGTCCCGAGGTGTGGGCCAGGACGTGCCGCACCTCGATGTGCTCCTTTCCCTGGGCGGCGAACTCGGGCCAGTAGTGCGCGACCGGGCGGTGCAGATCCAGCGCGCCCCGGTCGACGAGGATGAGGGCCGCGAGATTGGTGAGGGTCTTCGTGGTCGACCACAGGCTCACCAACGTGTCCCGGTGCCACGGAACGGTTCGCGCCGCGTCCGCGTGGCCACCCCAGAGATCGACTTCCATGACCCCGTCCACATCGACGGCGATCGACGCGCCCAGCTCCTCGCCGGCTTCGAGGTGTGCCGCCAGCGCCGCCCGTACCGGCTCGAACCGGTCGGTGCTCATGCCCTCGACCCCCATCCTCTTCTCCCCCATCAGACCCGGTTCTCCGCCTGGAACATCCACGCGTGCCTCTCGAGATCGGCCGTGAGCCCGACGAGAAGGTCCTCGGTGACGACATCCACCGGGCCCATCGCGACGATGCGCACACGCAGCCTTTCGGTCACGGCGGAGAGCGCGTGCACCAAGGCGTCGACGGCGTCGCTGTCCTTGGTCCAGCCCGGCGGAAAGGCGGGCACGCCACTGGCTTCCGCGATGGTCCCGGCCCGACCGTCCGGGCTGACGCCCAGGGCGGCCGCGCGCTCGGCCACCGTGTCGGCGTGGTTCCGGGCGACGGTGGCGGCCTCGTCGAGCTGGAGGTGGACCGAGCGGAACCGCGGGCCGTACACATTCCAGTGGGCCTGCTTGGCCACCAGGGACAGGCCGAGAAGGTCGGCCAGGGTCGCCTGCAGCGCCGCGCCCGCGGCCTCGCGGTCGCGCTCGGGCAGAGGGTGGTTGACAACCGACACAGGAGTGCGGTCCTTTCGTGACAAGCGCCGGCTCTCAGGCAGCGAGGAAGTCGAGCAGGGCGGCGTTGACCTCGGCCGCGTGGGTGAGCAGCAGCCCGTGCGGAGCGCCGTCGATCTCGACGTACCGCGCGTCGGGCAGGCGGCGGCGGAACTCGCGGGCCGTGGCGTCGATCGGCAGGATGCGGTCGGCGGTCCCGTGCAGGATCAGCGACGGCACGTCGATACGCTCCACGTCGGCCCGGAAGTCCGTCAGCCACGCCGGGACGCACGCGTAGGCCGCCAGGGGGGCCGAGCCGATGGCGGTGGCCCAGTTCGCCCGCAGCGCGGCCTCGCTGAGCCGCGACCCGAGCGTCTCGTCGGTGTTGAAGAAGTCGACGAAGAAGCTCTCGTACCAGGCGTAGCGGTCGGCCTCCGCCTGCTCCGCGATGCCGTCGAAGACGCTCTGCGGCACACCGGTGGGGTTGTCCGGCGTCTGCAGCAGGAACGGCTGGAGCGAACCGAGGAACGCCGCCTTCGCCACCCGCTCCAAGCCGTAGGTACCGAGGTAGCGGGCGACCTCGCCCGAGCCCATCGAGAACCCGACGAGAACCACGTCACGCAGGTCCAGATGCGTCAGAACGGTGTCCAGGTCGGCGGCGAAGGTGTCGTAGTCGTACCCCGTCATGGTCTTGCTCGACCGGCCGAAGCCGCGGCGGTCGTAGGTGATGACGCGGTAGCCGGCCTTGACCAGGGCATCGGTCTGCTTCTCCCACGACTGCCCGTCCAGCGGGTAACCGTGGATCAGGACGACCGGCTGCCCCGACCCGTGGTCCTCGTAGTAGAGATCGATGCCGGTCGAGCCCTCGGTGCCGACGGTGATGGTTCCCATGGTGTGCCTTCCCGCCCGTCCGCCGTGTGCGCACCGGGCATGGCACCAACCTAGGAACTGAGCGGGTCGGACCGCGTCCGTCGGACTACGGCTTCGACGTACGTCATGGTGCCGCGTCCTCCGCGTACGTCATGACGCTGCGCTTTCGGGGTACGCCGTCGTGCCGCCGAGCACCCCGGCGAGTTCGCCGCGGGAGGTGACCCCCAGTTTGGGGAACATCCGCTGGAGGTGGGTGCTCACCGTCCGGGGTGAGACGTACAACCGCTCGCCGATCTCACGGTTCGTCAGACCCTGCGCGGCGAGCTGGGCGACATGCAGCTCGGTCGAGGTCAGCCGGTCGACCGCGGCCGGATCCTGGCGCGGGGACGACGCGCCCGCGGCGCGCAGCTCCTGTCGTGCCCGCTCCGCCCATGCCGACGCGCCGAGAGCGTCGAAGATGTCGCGTGCGGCCTGCAGGGCGACGCGGGACTCCGCTGGCCGCCGGTGACGCCGCAGCCACTCGCCCAGGGCGAGGCGTGCCCGCGCGCCCTCGAACGGCCAGTCACTGGGCACGGCGTCGAGGGCCGCCCTGTACAGCGGCTCGGCGGCGTCCTGCGGGCTCAGCAGGGCCCGGCCCAGCCGCAGCCCGCAGAGCAGGGCGGGCGAGGACGTCGATTCCCCAAGCGGGGTCAGCTCCCGCACGATGTCACGTGCCACCTCCGCGGATTCGCTGCGCACCGCTGCCTCGACCAGCTCCGCGACCGCGTAGAAGCGCAGCCAGGGGTGGAAGGCGGGGTCGGCCGGGTCGAAGACGCGGTGCAGGTGGCCAAACGCGTCGCCGTAGCGGCCCTGGCAGAGGGCCGCCTGCCCGCGGGCCATCTGCATGATGGCCAGCACCGGGCGCCCTCCGCTGGGAAGGGCCTCGCGTTCGGCTTCCGCCGCCCATGCCTCGGCCGCCGGGTCGCCGCTGACGGCGGCCAGCTGCGCGCGGATGGCGTTCACCATCGCGTGTACAAGAGGCTGACCGGTCTCGCGGGCGAGCGACGAGGCCTCCTCTGCGGCGAGGGAACCAGCGCGGACGTCACCCAGCCGTGCGGCGCTCCCTGCCTGGACGCAAAGAGCGCGGGCCAGCATCGACAGCCTGCCCTGCGCTCGCAGGGCGTCCAGCGACCGCGCCGTCAACCGGCTCGCCAGGGCGGGGGCGCCCACCGTCACGGCGGCGCCGCCCAGGAGCTGGTCCCCCTCCGCGTTCTCCGATGAGCGCTCCAGCTGACCCGCCAGGCCCTCCACAGCCCCTTCCCCACGCTCGACCGGCGCCGAGTAGGCCCGCAGAGCGACCAGGTCGGCGTTGTCGGCAGGAACGGGCATCCGGTCGGAAGCGGCGGCGACCCGCTCGCGGGCCGCCGCACCCGGCTCTCCCCAGAAGCACTGCAGGACCGCGCCCCACAGCATGCGCAGCCCCAGCGTCGACTCGCCCCCGGCGGCGATCTCGACCGCCAGCTCGGCCAGCTCGGCGGTCGCGGCGCCCTCGCCCCGCGTCCCCTCGGCCAGAGCGATGCTGACCCAGGCCGCGCGGCCTCGGTCCCGGGCCGAAAGGTCCAGTGAGCGTGCCTGGGTCAGCAGATGCGTCGCGACGTCTCCCTGGCCCGACTCCAGTGCGAGCTCCGCCGCCCGCAGCAGCCGGTCCGCCCGAGCGGAGGGCTCCTTCGTCAGCTCCGCCGCCCGCCTCAGCGCGGCGAGAGCCGCGGCGACCCCGCCTCGCCGCAGGGCTCTGCCAGCAGTGGAGTCCAGATCCCGGGCCACTCGCTCGTCGAGACCGGCGGTGGCCGCGGCACGGTGCCATGCCTGCCGATCGGGCTGCCCCTGGAGCGCGGCGGCCAGCGCGGCGTGCGCGGCCTGGCGTTCCACGGCGGTGGCGGCATGGTGCATTGCCGAGCGGACGAGGGGGTGTCTGAAGGCCAGCCCCTGGGCCTCCACCAGGCCCGCGCCGATCGCCGCCTCGAAAGCACCGGCGTCGACCGCCGTCCCAAGCATCCCGCTCGCCGCGTCGAGGCATTCCTCCATCGTCCCGTCACCGTTGAGGGCCGCAAGGAGCAGGACCGCGCGGGTGTCGGCCGGCAGGCGGGAGACCCGTGCCGTGAACGTCCGCTCCAGCCGCGCGGTCAGCGGCAGCGGACCCGGATTGAGCGCGTACGCCCCGCCGACCGACTGCAGCGCGACCGGCAACTCAGTCAGCGCCAGCGGGTTCCCGGCGGCCTCCTCCAACAGCCGCCGTCTGACCTGCTGTCCCAGTCCGGGGGCCACCGCGTCCAGCACCTGACCCGACACCTCGTCCGTCAGCGGGCCCAGGTGCAGCACCGGCAGGCCGGCGCTGCTGAGGCGGTCGTCGAGGTGCCGGGTGACAGCGACCAGAACGAGGGGGTCGGATTCGATCCGCCGCGCCACGAACCCGAGCACATCGATGCTGGCTCGGTCCATCCAGTGGGCGTCCTCGACGACCACGAGCAGTGGCGCCTTCGCCGCCGCGTCCGACAGCAGGGTCAGCGCGGCCAGGCCGACGAGGTACAGATCGGGTACAGCCTCGTCGACGAGCCCGACGGCCGCGAGCAGCGCGGTGCGCTGACGTCCCGGCAAGTCGTCGATTCCGTCCCTCAGCTGGTGAACCAACTGGTGCAGACCTGCAAAGGGCAGGTCTTCCTCCGACTGGACCCCCACAGCGGTGATCACACGGGTCCCGCCGCGTGCTGCCGCGCCCGCGGCCTCCGCGACCAGCGCGGACTTGCCGATCCCCGGCGCCCCGGTGATCACCGTGGCACCGCCCGAACCGGCGGCCCCCTGCTCGACCAGGGCAGCCAGCGTACGGCGTTCCGTATCGCGACCCAGTAGTACCCGTCGATGCATGCCGCACCCCCGTTTCTCTGTACCTCCCCAGCACCCGACGGCTCCGCGTCCTTGCGAAACCGGACGACCTGGCGGCATCTCCGCTGGTGGGCGGCCTGAAAGCCTGGCCTGGATGCCGTTCACGCAATGGTATGCATGCTACCGAGCGGGAATGACCGCGGTCCGCGTGCGCGAACCGAGCCGCCGCGCCTCTCGACACCCGTCCGCAGCACGAACAGGGCGATTCCGGACCCGGCGGCACTCGCCGGCCCGCAGCCGCCCAGGGTGACGATGGCGCCGTTCGGGAGAGGTGCTCGGCGAGGTGTTCCCTGACACCCGCCATCAAAGGTGCTGGGTCCACAAGACCGCAAATGTCCTGGACAGCCTCCCGAAGTCGGCTCAGCCGGCGGCGAAGAAGGCGATCCAGGACATCTACAAGGCCGAGGACCGTGAACACGCCCGCCCCGGCCCTCGCAGTGTTCGCCAGGCAGTACGGGGCGAAGTTCCCCAAGGCCGTCAAGAAGATCACCGCTGACGAGGACGTACATCCGGGCGATGCCGAGCATGGCTTGGTGGACTCCGTCGCCCTTGAGGCGGCAGTCGCGGAGGATCTTCCAAATCTTCATGCGCGCGAAGACGTGCTCGACGCGGGCGCGGACCTGCTTGTGAGACCTGTTCCGTGCTTCCTTCCAGTCCGGAAGGTCTTCGCCCTTGCGTCGGCGGTGGGGCATGACGAGCCCGGTGCCGGGATAGCCGCCGTCGGCGATCGTGAGTGTTCTGCCGACGGCGGCTTTGGCGCCGGATTCCTTCCATGCCCTGCAGTCGTTGCGGTTGCCGGGCAGGGGCTGGCCGACCACGACGACCAGGCGGGTATCGGCGTCGATGACGACCTGGTGATAGGTCGAGTACCGGTAGTCCTTGGACTGCTCCGCCACCGCGTGGTCCCGGGTTGGGACCAGGGTGCCGTCCACGATGAGCACGGTGTCCTTGACGAACCGCTTGCGGGGTTGAAGCGCGAGCATCGGCCCCAGGTGGTCGATAATGCGGTCCGCTGCCGACTCGGACACCCCGAAGAGTGGGGCGAGCTGGCGCATTGTCAAGTTCGTGCGCCAGTACGCCGCGACCAGCAGAGCCCGGTCCCCCAGCGGGAGGCTCCATGGCCGGCCCTTGCGAACCGCATCCGCACCCTCGCGCCGCAGTACGGTCACCAGCTTGCCGAACAGGCGAGGGCTCAGCCCGGTGAACGGGGCTATCCAGGACGGCTCCGAAGCCGTGATCACACCAGACACCGCGGGATCATTTCACTCGTCACCGGGCGTCCTCGTTCACGGCAGTTCTGGACGGTCTCACCGAACCTTGCTCGGCGCTCCCCACAGGCCCCGGTGACCTGAGTCAGTCGAAGAGGGCAACGAGTCCGGTCACCCAGATCGCGAGGAGCACAAGGACCGCCGTCAGGCAGCCGACGCCCGCCAGCACACCGCCGACCGTCCACAGCTCGGAGGGCGCCTTGTACTCCCCTTCCAGGTCGTCCCGGTAAGAGGCGGGCTCATCCCAGTCGACGGGGCGCCCCAGCTCCTCGGCGCAGGCGGTCCGCACCGCGACCAACTGCCCCTTCGCGAAGGCAGTGGCCGCCTTAGTCTCGGGACCGTGCCAGGCGAGGGCCTTCATCCGCCACCCGGGAGACGCGTGCCGCGCCTCGAAGGCGGCAGTCTCCTCGGCATTCCGGTCCTCTTCGAGGTACATCCAGCGTCCAGCCTCGGCGGCGTCGCCGTAGAGCCGGTACACCTCGGCCAGACGACGGCGGAGCGTCAGGTCGTGTGGGAAGGACGAGATGAGACCGCGCAGGCGCTGGCGCGCGACGGGAACCCGGCCGACGGCCAGGTCTGCATCGACTCGGGCAAGGGTCTCTCTCAGGGGCATGAACGCATGATCGGATACCGCACTGGCCTACGTCGACCTGGTTTTGTCGCTCAGCACTCGCTCGCTCTCCACGGCATCGGCTGAACCTCACTGAGACGGGGCACCGCCAGTTACGGGACAGCCCTTAGCTTGTTCTTTATCTACGGGCGTCACGCAGAGCTACCAGAGTGTCGACATGCCTGCCCTGTGTGCCAGCCGTGGCGCGGTAGCCCCAATCCGGTCGAGTCGGCACGGACTTGCTGCGCGTTCGGCGGCAGTAGCAGGGATGGTGGTTCAACCGCAATGGATGCCACCCAACTTGAATATGCGATGCCATAATCTTCCGCTTCGTCAGCGTTCAGCCGAGGGCGGCGGGGCGGTCGGATGCTGCTCGTCGGGGTTCAGGCCGTCGGACGGACGGACGGGCAGAGGGTGCGGGCGGAAATTGGGTAGTCAGGGCACCAAAACCGTCCTCACCCTGGAGAAGCAACGCTGAAAACGCTCAGTGTCGTAGTCGCGGCGGCTGCGCGCGACAGCGGAGGAGGCACGGCGCACCGGGGCGCTCGAGAAGCGGCGCAAGCCACTGCCCGACGTGCCGGTGGCCGGGAACGCGGACGAAGACCGGGACTGCCAGGAGCGACGCCCTCGGGTCCCACGCCCGCCTCCGGTTCAGAGTTCGTACGGGTGGAGGGCGATCTTCTCGCGCTCGATGTGGAGTTCAACCCACGTGCCGGCAGTGCCTTTGGGCAGCGGGCCGGCAAGGTCCAGCAGAATCTGCGAGCCATCGAAGTCCAGTACGGCGGCGCCGTCCTCCGTGAGGTTCAGACGTCCACGCAGGATGACGCAGTGGCCGCCGGGCCGGACTCCCGGTCCTGCTCCGTCGGCCGGTCTCGCGTTCCGCCCCCAGACGATGTCTTCGTCGACCGTCCACTCGACGTGGTACTTGCCCGGTTGCGCGGCTTGGTCACCGCACCAGCGGACCGCTGTCCCGCCGAACGAGGTCCGGACCTGGGCCAGCCAGGGGCTCCAGGGAAACTTCGCGACCTTCACCAGTTCGACCAACATCGTTCGATTATGCGGCATCCGGGCCCTGCCGGAACCCGTGAGGTCGGTGCTGTCCAGCACGGCCTGCCGTGACGTATGCGCTTGCCCAATGACGGGTGGGAGGCGATGACGACGCCGGCCTACTCGTCACGTCCGGTCAGGACCTTGAAGTGGAGTCCGACGCTCCTGCTCCGGCGTCGCACCGGTTCGTGGGCGCCGCATCCCACGCTCGGGGGCGGGACACGAGGCCCGGAAGGCTGCGTTCACCAGTCTCGGCCTCACTGAGGCCATCGCTGATGCCCTCGTGGCGGCCGCTGGGTCTTTCCCATTGGCGGAGGGTGATCAACCGGTACGGTGTCGCCGCTGTGGGTCGTGTGGCCCCGGAAGGCCGGCAATATCTGGGCGGCTGTAGCCGCGTCAGGTTCGTCTGCCGATAAGCCAGTAACTGATCGTTTCAGAATGAGAATGACGAAGAGAGCGCTGTCGTTCTCTGCTTCGTCCGTAAGATCACTCCATGCCTGCTGACGAACCTGTAACTCGATCCATGTGTCGTGTCCAGCCGATATCAGATCCTCGGCCGATGCCGGAGCTGCCTCAGCGGATCTGGTCAGATGAGGACTGGGAGCGGATCCAGCGTGGCTACGCCTCACGGGACATGGATGAGAAGTGGGACGTCTTCACAGAGGGTGAGGTTGTCTTCCTGCATCGAAGCTGGACCGGTTACGGAGTATTCGCGGCGACCTTTGCGCCGGCTGATGGCGGTGGATGGCGGATCGTCAGTGCCGTGGTAGAGCGTGATGGCGAGCGCTATGGCGGCACGGACGATGCCTACGACTGCGTCATGCTTGAGTTGGTCATCACCGCCATCGTGCTTGGCGAACCAGCGCCTGAGCTCCGCTCGAAGCTGGTGGAGTTGACTCGTCGAAAGCCGCGTTCTGCAGATGCCCCGGCCGGCGTGATTCAGCACAGCACCCTGGGGCTGCGCTCAGACTCCTAGTCGATCACTTGGAGCGACCAGACAGACGTCGGATGCAGATCAGGCTGCATGCCAGTTCGAGTAGGCCCTGGTGGAGATCGGCGCGTCGTTCGTAGCGGATGCGGAGCCGTTTGAACTGGTGGAGCCAAGCGAAAGCGCGCTCGACCACCCAGCGCACCTTGCCCAGTCCGGAGCCGTGGGCGACGCCGCGTCGGGCGATCATGGGTTTGATGCCACGCTTCCACAGCAGGCGGCGGTACTTGTCGAAGTCGTAGCCCCGGTCCGCATACAGACGCCGGGGTTTGCTGCGGGGGCGCCCCCGCAGCCCCCGGATCGATGGGATGGCGTCCAGCAGCGGCAGGAGCTGGGTGACGTCGTGCCGGTTGCCGCCGGTGAGGGTGACGGCGAGCGGGGTTCCGTGCCGGTCGACGATCAGATGGTGCTTGGAGCCGGGGCGGGCGCGGTCGACCGGTGAGGGGCCGACATGAGCCCCCCTTTGAGAGCCCGGACGTGTGACCCGTCCACGGAGCAGTCGTCCAGGTCGAGCAGGTCGGCGCGGCGCAACTCGGCCAGCAGGGCGGCGTGCAGGCGTGGCCAGACGCCGGCCTCGGTCCAGTCCCGCAGCCGACGCCAGGCCGTCACGCCGGAACAGCCCACCGTCTCCACGAGAACATCGCGCCACGCGACACCGGTCCGCAGCACGTACATGACGCCGGCAAGCGCCGCTCGGTCGGGAACGCGTCGCCGCCCGGGGTGGCGACGGCGCCGTTCGGGAGCAGGTGGCAGCAGCGGGGCCACCCGCTCCCACAGGTCATCAGGAACAAGATCAGCACGTACCCGGACACCCTGCCGACCAAGATCGTCGAACACAAGATCCGTAGCTCAACTCATTCTGAAACGATCAGTAAGTCGTTGCCAGCGCCTCTCGGCCCTCCAACGGCAGTTTCACGGTCCTACCAGCCGATTCCCTCTTAGGAATTGTCGGTCTCCACCGCGTCCCGCAGGATCTGGTCACAAGGGACCTGCCCGGGCAAGGAGACGCAGATGATCGAGATAGACCCGCAGCAGCTGGCCGACCGCTATATGGCTCAATGGAATGTGCGCGAGGCCGCAGAGCGCCGCGCGATCATCGAGGGACTATGGACCGAGGACGGCACCCATATCCTTCAGCCTCCTGCGGAGATGAGGAAGACCGCAGCGGAACTCGGCTTCGAATACCCGACGTTGGAAGCTCAAGGATTCGATGCCATCGAGACCCGTGTCGCGCGAAGCTACGAACGGTTCGTTGAGAAGCAGGGGTTCACGTTCCGGCCGCGCCCCGGGGCAGTGCGTCTCCACGGCGTGGTCAGGATCGGCTGGGTAACGGTGTCCACCGCAACCGGCGAAGCGGTGGGTGGCGGTTCCGACATCCTCGTACTCGACGACAACGGCCGCATCAAGACCGACTACATGTTCCCGGGCACCTGAGCGACGGCAGCACTGGTCATTGCCCCGGCGGCGGCCGAGAGAGCCTCGGCCGTCGCCGGGTCGGCCGGAAGGAACGCCTCCAGCTTCAGCTCGGCAAGCGTCACGTCGATGGCAGTGGCGAAGGTCGTCACAGTCGTCATCAGGCGGAGCTCACCGTCGGAGGACCGCAGGCGGAGTGGCACCGCGAAGCCGAGTGGGCCGTCGGACGGCTCCAGATCGGGAACGTACCCGGTGAGCTCGGCGCGCAACTCCCCGAGATGGTCAAGGCGAACCAAGATGTGACGCGCCCACTCGGCGAGGTTGAGGATACGAGGAGCCAGTCCGTCGGGATGCAGGGCCAGGCGGTAGACATTCGTGCCCGGGCCCACCAGTTCCTCGGCTGCGCCCTCGGTGATCAAGTCGAATGCGCTATTGGCGGCGATCAGGTCGCCGCCTCTGTCCACAACCATCGCCGGGTACGGCAGATGCCCGCGCAGTATGTGGTCGATCGCCGTACGCACGGGGGCCAGCACCGGATCGTCCAGTGAGCTCTCCGGGTAGGCAGGCGCGTAACCGGCGGCCAGCAGCAACTCGTTGCGCTCCCGCAGCGGCAGCTCCAGCGACTCGGCCAGGCGCACGACCATGTTCCGGCCAGGGACCGACCTCCCGGATTCCATGAAGCTGACGTAGCGCTGGGTGGTGCCCGCTCGCAACGCCAGATCGAGCTGGCTGACATGACGGCGGGTACGACGCTCACGCAGTGTCCGGGGGAAGTCCACAGTCCTGTTGTAGCGGCGGCGGACGGTCCCAGGCCATTCCCCGCAGGGAATTGTCGCGTCTCGTCCGGGTCGTGAACATGGCCGACATGGATATCGGTGTACTGCTTCCGACCGGAACCGCCCAGTGGGGCCCTGCTTGCGACGCTCGCGAGCTGGTCGCCTTCGGCCGCTCCGCCGAACGCGCGGGCTTCACCTCGCTCTTCGCCAACGATTCTCTGATCAGCCCGCGCGTCGAGGCGCTCACGATGCTGGCCGCACTCGCGCCGGTCACTGATTCCGTGACCCTGGGCACGGCTGCGCTGATGCCCTTCCTTCGTCGGCCGGTCCAGGCCGCGCAGGCACTCGCCTCGATCGACCTGCTGTCCGCCGGCAGGCTTGTCGTGACCGTTGGCGCCGGTTTCCCCGGCCGCTTCGGGCGGCCCCTCTACGCGTTGTCCGAGCTGCCGTGGGAAAGGCGCTTCGTCCGCCTGGACGAGACTGTTGCGCTGTGGCGGGCTCTGTGGGACGGCGCCGATGCCTTCCACGGCGAAATCCTCCGGTTCGAGGACGTCCCGCCCACGACCAGGCCGCACCGAGCCGGCGGCCCGCCTATCTGGCTCGGCGGTGCGACCCCGGCGGCTCTGGCCCGCACCGGCCGGATGTACGACGGATGGCTGCCCTACCCGCCCGACCCCGCCGACTACGCGTCCGGCCTCCGCAGCATCCGCGAAGCGGCAACCGACGCAGGGCGCGAGACGGACGACATCGTCCCCGCACTGTTCGTCTCGGTACGGATCGACGGCGACGTCGAGAACGGCCGTCGGACACTGGACGACTACGCGCGGGCCACGTACGGCATGCCACTGGAACAGCTGGAAGAGATCCAGGCAGTGGTCACCGGTTCGGCGGACCAGGTACTCGAGCAGCTGGGACGGTACGTCGCCGCCGGTGCTCGGCACATCGTCGCCCGCCTCGGAGCCCTGGACCTGCACTCCCAGCGCGACCAGCTCGAACAGCTCGCCGACCTGATCCCCGCCCTCCGAGCGGCAGCGGACCACGCCTCCACCTAGCCCTTGAGCCCGGACGGCCGACACGCGGCGCCGGTTGTGGGGCAGGGCTTGGGGAGCCAGAATCGGGGCGCCCACCGCTGCCCCAGGTCGTGGACCGGTTCCGCCTGTGGTGCGACCTCGGCAGAGCGGCCGAGCGGGGCCTCCCCGCCACCTCCCGCGTCTCCTGCTCGTGCCGGCCGAGCACCGGCCACTTCTCCGTTAGCAGCGTCGTGCCGCTCAACACATCTCCTGAGTCCGTGGTCGCACCGGAGAGACTTGATCACCCCGGTAGCTTCCACGTAACTTTTAAGATGCTGAAACGTCAGATGTTCGGCCGGGCCGGCTTCCATCTTCTCCGCAAGCGCGTCCTGCTCTACTCGTGAAGCACAGGTCAGACCGCATCATCAACGAGGCCGAAGCCCTCCGGAAACCCTTCCAGGAACTCCCGCCGCGCGGGGTCTGACTCGGCTTCGGCCATCGTCCCGAGCAGGCCGATCAGCTCGCTCCGCTGGTCACTCGACAGCTTGCTGACCAGGTGGGCTACACCCTCCAGGACCTTGACTGCGTCATCCGGATCCACCTGCTCGTCTTCACTGCCCTCGATGAACCACAGGACATCGACCAAGGCCGCGGCCAAGGCGTGGGTCAGAGAGGAGTACACGGGCATCAACGCGGTCTCCCAGCAGGTCACGGCAGCAGAGTCCGGCCATCCCACCACACACCACTGACATCACACTCAGTCAGCCCTCCACGGAAAGCGAGCCAGAACCCGAGAATTGACGGCCTCTCTGTCCGCCGGCGATCGCCAACGTGTCGCAGCACTCTGTCAGCAGGTGGTGACAGCCAAGCTCACGACGTAGTGCTCCTCGACCATCCGGCTCGGGAAGACCTCAGCCAGGATGTCGCGCTCCTTGGCAATGAAGGTGTTCGTTGCTTGCTTGCCGAGGACGAGGAAGTCGGAGTAGCTGGCGAGGTTGGCGAGATGCATGTCAAGTGGGACGCTCCGGGTCCACGGCACGTGCCGATGGACGAAGCCGAGCTCGGACGGCAGCCCGCGGAACCGGGCCATGGGGTCGTGAGGGCTGTCGTCGGCATCGAAAAGCCGGCGCAAGCGCGCGTCCTGGGGTCGGTTGGAGGAGGTCGCCGGGGAGGTATTCGCGCCTTTGGCACGTGCTGACCAGCGCGTGAAGGGCGGTCCGTATCTGCGGGACCTGCTGTTGGATGGGCGTGGAAGTCGATGCAGCCGATGGCCGGACGCCTTGGTGTGGACCATCAGCAGTTGCAGCAGTTCATGACCTCGTCGACCTGGCCGCTGGACATAGTCCGCACCAAGCTGGCCCGCCGGGCGGTGGCGGTGGTGCGGCCGCCGGTGTGGGTGGTGGATGACACCGGGTTCCCGAAGGACGGCACGTCCTCGCCCTGGGTGGCCAGGCAGTACTCCGGCACCCTGGGCAAGGTCGGGAACTGCCAGATCGGGGTCAGTGTCCACGCCGCGTCCGACACCGAGTGTCGGCGTATTCGCCAATGTGCTCAGCTGTGCACACGTGAACGTCCCCACCGAGTTGTGGGTTGGGAAGACTGCTTCAGGGTGCGGCATCGGGCTCAGGGGATGATGACGACCTTGCCGCGGATCCGGCCGGCTTCACCGAGGCGGTGGACGTCCGCGAGGTCGGCCAGCGGGTGTGATGCGCTGATGTCGAGTGCGACCTCACCCGCGTCGACGAGTTCCACGAGTGCCGCCAGATGCACCACGTCGTTGCGGGCGACCATGTGCATCGCCCTCACCCCGGCGTCGGCAGGCGGTTCGACAGGGGTTGCGATCGAGACGATCCGCCCGCCCGGCCGTACTGCGGATGCCAGAGCAGCGGCCTCGTGCGAGGTCAGCGGAACGAGATTGAGCAGGGTGTCCACTGGGCCGTCGAGCGCTGTGGCGACCGGCCCGGCGGTGTAGTCGATCACGTGGTCCGCCCCGTGTCGCCGGACTGCCTGGGCGCTGCGGGCGCTGGCCGTGGCGATCACTTCGGCCCCGGTGCGCCTGGCGAGCTGCGTCACGAAGCCGCCGACCCCTCCTCCCGCGCCGTTGACCAGGACCCGCTGGCCGGCGGTCACCTTTCCGTGCTCGAACACCGTCTGCCAGGCTGTCAGGCCCGCCACCGGCAGGGCTGCGGCGTGCGTGAGAGGAACGGACGCCGGTGCCGGGACCAGCAGTTCACCCGGCGCCCGAACGTACTCGGCGGCCGCGCCGGCGCCGTCCAGCCGCCCGATGACGCGGTCGCCGACGGCGAACCCCTCGGTCCCCGGGCCGATTTCGGCAACCGTACCGGCGACGTCCCAGCCCAGCGTGTAGGGGAGATCCACGGGAAGAAAAACCTGCAGCAGCCCGGCACGCAACGCGGCCTCGGTGGGGTTGAACGAAGTCGCCGCGACGCGGACGAGCACCTCACCGGCGCCGGGTCGAGGCTGCGGAACGTCGTCGTAGCGGATCACGGACGCGTCGCCGAACGCGTGGATACGCGCGGTCTTCATTTTCATGGAGTGAACCTACGGGCCGCACGCGGAGACGATCCATGCGTCAGGGTGACCTGTTCATGCGCGTGCGTCTCATGCGTACGCTCGCCCCATGGATGTGCTCAGCGATGTGATCACAGTGGCCCGGACCGGCCGGCCACGGTCGGCGTACGTGCGATGGCATGCACCCTGGGGACAGCAGTTCGCGTCCGTACCGGGTTCGGCAGGCTTCCAGGTGATCCTGGAGGGCCACTGCTGGCTCCTGCCCCCGCACGCCGCACCGGTCCAACTGGGTGCGGGCGATGTGCTCTTCCTGCCGCACGGCAGCGGGCACACCCTGGCCGACGGCCCGGCAACCGTGGTCACTGCCCCAGCCTGTACCCCCGACGACGCTGAGCTGGCCGGGCCCTACGCGTCGGACAGGGTCGACCGACTCGGTCAGGGTGGCCCGGCCACCGTGGTGCTTTGCGGCGCCTCCCGGCTCGATCCGTCCCGAACCCACCCCCTGCTGCTGACCCTGCCCGACCTGATCCACCTGCCGGCCGATCGGGACCGCCACCCCGAGCTGCACGCGGCGGTGCAACTCCTGGCTGCCGAAGTGGGCAATCCGCGCCTGGGCACCAGCGCAACCGTCCCCGCGCTCCTGGACACGCTCCTGATGTACATCCTGCGCATCTGGCTTGCCGAACAGCCCACCCGCAACAGCACCACAGGCTGGGTTGCAGCACTCAACGACCCGGCGGTCACCGCCACCCTCCACGCCGTCCACCGCGACCCGGCAGCGCCCTGGACCGTGGCGAAGCTCGCCGCGGAAGCCGGCCTTTCCCGGGCAACGTTCGCCAGGCGCTTCACCTCGATGATCGGCCAACCGCCCCTCAGCTACCTGACCTGGTGGCGACTGACCACGGCAGCCCGCCTTCTACGGGCGACGGAAGCGCCCCTGAGATCGATCGCCGCCCAGGTCGGATACACCTCCGAGTTCGCCTTCGCCAACGCGTTCAAGCGCATGCACGGGCTGGCCCCCGGCGCGTACCGACGGGAAAGCTGATTCACTGCAAGGACAGTGAGCACGTTCACCTGTACGCGACTGAGCACATCCAGGCGTACGCCGACACTGGGCCTCCGACACCGGGACGGAAGCGGGACTCAGCCGTCTGGAACTGGTCCATAACGCGGGCAACCCCGCCTCCTGCCGAGTCGCGCAAAGGGCGGGCTACACCCTGGAGAGCGTTTTGCCGCCTCGTGCCCCGCGCGAGGCCGAGGGACATCTCCACGCGCGAGAACGCGGGGCCGTTCATCTGTCTTGACCAGCCGTGTCAGGCAGCGCCAGGCGGTTGCCGAGGTACCGAACGGTACGACTCGGCTCTCACGGCCTATAGGACGATGAACTGCCGGCCTGGAAGGAGGACCACCACGCCTTCCCGGCCGCGCGGTTCGGTGGGCTTCGTCACCGATTCCCTGGCGGATACCGTGACCTGTCGCACCAGGGGCCGTGGGGGGTGGATCTTGGGGTGCCGGTGCTCGCCGCGACGTCGGAGCCGGTCCTCACGGCCGCCGGTAAGGAGCAGTTGTTCGTCAATCCGCGCCATCTGAACAACGTGCGTCGGCAGCTGAACAAGTGGCAGCGGGGCATGGCCCGCCGCCATGTGAGGGGGCTTCACCGTCCCCGCGGTCAATCCCGCCCGCACCTCGCAGAGCACTACCCCGCGCTCTGACGGTGCGCCGGAGGTCGGCGGTGTAGGCGCGGGCACCGTCGTATGGGCGCAGCAGCACCGTGAGCTCGTGCCCGACCGGGCCTCAGACGGTGTCCTAGAGGCACACGTCGGGGCCAGCCTCCAGCAGCCCGGACAGGCCGCCGACGAGGTCACGGGTGAACAGCTCGCTGGTCAGATACGTCTTGGCGTCGGCTGCGGTCTCGAAACCGTGGAGGACCTGGACCTCCTCGTCGCGAAGGAGAAGCTCCTTGCTGAGGGCGCCGGGGGCGGTGTCGAGAAACGGCTGCTCGCACTTCTCGTACACGCCCGCAGCTGCGGTGCGGTGGGCCGGGCCCCACCTGCAAGGTGATCTGAAGATACGCCATGGTTATGTCTCACTCGATGAGCAGGAAGGAGGGCTGTGCGGCGAAGTCCGCAATTTGCCTGCCACGTTAGGCATAACCGTCAACGCCCGGTAGAGGACTTCGCCGAGTCAGGATATGCACAGTGTGTATGACCTAGGGGCGGGTGGACGCGAGGCTGTCGGCGAGGCGGAGCAGGTCCGGGGCAAGCGGGGAGTCGGCGCTCCAGACTGCTTCGAAGGAGATCTGCACTTCGCGGCCCAGGTCGTGCAGGGAACGGTGGCAGACGTCGGGCGAGCTGAGCTTGGAGCGGGGGACCATGGCCGAGCCCAGGCCGAGTTTCGTCCAGTCCTCCAGGACCCGGTAGCTGGCGGCCTCGCCCGGATAGGTGCTCAGGGGCATCTCGTGCGCCTGGAAGAGCTGCGTGGTGAAGGTGGTCAGGCCGCAGGTGTCGGGGACGAGGATGAACTGGCCCTTGCCGGCCTCCGTGAGTTCGACGGGGGTCGCCTCCGCCGCGTCAGGAGTGACGACGACGATCGGCTCGACGTCGATGACCCGGTGCTCGAAACGCGGCATCGCGGCCACGGCCGGGATCAGGATGATGTCGAGCTGGCCGGCCAGCAGGCATTCCCGCAGCTCCTGCATGTTCGCCTCGCGCAGCACCAGGTCCCGCGGTGCGGGAAGGCCCTGGACCATGCTGAACGCGCGGGCGACCAGGTGCGAGCCAATCAGCGGCGAAACGCCCATGCGGATCTTCTGCCCACCCGGTTCGGTCAGCCGCCGGGCCTCCGCTCCGACGGCGTCGAGCGCGACGAGGGCGCGCTCGATCAACGGCAGGATCCGAATACCGAACGCGGTCTGCGTCACGCCGCGCGGTGACCGCTCGAACAGCTTGTCGCCGAGGCGTTCCTCCAGCTTGGCGATCCCGTTCGAAAGCGCGGGCTGGGTGACTCCGTATGCGCGTGCGGCGGAGCTGAACGACTTGGTCTCCGCGACCGCCTGCGCATAGCGAAGCCCTTCGAGGTTCAGGCGGTCTGTTGCCATAGCCACGGCTTATCGCTCCATTCACTGAAGTCCCCTACCGGGCAGGATGACCCCTGCTTACGGTAGGGCCCTATCAATTCAGCATAAACAGCAGCTATGAGTAGCGTCCTCAGAACGGAAAGGCAGCATGTCGGACAGCGCCGTGACCATGGTCGTGACCGAGCCCCGCGGACCCCTGTACCCGGTGGTGGCCGAGACGGTTCCGCCGCCCGCCGGGTGGGTCCGTGTGGCGGTGGTGGCGAGCGGCGTGTGCAACGCCGACATCGGAACGGCCGCCGCCACCGGCGAGGACACCGTCTTCCCCGTCACCCCCGGCCACGAGGTCGCCGGTGTCATCGCCGAGACCGGCGACACGGTCCAGGGCTGGGCGGTCGGCGACCGGGTGGCCGTCGGCTGGTTCGGCGGCAGCTGCGGCCACTGCACGCACTGCCGCACGGGCGACGTCGTCCACTGCGCCGAACGCAAGACCCCCGGCCTGTCCTACCCGGGTGGCTGGGCGCAGAGCATCACCGTGCCCACTGACGCGCTCGCCCGCATCCCCGACGGCCTCGACCTCGTCGATGCCGCCCCCTTCGGCTGCGCCGGGGTGACGACCTTCAATGCGATCCGCAAGGCCGGCATCCGCGCCGGAGGACGGGTCGCCGTCTTCGGGATCGGCGGCCTGGGCCACCTCGCCGTCCAGTTCGCCGCGAAGTCCGGGTACGAGACCGTCGCCATCGCCCGCGGCCGTGACCGCGAGCGCCTCGCACACGTGCTCGGCGCCCACCACTACATCGACAGCGACGCACAGGCCCCCGGAGCTGCCCTGAAGGTGCTCGGGGGCGCCGACCTCATCGTCTACACCGCCTCCTCCACCGCCCCCGTGGACGAACTGCTCACCGGCCTGGCCCTGCACGGGCAGCTCACCCTCGTCGGCGTCGACACAGGATCCGTGACCGTTCCGGCGGCCCGGCTCGTCATGAACGGCCACACCCTCACCGGGCACCTGACCGGCAGCCCGCGCGAGACGGAAGAAGCCATGGCCTTCGCCGTCACCACGGGCGTGCGCCCGATGGTCGAGCGGATGCCGCTGGAGAAGGCCGACGACGCCGTCACCCGCCTGCGCTCCGGCGCCCCCCGCTTCCGCATCGTCCTGGACACCTCCGGCGGCAAGTAGCGGGCCCCATGGCCACTCAGCGCGCCACAGCCACACAGCGGGCGGCACTCCGCCCCTTCTTCCACCCGATGCCGCAACCACCGACGACCGCGGAGGTTCAGCCTGCTCAGAATGGAGCCACGATGTCCCACCAGGAAACCCACGACGTCATCGTCATCGGCGCCGGCGCATCCGGACTGACCGCGGCCACCTTGCTGCACGCCGCCGGCCGCGATGTCATCGTTCTGGAGGCCCGGGCCCGCGTCGGCGGCCGCCTGCTCTCCGTCCCCACCGCTCACCCTGAACGGGCCCTCGACCTGGGAGCCACCTGGTTCTGGGACGGCGAGGAACGCGTACGGACCCTGACCGCCCGCAGCAACATCGTCACCTTCGACCAGCACCTCGCCGGTGACACCGTGCTCCAGGAAGCCACCGGCACCCGCCGTCTCACCGGCAACCTGATCGACGCACCGTCACGCCGTTTCGCCACCGGAGCGCAGAGCCTCGCCACCGCCCTTGCCGCCGGACTGCCCACCGGGGCTCTGCGCCTGGCCACACCCGTCACCGCCGTCCAACCCGTCGGCCAAGACGGCGGCCTCGACGTGCTCACCCCCGCCGGCAAGCTTCACACCGGGCACGTCATCCTGGCCGTCCCCCCAGCCCTCGCGATGCAGCGCATCGACTTCCACAACGGGTTCCCCGCCGATCTCGTGCGCCTGGCCCAGTCCACCCCGGTGTGGATGGGCGCTGCCGTCAAGGTCGTCGCCCACTACCCGACCGCGTTCTGGCGCCAGGACGGACTGGCGGGTGCGGCGTTCAGCAGGACCGGCCCGCTCCAGGAGATCCACGACATGTCCGGGGCCGGCGGCGAGCCCGCCGCGCTGTTCGGCTTCGCCCACGCACGCACCGTCCGCCCTGGCTTCGAACAGGCCGTTACCGCGCAGCTCGCCCGGCTCTTCGGCCCGGCCGCCGACTCCCCCCTCGCCCTGCACGTACAGGACTGGAGCACCGAGGAGTGGACCGCCCCGCCCACCGTGCAGCGCCTCGCCGACTACTCGCTCTTCGGCCACCCCCTCTACCAGCGACCGGCTCTCAACGGCCGCCTGCACTGGGCGACGACCGAGACTGCCACCGATTACGCCGGACACATCGAAGGCGCCCTGGCCGCCGGACAACGTGCAGCGCGGACCGTCCTCGCAGCCACCGACGCGGACGACACCGCACTGGGCGCCACCGCCCTCAGCAGGTAGGCCACCAGCCGGACGCCTCACAGAACCCGTACGTCTCGCCACGTCCAGCCATGCGCTCCCCGGCACTGTCCGGCTTCCTCACACACCAGGAGAAAGATGACCAACGCCGCACCCACCGCCCCGGGACTCATATCCGACCCCGCCCAGGCACAGCGGCGGATCCTGCGCGTCCTGGTCTCCTCCCAGATCCTCAGCGGCGCGGGACTCGCCGCCGGCGTCACCGTCGGCGCGCTCCTCGCCCAGGACATGCTCGGCACCACCAGCCTCGCCGGGCTGCCCAGCGCCCTGTTCACCGCCGGCTCCGCGCTCGCCGCCGTCACCGTGGGCCGCATCTCCCAGGCCAGAGGCCGCCGCCCCGGCCTCGCCGCCGGCTACCTCACCGGCGCCGTCGGCTCGGCCGGCGTCATCACCGCCGCCGTCCTGGACAACCCCGCCCTGCTGTTCATCGCCCTGTTCGTCTACGGCGCAGGCACCGCCACCAACCTCCAGGCCCGCTACGCCGGAGCCGACCTCGCCCCACCCGGCCACCGCGCCCGCGCCGTGTCCACCGTCCTGGTCGCCACCACCCTCGGCGGCGTCGCCGGACCCAACCTCGCCGCCCCCGCAGGCACCCTCGCCGAATACCTAGGCATCCCCCACCTCGCCGGACTCTTCGTCATCTCCGGCGCCGCCTACGCCCTGGCCGCAACCGTCCTCGCCCTCTGGCTGCGCCCCGACCCGCTGCTCCTGGCCCGCGCCGTCGCCCGGGCCGAGGAAGCCGACACCGCGGCCGGTCCGGCCACTGCCCACGCCGACGACACCGGTGTGGGCACCGGCGGCGTGGTCCTCGGCGCGCTGGTCATGATCCTCACCCAGCTCGTCATGGTCGCGATCATGACGATGACGCCGGTCCACATGCACGACCACGGCCACTCGACCGCCGCTTCCGGCCTCGTCATCGGCATCCACATCGGCGCCATGTACCTGCCCTCACCTCTGACCGGCCGGCTCGTCGACCGCTACGGCCACATGAAGATCGCCGCAGCCTCCGGCATCGTCCTGCTGGCCGCCGGCGTCCTCGCCGCCGCAGCCCCTGGTGACTCCGTCGCACTCCTCGCCCTGGCCCTGGCCCTGCTCGGCCTGGGCTGGAACTTCGGCCTCGTCTCCGGCACCGCGATCATCACCGACACCGTGCCCCTCGCCACCCGCGCCAAGACCCAGGGCCTGGTCGACGTCTCCATCGCCATCGCCGGCGCCACCGGCGGCATCACCTCCGGCATCATGGTCGCCGCCACCAGCTACCCCGTTCTCGCCCTCACCGGCGGGGCCCTGGCCCTCGCCCTGCTGCCGGCCGTCGCCGCCACCGCCTACCGCCGATGAGCCCGATGAACCCGGGGTCCCCCGCACCGGGCATCACCGTCGACGGCACCGGCCTGCTCTGCGTCACCCTCCTGCTGCGCCTGCGCAAGGAGATCGACGGCGCCGAGCCGGGCACCGTCGTCCACATCGTCGCCACCGACCCCGCCGCCCCGCTCGACCTGCCCGCCTGGTGCCACATGACCGGCCACCACTACCTCGGTCCTGCCCCCGACGACGAACGGCCGGTGTATGTACTGCGGATCGCCGCCGGTGCCCACCCCACCCGAGCGGACGCCCCCTGGCACACAGATCACCTGGAGGGCTGACAGCCCCCTTCACCTCGGCAGCTTGGCCGTGCGCTCCGGGTGGGCGACGGTGACGTAGTGCATGGCGGTCTTCTCCGTGATCCCGAAGAGCCTCATCAGCCGGAGAGGGTCGGCGGCTTCGGCGGTTTGGTTGAGGATGCGGTCCTGGCGCAGGCCGACCAGGGTGAGACCTGTGGGCAGATGCGCCTGCGACGGATACGCCGCAGCCCTCCGCAAACCTCGTTCTCCCGCGATTGCGCGCGACCCGCACGACGTCCTCGCGGAACTTCTCCGGATACGGCTTCGGCAGTACAACATCCGTCCAGGCCGCCTCTCAGCACGTCAGGTCAGGTGCCACCTGTTCGTACAGCAGTCCCGTCCTCGCGGAGGCGGCATCCCGATGCGCGGGTTGAGAAGTGGTTGGGTACGAACGGGACATGGATCCAGCGCTGCGGTACCCACCCGTTACAAGGCGGCCGAAAAGCTGAGCGGCAAGGTCGCGCTGATCACGGGCGGGGACTCGGGCGTCGGCAGGGCCGTTGGCCGTGATGGACGCGCGTGAGGGAGCGGACGTGGCCGTGGTACACCAGCCGCAGGAGCAGTCCGACGCGGAGGAGACCCGCCGCGCGGTGACGCGGGAGGGCCGCAGGTGCCTGTTGCTCTCCAGTGACCTGGCCGGGGCATCGTTCTGACGGGAGGTCGTCGAGCAGACTGTGCGCGAGCTGGGCGGGCTGAACATCCTGGTGGACAACGCCGCTCATGCGAACAGCCAGCTGGATCTGTCGCAGCTCTCCTACGAGGACTGGCACCGTTCCTTCGCGGTCAACGTGTACGCCTACTTCCACCTGGTGCAAGCCGCCCTCCTGCATCTCAAGGCCAACGGACGCAGCTGCAGCGCTCCCCGCGGGAGGCGACCCTGATTGGGGAGCGAGGCCCACGGACTCGTCCGGAGGACCATGCCGATGCGGTGGAGAGCCGGACGGGGTTCCTGCGGAACGGATGCGATCGATGTCCGGATCGTGCCGCGTGCATTCCGGTCCCACCGTCGGAGGCCCCCGGTGTCCGGACACGGCCAGCCCGGATGCCCCGCGGAACCTATGCCCCGAACTTTCGGCTGCGGGAATTCGACATTGGCCTCCCCGGGTTCATCATCCATCCAGGCGACGCCGTCGGCGCCGGTCGGCGTCCCGACACCATGCGATCGATCGACTGTTGCCAGGGCCCTGTCGGCGGTGACGGCCTGAATCCCGTCTGCTCGGGCTGCGGGGCCGAAGTGGCCACTCGACAGGCAGACTGCTACACCCAAGACCTGGTGGTGCTCGAGCCCGCCGCAGTCTGCCTCTCCTTCACAGACGACTGATCATGCGACGAGTTCCCAAGCCGAACCCGTCCACTTTCGGCGCCACCTCGCACGGGACCGCCGGAACATGAGCGTTCTACCGAGGGACTCCGAACCGTCTTGCGAAGTGCGGCCCTTGCGCGGCGAGGCGCGAGGTCCGCACCGGGCATCCGCCCCGCACCATGGCCTGTCGGGGATCGTCCCTTGTTCGCTCGCCTCCGAGTTGACGGGCCGCCAGGTTGGGTGCGCCTGACTACCCGGACGATTCTCTCCTTGCGGGGTCCTGTGCGGTCCGGCCGCCGAGTTGCACGGCTCGCGTTCCGCCCATGGCCCCACACGCGCTCCCACGGGGTGCTGGTTTCGGGCATATCCGTCGGGCCCGGCACCCTGCGGTATCTGCTCTCCACGCGGGTCGCGACCACGTAGCCGGCGCCGCCCACCCGAGTGCGGAATCGTTACTTTCGGTCCCCGGCACCCCGTGCCCTCCACCCCGCCCCATGGGCACCGAACAATGAAAAGAACTTCTTCTTATAAATTACCCTCGTGCGCCCCCCTTACCGTGCTGGCCAAAATACGCCGTTCACTCATTCACGGCCCCTCACATCCGCTGCTACTCTGCGAACCCCCTATTCGGATGCAATGGAGATTCTCCGCATGGAAGATCGACCCGATACAGGGTCGCTGCCGGCGAATGCGTGGACCCTGGGCGCGTCCGCCCGCGAGTGTCTCCGCTATGCCGCGTACCCAATTCTGCTCCTGTCCGCAGTCTTGCTCTTCACCTCGGTTCTGCGCTTCGGCTGGGACCGGGGCCGGGCCGTCCAGCTCTTCCTGATCGGCACCATCGTCTACCTCGCGGCGCTGGAGCGCCTGATCCCGCACCGGGCCGACTGGCACCCGGGCGGCCGGGAACTGTGCTGGTACGCAGCCTATTTCGGGTTCACCATGGTTGGCGCCGTGCTCGGCCAGTCGGTCGTCGCGGCCGTTCTGGCCGCGACCCCCGTCACGGGACCTGAGCTCGCGCTCGGAGCCGAGGTACCCCTCGCTCTGCTGGCCTCCTCACTGACCGGCTACCTCACCCACCGCTGGGCGCATTCCAATCGGTGGCTATGGAAGGTGCACGGAATTCATCACGTCCCGGGAAAAGTGAACGTCGCCAATAACGGCGTCAACCACCTACTGGATGTCGCCTTCAAGCAGGGCGCGGTCCAATTGACCCTGGGATTCCTCGGATTCTCTGCCGACTGCCTTTTCGCGGTGGCTCTCTTCACCCTTGTCCAAGGCTATTTCGTGCACGCGAACGTGGACGTCCGACTCGGTCCGCTCCACCACGTCCTGGCCAGCCCCGAGCAACACCGGCTGCACCACAGCGCCGACCTGGCCGAGGCCGGTCACTTCGGCGTGGACCTCTCGGTCTGGGACCGCTTCTTCGGCACTTTCACCTGGCGACCGGACCGCCGCCCGGTGATCGTCGGTGTCAGGAGCCCCGCCACGTTCCCGGAGACCGGCTCGATCGTCGCCAGCCTGCTCCACCCCGTGCGCCGCCCGTCCCAGAACGCGTAGTCCCCCGTACCGCTCGCACCCGCTCCGTACCGCGACCTCCCCGCCCCGTACCGCGCCGTACCGGCGTGGTGCCCCCCCGTACGCCCCCGCCCGGCCCGCCGAGGCGTCGTCTCCACCGGATTGGAACATGACGGACTCACCCAGCGCCGCCCACCGCGACAAGGTCGCCATCATCGGCATCGGCTGCCGGCTCCCCGGACACGCGGGTGACCACCGGTCCTTCTGGCGCAATCTGATCGAAGGCCGGGACTGTCTCGTCCCCACCCCGGCGGACCGGTACGACACCACGACCCTCGGCAGCCGCGACCGGGCCAAGCCGGGCCGGCTGACCGGCGGCCGGGGCGGCTACATCGACGGCTTCGACGAGTTCGACCCCCACTTCTTCGGGATCAGCCCGCGTGAGGCCGAGCAAATGGACCCGCAGCAGCGCAAGCTGTTGGAGGTCTCCTGGGAGGCGCTGGAGGACGGCGGGCAGCGGCCCGCCGAACTGGCCGGGCGGGACGTCGGCGTCTTCATCGGCGCCTTCACCCTGGACTACAAGATTTTGCAGTTCGCCGACCTCGGCTTCGAGACGCTGGCCGCGCACACCGCGACCGGCACGATGATGACGATGGTCTCGAACCGCATCTCGCACTGCCTCGACTTCCGCGGCCCCAGCGTCTCGATCGACACGGCGTGCAGCTCCTCCCTGGTCGCGGTCCACCTGGCCTGCCAGAGCCTGCAGCGCGGCGAGAGCGAACTCGCCCTGGCCGGAGGCACCCTGCTGCACCTCGCGCCGCAGTACACCATCGCCGAGACCAAGGGCGGCTTCCTCTCCCCCGACGGACGCTCCCGCGCCTTCGACGCCTCCGCCGACGGCTATGTACGGGCCGAGGGCGTCGGCGTCGTGGCGCTCAAGCGACTGTCGGACGCGCTGCGCGACGGCGACCCGGTGCACGCCGTGGTGATCGGCAGCGGGGTGAACCAGGACGGACGCACCAACGGCATCACCGTGCCCAGCGCCGACGCCCAGGCCACGCTCATCGAACGGGTCTGCGCCGAGGCGGGAGTGACACCGGGCAGCCTTCAGTACGTCGAGGCGCACGGCACCTCCACCCCCGTAGGCGACCCGATCGAAGCGCGGGCGCTGGGCCGGGTGCTGGCGCAGGGCCGGGCGCCCGGGGCGCGGTGCTATGTCGGCTCGGTCAAGACCAACATCGGACACACGGAGGCCGCCGCCGGCGTCGCGGGCCTGATCAAGACGGCACTGGCGCTCCGGCACCGCCGCATCCCACCGCATCTGAACCTCGAACAGCCCAATCCCGCCATCGACTTCGCCGCGTTGCCCTTCGAAATCCCGACCGCACCGGTGGACTGGCCGGAGCACGAGGGACCCGCGCGGGCGGGCGTCAACTCCTTCGGCTTCGGCGGCACCAACGCCCACGTCCTGCTGGAGGAGGCGCCGCCCCGCCCGCCGGAGGAGCCGCGCACGACGGCCCGGACGCCCGCCCGCTCGATCCTCCCGCTGAGCGCCCGGCACGCGTCGGGCCCGGCCGAACTGGCCGCGGGCCTCCGCCGCGAACTTGCCGCCGGGGTGCCCCTCACGGACCTCGGGCACACCCTGGCCCACCGTCGCCAGCACTTCGAGGAGCGCCTCGCCGTCGTCCACTCCCCCCTCGGCCCGCCCGGCTCCCTCGACGAGGTACTGGCCGCCTGCGAGCGCGGGGAGCAGCACCCCCAGGCCGTGCAGGGCCGCCTACGGGAGCCGGGGGCGCGGCGGCTGGTGTGGGTATTCACTGGCATGGGACCCCAGTGGTGGGGCATGGGGCGCGAGCTCCTGGACGCCGAGCCCGTGTTCCGGGAGGCGGTCGAGCGCTGCGATCGGGAGGTCCGGCGGCAGGCGGGCTGGTCGCTGCTCGACGAGCTGACCCGGCCCGAGGCGGAGTCCCGGATGGCCGAGACCTGGCTCGCCCAGCCCGCGAACTTCGCCGTCCAGGCGGGGCTCGCGGCGCTGTGGGAACACCACGGGGTGCGGCCGGACGCCGTCGTCGGGCACAGCACCGGCGAGATCGCGGCCTTCCACCAGGCCGGGGTCTACGGCCTGGAGGACGCCGTCCGGATCGCGCTGGCGCGCAGCGCCCTCCAGCACCGGCTCGCGGGCACCGGCGTGATGCTGGCGGCGAACCTGTCCGAGGAGGAGGCTGAGCAGCTGGTCCGCCCGTACCGGGACCACGTGTCGGTCGCCGCCGTGAACAGCCCGGCGTCCGTGACGCTGTCCGGGGACCGGGACACCCTCGCGGAACTCGCCGGGCGGCTGGAGCGGGAGCAGGTCTTCGCCCGGTTCCTCGACGTCGAAGTGCCGTACCACAGCGTGCGGATGGACCCGATCGAGGACGAGCTGCACGAGGCGCTGGCCGGGATCGCGCCGCGCGCCGCCGGTCTCCCGCTGTATCTGACCGCCCGCGAGGGGTGTGCTCGGGGGCCGGAGCTGGACGCCGCGTACTGGTGGGAGAACGTCCGGCGGCCCGTGCGGTTCCGTGCCGCGGTCGACCGGCTGGTCGACGACGGGTACACCCTGTTCCTGGAGATCGGTCCGCACCCGGTGCTCGGCCACTCGATCCGGGAGTGCCTGGAGGGCCGGGCGGTCGAGGGGGTGACACTGCCGTCGATCCGGCGCCGGGAGGACGAGCCCGAGCGGTTCGCCCGCTCCCTCGCGGAGCTGTACACAGTGGGCGTCGACGTGGACTGGTCGGTGCTCCAGCCCGCGGGGCGGCCGGTGCCGCTGCCGGGCTATCCGTGGCAGCGGGAGCGGTACTGGGTGGAGCCCGCGCCGGTGGAGCAGATCCGGCTCGGCCGGCTGGACCACCCGCTGCTCGGCCGGCGGACCTCCGCGCTGCAGCCGACCTGGGAGAGCCGCCTGGACACCGAGCGGCTGCCGTACCTGGCCGACCACAGGATCGAGGACAGCACGGTCTTCCCGGCTGCCGGGTACCTGGAGATGGCCGCGCAGGCGGTCCGGGCCCTGACCGGCGGCGACACGGCGACCCTGGCCGACGTCGAGTTCTCCCGGGCCCTGTTCCTGCCTGACGGCGAGGCGACGACCGTCCAGCTCGCCTTCGCGCCGGAGGAGGCCGGGTTCACCATCGCCTCCCTCGCCGGTTCCGGGACCGGGGCTCCGGACCGTACGGTCCACGCGAGCGGGGTCGTCCGCACCGGGCAGCCGCGCCGGCTCGCGGAACCGCTGGACACGGACGCGGTACGGGCGCGGGCGGGGCGCCGGCTCGACCGGGAAGCGTGCTACGGCGAGCTGGCGGCGCTCGGCTACCACTACGGCCCGGCGTTCCGGGCGATCGACGAGGTGTGGACGGCGCCCGGCCAGGCGCTGTCGCTGATCCGGCCCACCCCGGGCATGGGCGACGGGGCCGCGGAATGCCATGTGCATCCCGTGCTCCTCGACGCCTGCTTCCAGACCATGCTCACCGCGATGACACCGGACGACAGCCGGTCCGCCGGGATCCGGCTGCCCGTCGGCATCGCGGAGCTGCGGCTGGACGCGGTCGGCGACCGGGCCCTGTGGGCGCACGCGACAGTGACCGCGGAGAGCGACGAGGAACTGGTCGGCGACCTCGCCCTGTACGCCGAGGACGGGACGCCGCTCGGCCGGATCAGCGGCTTCCGCGCGACGGCGGTGGACCGGGTGGCCTCCTCGGTGAAGCTCAGCACCATCGACGGCTGGCTGGCCGAGATGGTCTGGGAGGAGGCGCCCACCGAGGCACCGGAGGACGGCGGGACCGAAGAGGGGACCGGGGATGGTCCCGACGGCTTCCCCGCACCCGACCTGGTGGTCTTCGCCGACGAGGGCGGGCTCGGCGCGCGGATGGCCGAGGCGGTCGTGGCGCGTGGCGGGCGGTGCCGGCTGGTCCGTCCGGGCAGCCGATACCGAAGCGGGGCCCGGCACATGACCGTGCGACCCGATTCGGCGGCCGATCTGCGCAGGCTGTTCGACGAAATCGGGCCGGGGTTCGGAGCCGTGGTCCATCTGTGGAACCTCGATCTGCCCCCGCTGGACACGGTCGGCGCGGCGGACCTCGACGGGATCGGCACGGTCGGCGGCTACTCACTAGTCCTGCTCGCCCAGGTGCTGCCCGAGGCGTGCCCGGAGGGGCGCCTGCACATCGTCACCCGGGGCGCCCAGGCGGTGGTGCCGGGCGAGCCGGTGGAGCCGTTCGGCGCGCCCGCCTGGGGCATCGGCCGAGTGCTGTGGCAGCAGGAGCTCACCGGTCACAGCGGCAAGTTGATCGATCTCGACCCGGCCGGGGATCCCGGCGAGGCCGAGGTGCTGCTGCGCGCGCTCACGGCGGACGACGGCGAGAGCGAGATCGCGCTGCGGTCCGGGCGGCGACACCTCAGCCGGCTGCGTCCGCCCGCGGGGCTGACCCGTCCGCTGCCCTTGCGGCTGCGCACGGACGGCGCCTATCTGGTCACGGGCGCGTTCGGGGCGCTGGGGCGGCTGCTCTGCCGCACCCTGGTACGGCGCGGGGCGCGGCGCCTGGTCCTGCTCGGCCGCACCGGCGTGCCGGAACGCGGCGCGTGGCAGGGGCTCGATCCGGGCGGCCCCGAGGGGCGGCGGGCCGCGTTCCTGCGCGAGCTCGAAGCGCTCGGCGCAGAGGTGCACGTCGCCGCGGTGGACGTGACCGACGCGGCGGCCATGGAGGGCTGGCTGTCCGAACGCCGGGCCGCCGGGCTGCCGCCGTTGCGGGGGGTGTTCCACCTCGCGGGACAGGTGCGGGACGTCCTGCTGCCGTCGTTGGACCGCGAAGCGTTCGACGCGGGCTACGGGCCGAAGGTGCATGGCGGGTACCTGCTGCACCGGCTGCTGCGCGACGAGCCGGTCGAGCACTTCGTACTGTTCGCGTCGGTCGCCTCGCTGCTGACCACGGCCGGTCAGGTCAACTACGCGGCCGGGAACGCGTTCCTGGACGCGCTCGCCCATCACCGCCGGGCGCTCGGAATGCCCGCGCTCAGCCTGGACTGGGGGCCGTGGGCCACCGGCATGATCGAGGAGCTCGGGCTGGTCGCCCACTACCGGGACGCGCGCGGGATGAGCTCGCTGGCGCCGGAGGCGGGCATGGCGGTCCTGGAGCGGGTGATCGGGCAGGACCGGGCCCAGTTGCTCGTGGCCGCGGTGGTGGACTGGCCGGTGTTCCTGTCCTGGTATCCCACCCCGCCGCCACTGGTGTCGGCGCTCGCCGCCGCGGCGGCGCGGGAGGTCCCGGCGGGGCAGGGCGGCAGTCTGCTCGACGCGTTCCGCGCCGCCGACGAGAGGGCGCGGACGGCATTGGTCGCCGAGCGTTTCGCGGCCCTCGCGGCGGGTGTGCTGAGGGTGCGGCCGGAGCTGGTCGACGCGGACGCCCGGCTCGGCTCCCTCGGTCTGGACTCGCTGCTCGCCATGGAGCTGCGGGCCCGGACCCACACCGAGATGGGGGTCTCGCTTCCGGTGGTGGCGCTGCTCAGCAATGGGCCGGTGATCGAGCTGACCGAGCGGCTGCACGCGGGGCTGACCGAGCTCGCGGCGGCCGGGGGTCCGGTGGCGGAGACGGCGGTGGAGTTGTTCACCGACGAGGCGTGCTACCCACTCACCCACAACCAGCAGGCCCTGTGGTTCCTCCGGCAGCTCAACCCGGACGGCTTCGCGTACAACATCGGGGGCGCGGTGGAGGTGCGCGCGGAGCTCGACCCGGAGCTGCTGTTCGATGCCTTCCGCACGCTGATCGCCCGGCATCCGAGCCTGCGCGTCAACATCACCACCGAGGACGGGCGTCCGGTCCAGCGGGTGCGGCCCGAGGCCGTCGCCGACACCGGTCTTCTCGATGTGTCCGGGCTGCCCTGGGACGAGGTTCGCGCCCGGCTGGTGGCGGAGTACCGCAGACCGTACGACCTGGAGCGGGATCCTCTGGTGCGGCTGCGGCTGTTCCGACGGGCCCCGGACCGCTGGGTGCTGATGAAGGCGGTCCACCACATCGTCTCGGACGCGATCTCCACCTTCACCTTCATCGAGGAGCTGTTCGAGGTCTACCACGGGCTGCGCACCGGCGGGCCGGCGGAGCTGGCCCCGGTCCGGGCCCGCTACCTGGACTTCCTCAACCGGCAGAACCGCTTTCTGGCCGGGCCCGAGGCGCGGCGGATGCTGGAGTACTGGCGGGAGCACCTGCCGCGGGAGGTCCCGGCGCTCGAACTGCCCACCGACCGGCCGCGCCCGCCGGTGCAGACCGACAACGGCGCCTCCGAGTTCTTCCAGCTCGACGACGAGCTCAGCGCCCGGGTGCAGACGCTGGCACGGGAGCACAACGTCACCGTGTTCACGGTGCTGCTCACCGCGTACTACCTGCTGCTGAACCGCTGGTCGGGGCAGGACGAGATCGTCGTCGGCAGCCCCGTCACCGGCCGCACCGAGGAGGAGTTCGCCACCGTCTACGGCTACTTCGTCAATCCGCTGCCGCTGCACGTGAGCCTGGCGGGGGAACCGTCGGTTGCCGAGCTGCTGGGCCGGGTGCGGGACACCGTCCTCGGGGGCCTCGACAATCAGGAGTACCCGTTCGTGCTGCTCGTGGAGCAGTTGGGCCTCCCGCACGACCCGAGCCGCTCGGCGGTCTTCCAGGCGATGTTCATCCTGCTCACCCACAAGGTGGCCGTGGAGCGCTTCGGGTACACCCTTGAGTACATCGAACTCCCCGAGGAGGAGGGGCAGTTCGATGTCACGCTGTCCGCGTACGAGGACCGGTCCGACGGGCGCTTCCACTGCGTGCTGAAGTACAACACCGACCTGTTCGACGCGGCGACGATCCGTCGGATGGCCGCGCACTACCGCAACCTCCTCGACGGCCTGACCCGCGCGGAGGGCGAGAGCCCGGCGGGACGGCTGCCGATGCTGGGGGCCGGGGAACGGGAGCGGATCGTTACCGGGTTCGGCGGGGTCGGCCGACGGATCGACCACGACGTGCCGGTGCACGAGCTGATCGGGAAGATCGCCGCGCAGCACCCGGAGGCGGTCGCGGTGTCCGTGCCGGGCGGGCGGCGGCTCGGCTACCGGGAGCTGGACCAGCGCTCGCGGCGCGTGGCTGCCTCGCTGCGCGAACGCGGCGTCGGCGCCGGGACGGTGGTGGCGGTGCGTCTCGCGAAGTCGCCCGAGCTGGTGATCGCGCTGCTCGCGGTGTGGCGGGCCGGGGGCGCCTACCTGCCGCTGGACCCCGACCACCCGGCGGAGCGGCTGGCCGAGCTGATGGAGAACGCCGGGGCCACTCTGGTTCTGACCGACGGGCGGCGGGGCCAGGCGGCCCGGCTGCCGGGACAGCCGGTCACCCTCGACGAGCTGGACCGGCCGGGGGCCGAGGAGCGGCCGGAGCCGGCCGTGGGCCTCGACCAGACGGCCTACGTGATTCACACCTCGGGTTCCACCGGCCGCCCCAAGGCGGTGCGGGTCAGCCACCGCAACCTGGCCTCGGTGTTCGTCGCCTGGCAGCAGGAGTACCGGCTGGACACCGACGCCCGGGTGCACCTGCAGATGGCGGGCGTCTCCTTCGACGTGTTCACCGGAGACCTGGTCCGGGCGCTGTGTTCGGGCGGGATGCTGGTCCTCGTCGACCGGGACCTCCTCTTCGACACCGCACGGCTCTACCGGACCATGCGCGCTGAGGGCGTGGACTGCGGCGAGTTCGTGCCGTCGGTGGCGCGCGGGCTGCTGGCGCACTGCGAGCGGGAGGGGCTGGGCCTGGAGTTCATGCGCCTGGTGATCGTCGGCTCGGACGCCTGGCGGGCGGGCGAGCACCGGAAGCTCGTCTCGCTGTGCGGGCCGGGGACCCGGGTGGTCAACTCGTACGGGCTGACCGAGGCCACCATCGACAGCGCCTACTACGAGGGGCCGGCGGAGGGGCTGGAGCCGGGCCGGATGGTGCCGGTCGGCCGGCCGCTGCCCAACAGCGAGCTGTACGTCCTCGACCGGCACGGCGAGCCGGTGCCGCCGGGGGTGGCCGGTGAGCTGTGGATCGGCGGCGCCGGCGTTGCCGACCGCTACCTGGGCGATCCGGAGCGGACGGCCGAGCGGTTCGTGACCCTCGAACCGGGCGGCGAACCCGTACGGCTGTACCGGACGGGAGACCTCGGGCACTGGGACGCGGAGGGCGTGCTGCACCTCCTCGGGCGGGCCGACGGGCAGGTGAAGGTGCGCGGCCACCGGGTGGAGACCGGGGAGATCGAGGCACGACTCGCTGCCCGCCCCGATCTGGCGCAGGTGTGCGTGACGGTACGGCGGGACGAGACGGGCGAGAACGTGCTGTGCGCCTACTGCGTGCCCGCGCCGGGCGCGGTGGTCGACACCCGGGAGCTGCGCCGCCACCTCGCGGAGCAGCTGCCGACGTATCTGATCCCGGCGCACTTCACGGAGCTGTCCGCGCTGCCGCTGAGCACGAACGGCAAGGTCGATCTCGGCGCCCTGCCGGAGCCGCGCGCGGAGGCGGGACCGGAGAGGTACGAACCGCCGGTGACGCTGTACGAGACGCGGATGACGGCGCACTGGCGGTCGCTGCTCGGGCTGGAGCGGCCGGGGCTGCGGGACGACTTCTTCGAGGCGGGCGGCAGTTCGATCAAGCTGATCGAACTGATCCACCACCTGCGGACCGAATTCAACGCGTCCGTGCCGGTCGGGCGGCTGTTCCGGACCAGCACCCTGCACGGCATGGCCCGCACCCTGGAGGACGTCGTCACCGGGCGGCTGCCCGGCGCCGAGCCGTACCTGTGGTTCAACCCGGGCGCGGACCCGGCGGCGACGGTGTTCTGCCTGCCGCCCGCGGGCGGGCACGGGCTGGTGTACCGGCAGCTCGCGGCGCGGCTGCCCGAGCACCGCCTCGCCGCGTTCAACTACCTGTCCGGTCCGGACAAGGCGGCCCGTTACGCGGATCTGGCCGAGGAGCTGCACCCGGGCGGGCCGTACACGCTGTTCGGTTACTCTCTCGGCGGCAACCTCGCGTTCGAGATCGCCGGGGAGCTGGAGCGGCGGGGCCGCGCGGTGGGCCTCGTGCTGATCATGGACTCGTACCGGATCGCAGAGGCCGTCGCCCTCGGCGAGAAGCACCTGGCCGAGTTCGAGGCGGAACTCGCGGAGCACCTGCGGCGGCACACCGGTTCCGAGATCATCGCCCGGGAGACCGTGGAGCAGGCCCGCGAATACCTGGCGCACTGCGGTGCTCACCCGTCGCTCGGTGTGCTCGACGCGCCGATCGCGGTGATCTCCGACCAGGACAAACTGCTCCGCTTCGCGGCGGACGAGCCCGGCAGCTGGCACGGGGTCACCGCCGGCGGGTGCACCGTACGCGAAGGGCACGGGCAGCACGCCGAGATGCTCGACGGCCCGTTCCTCGACGGGAACGCGGAGCTGGTCCGGGCGCTGCTGGCGGGAGGTGCCGCGGATGGGCGTGCGTGACGGCGGGCCCCATTGGGAGGCCCGGCCTCCCGGCGGGCGGCCCCGGGTGATCATCATCGGCGCGGGCATGTCGGGTCTGGCCGCCGGCTGCTACGCGCAGATGAGCGGGCTGGAGAGCCGGATCTTCGAGAAGCACGTGCTGCCAGGCGGCTGCTGCACCGCCTGGGCTCGCCAGGGCTACCTCTTCGACTACTGCATCGACTGGCTGATCGGCACGGCACCCGGGACCGGAGCGAACGACGTGTGGCGCGAGCTCGGGGCGCTGGACGGAAAGCGGATCACCCACTTCGACCAGTTCAACCGGGTGGTGACGGAAGACGGCCGGTCCGTCACCTTCTACAACGACCCGGACCGGCTCCAGAAGCACCTGCTGGAGATCTCGCCCGGCGACGAGCGCCTGATCCGGGCGTTCTGCCGGGACCTCAGGCGCTTCGCGGGGCTCGCCCCGCGCTGGGAGCTGAAGCCGCCGCCGCTGAAGTCCCTGACGGAGAAGACGCGAACGCTGCTCGCGATCCTGCCGGCGTTCCGGCTGTACTGGCGCACCGCGGCCACGCCGATGCGCCGGTTCGCGGACCGCTTCGAGGACCCACTGCTGCGCCAGGCGTTCCCCAACATGTTCCTCCAAGAGCTGACCGGCTTCCCGCTGCTCCCCTTCCTCTTCACGATGTCCTGCGCCTTCAACGGCAACGCGGGCTTCCCTGAAGGTGGTTCGCTGGGCCTGGCCCGGTCGGTGGAGGAGCGTTACACGGGCCTCGGCGGGCACATCGGCTACCGCGCCCGGGTGGAGCGGATCCTCGTCGAGAACGGGCGGGCGGTCGGCGTACGGCTGCGGGACGGGCAGGAGCACTTCGCCGACCATGTGATCGCCGCCTGCGACGGACCGACGGTGCTGGACCGGCTGCTGGAGGGGCGGTGGAGCAGCCCGCGCACCGAGCGGCTGTACACGGAGCTGCTGGACCGGCCGGACAACCTGTACCCGGCGGTGGTCTCCGCGTTCGTCGGGATCGACGGCCCGCTGCCCGCCGGTGAGCCACACAGCACCACGTACCTCCTCGGTCCGGAGCGGGGCGCGGCGCTGCCGGGGAGCCTCCAGCACAGCCTGGTGGTGCAGCGGCGGTCCGACTACGCCGACGGCTTCGCGCCGGCCGGGAAGTCGGTGCTGCACTGCACGTACTTCACCGACCACCGGTCCTGGCAGGATCTACGAAAGGCGGACCGGCGGGCGTACCGGGAGCGCAAGCAGGAGGTCGTCGACTACCTGCGGGGCTTCCTGGCCGAGCGTCATCCGGGCCTCAAGGAGCGGATCGAGCTGGTGGACGTGGCGACGCCGGCGACGACGGAGCGGTACACCGGCAACACCTACGGCAGCATCCTGGCCTGGAAGGCGTTCTCCGAGGCCGACGACGTGTCGACCGCACTGGTGGACCGGGACCGGATGCGGCTGCCGGGGCTGAGCGGCTTCTCGATGGCCGGGCAGTGGACCGGGATGGGCGGCCTGATCCGTGCCGCGACCAGTGGCCGGTACGCGGTCCAGTTCCTCTGCGACGAGCTCGGCCGGGATTTCCGGGCCTGGCCGAGCGAGGGTGCCGGGCCGTGGCATCCCGGGAAGCTGGGCCGACTGCCACGACTCGAACAGCGGGGCAACGCCGGGAACGCGGCGGTGGCCGAATGACCAGGAAGACCATGCTGATCGTCGGCGGAGGGCTCGGCGGCCTCTCCACCGGCTGCTACGCCCAGATGAACGGCTATCGCAGCAGGGTGCTGGAGATGCACGAAATCCCGGGCGGCTCCTGCACCGCCTGGGACCGGGGCGACTTCACCCTCGACTGCTGTGTGAGCTGGCTGCTCGGCAGCGGGCCGGGCAACGAGATGCACCAGATCTGGCTGGAGCTCGGCGCCCTCCAGGGCAAGCGGATGCGCAACTTCGACGTGTTCAACACGGTGCGCGGGCGGGACGGGCGAGCGGTCCACTTCTACTCCGATCCGGACCGCCTCGAAGCGCATCTGCTCGCCCTCTCCCCCGGCGACGCCCGGGTGATCCGCGACTTCTGCGCCGGGCTACGAACCTTCCGCAAGGCACTCGCCCGCTACCCCTTCCTCACCCCGGTCGGGCTCATGGGCCGCCTGGAGCGCTGGCGGATGCTGGCGTCCTTGGTCCCCTATTTCAACGTGATCCGGCGTTCCATCGGCACGCTGATGCGGGACTATTCGCTGCGCTTCCGGGACCCGCTGCTGCGCGAGGCGTTCAACTTCATCCTGTACGAGAAGCATCCCAACTTCCCCGTGCTGCCGTTCTACTTCCAGCTCGCGGCGCACGCCGACGCCTCGGCCGGTGTCCCCGAAGGCGGCTCGCTGGGCCTGGCCCGCTCGGTCGAGGAGCGCTACCGAGGGCTCGGGGGCGAAGTCATGTACAACTCCAGGGTCGTGGAGATCCTGGTGGAGAACGACCGGGCGGCCGGGGTCCGGCTGAGCGACGGCACGGAGCTGCGGGCGGACATCGTGGTCTCCGCCTGCGACGGGCGCACCACCCTCCTCGACCTGCTGAAGGGCCGCTACCTCACCGACACGTACCGGGAGCTGTACACCCGGACCATCACGGAACCCGACATGGTCTTCCCCGGCTACCTCACGGTCTTCCTGGGGCTGCGCCGGCCCTTCCCGGACGGCGAGCCGTGCACCACGTACCTCCTGGAGGACGCGGTCGCGAAGCGGCTCACCGGCATCCGGCACCCCAGCGTCAACGTGCAGTTCCGCAGCCGCCACTACCCGGAGCTGTCGCCGCCGGGTACCTCCGTGGTGTACGCCACGTACTTCTGCGACATCGCGCCGTGGCGGGAGCTGAGCACCGGTCCCGAACAGTTCACCCGGATCCGCCGCGGCGAGGAGCTGCACACGCTGCCGGTCGGACGTGGGCGCGAGTACCAGCGGGCCAAGCGGCAGGTCCGGGACACGATCGTTGACTTCCTCGACGAGCGGCATCCCGGGTTGCGGGACGCGATCGCGGTGCGGGACGTGTCCACTCCGCTCACCCAGGTCCGCTACACCGGCAACTACGACGGCACGGTGCTCGGCTGGCAACCGTTCGTGGACAGCGGCGAGACCGTGGAACAGGAGGTCAAGCGACACGGTCCGGGACTGCCGGGGCTCGCGGACTTCTATCTGTCCGGCGTCTGGGCCACCACCGGCGGCCTGATCCGGGCCGCGGCCTCGGGACGGCACGTCATGCACTTCATCTGCCGCGACGACGGGCGGCCGTTCACCGCCGCCGTCGACGACAGCGCCCCTCTCCCCGTACAACTCATCGAACCCGCAGGAGCGACCCCGTGAAGACCGCCAAGTGGATTGTCAGCGAGCACAACGACGGCGTGCCGGACGTGGACAGGATGTACGTGAAGGTGGTGGAGGAGCTCGATACCGACCTGGCCGAGGACGAGATGCTGCTGCGCACGCGGTACGTCTCCGTGGACCCGTACCTCCACGGGATCGCCCTCGACACCCCGGTGGGCGACCACATGGGCGCCGACTCGATCATGGAGGTGCTGGCAGCCGGACCGCGGGCGATGTTCGGCGTCGGGGACCTTGTGCAGGGTTTCGGCGGCTGGCGCACCCACTTGGTCAGTAACGGCGCAGGGGCGCTTTGGCAGACCGGCACGTTCCCGATGGTCTTCCCCGCGTACCGGAAGCTGGACCCGGCCCACTACGACGAGGCGCTGCCGCTGAGCACCGCGCTGGGCATCCTCGGCGGGGCCGGGATGACCGCGTGGGGCGCCCTCACCACCTTCCTGGCCGTACGGCCCGGCGACACGGTCCTGATCAGCGGCGCGTCCGGCGCGATCGGCACGCTGGCCGGGCAGCTGGCGAAGCGGGCCGGCGCGCGGGTGGTGGGCACGACCGGTTCGCCGGAGAAGGCGGCGCGGCTGACGGCGCTCGGATTCGACGCCGTCGTCGTCTTCCGGCACGGCGGGGACCCTGCGCAGCTCCGCGAGGACCTGGCGAAGGCGGCTCCTGACGGCGTCGACCGGTACTTCGACAACCTCGGCGGGGTCATGACCGACACCGTCTTCACGATGCTCACCGTGGACAGCCGGGTCGCGGTGTGCTGGCAGTGGGCGAGCCAGGTCGGCGGCGAGTGGACCGGGCCCCGGCTGCTGCCGTACATCATGTTCCCGCGCACGACGATCCGCGGGATCTTCGCGTTGGAATGGTTCACCGACGACAACTGGGCTGCGCTGCACGCCGAGTTGGGGCCGCTGGTGCGCGCCGGCGAGATCCGCTACCAGCAGACCCTGCACCACGGCTTCGACTCCATTCCCGCCGCCTACCGCAGCCTGTACACCGACCGCGCGGCGTCCTTCGGCAAGGTGCTGGTCGAGCTGTGAGGCGCAGCCACACCCGGGCGCTCACGGAGGGCCCGAGCCCGGCCGACGCGCACGAGCCAGTCCTGCCGTACCCGGACGGCTGGTTCTCGGTGGCGTTCTCCTCGGAGGTGGTACGGGGGGCGCTGCTGACCCGGCCGCTCCAGGGCGAGGACGTGGTGCTCTACCGGCTCCGCGATGGCGAGGTGCGAGCGGTACGCCCGTACTGCCCGCACCTGGGGGCGCACCTCGGGCTCGGCGCCCTGGAGGGCGACGAACTGCTGTGCCCCTTCCACCGCTTCGCCTTCGGCCCGGACGGCGCCTGCACGCGGACGGGGTACGGCACGCCCCCGCCGCCGTCCTCGGATCTGACCCTGCTTCCGGTGCGCGAGGTCGACGGCGCCGTCTTCGTGTGGCGGCACCACGACGGGCGGGCGCCGGACTGGGAGCTCACGCCCTGGCACACGCTCGGGACGCGGGCCCCGCGGTTGGCCGCGTGGGAGATGGCGGGGCACAGCCAGGACGTGGTCGAGAACACGGTGGACATCGGGCACTTCACGCCGCTGCACGGCTGGGGCGCGTCGGAGGTAGCCGAGCCGGCGGTCTTCGAGGGGCGGTCCTTCCGGATCTCGGTGCGCTCCGAGGAGCGGGTGCCCCTGCTGGGCGCGAGTCCGCTGGAGGTGACGCTGGAGGGCAACGGGATCAGCCGGGTGCACGTGTGCACGGCGCTTCCTCGGTTCGGGGTGCGCACCTGTGCCGTATACACGACCACGATGATCGCGCCCGCGGCTTTCCAACTGCGTCAGACGAGCCGCTTCGAGGTGGCCGAGCCGGCCGCCCTCCCGGCCCCGCTGGCCCGCTGGGTGAGCGGCTCGGTACACCGGCTGCTGGCGGGTGTGATGTTCCGGGGCAACTGCGCTTTCGTGTCCCAGGACTTCCCGGTCTGGGCAACGAAGCGGTACGTGTCTCCGCCCCGGCTGGCCCGCGGCGACGGCCCGATCGGCCCGTTCCGCCACTGGGCCCGGCAGTTCTACCCGCCGGACCGGCTGCTGGCGCGGACGCCGTCGTCGGTGGTGCGGGGTGCGGCGGGGGAAGCGGAGAGCAGAGTGACGTAGCCCGGCCGCTCCGAGAAGCCGGGCGGGGTGGAGTGGACCGACGGCGGAGGCGCCAAACTCGCCGAGCACCTGGTCCGGCGCCGGGTGCTGCCCGCGATCGGCCGCGAGGCCGTGCGCCGCATCCTGCACGAGGGGAGAGTCTCCTGACAGGCCAACACCACCTGGAAGAAGTCCAACGACCCGCACCTCATAGCCAAGCTGCACCGCGTGCTGGATCTCTATGATGCTCCGCCCTGCGGACGGCCGACTGGTCTGCGTCGCCGAGTTTGGCCCGCTCGGCCTCCGGCCAGAGCGAGGACGGCTTGGAGATGAGGCTTGCCTTCGGCTCGCTTGCGTTCGTAAAACCGGCGGGACTCATCGCAATGGCGGATGCCGAACGACGCGGAGATGTAGAAGCCTCGTGGGAGGCGGCGGTTGTAGCGCCGTGGCCGGCGGAGATTGCCGGAGTCGCGGGGCACGGGTACGACGCCGCCGAAGCCGGCAAGGCGGTCTGCGGTGCCGTAGGCGGTCATGTCGCCGCCGGTGGCGGCCAGAAACTCGGCGCCGAGGATGACGCCCAGGCCCAGCCTGCTGATGATCACCTCAAAGTCGTGGTGCTCGCGAAACCGGGCCTCGATCGCCTTGTCGGACTCGGGGATCTGCTGGTTGAGAGCCATCACCTCCGCAGCGAGCGTGCACACCACCTGGGCGCCCAGCTTCTCGCCGGGCAGGCTGGTGTGCTGGCGCCTGGCAGCGTCCAATGCTGTCCCGGCCAGCCGGTCGGCGCGCAGGACCTTGCGGTTGCGCAGCCCAGGTCTCGAGCCGCTTCATGCCGGTGCGCCGAAGGGCGGCCGGGGTCCGGGGTCCGGTCAGCAGAATGAGCGGGCCGGTGTCGGTCAGGCCCAGTGCCCGCTCTAGACCGGGGAAGATGTTGGTGAGTTGGGCGCGGGGCCGGTTTCCGGACGGCAGCCTGCTCGACCTCTGACAGAACCTGATGCTCACCCGCGCGCCAGCCCCGTGGACGGGACAACAGGCGTCCCCTCCACCCACCTGCCACCTCGCCCACCAGCTATCCACGGCCCGGACCGACACCCTGAACAGACCCGCAACCTACGACCGGCTGTACGGGCCCATCTGGTCGCAGTCCTACGGATTGCGGGACCACGGCTCCGTCTCGATCAGTTCCGGGAGATCCAGCCGGCACTCGTGTTCGCGGCCCAGCCCTGAGGAGCGCGGCGGTCGGCGAGGGTGGTCCTTATTGGAGTGATCTTGGTGGAGAGTGCGGTATGCCTCCGCTCTCGCTGCCGCACTGGAGACAACCCTTCAACAGGTACAGCGGGAATCACCCGCTTTCCGGAGAAGGGGTTCCTTCATGCACATCGCGAAACGGCTCGCCCGGGCGGCCGTCGTTGCAGGTTCGGCGCTCGTGCTGGTCACAGGGTTGTCGACCAGCGCCCAGGCCGCGTCGGGGCTGTTCTACTACCTGCGGGGCGACAACCAGGCCCAGGTCGACTTCTTCGATCCGCCGAACGACACGTGCATCAAGCTGGACGGCGGCGTGATGCTGGCCACCAACGCCACCGACACGACCGTTGTGCTCTATGCGGGCTCGGAGTGCGAAGGCTACTTCGCCCAGTTGGAACCTGAGCAGCAGGTCGTGTGGGGCGTCTCGGCTCCTGTGCGTTCGATGAAGTTCCACAGCATGTAGCGCAGACAAGCCGACCGCCTCGGGGCGCCGTGAGCGCCCCGAGGCTTGCTTCGGATCTCGCCGGTTGTGCCGGCGAGGACCAACCGGGGCGAGCTCCGGGTTGTCCAGCGGCGGCATCGGGGACGCCCTCGCTGCCACTCTCCTCGTACGACGCGACACTCTGCGCAGGCCGGTCGGCGGCGACGGAGGCATCGAAATCCAGCCCGGGGGGATAGAAAGCGGTCGTGGACTCGGGATCAAGCATGGGCACCCAATAGCGGGCGGCCATGGCGATGTCCCAGAGGGCACGGCCCGGGGCCGCCAAGTCGAAATCGATCAGGGCCGCGGCACAACCGTCGCGGAAGACGACGTTCTCCGGGCACACATGGTTGCGCATCCCGCCGACCAGCGTCTCGTCGCCACCCGTCATGAGGATCACGCTGTCGCCTGGTCCGACCCCGCGCGGGCCGGACCACACACCACATGGATCAGCGTTAACGGGACCCGCCAGTGCAAAACGCCAGATTCGTGTTCGAGCGGTCAGCTGCAGATCGGGCTTGCGTCCGACAGGAGGCCGTCGACGTCAAGGTGTGCTGACCGGACTACTTCCGCGACTGTTGACGATACCGACCGGGGGCCAAGCCGTACTCTCGTTTGAACGCTTTGGCGAAGGCGAATTCGGAGGTGTATCCGGTGCGCTGCGCGACGGTCTGCACCGGCTTGTCGCTGTCCCGCAGCAGTCGCGCCGCCAGCGTCATCCGCCACCAGGTCAGGTAGCCCAGCGGCGGTTTGCCGACCAGCGAGGTGAACCGGCGGGAGAAGGTCGCCCGCGACAGTCCGGCTTTCGCGCCCAGCGCTTCGACCGTCCACTGTCCGGCGGGTTCCTGATGGATATGGCGCAGCGCTTCGGTGATCGCTGGATCGCGCAGCGTCGCGGCCCATCCGGTGGCCGGGCCGTCGTTGGTTTGCTCGTCGAGCCAGGCCCGCAGGATGTACAGCAGCATGATGTCCAGCAGGGCCGATACGACCGCTTCGGTTCCGTGGTCGGGGTTGGCGATCTCGTCGCCGAGCAGGTTGACGGCAGCATGTAGCGGCGTGCGGTGGCCGAGACGTGCCGGAAGGTGGATAACCTCGGGAAGCTCTTCGAACAACGGATGCGGCCGGGTCCGGTCGAGCGTGTACGCGCCGCACAGCAGGACCGTCGTAGCCCTTTCGCCGTCGTCGGCACTGGGCGCTATCTCCCGCAGGGACGCCGAGTGTGCGCCAGTCAGGGGCGTCGATGGACTGTCGGCCAGAGCGTGTCCGCAGCCGTGCGGAAGACACACCACATCGCCCACGCTCAGGGCGATCGCGGCGCCCGTCGGCGGGATCAGCCAGCATGTCCCTTCCAGCACCACGTGGAAGCCGGCCCCGGAGAACGGCTCGGCCCGCACTCCCCACGGAGCGTGCTTGCGGATTTCAGTGGAATGCGGGCGCCCCATACGCATGACGCCGATCGCATCGCTGAGTACATCCATCGTCAGATCGTATCGCGAGGCCGCTACACGCAAGACGATCAGATATGAAACGGAGACGTTGAGCCATGGAGAGCGGCACCTCACCTTCATACGCTGAGTGCGCCAGAGAGATTGACCGATCGGTCTACCAGAAGGGCAGCACATGAGCCTGTACACCGCCGTCGCGACCGCGACCGGCCGCGATGGCCGCGCCGTCAGTTCGGACGGCAAGTTGGACGTCGAGCTGGCCCTCCAGAAAGAGTTGGGCGGGACCGGAGAGGGAACCAACCCCGAGCAGCTCTTCGCGGCGGGCTACGCGGCCTGTTTCGCCACCTCCATGCAGCTGGTGGCGCAGAAGAAGGAGATCGGCGTCTCGGGCATGTCGGTCACCGCCGAAGTCGGTCTCGTCCCCAACGGGGAGGGCGGCTACCAACTCAAGGTCAGCCTGCGGACGAAGCTACCGGACAGCCTGCCCCGAGAAGTCGGTCGCGCGCTCATCGAGGCCACCCATCAGGTTTGCCCGTACTCCAACGCCACGCGCGGCAACATCCCGGTTGAGCTGCTCGCCGAGTAGCCGCCGCCCGCTGAACGCCACCTGGACCGCAACCGCCGGAGTGCGCGGTCCAGGTGGTGTCGTCTTACCCGCCTGCCCCACGGCGTGGGGCAACGCCTAGCGGTCTTGAGACCAGCTCCTTTCGCACCGAGACCCATGTGTACGTTCGGGGGCTCTGTCGCTGATCTTGTGACGTTCGGGGCGTTCGATCGTTTCGGATAGGTGTGTGATTCAGGGGGTTTGCAAGAGGTTCTGCCGCATCTGGCGGATGTGGTGGTCGACTCGGTGCACCGGGATGCGGGCGTGGTTGTGCCGCGCGTGCGGTCTCGCACGCCTTCGGCGCGGTGTCCGGAGTGCGGAAGGCCGTCAGGCCGAGCACACGGCAGGTATGAAAGACGGCTCGCGGACGCGCCGTTGCGCGCTCTCGGTGATGATCGTGGTGCTGATACGACGGTTCAAATGCCTGACTTCCGAGTGCCCAGCAGTCACGTTCGCCGAGCAGATTCCGGGACTGACCCAACCGCATGCCTGGTATACGCCCGTACTGCGAGACCTACTCGGCCGGGTCGCTCAGGAGCTGGCCGGACGTCCGGGTGCCCGGCTAGCCCGGAGGCTGGGCATGGTGACGGCGAAGGACACTTTGCTCCGGTTGCTGCGCACCACCGCGCTGACCAGCCCAGGGCCCGTCCGGGTCCTGGGCATCGACGACTTCGCCCTACTCAAGGGCCACATCTATGCCACGCTGCTGGTCGATCCGGAAGCCCGTCGGCCGATCGATGTGCTGCCCGGCCGCGAGACCGCGCCGGTGGCCCGCCGGCTGGCCCACCCCGACGTACAGATCATCTGCCGGGATCGTGCCTCCACCTACGCGGAGGCCGCCGGGACGACCTTCCCTCAGGTTGTCCTAGTCGCCGATGTCTGGCACCTGTGGAACAACCTGGCCAAGGACGTGGAAAAGACTGTCACCAGCCACTACGGCTGCCTCCACACCGCCCACCGGACCAGGCACCAGCCCGGAGAACCCCAGACGCCGGCGGAACCGGACGACATGCTCGACGTCCGCGTCCGGCCCCGCCGCATTGTGGCGAGGCCGGGCGGACCAGCCTGAGCGGCACGCCCCGGATCGACGCCGACGACAGTCGCGGCATCAACACCATGGTCATACTCTGCCTCGGCCTCGTCCTAGCCGTCCTCGCACTGATCTTCGGCTCAGTCGGTCACGGTGGCCGTCCGAGGCCGGCCGGCACGCGCCGGGCGGTGGTCACCGAGTGTGATGCCACCGCCCGATTGGCAGGTTCAGGCGGTGCGTAGCCAGACGCTGGTGTCGACGGGCAGCAGGTTCTGGTTCAACGGTTGGGAGGAGATGAGGATCTGGGCATGGTCAGGGAGACGGAAGGGGGTGTCGGAGAGATTGACGATGCAGGTGAAGGTCTCGCCGCGGGTGAGGGCGAGGACGTCGGGGGCGGCGTCGATCCACTGCATGGGGCCGTCGCCCAGGGCGGGTTCGGCCGCGCGCAGGGCGAGGGCCTGGCGGTAGAGGTTGAGCATGGAGTCGGGGTCGGGTTCCTGGGCGGCTGCGGTCAGCTGTGCCCAGGCTGTGGGCTGTGGGAGCCAGGGGGATGCGGCGCCTTCGGGGCTGAAGCCGTAGGGCTCGGTGGTTCCGCTCCAGGGCAGCGGGACGCGGCAGCCGTCGCGACCGGGGTCTTCGCCGTTCGTGCGGTGGTAGATGGGGTCGTCACGGCGGTCGGCGGGGATGTCCTCGACCTCGGGCAGACCGAGTTCTTCGCCCTGGTAGATGTAGACGGCGCCGGGCAGGGCCATGGTGAGCAGGGCGGCGGCGCGGGCGCGGACGCGGCCGAGGTCTTCGTCGACGACGGGGTTGTACTGGCGGATGCCGTTGGCGGTGCTGGTGTCGGGTCGGCCGTAGCGGGTGACGTGGCGGGTGACGTCGTGGTTGGAGAGGACCCAGGTGCTGGGGGCTCCGACGCCGGCGTGGGCGGCGAGGGTCTGGTCGATGACAGTGCGCAGGGCGGTGGCGTCCCAGCTGCAGCCGAGGAAGTCGAAGTTGAAGGCGGAGTGGAGTTCGTCGGCGCGCAGGTATTGGGCGAATCGGGCGGGGTCGGCGAGCCAGACTTCTCCGATGAGTGCGCGGGGGTCGGGGTAGGAGTCGGCGACGGCGCGCCATCCTCGGTAGATGTCGTGGTTCTCGTCGAGGTCGACGTAGGGGTGGGGGTAGGGGAAGATGCTGTGATCGTAATCGGGCAGGTCGGGGTCCTTGCTGCACATGGCGGCGGAGTCGACGCGGATGCCGTCGACGCCGCGGTCGAACCAGAACCGCAAGATGTCTTCGTACTCGGCGCGTACGAGGGGGTTGCGCCAGTTGAGGTCTGGTTGTTCGGGGGCGAACAGATGCAGGTACCACTGGCCGTCGGGCACGCGGGTCCAGGCGGAGCCGCCGAAGATGGACTGCCATTGGTTGGGGGGCAGTTCTCCGTTGTCACCGCGGCCGTCGCGGAACCAGAACAGTTCGCGTTCGGGTGAGCCGGGGGCGGCTTGGAGGGCGGCGGTGAACCAGGCGTGCTCGTTGGAGACGTGGTTCGGGACGACATCGACGATGATGCGGATGTTGCGTTCGTGTGCTTCGTTGATGAGTTTTTCGGCTTCGGCGAGGGTGCCGAAGCGGGGGTCGATCCGGCGGAAGTCGGTGACGTCGTAGCCGGCGTCTGCCATCGGCGTCAGGTACCAGGGGGAGAACCAGATGGCTTCGATGCCCAGGTGCTGGAGGTAGTCCAGTCTGGAGCGCACGCCCGCCAGGTCGCCGATACCGTCGCCGTTTCCGTCGGCGAAGCTTCGGGGGTAGACCTGGTAGATGGCTGCGTGACGCCACCAGTCGGTGGTGCGCGGGGTCATGGTGCCTGCCTTCGTATGTGGTGCGAACAGTGCGCGGGCCCGGCCGGCGGGGATGTGGGCCGGGCCCGCGAGTCTTTACGGGGTGGTGCCCGGGGCCGGCCGGTGGTGAGGGGCCGGCCCCGGGTTGGCCGGGGTTACCAGCCGGAGTTGCCGCTGCCGCGCTCAATGGTGAATCCGCCGGTCATGTTGAGGGCGGCACCGGTGGTCCCGGTGATCTTGGTGTTGGAGAAGGTGCCCTTGCCGGCGGCGTTGCCTTCGATGCCGTTGGCACCGGTCTTGTTGATGGTCAGCCCGTCCACGCGCAGGTCGGAGACCTGCTTCTGCCAGGAGATGAGCAGTCCGCTGTAGGTGGAGTCCTCGACCGTGTTGTTCTGCAGGACGACGGGCTGGGTGATGTCGTGGATGTCGGCATAGATCCACAGGGCACCGAGGTCGGAGTTCCAGTTCACTTCCTTGCTGCCGGTGCGGCGCAGGAGGTTGCCCGAGACGGTGGTGGTGCCGCTGAAGGGTTCGCCGAAGCGGGTGGAGACGGTGATGCCTGCTGCGGCGACGACGGTGTCGGAGATGAGGTTGTTCTCGACGCTGTTGCCGTTTCCGCCGTAGACGGCGGCGCCGTTGGCGAGGGTCGGGAGCTGGACGGTGTTGTTGCGGAATGCGCTGTTGGTGACGGCTGCTCCGTCCGACCACATGGCCAGCGCGTCGTCACCGGTGCCGCGGATGCTGCTGTTGGAGATGACCGTGTCCTTCACGGCGCCGTGCAGGTTGACGCCGTCGGCGTAGGTGTTACGGATGCGCAGGTCGCTGGCCCTGAGGCCGGTGGTGGGGCTGGAGATCCACAGGCCGACCTTGGTGTGCTGGATCCAGACGTTCTCGATAACGGACCCGGTGCCGAAGTCGCCCTCGATGGCGGCCTGTCCCCCGGCGTCGTCGCGGACGGTGTTCTGGCCGTCGATCATGAGGTCTTCGACGGTGCTGGTGCCGCCCTGGCCGAAGAGCCCGCCCTTGAGACCGGTGCCGCGCAGGACGGTGTGCCACACGCCCGCGCCGCGCAACTTCACGCCGGAGAGGTTGATGTGGTCGGAGATGGTGTAGGTGCCGGCGGGGAGAAACAGGCCCTTGCCCTGGTTCTTGGCGGTGTTCAAAGCGTTGTTGAGAGCTGCGGTGACGTCCTGACCGCCCGGCTTGACTCCCAGGTCCGCAGCCGAGACGTAGCCGCTGGGAAGGATGGCGGCCGTCCCGGTCTCCTCTGCCTCGATGAGGTCGAGGGTGTAGGAGGAGGCGGTGTCGCCGCTGTCCTTCTGCAAGCGCAGGACGGTTCCGGCGGGCAGCGTCCGGCCGAAGGTGGCGCGGGCCTCGTCGAAGAAGCGGTGACCCTGGCCTTCGCCCGGGTTGTTGGTGTACGGGTAGGCGCCGTAGACCCAGGCGTAACGGGAGGTGAGCTGGAGGTCAGGCAGGGCCGTGCCGTCGGCGTAGGCGCTGAGGGTGGCGTCGATGCCCTTGCCGTCGCTGCTGTCGGGCAGTGAGTAGCGCAGGTTGATGGCGTTGGCGGGCTTGGTGAGCTTGATCTCGACGTAGTCGCCGGTCTGGGTCAGCTTGACGGCCTTGCGGCCGGAGGCTTCGGAGGCGACGGTGAGGTAGGTGCGGTCGGGGCCGATGGTCGAGCCCTTGAGGGTGCCGGCTTCGGCCTCGTAAGTGGTGAAGGGGACGGTGGCGCCCACGCCGCTCGGGTCGGTGGGGTCGTCCGGGTCGGTGGAGCCGGTAGGGGTGGTGGTCTTCAGGTTGTCGATGTTGACGTTGCCGGTGTCGTTGCTGGTGAAGGCGAGGGTGAGAGCGTTCGTACCCTGCTTGAAGGTGACCGGCACGTCGACGGTGGACCAGCTCGCCCAGCCGCTCGTGGCCGGGAGCGTGATCTGCTTCGCGACCCCCGCCACGCTCAGCGTGAGTGTCTTGCCCGAGCCGGTGCCGTTCGCGTAGCGGATGCTGACCGTACCGGTCCCGGCGTAGGCGGACTGGATGGTGGTGGCGATCGTGGCGTGGCCCTTGTTCCCGTCGGTCAGACCGCCGACATACCCGCTGCCGGTGTACCCGGCGTGCTCCTGCTGACTGACCGCCCCACCCGACAGGGTCGCCGACTCCGCCTCCATCGTGGAGGGGTCTGTGGGGGTCGGGTTGTCCGGCTGTGCCGGGGTGATGGTCTTCAGGTTGTCGATGTTGACGTTGCCGGTGTCGTTGCTGGTGAAGGCGAGGGTGAGAGCGTTCGTGCCCTGCTGGAAGGTGACCGGAACGTCGACGGTGGACCAGCTCGCCCAGCCGCTCGTGGCCGGAAGCGTGATCTGCTTCGCGACCCCCGCCACGCTCAGCGTGAGTGTCTTGCCCGAGCCGGTGCCGTTCGCGTAGCGGATGCTGACCGTACCGGTCCCGGCGTAGGCGGACTGAATGGTGGTGGCGATCGTGGCGTGGCCCTTGTTCCCGTCGGTCAGACCGCCGACGTACCCGCTGCCGGTGTACCCGGCGTGCTCCTGCTGACTGACCGCCCCACCCGACAGGGTCGCCGACTCCGCCTCCATCGTGGAGGTGGCGGCGTAGGCGGGCGCGGGGGCGGCCAGGCTGTAGGAGAGGGCGCCGGTGAGGGCCAGCAGCATGGCGGCGGATATGGCGGCGGTGGGCTTGAGGGACTTGGCGGTGCGGAGTTTCGACACGGCTGTGTGTCCTTCCGGGAAGGGGCGGCTCGCCCTTGAGGGGTTTGGGGCCTCGCGCAACCTGGGCTGCGGTGGCGGTCGAACGGGGGCCGGGGCGGATGTCTGGGGCCTGGTCCGGTTCGACGTGGCAGGAGCGGGGCCCGGTGGTGGCGGGCAGTGACGAGGTGGTGGTCGGGGCAGGCGTGTGCTGCGGTGGTGGCCGCCGTGGAGTCGTGCCGCCGGCGTCATGGGGTGGGTCCCTGCGGCACTCCGGGTTCGCCGGCTTCGCCTGTGGTGCGCTCTTAGGCGGCGTGGGCGGAGTCGGGTGGGGTCGGGTGGGGTCAGCCTTTGAGGCTGCCTGCGGTGAGGCCCGCGATGATGTGCCGCTGGAAGATCAGGAAGATCACCAGCAGCGGGATCGAGGCCATGACCATGCCGGCCAGGAGTTGGTTGGCGGGCATGAATTCAGCGAGTCGGTTGAGCGCGACGGTGATGGGCTGGCGCGCGGGGTCGGGGAGGACCAGGAGGGGCCAGAGGAAGTCTTTCCACACACCGACGACGGCGAAGATGGAGACCACGGCCAGTACGGGCCGGGACAGCGGCAGGACGACGGATACCAGGACGCGCAGGGGGCCGGCTCCGTCCATGCGTGCGGAGTCCAGGAGTTCGGCCGGGATCTGGTCGAAGAAGCGTTTCAGGATGAAGATGTTGAAGGCGTTCGCGCAGGCCGGCAGCCAGATCGCCCAGGGGGTGTTGATCAGGTTGACGCCGAACAGCGGCACGTCGGTGACGGTCAGGTAGGTCGGCACCAGCAGGGCGGAGACGGGCAGCATCAACGTGGCCAGCATCATGCCCAGAACGATGTTGCCCAGGACCGGGCGCAGCTTGGACAGGGCGTAGGCGGCGGACACGTCGACGAGGAGCTGGGTGAGCCAGGCGCCGGCGGCCAGGAGCAGGGTGTTGAGGAAGTAGTGGCTCAGTCCGACGTTCGTCCATGCCTGGGCGTAGGACTCGGGGTGCCAGGTGTGCGGGACGAGGGTGGGGGTCGGGTCGGCCAGTTCGGAGGACGATTTCAGTGCTCCGCCGGCCATCCAGTAGAGGGGGAAGACGAAGGCGAGGGTGAAACCGAGGACGGTGGAGCACAGCACGAACCAGTAGAGGAAGCGGCCGGTGCGGCGGTTCATTTCGGCGGGGGCGATGAGGGTGCGTTCGCTTGAGTCGGACATGGTCGTTCCTTTCAGCCCTTGCTGCGGGTGAGGCGGAGGTACACCGCTGCGAAGAGTCCGAGGACGATGAAGAGCACCGTGCTCATGGCGCTGGCCATGCCGAAGTCGTTGTAGACGAAGGCGTAACGGTAGAGCAGCAGCAGGACGGTCACGGTGGCGTCGTTGGGTCCGCCGCCGGTGAGCACGTAGGGCTCGATGAAGACCTGCATGGTGCCGATGACCTGGAGCAGAAGCGTGATCATCAGGATGAACCGCATCTGCGGGATCGTCACGTGCCACAGCCGCTGGCGGATGGAGGCGCCGTCGAGCTCGGCTGCCTCGTAGACCTCGCCGGGGATGGAGCCGAGTGCGGCGAGGTAAATGAGGGTGTTTGTGCCCATGTTGGCCCAGGTGGAGACGAGGACGAGGGAGATCATGGAGATGTTCTCCGACTCCAGCCACTGCTGGGCCGGCAGGTGGAGGGTCTCCAGGACGTTGTTGAACAGGCCCGGGCCCGGGTCGTAGAACCAGCGCCACAGGAGCATGGTGACGATGGGGGGCAGCATGACCGGGAGGTAGACGGTCATGCGCAGGTACGTACGTGCGTGGCGGAACTCGTTGAGGACGACCGCGGTGAGGAAGGGAGCGGCGAATCCGAAGACGAGGGCGAGCAGGGTGAAGTAGCCGGTGTTCTTCCACGCGGTCACGAAGAGCGGGTCGTCGAAGAGCCGGCGGTAGTTGTCCCAGCCCACCCAAGTGGCGGGCTGGGAGAAGGTCACCTGCTGGAAGCCGAGGAGCCAGCCGCGGATGATCGGGTACCAGGAGAAGAGGGCGAAGCAGAGCACGCCCGCGCTGAGGAAGCTGTAGGCAACGAGGTGCTCGCTGAGGCGGCGCCGACGCCCGGTCGGGTTGTTCATGCTGGCCTTCTGCGGCTTGGGAGGGGAAGCTGGTTCCCGGGTGAGGGTCGGAGCCGCCATGTCACTTGACCGTCGCGAGGATGGTGTCGACCCTCTTGGACGCGTCCTTGAGCAACTGGTCGAGGTCGGCGTCCTTCTTCGTCAGGACTGCTTGCATGATGCCGTCGAGGACGGTGTAGATCTGCTGCGCGTTCGGCGGTTCGACCTTCTGGGTCAGGAGGTCGTTCCGCTCGGTGAACGGCTTGTAGTTCTTCTGCGGCACGTTGGCGTACTTCGCGTGCGCGCGTTCCTGCTTGCTTGCGGCCGGTCCGTTCAGGAGCCGGTCCAGTGGAAGCCCGATCGGAACGTCGTTGCCGGAGGCGCGCTTGTCCTCGAACTCGGTCCGGTCGGGGTTGAGGTACTTCCACAGGACCCACTCGATGCCGGCCTTGATCTTCTCCGGCGATGCCTTGGGGTTGAACATGAAGCCGTTGCCGCCGCCGAGGGTGGCCTTGCCCGGCATCGCGGCGACGCCGAACTCGCTGTACTTGCGCTCGAACTGCTTGACGATGGTGGGAATATTGTCCGGTCCAGCCATGTACATGCCTAGCTTGCCGGAGCCCATCATCTTCTGCACGTCGTCGATCTGCAGCAACTGCCGCGTGCCCATGGAGTTGTCGGTCCAACGCATGTCATGCAGCATCTGGAGCGCGTCATGGCCGGCCTTGCTGTCGAAGGCCGCCTTCCACTTCCCACCCTCGTCCTGGGCGGCGATGTCGCCGCCCATGGAGTAGACCCACGACGTGAAGTGCCAGCCGCCCTGATTGTTCTTGCTGTAGTCGGCATAGCCGACCGTCCCATCACCCAGCGCGGTGATCTTCTTGGCGGCCGTGCGAACCTCTTCCCAGGTGGTGGGCGGCTTGTCCGGGTCGAGTCCGGCCTTCTTGAACAGGGCGCGGTTGTAGATCAGGCCGAGGGAGTACTGGCCGTTCGGCAGGCCGTAGAGCCCTCCGTCGGGTCCGGTGAACACTTTCAGGTACTCGGGCTTGACGTCCTTGACCCGTGACAGGTCCTTGGCGTACTTCGTAATGTCCGCACCTTGGCGCCGCTGGATGAGACCGGCGGGATCGGTGAAGTAGACGTAGTAGACGTCCTCCAACTGCCCCCCGGCGAGCTTCGCGGAGAAGGTCTTGGGGTCCATCTGGCCCTCGCGGGCATCGATCTTGATCTTCGGGTGCTCCTTCTCGAAGGCCTTGACGTCCTCCTCGAAGTACTTCCGGTCCACCGGCTGGGTCTTGGGCGGCATGCCGTTCACCGAGATGGTGACCACGCCGCCCTCGCTACCCGAGGACGGAGAGCCGCCGCAGGCGGCAAGCCCTCCGGTGAGAACGCAGGCTATCCCCGCGCCGATGAACCTGCGGCGACTGCGCAGTCCGCTCATGACTGATCTACCTTCCGTGGATGCACTGCGCCGGTGCCCCGTCAACCGAAGCCCCGGCGGATACGCAGAAGGTAGAAGTCAGCTATGTAAAAAGTCAATGACAAGTTGCAAAAGATTGATTACTTCGGCCGTGACCTGCCGAAACCCGGTCTCGCGGTGGAGGACCTGACGATCAGCTCCGCCTGAAAGAGGGTCAGGCCCGGCACGGTCCGACGGCTGCGGATCTGCTCGTCGAGGGACTCGATCGCAGCCTCGGCCATGGCGGCCACCGGCTGTCGGCACGTCGTCAGCGGCGGGTCGACCGCGCTCATGAACGCGGAGTCGTCGAAGCCCACTACCGACAGGTCCTCCGGCACCGTGAGCCCGCGCCGCCGGGCCCCTCTGACCGCACCCAGCGCAAGAGTGTCGCTTCCGCAAACAACTGCGGTCACTCCCTGGTCGAGAAGATCGGAGATCGTACGCGCACCCGCCTCCAGGGCGAAGAGGCTGTGGCCCACCCAGGGCGTCCACTGCGTCTGATGCACTCCCCGGGACTGCCAGAACTGCGCGAAGCCGCGCAGTTTCCGCACCGACGGCACATGGCCGCCGGGGCCGACCAGCAGCCCGATGCGCTCGTGCCCCATTCCTTCCAGGTGCAGCATGGCCTGCTGAACAGCCTGCATGTCGTCGGCGGCGATCTGCACCAGATCGGAGTTCTCGTCGGCGACGTTCACCAGCACCATCGGCACCTGCCGCTCCTTCAGCGCCGCCCCCTGCTCCGCGCCGACGTCCGTGTAACTGGAACCGACGAAAACGATCCCGCCGATGTTCTGCGCCAGCAGCATCTCGATGTAGTTGGCCTCGGAAACCCCATCTGCTGTACGAGTGCAAAGCACCGGCACATAACCGCGCTTGTTCAAGCGCCCCGCCAGCGCCTCCACGAAAGAAGGGAAGACCGGGTTCTGCAGATCGGGGACCACAAGGCCCACGAGCGGCGACCGCTCCGCCGTCGCGCCGGCCGGACGTTTCAGACCCAGGACGTCCAGCGCTCGCAGAACCCGCTCCCTGGTCGCCGCAGCAACACTCGGACTGCCGTTCAGCACGCGCCGGACCGTCAGCTCGCTCACGCCCGCGAACTCCGCTACCTTCCCTACCTTCACTGTCATGTCGCCACCATACAGTCAGCTCGCAAAAAATGTTCAGCCGAACGCAATAAATTACTCGGCTAGGCCGGTGACGAGCGGATCGAGCAGGCCGAAGACCGACTGGCAGGAGAGAACGCCACCTCCGGCTCGTCCCCTTGAGCGCTCAGCTGCCTCGTACGATCACGGGTATGCCGCCGACCGGTCGCTCATCGCGCCGTTCTACTGGGCGATATCGAAGGGTGCGAAGACTTCGCTGCCCACCTCGTCGGTGACGACGAGCAGCAGAGCCATGTCGTGCTGCTCCATCGGGCTCAGCGTGAGCGTGTGGGTCAGTTCGTTCCGGCCCTGGGCCTCTTCCCCGGTGGTGGTGTTCTTCAGGGACAGCCAGGCCGAGGTCTCGACCGGGGTGCACGCGCTCGTCGTTGGGGACGTTGCCCCACAGCTCCGGGGGCATCGGGCGGACGCCGATCTGATACGTGACGTTGTCGCCCGTCGGGTTCGGTGGACTCCAGCGTCCTGGTGACCGATGCAGCCGCCTGCTCGTCCGTCACCGTCCGCGGGCCACCTGGACGCGGCATGTCATGCAGACCGGCGATCCGGTGCTCGACGAATCTCGCACGCCAGCGGCCTACCGCATGCGCGGTCCGAGCCGAGGCGAGCCGCCACGTCCTTGTTGGACACACCCTGACTCAGAAGACTGGCGCGTGGCGCGTGTTTTAGAACTCGCTGACCTGCCTGGTTGGTCGTCCGAGGAGGTTGCGGCCGGCCATTCAGAGGGTGAGGTCGCGGACGATGTCCGCTGACACTGCCACTCTTCACCGCCCAGGACGGGGTCCGCGCCACGGGCCGCAGTTTTCCCGGCAGCCGTCAGAAGTTGCGGATACTCCGGTGCAGGTCAAGGGGTGTGACCTCGGCCGTCTAGGGTGGCAGGAGGACAGGAAGGACCAAGCGGTGACGACCGTGGTGCTGCGCTCGACCGATCTGACGCTGAGGCCGTGGGAGCCGGGTGACGCCAGCGCGCTGGCGGCGTTGGCCGATGACGAGGAAGTCCGTCGCTGGACGTCGCACCGCGTGGCGGGGCTCCAGGACGCGGAGCGCTGGATCACGACCCAGGAGGCGGGCTGGAAGTCCGGGAAGCGGCTCAGCTTCGCCATTCTCATGACTGGGCGGGTCGTGGGGCACATCGTTCTCAAACAGTCCGGCGGCGAGGCGTGCGGTGAGGTCGGCTACTGGACGGGTGCCTCGGCACGGGGCCTCGGCGTTGCTTCCAGGGCCGTGGAATTGATGACGACCTGGGCCTTCGACACCAGGACGGAAGCGGGACTCAGCCGCCTGGAACTGATCCACAACGCGGGCAACCCCGCCTCCTGCCGAGTCGCGCAAAAGGCGGGCTACACCCTGGAGAGGGTCCTGCCGCCTCGTGCCCCGCACGAAGCCGAGGGACATCTCCACGCGCGCGAACGCGGAGCCGTTCATCTGCCTTGACCAGCCGTGTCAGGCAGCGCCAGGCGGTTGCCGAGGTACCGAACACGAGGACAGCTCGTTACGACTCGGCTCTCACACCGGTGGGTGGCCGAACGGGCTGGGACTGTTGAGGCCAGGGTCGCTGTCCCTGACGTAAGAGACGGCTGACTCGATCGCCGGAGACGTTTCCGCCCGTTCGCTCCTGTCTGATCCCAAGGCGCCCCCGTCACCCCTGTTTGCGCCCTGCGGCCGCGTGTCTGACGAAGGAACTATCGAACCATGTCCCGGCAGCAGCCGTATCCGAGTGACCTCGGCTGCATGGAACTCGACCGCCTCACCTTCAACGGCACCATCATCGAGACCGGCACCGACTCCTACCGCCTCGCCGGCACCCGAGCCCGAGCTGAAGAACCCGTCAAAGTCAGCCGATACGGGCACTCACCCGAGGCCCCCTGTGCCTTGCCCCCCTGGACGCTCGCGCTCTGAGTCCGAGACCGACTCGGCGCGGGGCCCCGCCGCAGCCCCTGAGCCAGTGAGCTGCCTTCAGCCGTCGCGGGCCATGGTGAGCCGGTCGAGAACATGTCGGATGCCGGGTTGCCGCTCCGTCCCCGCGCGGTGGAGGGCACGGACGCTGCGGTGGACCGGTACACGCAGCGCGTGGATGCTCAGGTCCGGTCCCGGGGAAGGCAACGCCATGCGGGGAATGAGGGCGACTCCTGCGCGGCGGGCGACCAGGGCGGTCAGAACAGCGAAGTCGCCCGCCACTGCCACGGCTCGCGGGACGAAGCCGGCGGCGCCGCAGGCGCGTTGTGTCATTTCGTGGCAGGCCGTCTCGGGTCCGGGAAGGAGCCACGGGGCGTCGGCGAACCGGCGCAGGTCCGCCTGCGCACCGGGAGCGAGGCGGTGGTCGGCGGCATCGGCGGGGTGCAGGACGAGATGCACGGGTTCGTCGAACAGGGCCGTGTGTTCACAGCCCGCGGGAGCCGGGCGGGGCAGCAGGCTGTAGGAGTGGGTGACCGCGATGTCGACCTCACGGCGCACAAGGGCGCCCTCCGCCGCCGGGGGCTCGTGTTCGACCAGGAACACGGCGGGCTCTTCCGGGGCCGGTGCCGCGCCGGGTTCGGGCCAGAGGCTGGGGATGATCGCGCGGGCGGCCGAGGCGAACGCCGCGACGCGGACGGTGCCGCGTTCGCCCCGCCGCAGTGCCGTCAGATCCGACTCGGCGGCGGCGAGGTTGCCGAGGAGGACATGTGCGTGATCCACGAGACGCTGCCCCGCGCCGGTCAGGTGCAGGGTACGGCCGCGCTTCTCCAGAAGTTGCACCCCTGCTTCCTTCTCCAGCACAGCCAGTTGTTGCGACACGGCGGGCCCGGTGAGATGCAGGGCCCGGGCTGCGGCGGCAACCGTGCCGTGCGAAGCGAACTCGGCCAGCACACGGAGCCGGCGGACCTCCAACAAGAAAGCTCCTCTACTCGATCAACAAGAAAAAGGTAAATAGACCTAATCCACCCTACCTGGCAGAGTCGACCGGGTGAAGCTAGACAAGACCTTGCTCGCCCTCGCCACCACCGTGCTGCTGTGGGCCACCGCCTTCCCCGCGATCCGGGTGGCACTGGACGGCTACGGGCCCTCCCAACTCTCCTTCCTCCGCCTTGCCGTCGCCTCCCTCGCCCTGGGGGCCGTCGCCCCGTCGCTGGGAGTCCGCCGCCCCGCGCGCACCGATCTCTGGCGCATCGTCCTCGCGGGCGGCGCCGGAATGAGCGCCTACCAACTGCTGCTGAACTGGGGGGAGATCCACGTCCCCGCAGGCACTGCCAGCCTCATCGTGGCCGCCGTCCCGGCAATGAGTGCCGTCCTGGCGGCCGGCTTCCTGGGCGAACGGCTCACCCCGGCCAAGGCCGGCGGGTCACTCGTCGCCCTCGCCGGCGCGGCCCTCATCGCCGTGTCCGGCAAGGAGAGCGGATACACGGCAGCGGCGTGGGCCGTCCTCGCGGCCGCGTGCAGTCAGGCCGTCTACCACCTGACGGTCAAGCCGCTGCTTCGCCGTTACACCGGGTTCGAAGTCGCCACCTACGCGATGTGGGCCGGAACCGCTCTTCTCGCCCCCCTCGCCCCCAGCGCCTTCCGGGCCGCGCTCGGTGCCCCGGCCGGTGCGACCGCGGCGGTCGTCTTCCTCGGCATTCTGCCCTCGGCCGCCGGGTTCGCCGTCTGGGGCTACGCCGTCGCCCGGCTCAGCGTCACCGCCGCCACCGCCGCGCTCTACCTCGTTCCCGCGGTCACGCTCGCCGCCTCCTACCTCTGGCTCGGTGAGCGACCACGGCCCGTAGCGATCCTCGGCGGACTCATCACCATCGCCGGACTCATCCTTCTCAACAAACGCCGCAGCCCCGCCAACCACATCCCCGCCCCGTCCCCTTCACCCGCCGTCCCTCCGCGCCACCACTCCTGAAGCCCACGTCGCACCGCCTGCCGACCCCCACGCCTCTCCATTACCGATATGTCGGCATGGCGGCATGTTGGCAGGCAAGGCGCCCACCTGCGACACCCTCCGCGACAGCACCGGTCCGCCCACCGAGCAGTTACGCACGGTCACCCAGGAGTTTCGGCCCTACGAGACGTTCACCTCCCCGTCAAGGCCGCCCACTGGTTTCCGGGCCTCAGCGTTCACGCTCCGTCTTCCACGCGGGCGAGCCAGGTAGTGAGCAGTGATTCGAGCGTCTCGGCCTCGCCGGGTGTCAGCAGATCCAGCAGACGGCGTTCATTGCGCATGTGGTCGGCGAACGCCTGGTCGATCAGTGTGCGTCCGGGCCCGGTCAAGGCGACGATCCGGCCACGCTGGTCGTCGTCCGACCGGCGACGAGTGACGAGCCCGGCCCACTCCAAGCGGTCGATCCTCTTGGTGATCGCGCCGGTGGTGACCATCGTGTGGGCGGCGAGCTCGCCCGGAGCCCGTTCGTATGGCTCACCTGCGCGTCGCAGTGCGCACAGGACGTCGAACTCTCCCTCACTGAGGCCGTAGCGGTCGTAGACGCGACTGAGCTCCCCGGTGAGCCGGCCCGCCAGGCGGTGCAGCCGGCCGATCACGCCCTGTGGGGAGATGTCGACGTCAGGCCGCTGCTGACGCCACTCGGCCTGAATGCGGGCTACATGGTCCAGCGCGTGCCGATCTTCCATGAATCCATAGTAGCTTCCCGGGAAGCTATATTCGCTTCCATGGAAGCGAATAAGCGCTGGGTAGTGGTGACCGCGATCGCACCGGCGGCCTGGGGTACCAACTACTTCGTCACGCACGAGTTCCTGCCCGACGACCACCCCCTGTACGGCGCGGCTTGGCGGGCGCTGCCCGCTGGGCTCGTCCTGCTGGCCCTCTGCAGACAGCGGCCGCGCGGCCCGTGGTGGTGGAGATCCGCCGTGCTGGGCCTGCTCAACGTGAGTGTCTTCTTCACCCTCGTCTACGTCGCATCCCAGACGCTGCCGACAAGCCTGGCCTCGACCGTCATGGCGGTGTCCCCCCTGACGATGATGCTCGTGGCCTGGCTCCTGATATCCGAACGACCCCGGACAACCCACCTCGTCGGTGCCGGGATCGGGCTCGCCGGAGTGTGTTCCATGCTGCTCACCGGCACGGAGGACGTGAGCGTGCGAGGTGTCCTCGCCTCGGCCGCCGCCATGGCCACGTCATCCTTCGGCCACATCCTGACCAAGCGGTGGAGCGCCGACGCCGACGTACTCGCCTCGACCGCCTGGCAGCTCACCGCCGGCGGACTGCTGCTGCTCCCCGCGGCGGCTGCCATGGAGGGGCCTCCCCCCGCACTTTCCCCGTCCGCCCTCCTCGCGTTCGCCTACGTCGCCCTCATCGCCACCGCACTGGCCTTCACGGCCTGGTTCACCGGACTGCGGCACCTGCCCGCGGGGACCGTAGGCCTGCTCGGCCTGCTCAATCCCGCCACAGGTGTACTGCTGGGCACGGTGATCGCCTCCGAGGCACTGACCGTTCAGCAACTTGGCGGACTGACACTGGTCCTGGCCGGAGTCGTGCTCGGCCGGCCCACCGGCAGGCCCCGTCGCGGGAGACGACGCGACAGCGGCCGAGGGCCCGCCGGTCCTGTCGCGGACAACCGATCCATGCGAGAGCCGTCTGTCCCGCATCCGCCCCCATGAGTGCGCCCGCCCTGCCCGGCGGCCGAGGTTCGCCGCTGAAGCGCGGTGCGGACGGCCACGGTGTGCCGGTGGAGGCGCTGTCTGCGGATGCGGCGGGCTCGGGTGGGAGCCGATGGTCATGATCACGGCGCGCGACCGGCGGCACCCTATGTGCGAGACCGGTCCGGCACGGCCTGCCGGTGGAGCTCCGACGTCCGGAATTCCTCGCCCCGGACTTCGCGCGTGCGCCCCCGCGGCTCCGCATGCCGCGCCCTGGTCGGCGGCTCTGGCCTCAGCTGGTCCGGTTCCGACGCGGTCCGTCGGCCGCAGCGTGGTGGCGGCTTCCGGCGTTCGCACGGGGAGCGACGGCCCCAAGGAGGCCGACGAGCCACCGCAGGGCCGGCGCCGGGCCTCGCAACCGCCTCGGTCATGTGCAGAATGGCGACCGACGGAGACCGGAGGGATGCTCGACCGGGGATCTTGTTCGTGCCAATCGACGCCACCGGCCGCAAGTCCGCCCGGCTCATCGCGGATGCCGAGCTGAAGGTCTATGAAGGCGGCTCGCACGGCATAGCCCTGGTGCCGGGCGACAAGGAGCGCTTCAACGAGGACCTGCTGGATTTCTTCAAGAAGTGGCGCGCGTACGCATCGGCCGTCACAGCCGCCGTGGCGCTTCTGAGCCGAAGCACGATATCTGTCGCTGGCAGAGCCGAATGGGCTGACAACAGTGCTGGGCGAAGCAGCGTGGTTGCCACCCAGGAGGCAGGCTACTTGTCACAGACGCTCAATCGGCAGCCTTCCTGTCACGGGGTCGAGGCGTGACGCATCCATCCAGCTGTTGAGCGGATCGCGTCAGGCTCCGGGACACGAGCCCCGGGGCCTGACGCGCTCACTTCGAGCCTTTCGAACCTCAAGCTGGTGCGCGCTGAAGGATAAGGGCTGCCTGGACCATCGTGGTGATGAGTTGCCACCGGCCGAGGTGGGCGCGACCGGGTCAGCAGCCCGCACTTTCGGTCGTCGCTTGCGTCTCGCACCCCTTCGCCACCAGGGCCCTCTCTGGAATGCCGGATCGGCCCCGCAGGCAGGCTCGCGGTGCCTCGCAACGTGCCTTGCAAGAATGCTTCCTGCATGCATGCTTCGCTCTGGGGTGGGTTCGTTGGTTTGGTTCGCGGAGAGGTTCCTCTGGGACGCAGAGCGTCCTGAGTGGACGTGGGTCCCGTCAAAGTCCGTGGGGCCCATACGGTTCGGTCAGAGCAAGGAGGAAGTCTCAGCCGCTCTGGGCGAGCCGATCACGGGACGGGGTGAGAGGTACGCGCGTTGGTATCCCTTCGACGGAGTCGGCATCGACACCTACTACGACCAGGAGTCCCAGACCCTGGCTGCAGTCGCTGTCGACGCCTGCCGGGGCCCCCAGGTCAGCCTCGACGGCACTCCTCTGGTTGGCCGGCTGCCCTCGGAACTCGAACCCTGGCTTGAGGAGACCGCGTCAACACTTGAGGACGATCCAAACCTGCCCGAGTACGTCTGCGGCCTGCGCTTCGGGCCCCGTGGGGAGCCGTATCTCCTCAGTCTGGGCTTGATCCTGCGCTGCCAGCAGAACGGTGACCACGCCCGCTGCCGCCCAGTGTTCCTTGCTCCTCAGTGGGCCATGCGAGGCCAAGAATGGATCGAGGACTTGATCCCCGATAGGGAGTGGCTGACGTATTGAAGCCGCTTGTGGTGGGTAATCGGACCGGCAGCCCCAACCATCCGGCATCGATCTGTCCAGCCGTACACCGCAGCATCTCACCAGCCTCCCCGCAGGCCACCGCCGCCGCATCGCCTCCCGGCGGCGCCGCCTCACCTGCGGCCGACAGGCCCTGCTCGTCCTGGCCCACCTGCGCTGCGGCGACTCCAGCTCGGGATCGCGACGGTCTACAGGTACATACGCGAGGCTGTTGACCTTACGGCCGCTCGGGCGCCCGCGCTGGAACAGGCCATGACGGCGGTGGCGAGCAACGCGTATGTGATCCTCGACGGCACAGTGCTCCGATCGACCGCATCGCAGCCGACCAGTCGCACCACTCCGGGAGAAGCACCATGGGATGAACGTGCAGGCCCTGCTGTCCGCGTCGCGTTCCGGGGCGAGAGTCTGCGTGGCCGGCGCCGGCGTCACGATCGCGATCATGCCAAGATCCGCAGCCTCGGCGAACGTGCCATGGCCACCCTCAGATGCTGGCGGCTCCTGCGGAAGCTCCGTTGCAGCACCATCCGGATCACCGCCGTCGCCCGTGCCGTCGTCGCCCTCGAACTCGCCACCTGATCAAAAGGGAAGCTCACTGTCAGAGCCTGGGCTTACGGTCCAGGACATGGCAATCAAACCATCAGCACTGTGGCGTGAGCGCGTGCGCGAAGAGGCAATGGAGCTCGCGGCGGGGAAGCGGGACCGGAGTGATGCCTTTCTGGAGGAGCTCTTCCCTGAGTCACTGCTGGCGGCGACGGATGAGGCGCTGCGTACGTTCGAGTCGGACGTAGAGGCGCTCCGGGACCTGGACGACGAGCAGGTGTTCGAAGCGATCAAGCGTGTCGTTCTGGTGCTGAACGACATCAACGAGGACCACAACGGGTCCGGCTACGAGACCGAAGAGCGGGAGGAACTGTGCCTCTACATCGACGAGACCTTGATGGAGCACGGCATCAACGTCCCCGCTCTGGCCGCGAGGCGAGGCATCAGCCGCACCGAGATCACGGATGACTGGCGGGACTGGTAGCCGTTGCTGTAGCAAGTTGGTGCGTGATTACGTTGGAGACGTCAAGGTTCTGAGCTGGGGCTTTGTGTCAGCTGGTGGTGTGTGCGGGCCGTACGGCGGTGACTGGCACACCCGCGACGGCGCGGAGCGCGACCACCGTACGTCCGCGGGGCAGCGGGTTCTCGCTCTCCGCAGCGGGCCCGGGATGCGAGGAGCCCTTCTCCACTGTGCGCCATAACCGGGGAGCGTTGGAATCAGCCGTTGGCGAGTATCGGGCCGGCCGGGGCGGAGAGTGCCTGGTGAGCGTGGGGGCAGGGCGTGGCAGAGGGGTTTGTGGGGATGAGCATCCGGCGCAGGAGATCACGGGTGGTGCGCTTCCGCAGTGTGCTGCGCCAGGCCAGTCCCGGGTGGCGGGACCGTAGATGTGACAGCGCACGGGTGCCCAGGCCGGTGCTGTGGAAGCGCTCGTCGATAGCGACGGTGGTAATGACGCCCTGGGCGCACTCAGTGCAGATCCGGTAGCGGACCTCGCCGACGACCTGGCGGGTGTGCACAAGGAGCAGACATTCATCGCCCGGACCCGGGTCGTCCGGGATGTGCGTGGACAGGAGATCGATTGCCCGGTAAGCGAGGACGCGGCGGCGCAGGCGGCCGGTGCGCCGGCCTCGGCGTGAGTGCTTGGCGCCGTCATGGTCTGGCGGCGGTGTCTCGGCGGAGGGCTGGCCGATGAGACTGCCGCTGCTGGGACGCGCATGTTGTCCGTGCATGACCTCCCGTGTGCCCGAACAGCCGACGGATACCCACTCCAGTGCGCCGAGCACCCCGCCCAGGCGCACCTCGGGTTCCCCGACCGGGACCCCGAGGGCGCGCTTGCACCGTGGATTCGCCTCGACGAGCCACAGGACGCGTTCCACACCCAGGTGGCGAACGTTCTGCCTGACGGCCGTCACACGGCAAGGCACACACTGAGCCTTCCCAGTAACGGATCATGACGTTGTGTGGCAATTCAGATGGTTCGGTCGTAGTCGAGCTGGAGCAGGAGGAGGGCCGCGGCGGCGATCTGGGTCCATGTCGGTCAAGGGATGCCTGTTCGGGGGTTACGCCGTCGTATGAGCTGACTCCGCAACGGCTCCCTCGACCTTCGGCGGCCAGTGCTGGAGCACCGCCTTCACCCCATGGGCGGCCGCGGCGATCCGGGCGCCCAGGGAAGGGCTGCTGTTGCGCTGCCGGAACGCCGTATCCAACTCCAGGACTGCGGCGGCCAGCACCTCCAGCTGTCGCAGCTGAGCGAGGAGTTGGGCACGAGCCTGCTCGCCCCGACCGGCGGCGATCACCAAGGCGCGCCACTGCAGGGCATCCAGCTTCCGCTCCAGATCCGATTCGTCGACGAAGTCGCCGTCGCCGATCGCGCGGGAGCGTTGGATGGCCTTGCACCCCTGCAGCACCTGAACCGCCAGCTCGCCCTCCGGACTGTCCAGATCCTGCTGGGTCACGTAGCTGTGGTGCAGGCGGCGCAGTACCTCCGCCTTGGACGTCATGCCACGCACCACCACCTTCCCCCTGCTGGACACGGCATCGTTCCACAGCGGCGCATCCTCGAAGGCCTTGCCGCGCCCGTACCGGACCCGGCGCAGATGGCTCCGCTGCTCGTAGGGCAAGTCCGGGTCGGTCATCACCGGGCCGTCGTCCAGGCGCCGCGCACAGTCCGGCAGATACAGTTCCACCAGCTCGTCAAGCGCCGCCTGACGCAACTCACCCGCGACACCGGCCTGTCGTCCTCCACCGCCTACCGCTACCTGCACGAAGGACTGACCGTCCTGGCGGCCGGGGCGCCGGATCTGCATACCGCGCTGGAGCGGGCGAAGGCAGCAGGGCTGACCCGTCAGGGGCTCGCCCCGACTCGGCCCGCCGCTTCCTGCAGGTGGACGCGTGCGTGCACGGTATGGCATACGCCGATGGCGAAGGAGAGTGCCGGCGTGAGGCCATTCCTTCGAGTGAACCGGCCCTGACAAGTTCAGTGCCGAACCGGTCGAGGCGACGTTTCGTGCCGGCAGTCTCAAGGGCGGCTCCCGGGTTGGGTGTACTACATGCTCGTCGAGTGCCAGGATCGGTCGTATGACGACTCAAGAACCCCGTCAGGCAGGTGGACCGGTGCCGGTCCTGGCCCCGGACGGAGACGTCGACAGCGAGTCCCTGCCCGCCCTGCAGGCTCAGGCCGACACCGCGCTCGCTCAGCACGGCACGGTCATACTCGACGCCCACCGCATCGACTTCGCCGACTCTTCCTTCCTGCGCCTGGTCCTCACCCTCCACGACCAGGGCGACCTCAGAATCGCCGACCCCTCCTTCGCCGTCCGACACCTCCTCCAGGTCGTCGGCGCCGACACCCTCCTCAACCTCTACCCCACCGTCCACGCAGCACAAGCAGCCGCCAGCACCGGCCACAACTGATCCGCACCTGCGCGGGCCACAGCACCCGCCCGGCAAGGCAAGCGACTCAACCTCCACCTCACCCGTAGAGCCACCCTCCGCGATCTCGTACGTCAACTGCGCGGGGGCGTACCAGCTGCGCCGGGGGTGACGCCCTGGACTGCGGCCAGGACGAGGCCGTTCACAGAGAATCGACCCCCGGGTGTGCGGGGCGCCGGCAGTCTCCCCACCCGGCGGGTGAGCGGGGCCTGCCTGCGGCACGAAGGCCGACTGTGTGTTCCCGCCCGGGCGGCGCTCGCGGGAGTGATGTACGTATGGCTGGACGGTGCCTCCGGGCGCGACGTACCTACGGAGGCAGTGGGCTGCTCCGGGGTGACCGCGTGGCGCCGACTGCGGGAGCGGACCGAGGCCGGCGTCTGTCCAAGGCTGCACGCCGAGAGCCGGGTGATAAAGCGGTGCCCGGGCTCCGGTTCCGTCACTACAGTGCGCCCGTGGACACTGAGATCACATACGAACTCTTCGAGCCCGCCCACGCGGACGAGCTGGTCGCCTTCCTCTCCGGTGACACATGGCCGTTTCACGGCCGCGACTCCGTCGAGCCGCACGAGGCCCGGCGGTGGATCGACGAGGGCCGCTTCGAGGGCGACGACAACCGGTCGTTCTGGATCACCCGTACGGGCGAACGCGTCGGCTTCGTACGCCTCATGGACCTGCGCGACAGCGCGCCCCTCTTCGACCTCCGCATCCACTCCGGGCACCGGGGGAACAGCCTCGGCGCCCAGGCCCTGGCCTGGCTCACGCGGTACGTGTTCACCGAGTTCCCGAAGGTCCGTCGGGTCGAGGGCAACACCCGCCATGACAACGCGGCGATGCGGCGTACGTTCCGCAGGTGCGGTTACGTGCAGGAGGCCCACTACCGCGAGGCGTGGCCGGCCGCCGACGGCAGCGTCCACGACGCCGTGGGGTACGCGATCCTGCGCCGCGACTGGGAATCGGGGACCACGACGGTCCCGGCCTGGGACGACGATCGCGGTGCGGGGCGCTGACGGGTCCTCGCTGCGGGGTGGCGGAATCCCCTCCCCGGAACGCACAGGGCCGCACGGCCCGAAGCCCTCCGGAGGCTTCGGGCCGTGCGGTCCGGTATGCGGTGCGGCCGTCGTCAGAAGACCGAGGGCACGTAGCTGTAGCAGTAGTTCTTGCCGCCGTAGTACTGGTCGCCCTCCACCAGCAGATAGCCCCCGGTCCTGGGGCCCACGATGCCGTCCACGGTGAGGTTGAAGAGGGAGGGGGCGGTGCGCTGGTACCACTGCACCCAACTGCGGGTGTTGGGGCCCCAGAGGCCGTCCTCGGACAGGGGACGACCGTAGCCCTGGTCGGAGGCGATGTCGTTGAGGAGGTGCTGGACGCACCACACGCCGTGCGTGTTGTTGGCGTAGCCGTCGCCGATGTAGCCGGCGGACGGGGATGCCTGGGCCTGGGTGACCGTGCCGACGGTGAGAAGCGCGAGCCCGGCGGTCACGCCCGCCATCTTCGCGAGGACACCGCTGCGTCGGCCCTTGCCAGTCTTCGTAGCCATGGAGACTGTTGTCCCTTCGTCATTCGACCCCGACGGCGGCGGGAGCCGCCGTCGGAATCCAGACTCGCCCGGGCGGCCCCCGCGAACTATCCGCTTCGGGAGCGGGAGTCGGCCGCTTTTGCGGATAGTCAGGACCGTCCCTTCGCCGTATCCGACGGCAGTCGTCCGTACACCCGCCGGTACTCCGCGCTGAAGCGGCCGAGGTGCGTGAAGCCCCAGCGGCAGGCGACCTCCGTGACCGATCCGGTGGCGCGGCCCGCGGCGAGGGCCGTCAGATCCTGGTGGACACGGTCGAGCCGGACCCTGCGCAGGTACGTCAGGGGTGTGGTGTCGAGGTGCGTACGGAAGGCCTCCCGCAGCGTCCGGACGCCGACCCGCGCGGCCTGCGCGATGTCGGAGACCGAGACGGGCTCGTGGGCGTGGTCCGCGCAGTACTCCGTCGCCCGGCGCAGGGCGTTCGGCAGCATCGTGGTGCCGAGGCCGGGCACCTCGTCGTTCCAGGAATGGGCCTGTACGTCGAGCAGGGTGTCGACCAGGAGGCGTTCGAAGTGCCGTACGCCCAGGCCGGGCCGGAGCGCCAGCGGCGAGAGCAGGAACTGCCGGAACGCGGCGACGAGCGCCAGCCAGGAGCGTACGGCCGGATCCGCACGGTCCAGATGCGGCCGGCGGAAGCGCAGCGGCTCCCGCGGTACGTCGCCGAGCCGCACCGAGGTCACCTCGTCGACGACGGCCCGGGACATGGCGAGCGCCCCGTTGACCGCCCGGTGGTCCCAGTCCATCAGGACCACGTCCCCCGGCCCCGCCACGCACAGCGGGGACGGCAGGACGGTGCCGTTGACGGCCAGAACCCCCGCGCCGGCCTGCGGCAGGACGACGGTGTAGAAGTCGGGCAGCTCCTGCACCAGCAGCCGCACCGGGGCGCCGTAGACCAGGTCGTACAGCCCCACGGCCCCCTCGTGGAAGGCACGGAACCTGCTCGGCGTCCGCTGCGCCCCCAGCACCGTCAGCCGGTGCGGCGACAGTCGCCCTCCGACGACCTGGCGCATCTCCTCGATGTCCCGTCCTTCGTAGATCCGCACCGGCTCCGCTCTGCCGTTCCCCTGCTCCAGCGCGTCGACCGTCATCGCCCGCCCCCGTTGCCGTACCGCTTCCCGACGCCCCGCCCGTGCGGAGCCGCACAACTGTGCTGTTCCGGTGTGCGGTGCGGCAAGGAGATCGGGACGGCCGCCCGGCGTGTCGCGGGCGGTCCCGAATGCCGGACTTGAGCTGGAGCGCACTCCAACTCGTACCGTCGCCGCCATGAACCGCACCGATTAGCAGCCGCTCGGCCCGCCGTTCCCCGCAGCCGCCACCGCCGACTTAGTCACGCCCCGGGCCCGGCCTCGAAACGCCCCATCCGCTCAAGGCCGCCGGGGCCCGCGTCGTCGTCAACAACCCCGCCGGCCACACGCTCACCGCCATCCCGGGGCACGACCCGCACTTGGATGCGTTCGGCGTCGACGTCGTCCTGATGGACCTGGGTGTCGACCTGCGGCACACCGCATCTGCCTGGTCCCAGGGCGACGCAGTCGGGCTGAATGCTCAGGACCGTGGAAGAGGTCCTGCTCCGGCTGAAGGAGCTGTTGTTTCCCTCGATTGCCGACGGCGCCGTGTGTCCGGTCTGTGGTGCGTGGTCGAACCGGGTTCACGGTTCCTGTCTGCGGCCTGGAAGGTCATCGTGCCCGCCCTTTGGATGCGGCGGGGAAGCGGGCGGAGGCGGGGTCGTACCGATGCCGTGGAGCAGGGTGTCGACGACGATGTCGGCGGCTTGGCCGGGGGTGAGTCGGGGCAGCTCTCGGGATGCCTGGTGCATGAACAGGGGGATGAGGGCGGAGGCCCATCCCGCTGGGAGTCCGGGCCGGAAAAGTCCCTCGTCGGTGGCGCGCTGGAGGAAGGCGTCGACTTCGCGCACGAAGTGATCGCGCCGCTCGCGGGAGGGGGCATCGGTCAGCATGCGGGCGAGGTCTACGGGCCAGGTCCGGTTGACCTCGATGACGCCTTCGATGTAGCGGTGCAGGGCGACCTGCACCGGGGCCTCCCGTAGGCGGGCCTCACGGATCACCGCCTCGATGGCGTCGAGCCGGGCCTCGTAGACCGCGGCCAGCAGGGCCTCCCGGGAGGCGAAGCGCCGGTAGACGGTGCGCCGGTCGACGCCCGCTTCCGCGGCGATGTCGGCCATGCTCGCCCCCGCGTCGACGGCGAGTGTGCGTGCTCCCGCCGTCAGAACGGCTTCCAGGTTGCGTGCAGCGTCAGCTCTCATCCCAAAAACTTACCTTGCGCGTGCCTAATGCTGCACATTCTGACTCACGAGTGAGCCCTAACAGGACCTAAGTGCTACATTAGAGTGACAGATGCGTTGCTCGAAAGGATCGAACGTCATGACGACGACCTACGACCGGCTCTTCATCGGCGGCTCCTGGGTGAAGCCCAGCGATCCGGAGCTGCTCGACATCCGCTCCCCCCACGACCAGTCCGTCGTCGGCCGCGCCGCCCAGGCCCAGCCCGCCGATGTCGACCGCGCTGTGGCGGCCGCCCGGGCCTCGTTCGAGTCCGGTGTGTGGAGTGGCACCCCGCCGCACGAACGCCTCGCCGTCCTGCGCCGCTACAACGACCTGCGCGAGCGGAACGCGGAGAAGGTCGCCGAGCTGATCACCGCCGAGAACGGATCGGCGGCCTGGTTCACACTCGCCGGGCAGGGCGGCCTGACCCGGCAGGCCAACGCCTACTTCAAGGCCGCCGAGGACTTCGACTGGGAGGCCGTCCTCGTCCCGTCCGACCCGGCCAGCCCCTTCCGCAGCATCGTGCGCCGTGAAGCGATCGGCGTCGTCGCGGCCGTCATCCCGTGGAACTCGCCGTTCTCCGCCGCCAACGCGAAAATCATCCCCGCGCTGCTCGCCGGCAACAGCGTGGTACTCAAGGTCTCCCCGGAGAACTCCCTCAGCATGGGCTTCCTCGCTGAGCTGCTGGAGCGGTCCGGGCTCCCGCAAGGAGTGATCAGCGTACTGCCCGCCGACCGGGCGACCAGTGAGTACCTGATCTCCCACCCTGACGTCGACAAGATCGCCTTCACCGGCTCCACCCGCGCCGGACGGACCATCGCGTCCATCGCCGGGCAGCAGCTCAAGCGGGTCAGCCTCGAACTCGGTGGCAAGTCGGCCGCGCTGATCCTCCCCGACGCCGACCTCCAGCAGGCCGTTCACGGGCTGAAGTTCAGCTCGCTCCTCAACAACGGAGAGGCGTGCATCGCGCAGGTCCGCATCCTCGCGCCACGCTCCCGCTACGAGGAGGTCGTCACCGCACTCAAGGAACTGGTGGAGTCACTGAAGGTCGGCGACCCCCTGGCGCAGGACACCTTCATCGGCCCGATGATCCGCCGCGACCAGCAGCAACGCGTACGCGACTACATCCGGGTCGGCATCGAGGAAGGAGCCCGCCTCATCACCGGCGGCTCCCACATCCCTGCGGGGCTGGAGGCGGGCAACTACGTCACCCCGACCCTCTTCGCCGATGTCGACAACTCCATGCGCGTCGCCCAGGAGGAGATCTTCGGCCCGGTGCTCGTCGTCATCGCCTACGACGACGAGGACGACGCCGTCCGCATCGCCAACGATTCCGAATACGGCCTCTCCGGCGGTGTCTGGTCCGCCGACACCGACCACGCCCTCGCCGTCGCCCGGCGCCTGCGCACCGGCACGGTCACCGTCAACGGCGCCCCCATTGGTTTCGACGGCCCCTTCGGCGGCTTCAAGACCAGCGGCATCGGCCGTGAGTACGGTGCCGTCGGCCTCGGCACCTACACCGAGTACAAGACCATCACCACCATCTGAACCGGCCCCGCCCGTCGACACGGTCGACCGGTACGCCCGCGTCCTCGCCGATGCGGGAGGACGTCTTGTCCTGGCCGGTGCTCAGCCGTCGCTCGTCCGAGCGCTGGACGCCCCCGGGCTCGGCGCCCGCCTCGGTGAAGGCGGAGGCGTATCGGCACGGCCTGAGGTGTTCGGGGCCCTGAGGGCTGCGATTGCCGAGGGGCAGGAGTGGCACTCTGCACGGCGGCGGAGCACAGCGGGCCCTCACGAGGTAACAGGAGAGAGCTGACAAAGTGCGTCTACGGGCGCGCGGTGTTGAGGTGGGCCGGACCATCGTGGAGCGGAGTGAGCCCATGGGCGCAGCCCTCCCCTTTGAGGACACCACCCACTTCGGTAACGCCGACCAAGGGTTTGTCGGCGCTCTCGTCCCAGGCGTCGTGCAGGCCGCCGACGGTGGTCTGGGACAACGACGCCTACGCCTTCCTGCAGGGCGAGTGTCCCGACACCGCCCATCCCAGCCTGTGGCGGCAGGGTCAGCTCTGCGCCCGTCAGGGTCTGTACGAGGTGACCGCGGGCATTTTCCAGGTCCGCGGCCTGGACATCTCCAATATGACGCTCGTCGAGGGCGAACGCGGAGTCATCGTGATCGACCCGCTCATCTCCGCGGAGACCGCCGCCGCGTTCGCGCTCTACAAGGAGGCCCGCGGCGAACGTCCCGTGACCGGCGTGATCTACACCCACTCGCACGGCGACCACTTGGGCGGTGTCCGCGGCGTCCTCCCCCACGGCACCGAGGAAGGCGTCCCGATCCTCGGCCCTGAGGGCTTCTGGAGCACGCGGTCAGCGAGAACGTGTATGCGGGCGGGGCGAGGGGCCGCCGCGCCGGGTACATGTACGGCGTCATGCTGCCGAAGTCGCCCGAGGGGATCGGAGACTTGCCCGGTCAGAGCTGGCCGGCCGTCCTGTACACGGAGACGTGGGAGCGCGACTCTGCGGTAAATTCCGCTCCCGTCCAGTCTGCGTGCCTGGACTCCAGCGTCATTCCGGCCAGCTCGGCCATCAGGTCAAGTTCAGCCGGCCAGATGTATCGGTGTGGGCTGCGAAACAGGCTGGCCTCACGGCCACTGTCGGCGTCGAACCCGAAGTGGTGCGAGACGACCTGCTGGCGCAGAACATCGTAGGTGTCGAGCCCGATATAGCCCGGCGCCGACCCGAAGACCACGCCCTGCTGGCCTGGCGGCAACTTGCGAAGCTCGGGAACCCACAGCTCGATGACGAACCGACCACCCGGCGCGAGGTGGCGTGCGGCGTTCCGGAAACAGGCAACCTGCTCAGCCTGCGTGAGCAGGACCGAGATGCCGTTGTAGACGAGGTAGACGAGCTGGAACTCGCCCGGGACTCGGGCAGCGGCCATGTCGCCGACGACGACCGGAATGGCCGCCTCGTCCGCTTGGGTACGGAGCTGATCGACCATCGGCTTCGACAGTTCGATGCCACTGACCGGGACGCCGCGTTCCGCGAGCGGCAGTGCCACCCGTCCGGTCCCGATGGCGAACTCCAGCGCCCGCCCGCCCCCCGCGAGCTCCGCCAGGCGGTCCACCGTTGGCCCCAGCACCTCCGGTGCGAACATGCCAGTCCCAGGTGTGTCATAGCTCTGAGCGGCCCGGTCATCCCAAATCTCACTTTGAAGCATGAGCAGCGATGATTGACCACTGTCCGAAGAACGTCAACGTACTTTCCCCACAGCCGAGATGAGGGCGCGCCACCGCGGGCTCCTACTCGGCCCAACGATGGCACCCCGAGTAGCACCGGCGCGGCTCTAGGTTCCGGCCAGACCCATGACGTGACGTGCCCGTCGCCCACGCTGGCGGACACCTCGGCGCGGACTCAAGCAGTCACGGTGAGCACGACTCGATACGCGTCCTGGTACTCCAGCCGTAGATCGTGATCTTCATGGCTGAGTGCCTCTTGCCGACGGTAGTGGCAGTCGCGGGCGCCGGCTGGGCGCCGTCGTCGCCGGTGCGACCAGCGAAACAGGCGATGCGCGAGGTCATGGACTGGGCTGATCAGCGTTGCGAACAGGTGCTGGATCTCATTGCCGGTCAAGGGCATCAGGCCGCCGGGGGCGGGTCGGTCGCGACGTTCGGTGGCTGCCGTGACGGCGAGGAAGGCGTGGGCGAGCATGGCGAGGGTGACCCACCGGTGCCAGGAGGTCCAGCGGCGGACCTGGTGCTCGTCCAGGCCGGTCAGGCCCTTGATCGCCTGGAATGTCTCTTCCACCGTCCAGCGCTGTCCAGCCACCCGTAACAGGTCGGACAGCGGCACCAGCCGGGGTGAGAAGCAGCGGTAGAAGGCGAGTTCGCCGGTTCGGCGATTGCGGCGGTCCCGCAGCCACCAATGGCCGGCCCGACCGGCTGAGCCTTGGATGTCAGCCTGGGCCCAGCCGTAGTGCCGGTCGCCCTTCGCGCCCGCTCCGGCCGAGCGCCGCTGGCCGGGCTCGCTTGGGGATCCGCGCCGCCAGGACCCTCGCCTGGAACTTCCCGGAGTGGGTGAGGACGGGGTGAGTGCTGGACACGGCCAGGACGTAGCCGGTCTGGCGGTGTTCCAGAGCGATCCGCAGGCGCGGGTTGTCGCCGTAGACCTCGTCTCCCGCTACCCAGCGCGCGGGTGTTCCCGCGTCCAAGGCCCGGATGACCATCCGGGCGGCGAGTCGGGGCTTGGTGGCGAAGTCCAGATCGTCGGGGATGCCTGCGCTCCGGCAACGGTCCGGGTCATCGGTCCACGAGCACGGCACGTACGGGGCTCGGTCGATGGCAGCATGTCCGCGAGCGGCGGAGTACACGAGATAGACGGCGCCCTGGGCGTTCTCGGTACGGCCGGTCGTGCCGGTACTGGCGCTGGACGCAGACAGTCACCGTGCCCTTCTTCAGATCGCCCGTCTCGTCGACCACGAGCACCGCATCGGTGTCGATGAGACGGGCGACCACGTAGGCGCGTATGTCGTCCCGGATCGCGTCGGCGTCCCACTTCGCGCGGTGCAGCACATGCTGCATGCCGTCCGGGGTGGCGTCGCCCGCGTGTTCAGCCAGGTCCAGCAGTTCTTGCGCGGCAGGTCCGACAGCAGCCCGGAGACCAACCGCAGCACCCGGCGGCGGGGTTCAACCCGGGAGAACCGGCCCGCGATCCGGCCCCCAGACCCTCGAACGCCTCCTGCCCGTGGGCAGGCACTCCGCAGGCGTCCGCGGCCGCCGCATGATCATTGGTTGTCCACACAACACCTAATGATCAACGGCGGCCTCCTCTGCTCGGACGCCCCAACGGAACCAGTAGTCCAGCCCCTCGACCCGGTAGCGGGCGGGGATGGAGCCGTTGCTGCCGGATCGGACGCCGAAGTAGGGCAGGTGATGTCGGGATTACCGGGGGCCGCGCGCTACTCGGAAGTCCGTCGCAGGGGGCCCGGTCCGGTGAAGTCGTGAAAATCGCTGGATGCGACGTCTGTCCGACCTCTACTTTCGCACGGTGAGCCACTATGCGATGTCAGCCGAGGATGCACTCGCACTTTTGGAGCGGCTCCACGCCCACGGCGTGGATGCGTGTGTGGGTGGGGGGTGGAGCGTGGATGCACTGCTCGGGAAGCAGACGAGAGATCATTCCGACCTCGATCTATGGGTGCCGGCCGCACATCTTGACCCGCTGTTCGTTGCGTTCGGGGAGGCCGGCGTCGACCGGATCTTCCCGTGGCCTGGTGACAGGCCGTGGAACTTCGTTCTGCACGACGGCGTAGGGTTGCGGGTCGACTTGCACCTCTACGAGTCTCTTGCGGATGGATCGCTGCACTACGGATCCGTGGTGGATGGCGCTGCCTTTCCGGCCGAGGCACTCGCCGGACACGGTTCCATCGCCGGGACCGCAGTGCGTTGCGAGTCGGCCGAGTGGGCGGTGCGCTGCCATACGGGATACGCGGCTCGTGATGTCGATCGCCACGATGTCCCGTTGCTGTGCCGGAAGTTCGGGATCCCGCTGCCTGAGGGTTTCGGTCCCTGAGTCCCCCAGACCATTTCATTGGGATCGCCTGGCTGACCAAATGAAGATGGCGGCGAGGTAGGAGGTGGCGTTTTGTCGTAGCGGGTGGATGACTGCTCGGTTTCCGCGCCGGCGCAGGTGGCGGCGGATCGCCCGCGAGGATTAGGACTTGTCGGCCAGGGCCACGTCTGGGTGATTCTGCGCCGGCCGACCGGTCTGGGCACTCGTACCCGGTTCATGTCCTGCTCGAACGCCGGTGCGTCACCTGCCTGGCCCGGCGTGAGGACGAAGGCGAGGGGCCGGCGGCGGCTGTCGGCCGCGAGGTGCATCTTCGGGGTCAGTCCGCCGCGGTACCCCACCGAGGGCATGGTCGTGCGGCTCGCCGACCGGAGCCCCTTGTGAAGAACAGCCTCGGCAAGGACCCGGACCGGGCCGTGAAACGGGCCGCGGAGCTCGCCGCGATCGACAAGGACTGGGACTGCCCCTGGCCGCTGGACCGGCACCGCCACTACCGCATCCTCGCCGACCTCCTCGACGCCGACGGCCCACCTGCTCCACATCGAGCCCGGCGTCACCTTCGAGGGCCACGACATCGGCACTTGGCGCCGGCGGCAACACGAGCCCGGCACCTGGGCCAGCCCCTGCCCGAACAGCGCAAACGGCTCGCCAGGCTCGGCATCCAGGGTGCCGTGGCCCCGTCTCCCGCCCCGGCGGTACCCCGTACGACGAAGAACCCGAGCCCAAGCACAGCAGGCGCTCCAGCGCGGGCTGACGGCCCTCACCCAGTGGATCGAGCAATACGGCTCTGACCGGCCCGTCCCGCGGGGCGCGGTCGTAGACGTCCTCGTCGACGGGGGAAGGGAGCCGGTGCCCCTGAAGCTCGGGGTGTGGCTTTTCCACACCAAGGCGAGACGGAACAAGCCCACCGCGCATCAGCGCGCCGCCCTCGCTACGCCGGGGATGACGTGGCCGGCCCAGCCCCGATGTACGAGGCCGCTCCGCAGTCGCCCGCCGCGTCGCCAGCGGCCCCGGCGAAGCGGGCGGTGCGCGATCATGACGAGGGGTGCGAGGAGGAGCAGTTCGAGGTGGCGAACTGCTCTGCTGGTCCATCAAGCGGTTCGGGCCACCCTCCGAGCGGGAGGGCTGCGGGGACGACTTCAGACCACTCCCCCACCGCCATAGTCAATGAACGTCCCGCCTGGATCGCTGGTCCGCTCCGGTCGGCGTTGACCGGCGCTGTTCGCGCCCGTCTATGTCAGCTGTTGATGTAAAGGACCTCGGCGGCCTTGACAAAAAACCGCCTCGCACTCTCGGGATCAGGGGCAAGGAGGCCCATGCAGGCGACCCTATGTGCGCCCATGCAGACTGTGAGCGGCTCGCGCTGCCGCGTAGTCTCGTTCTCTCCACGCGGGAGCAAGAGACGGGGGCGCACTCGATGGCGAAGCCGGTACATGCTGCACTGGGGGAGACATGGCTCAAGTGCCAGGTCTGCCAGAGCGACGTGTTTCGAGAGCGGGGTGTCTTGCTCAACAGCACCGGGATGGAGTTCATGAAGTTGGCCTGGGCCGACGAGAACGCCACGGGGCTGATCTGCTGGCGGTGCGGCTACGTGCACCTCTTCGCCAACAAGGACATCAAGCTCTATCGGGCGGATAAGTGATGAACGCTTATTTTTTGGAGTCGCTTCGTCCGGCTTCCACTCTCACCTCCACCCACCACTCGCGAACGCCCCCCTGCCATGCCGGATTCTGAGCGCCGCCGCCGGAGGCATCGTCTTGAAGCCGCGAGCTTGGTTCTCGTCTTATGCGCCACGGGCCTACAACGCGCCCGCGGAGCGGAGCGCAGCTGGGTGCCTTGATGAGGTAAAGATTGTGCAACGGCTCTCGGTGGCCGGAATCGGCGTCTTGGCACCTCTGCGGGAGCGTGGTGCGGTGGGCTGCCGAACCGACCGAGGAGGAGGGTGGGTAGCCGTACTGCAAGAGGACTTGTTGAACGCGACACCAGCGCCGCTTCATCAACCACCCTGACCGGAAGGTCAGGCCACTGCCCACGGCTCAGCACGCCAGCCTGGCAGTTCTGTGTCCAGCCATTCCTCGACGGTCCGCCGCCAAGGGTCGGTGGAATCGCTCTCGGCGACATCGGCCCAGGTGTCAGCCGCCAGGTCGGGGTCGACGACGAGCATGTCGAGGTAGTCGTCGAAGCCGTTCGCGACTTTGGTGAAGACGCCCGTCGACAGGTATCCGAGGTGAGGGATGCCGGCGACGAAGGCGTGGAGCTGGCCATGAGTGGCGGGGTTCAGATCAAGGAATAGGGTGTCGCTGCCGCCGTTACGGGCGATGGGAAGAAGGCCGGTCGGCGAGCCCTCACCGGCTCGCCGCCCATCACGGCTACGGCGGTACTCACCGAGCAAGGTGCCCCAGCCGTACCCGCCTTCGTCGTCACGGCCGAGCCGATAGAGGTCGTCGAAGCTCTGGAACGGTTCCGGCTCACAAGCCGGCAGCCGGACCGAGTACGTCAGACTTCCTCCGCCCCCTGTTTCCAGGAAGGAGCGGTACGAGGTCGGCAGGGGCAGCCCGATCTCCCGTTCGAGATCTTCGAGCTCACCGGCCCCGAACAGCCTGAACGGCCCCACAACCAAGCGGCCCCGATACCAGCGCGACAACTCCTCAGGCATGGCCAGATTGTCGCATCCGTCGGCCTGCCTGGATCATCCGATCTCGTGTCGCTGGATGCCGAGCTGAGCGCGTTCATCGGCTCTGTCGCTGATCTTGTGACGCTCGGACGTCAGGCAAAAGCGGTGGACGCAGCCGGGATACTGCTTGTCATGGCCGTTACCCAGCAGCTTGCGCGAGTCTCTGCGGTCTATCTCGCCTCTTGTCGAACGCGTGCCGCGGAGTCATCCGATGGTGACCACCAGTGGGACCCGCCAGCGGCTGACAGCCTCGACCTGGACTGGGCTCCGGCCATGCTGACCCGCGTCTGCGAGATCGCCGGAGTCGACGACTCCCGCCTCGCCGCTCTCAGGCGGGCCACTGACGGCGGCGGGGTGCTGGATGTTGGGTTCCTCAACGCTCACCCTCATGCCATCGAATTCTTCGGCCCCACGCCGAATGGGCTTGAAGCGACAGAGGTTCAGCGAGTCTCCGATCTGCTTGGAGACATCGACTTCCGGGCTGCACTGGCGGCGCTGCCGTCCTACGACCACGTGCCTGGGTTGCTGATTGGCCACGGCGCCGAAAGCCTCACCCACGGGGGAGAAACCTATCTGAGGGTCCGAAAGCAGAGCAGGCACCGAGCACCCGCTGATCTTGAGTTCTACTCCGCAGGGAGCCGTCGCCGGCCCTCCGGTGTGAAGGTGAACGTCTGGCGGAAGGGCCCCGCTCCGAAGCGCACTGCAAGCAGGAGGGGTTCTTCGTGCGGAGGTGGCCATGATTGCTCGGCTCCCGGAGCACTCCCGTTCCAGAGGTGGAAGGACACCATCGGTTCGTCCGGGTTCTCAGTCAGGTAGCTGAGGGTCTTGCCGTAGTAGGGATTGTTGCTGCCGAACAACATGGACGGGGTGCCGAACTCGTCGAGGATGTCCGTCCACGCACGATCCTCGCCTGCCCACTGGCGGACCGCACCCTGCAGGACTGAGTACTCGTCAGGGTCCAGTACGCGGTCCGGCTTGAGCCAGCCGCGGTGGTGCGCGAACTCGGCATACACCGAGGCAATCCCGTACTCGTAATAGCGCTCCGGGATCAGTTCGCGGAACACGCCCGCGACGCCAGTGCTGGCCCAGGCACCACGCTCTTCCCAGACCCGCTGCTGCTCGGCCAAAGCCTCGGGCTGGCACTCCACGAACAGCAAGTGATCCATCAGCATGCGCAAGGCCAGCTCCGACTCCTTCCCATACATTCCGGGACGTCGCAGGGCGAGATTCAACTGATCGATGAGATACGCACGTATCTCGTCGGAGGCTGCAAGCGATTTGGAAGTAGGCACCCCACAGTCTCCCGCAGATGCCGCCGGATCGCGGTCCTGGGCTGGCGCTCAGCCATTCTCCACCTGAGCCGGATCCAGATCCGTCACGCACTACCGGTTCTCCGCTGTGGCAACCGGCCTCTATCACGCAGCGACGCCCCCTTCGAGATGTCGGCTCCGTAGAGCTGGCGGGCGTCGGTGCATCCGTCGTGGCACATCAGGTCCCGGACCGCGTACTCGAACTCGCGGTGACCCAGGGCGTCGAGCTGCGGCAGCGCGTAACGCAGCGCCTGCTGCTGCACCCGGTTCCAGGCCTGCCGCTGGCAGCGCTGGCTGACGAACCGGGTCTCGGCCACGACAGCAACAGCCCCGAGCATGGCCATGGCCCACACGTGGGTAACGAGCCAGACGACGGCGAACCCCACCGCGGCGATGCCCAGGGCTCCGACCTCAAGAATGAGGACCTGGCGGTCGCGCTGTCGTTGGCGGCGGGAGCCCACGTAGCGGCGGTGCGGAGTTGTTCTGCGTGTGGGCCGCCGTGACGCGAGGTGGCGGCGGCGCGGGTGGCGGGTGGCGGGTGGGCATCGGATGGGCTCCGGGGGTCAGTGGGCGGAACCGGGGGGCAGTTGACCCAGGGATTGAGGATCCCCCTCGCCCACCGGGGCGGAGCGAGCACCATGCCCAGGGCGAGCACGATGACGACGGTCAGCTTCTCGTCGTTGCGATGTGGGCCTCGGTACGGCGACGGAGCCGGAGAAAGACGATCACAGCGAGCAAAACTCCCACCTTGATCTCAGCATCACGGCCGCAGCCCTCCCCCACATCCCCCACCTGGTCCCTAGGCACCCTGTCTACCGACGCGCACCCCTCCATACCACTCGGTCACGCGTTTGGCGCGATGTAATGGCTTGGCTCGATCGAGGAACCGGTCACCGCTGGCGTTTCGCTCGCCAGTTGCGGAGTGCACTGCGAGGTACCGCAATGCGTACGGGCTACGTTCGTCTCGCAGCTCACGGTCAGGGCAGGCCCACCAGTCCCCAACCGCGGCGCGCAGCCTCAGTAGTCACGGCGCCCCATTCATGCAGGAGCGTGGTGAAGTCGTTGAAGGTGCTTGGGCGGCCTGCCCAGCCCTCGCACTCCGCGGCGAACGGTTCGCGCAGCACCTCCAGGCGGGGCTGCACCTGCGTCCAGGCGCGGGCCTTGCCAGGCATTGCCTCGGGCGGGCACGCCAGTAGGACGTTTGGGTGCCGGCGGTCGGTGGCCGCCGGGAAGAACCCTCCGCCGCCGGTCAGTGCAGGATCGTCGGCGGGGTTCGCATTCCAGATCAGATCGATGAGAAAGGTGTCCATCGCATCGCGCACGAACGCGTCGGCGAGAGGCCGCATGTCGTCCCAGGCGTCGCCCGCGTGGGAGTGCGGGCGATAGGCGCCGGTGGTCGTGTTGAAGTCGTACTCGGCGCACCATGCGGTCTCCCGGTCTGGAAGCCACGCCCAGCCGCCGTTCCGACTGCCGCCGGGGTACTCGCAGTCAGGCTCCAGAGGCGGGTAGGCGGCGTCCTCCAGTGCCTCGGTCCGCTTCTCGACGGGTATGGCACTCAGATACTTCCAGTCCGCCATGAACAGCATGAGATCCAAGCCCATGGCGGCAGCATAAGCGGGCTGCGGAAGGCACCCGGGCCGGCCACCCCTCTTGCCGCGCTTCGATGGCGTCCCGTGCGGGGCGCCGTGTGCCGGCCGAACACCCCTCGTTCTCGCACGCCCTACTGCCAGGCGGTCTATCCTGCTCGGCCGCCGCCGAGCGTGCTCAGCCACATGCAGCCTGCCCTGTACTGGGCGTATGCGCACTCCGCATCAGGTATGTGTGGACGTCGACGGTCATATCGACCGGCAGGCGGTCGAAGGGGACCGGGCGGGCTGTTTGGCCGGCTGCCGGGCCGATTCCCCGGCGGCGATGCCGCGGGATATCTCCTCGCGCTCGCTGCCGCTCTGGCCGCGTCCGCGGGTGGGACGGACGCCGCCGCTCTGGGCAGGAAGCGACGGGCGTGCTGCATCGGCGCCCCGAGCGCCCGCCCGATCAAGCTGAACGACTGCCCCTCATGCCAGCGTCTCCCCATCTCGTCCTGCTGAGCCGGGGGAAGCCCCCATCACGCACCGGCGCCTCCACGATCACGTGATCATCCGTGGGTGGTGCGTTGATCACTTGAGCGTGCCACCGTTTGAGGGCAGGCGCAGTTCGGTGGACATCGACGCCCGGCTCAGTTCGAGCGCAGGCAGAAGGGGTGTCCGGCCGGGCTGGCGTAGACGCGGTTGCCGGTGCTGGTTTCCGCAGTGACTTCATCGGTGGGTCGCAGGCGCGTGGCGCCCGCGGCGGTGGCGGTGCGGTCGGCGGTTGCGAGGTCGTCGACGCCGAAGTCCATATGCATCTGCTGGAAGGTGCCATCCGGCCAGTTCGGTGCGGTGCGCCCAGGGGCGGACTGAACGACGATCACCGGAAGGCCGGGGGCCTGGATGAAGTGGTGGGTCGGTGTGGGGGTGAGGGAGCCGCCGAGCAGCCGGTGCCAGAAGGAGCTTTCCTTCTCGATGTCGGCGGCATCGATGATCACGGAGGTCAGAGTAATGGGCATTGGAGTGTCCTGTTCGTACTGTCGGGGGGTTCAGACGGTCGGGATGATGCCGCCGTCGACGCGGAACTGTGCTCCAGTGAGCCATTTCGCGCGGGGCGAGGCGAGGAAGGCGATCATCTCGGCGACATCCTCGGGATCTCCGGGGCGGCCCATGGGGACCTTGAGGTGGTCCACGATCTGCTGCGTTACTTCCTCAGTGGTCACGCCCTGCACCTCGGCCGTGTGGCGGAGGTGCGCGGTGGCGCCGTCGGTGACGACGAAGCCGGGAAGGACGCAGACCACACGCACCCCGTGCTCGCCGACCTCGGTGGCCAGTTCGCGGCTGTAGGTGTTGAGCGCGGCCTTGGCGGCGGCGTAGGACGCCTCGGTGCGCTGGGGCAGTTGGCCGGCGATCGAGGAGACGTGCACGACGACGCCGGAGCCCCGCTCGACCATTCCCGGCACCAGGACCCGGTCCAAGCGCACCGCGCTGAGGAGGTTCATCTCCAGGTCCGCCTGCCAGGAGGCGTCCGACCGGCTCAGGGTCGGTGCCGGGGCGCTCGCGGCGCCCGCGTTGTTCACGAGCACGTCCACACCGCCCACCTGCTCGATGACCCGGCGGCCGAGGTCGGCCACTCCTTGCTGTGTGGAGAGGTCCGCTGCGAGGAAGGCGGCACCGCTGTCCTCGTCGGGCCGGCTGCGGGAAGCCGCCAGCACGGTCGCGCCCGCGGCGACGAAGCGGCGTACGGTTGCCGCGCCCAGGCCCCGGCTGCCGCCGGTGACCAGCACCCGCAGGCCGGCCAGACCCTCATCGGTGTTCGGCATGGGGCATCTCCTCCGTAAGATGAACCTGACTCCGGAAACGATACATGTAAACGGAACCAGGCTCACCTTATGGAGGCTCCTTTGTCGCCCGCACGCCCCCTGCGCGCCGACGCACGACGTAATCGCGAGGCACTCCTGTCCGCGGCCCGCGAGGCATTCCTCGGCGGCGACACCGACGCGCATGTAGAGGACATCGCTCGCAGGGCCGGCGTCGCCGTCGGAACTCTCTACCGCCACTTCGAGACCCGCGAAGCACTGATCGAGGAGGTCTACCGCCAAGAGGTCGATGACCTGTGCGCCGCCCCCGGCGCTCTGCTGAACCAGCACACCCCGGAGGAGGCGCTGCGGCGCTTCCTGCTGCTGCTCGTGGATCACGCGGCGGTGGGCAAGGGGATGTCCAGCGTGCTGGAGCGCATCATGGCAACGGACTCACCGGTTTTCGACGACGCACGCGCCCGTATGGCCGACGCACTCTCCCTGCTGCTCGAAGCCGGCGGCGCGGCCGGCACCCTCCGCAACGACGTCACAGGCGCCACCCTGCTCCGCGCCCTGGGCGGCATTTGCGGAATGCGTGCCACCGAAGGCTGGTTGATCGAGGCCCGGCAGATCACCGCCCTCCTCTTCGACGGTCTGCGGCGCACCACCCCCACGCAGTCGTCCTGAGTCGGGACCGCGCGCCGCGGCCCACCGACCCGGCCCTGCTCACTCCTGATCGTCGTCCCCGTCCGGCTCGGGCGAGTCGGGGTCACGCTGCGGTCGCTGGGCGCCGGCGGTGAAGCTGCAGCAGCCGAGCGGTTGCGGTGCTTGAGCGGGGACAGCCGGGCGATGTCCTTGTCGGGACCGATGATCGGGGTGTCGCCCCTGCGGGGCATGTCCTCCAGGACGGCGGCGATCCCGTCGGCGCGCTCTCGGGAGCCGGACGCCGACGGCAAACGGAGCTGGGACCGGTACGGATCATCCGTGTCGCGGCCCCCTGGACGACTGATGACTGGCGTCGGCTTCTACGAAAGGATGACCGCATGACGCAGACCGACAACCCGCTTCCTCGTCAAGTCGCCGACGCATACGTCAACGCCCTCATCGACCTCGACCCGATCACGGGTACGTTCCTCGGCGTGCCGGCGAGTTCCAGCCGCTTGCCCGACACTTCACCGGCCGGCGCGGACGCCCTCGCGGCCCTCGCGCGGGAGACCCTCGCGCGCCTCACCGAGGCCGAGCACTTGCCCGGTGCCGACAGCGGGACCGAACGTCGCTGCGCTCGCCTGCTGCGCGAACGCCTCACGGCGGAACTCGCGGTACACGGGGCCGGTGAGCACCTGCGCGCCGTGGGCAACATAGCGACGCCGCCCCATTTCGTCCGCGACGTCTTCACGGCCATGCCGACCCGGACCGAGGAGGACTGGGCCGCCGTCGTCGAGCGCCTGCGGGCCGTGCCCCGGGCGCTGGCCGGTTACCGCGAGTGCCTGGCCCTCGGACTCGAACGCGAGTTGTACGCGGCCCCGCGCCCCACCGCCGCCTTCGCCGACCAGCTCGATCAGTGGGCCGACTCCGACGGCCAAGGGCGAGGCTGGTTCGAAGACTTCACGACCGCCGGTCCCGACACGCTGCGCGGCGAGCTGGACGAGGCAGCCCGTGCCGCGACCGCCGCCGTCACCGGACTGCGCGACTGGATCCGCGAGGAATACGAACCCGCCGTCCAAGGCGCCCCGGACTCCGTCGGCCGCGAGCGCTACGCCCGCTGGGCCCGTTACTACAACGGCACCGACCTCGACCTCGACGAGGCATACGCCTACGGCTGGTCGGAGTTCCATCGTCTTCTCGCCGAGATGCGGACGGAGGCCGAACGCGTCCTCCCCGGCGCGGACACCCCCTGGACAGCGCTGGCCCGGTTGCGCGAGCACGGCCGGCACATCGAGGGCGAGGAGAAGGTCCGAGACTGGCTCCAGGGCCTGATGGACCAGGCGATCAGCGCCCTGGACGGCACCCATTTCGAACTCGCCGACCGGGTACGGCGTGTGGAGTCCCGTATCGCGCCGTCCGGAGGCGGCGGAGGCCCGTACTACACCCCGCCCTCGGAGGACTTCTCCCGCCCCGGCCGCACCTGGCTGCCGACCATGGGCGAGACCCGCTTCCCGGTGTACGACCTGGTCTCCACCTGGTATCACGAGGGCGTCCCGGGTCACCACCTCCAGCTCGCCCAGTGGATACACGTCTCAGGCGACCTCTCCCGCTACCAGGCGACCGTCGGCATGGTCAGTGCCAATATCGAGGGCTGGGCCCTCTACGCCGAGCGTCTGATGGACGAACTCGGATTTCTGAAGGACGCCGAGGAACGGCTCGGCTATCTGGATGCGCAGATGATGCGGGCCGTCCGGGTGATCGTTGATATCGGCATGCACCTGGAGCTGGACATCCCGGCCGACTCGCCGTTCCGTCCGGGTGAGCGGTGGACGCCCCACCTCGCCCTGGAATTCATCGGCGCGTACAGCAGTCGCCCGGCGGACTACGTGGAGAGCCAGCTCATCCGCTATCTGACGATGCCGGGACAGGCGATCGGCTACAAGCTCGGGGAACGGGCCTGGCTGCTCGGCCGGGAAAGGGCCAAGGAGCGCCGGGGCGATGCTTTCGACCTGAAAGCCTGGCACATGGCCGCCCTCTCTCAGGGCTCCCTGGGCCTGGACGACCTGCTCGACGAGCTTTCACAGCTCTGACGGACGGGCCCAAGGGCTGTCCCGAACGCGATGGGCCGGCCGAGGAGTCGAGGAACTACCGGAGCGCGGGCACGAAGTCCCCGCTGGACGTTACTCACACCGGTCCTCCTCGCCGACCTCTACGCCTTCTCCAGGGCGCCCGAGGACGCCGTCTCGGCACCCGGCCGGTCTCCGCCGGCGGCGAAGCGCACGTACGCACCCACCGGCTGAACCCGATCGTCCAGGAAACCTCGCAGCATGTCGTCGTCCACCGCCGCGTGCAGGCACTCGGGGGCTTCATCTTCGGCGGGCGGGGCCGAACCAGTCCAGGCACAGAACAGTGGCGTCGTCCCGCACGTCTCCCCCGCAGGCTTCGGTGACCGCGGCGACCATGGCGCGCACGGCTTCACGGGGATGGTCCCTGACGGTGTCGCGCAGGAGGGTGGACAGGTCGACGGTGTTCGCTTGGCGTTCCTGCATGCCGTCGGTGTAGAGGAGGATGCGGTCGCCGGGGCGCAGGTCGAGGTCCTGTACCTGATAGGTGCTCTGGGCCGAGACGCCGAAGGGGAGATTGATATGCAGCCGGATCTCCTCGACTGTGCCGTCGCGCAGTCGCAGCGGCCAGAGGTGGCCGGCGTTGACGAGCTGGGCGCTGGTGCCGTCCAGGGCGATGCGCAGGAGCTGGCCGGTGGCGAAGGTCCGGCGGCCGTGGTCGAGGAGCGCCTGGTGCGTCTGGCGGGCCTGTTCGGCCAGGTCCAGGCCCGCGCGGCGGGCGCCGCGGGAGGCATTGACGGCCAGGGTGGCCATGAGGGAAGCGTCGACGTCGTGACCCATCGCGTCAGTGATCGACAGGTGCAGAGTGTCCTCATCGAGGCTGTAGTCGTAGGTGTCCCCGGCGATGTCGGAGGCGGGGACCAGGGCACCGGCGAGAGTGAACTCGGGTGCCTCGCACGAGGGCGCCGAGGGCAGGAGCTGGCGCTGGATCTCCGCGGCCAGGGTGACCGAGGCGGTGCGGTTGCCCCAGTGGTAGAGATCGGTGAAGCGTCGATCGGTGACGATGACATACGCCAGCGCGTGTGCCACGTCCGCGACCTGCTCCAGCACGTCCTCGGTGGCGTCGGCGAGATAGAGCTCCAGCACACCGATGGCGTCTCCGCGGTTGGTGACCGGGGCGAGCACCCGCTGCCCTTGTCCGCCCTCCAGCACCACAACCGGCTTCTGGGTGCGCAGGACCTCGTCGTACATGCTGCCGGCCAGTATCACCTGGCCGGCGCCGTGCTCCCGTGATGCTGCGTTCTCCTCATGGACTCGCAGCAGTCGCCGGCCCACGACGTCGACGAACAGAAACGACACGTGCCGCGCCCCGAACCGCTCACGCAGAATGTGCGCCACAACATCGAGTGAGCGCACCGGCGCAGCCGCCTCGGCCGCAGCGAGCACCTCTGCCAGTCCGACCCGATCCCGCTCCACAACAGCCTCCCTAGCTTCTGGACCTTCCTTCCTTCCCTCTGTGGGCCCAGGCATGACCGCATGTCTCAATCTCACCAGCCTCAGCGGCGCGGACCGGACGGGGGCCGCCGGCCTCGCGCTCGGCACGGACCTGAGGCGAGGGCCCGACTGCGGCAGACCCGAGGGCCGCGCCAGCGGCATCCACGGAGTCCTCCGGTGCCGTCAAAACTCCCCCGGTCCGGCCAAGGCCGGCAGGGCCGCGACTCAGTCGGCGGCGGGCAGGATCAGGGGCGGATCGGTCATCAGGCTCTCCGTCGGTCGTTCCGCATCGGTCAGCTCGTGAACTCGTACGTTCCCGAGCCCGCGGCGAAGCCCGCGCGGCCGTCCTCCACCCGGAGGAACTCCCCGGCACCGCGGACGGCCTCCGCCGCGCTCCGGACGGGAATCAGATCTCACCGGTGGTGTTGACGGGCAGCAAGGCGGTCAGGGGAGAGCCTTCGCTCCCGCAGCGCGGTGACCGCACGCGTCACCCCAGCCCGCCGGGCCTCGGCCGAGGGGACACACGTGGGCGGGCACTCTCCGGGAGAACGCCGTCGTCACCCTGCGCATCGCGCGGGTTTCCAAGCCACTCGGACGAAAACGAGCGAACGCGGCAAAGGTCCAGGTCTGTCGTCTGTCCCGGCCGAGACCGGCGGCTGGGATGAGTCAGAGCCGGTGGAGCGGTGCTGAGTGTGTCCAGTGCCAGTTCACCGGGCTCCACTGCTTCTTCAGGGCCGTGCGCTGTCGGGCGTACGCCCGCAGTGCCTCTTCGACGGAGGCCGCGAGGTCGGTCAGGTCGTCGGGGGCAGGGATGCGCAGGATCAGGTGCTGTTTGGTGTGGGCCAACAGCAGGTCACCGTTGGGCGCGCAGGATCCGAGGGTGAAGTGGGTCAGTGCCTTGAACGTCTTGGAGTCGGTGTCCAGCTTGGCGCGGAGTGCTCCTGCCGCGTTCCAGGCGTAGAGGCCGTAGCGGTTGAGGTGGAAGGCGTGGCCCCGGTGCGGGTCGGCGGCGAGGTTGAAGCAGAAGCCGGTGAAGGGCGAGTCGTGCCACTCATGCAGGCCTCGGAGTCGTCCGGTCATCTCGCCCTGGTCGTTGACGAGGGCGAAGACGAAGGGCTGGCCCCGGCTGCCGCCTCGGAATGTCTTGGCGTAGACGGGGACGACGAAAAGGCCGTCGGAGAGCGGGACCGGGCGACCGAGGTGGGACCGGTCCCAGCCCGAGAGGCGGTCCTCGGCGGCGACGAGTTCGGTGAGGGCCGGCCGGGGCCGGTTGGCCATGCCGACGGGGGCGTCCTGGTACGTGGCGTGGGGGCGCAGGTCGACGGCGCTGTGGCGGGCCGGTTCGGGGTCGAGCGAGGCGAGTGCGCGGATGGCCGGCTTGGAGTCGGCGGTCAGGGCTCCCTCGGCGATGCCGACGAGGTTGGTGAGGACGTTGCCGTACCTCCACACGCCGTACTCGGCGAGGGTGCACAGCAGTCGGCCCGATGGGGTGATGCTGATTGACCCGGCGAAGGGGTCGCCTTCGCCGGGAGTGAACTCGCGGTAGGGGCGCCCGTCCTTCGAGTCGTAGACGGCCAGAATCCGGCTCAGGTCCGGAGCGACGAGCGTGGTGTTGTCCGGCGTTGCGGTGAGGGCGAGAACCCCGTCGGGCAGGACGCACAAACCGATGTCGCCGCCGTCTGCGACGCCCGAGTCTCCCTCGTCCGGGCCGCCGGTGCGGAACTGCGCGCTGGCCAGGATCTCGCCCTCCTCGGAGTACCGGGTGATGATCCTGTATCCGAAGTTCGCGGTCTGCGGGTCCGGCTCCTCGTCGTCGACACCGTAGGTGTACCGGTAAACGCCGTACAGGGCGTACACCTCGCCGTTCGAGGCTCCGGCGAGGTCGAAGAGGCTCAAGCCCCAGCCCGTGGAGTACAGCGCGGTCAGGTCGAGGCGGTGGTGGTCCACCAGTGTGCCGGGCAAGGCCAGGGGCAGAGTCTGGATCATGCACTGCATCCTGCATCACGGCACTGACAGTCGGCCCGACGGATCGGGGCGAAGCCTTTCGAAGCGGTGCTCCACAGCATCGGCTCGCTGCTCAGGGGGCGGCTGACAGCCCGCCATGGCGCAATTGTTCCGGCACAGCCCTGTCACACGTAGGGCCCCGGGAGGCAGGCGCAGCGCCGGATGCCACAACACCACGCAGCGATCGGCAAGTTGCGTCGGGGTGGCGCTGTTCGCCGCGCTCTGCGCGCGGCACACACGGTGATGGCAACCGTCACGCTTGCCTCGTCGCTCCGACCGCGGCGTCGGTGCGCCTCCTGCGGACAACTGAGCGAAGGCCCTGGCGCTCCCGAGGATGAAGCCGGCAACGTCGTCGGGAGACGAAAGGTCTGCCCGGAAGCAGAACGACATGCCGGACGAGCACCGCACGGACGGCGTGGAGGAGTTGAGCTCCAGCCATACGGGGACAGCCCGATCAGCCTCGCAGTGAGCACATCCGTCCTTGCGACCGACCGGATCGCATCCGTGTCCCGCAGCAGCGCAGGTCGCATCAGCCGACGGCGTGATTGCGGCCGGCCTCCAGGATCTCGTCGGAGAGCCCGGGGTCGACGTGGCGTACGGCGCGGGCGATCATCAGTGCGCCGACCATTTCGCTGAGCAGGCTGATGGCCTTCTGGCGGGCTTCGGCCGGGTCGAGTTCCTGGCCCTTCTCCTCGGCTTCGCACAGGAACTCGGCGGCGAAACCGGCCAGATAGCCCTCGACGCCTTCGGCGTACGCGCTCTGCACCGCTTCGTTCTGCCGTACGGCGTCGGTGACCAGGGAGGCGGAGGGGCAGCCACCGTCCGCGTCGTCACGGTGTGCGGTGGACAGATAGCCGGCCACGACATGCTTCAGCGGAGGGCCGGCCTTGTACTGACCGTCCTCGATCATGCCGTCCAGGCTTTCGAGTGAGGCGGCGAAGGAGGCCCTGCAGACCTCGACCACCAAGTCGTTCTTGGAGGCGAAGTGGTTGTAGAAGCCGCCGTGGGTGAGTCCGGCTTCCTTCATCAGCTCGGCGATCCCGACCGCGTCGATGCCCTGCGAGCGGAACATGCGGCCCGCCGCTTCGAGGATGTTCCGCCGGTTGCGGGCCTTGTCCTCCTTGGTGATCCGCGGCATTGCAGTCCTTCCGCCGTCGTTCCCGACTTGACCTTTTCAATGATGACCTTCATCATAACAAGGGTTCCAATGATACCCATCATCAAACTGGACATCGAGGCGGAGCGCTGTACGTGCCCCGCTGCGGGCACCGGCCCCGTCCGCCGCGGAACCCGACGATTCGGCGGGATCGCACCACTTCGTCGAGTGGCGCCGTGAGGGCTTGCACCCGCGACGACACCGCACACCGAGGAGAACAGAAGTGACACGCAATGAAGAGGTTGTCCGCGAGGCATACCGGCTGGCGGAGGGGAACGTCCTGGACGGACGGGGCTTCCGCGCCCTGTTCACCGATGACGGAACCTTCAACGACATGCCGAACTCGATGACATTCCAGGGGGACCAGATACCCCAGGCACTGGCGGGGTTGGCCGGCGTCTTCCCCGACATCCACCGTGAGCTGCTCGCAGTGCATGTGCTCGGTGACGTCGTCGCCGTAGAGCTGCGGATTCAGGGGACGCATCTCGGCGCGTTTCCGACTCCGGCCGGCGACATCCCTCCCACCGGGAACCGCATCGACGTACCGACGGCGGACCTCTGGTACCTCCGCGAGGGAAAGATCGAAACGTTCAACTGCTACAACGCCGCGAACGTGCTGCTCGCGCAGATCGGGGCCACGCCCGACTTCGCGTCGGCGATCGAGGCCGCCAAGACGGCCGCCGCACGGGCGTAGTTCCACCACACGGGCACCGGACAGGCGACCGGACCCACGCCGAGGCGGCCACCACCTGGCAGGGGGCGCCCACTTCCCCCTTCCGTGTCACGACGTGAACAGACCCGCCGCCCCGCGTGGCCGCCGTCCACCGTGAGGGTGGCCGGCGGGGTCCCGCCGAAGGTGCGGGCCCGTCGTGCGGACATGTGCCCGCACGACGGGCGGCACGTTCAGTGCTGGGTCTTCGACGCCCAGAGCGGTGCCCCTCCCGCGTAGATCACCAGGTTGCCGTCCTTCTGGAGGCGCAGGATCGCGCCGCGGTGGCCCTGGGTCTTACTGGCCCAGACCGGTCGACTGTCGGCGGTGTAGACGACCAGGTTGCCGTCCGCCTGGAAGACCGCCTGGTAGTCGTGGCCGAAGGTCATGGTGGCCCAGCGGGGCTTGTCGTTCTCGTCGTATACGACGAGGTTGCCGTCGCGCTGCATCCGCAGCCTCGTCCTGTTCGCCTCGACGGATTCGCCGGCCCGCAACACCCTGGTGGCCGTGACCGTGATGTCCGCCGGCCGGGACGGCTTCTTCACCGGCTCGGGGGTGGGTTTCCGGGTCTGCTTCGGGGTCTGCTTCGAGGTCTGCTTCGGCGAGGGCTTCTTCGTCGGGGACGGCGACGGCGCTACTGGGGCCGCGACCGGGGCCTGCCGTTGCACGACCTCCTTCGGTGTCGGCGACTTCTTCGGCTTCGCCCGCTTCTTCGTGGGCGAAGCGGGCGACGAAGCGTACGCCTGCGCCCCCTCTCTCGTCGGCTCCCCGCCGCCCAGCAGCGTGCCCGCCTGGTTGGCGACGGTGGTGTCGTGCCGCTCGGGCTCACTGTGACGGCTCATGAGGAGGACCGGCACGGCGACCAGCGCGGCCCCCAGCAAGGCGGCGCCCGCCAGCAGGGGACGGCTCGGGCGCCCCGCCGGAGCCGCCGCGCCGGGCTCGGCACCCTCAGGCTCCGAAGCCGCCAAGGCCTCGGCGACTCCCGGCTCCGCCGCCGCATCGAGTGCGGAAAGGGACGTCTCCGTTTCGGGGGCGGAAGTTGGCGTCCCCGCTTCGGGGGCCGAGGCCGCGGACCCGTCCCCCTTCTCCGGCGCCTGCGCCGGATGCGTGCCGACGGAGGTCTCCTCCTGAGCGGCGGGGCCGGCAGCGGCGGGCTCGGACCACGTCACCGGCTCGGCGGCGGACTCGGACTCCGCCCCCGGCCCGGCCTCTGGCAACCGGACGCCCGGTGCCGCCGGAGCCGGGTGCGTTTCCGGGCCGGCTCCGGCGGGGTCGAGGGCCGCAGAAGTCTCTTCCGTCGTCACCTTCGAGGCCGTTCCGGTCCGGTCCGTCATCTGGCCCATCCGTCCCGTAGTTCGTCGTGCATCCCTGTGAGCGCTCTCATTCACGCACACATCCGGGGACTAGTCATATCTCTGCGATGAACAATGGGTCTCGGGAGAATCCCCGGGCCCAGTAAGGGTGTTACGGAAAATCCCGTAATGCGCGGTACACCACCCTCCGACGCATCGCACAGCGCCCGGTCCCCCGCCTCGACGGCAGGACTGGGGTGGGATCGCAGGTGAGAGGAAGGCATGATGGGGCCGACCGCAACCCACGGGTGCCGATACAAGGAGGTCAACGGAGTGCGCCAGGTACTGACGATCTGTCCGGAGGGCACCGGGGACGCCCGGACGATCGCAGAGGCCCTGGCCAGGGCGCGCGGAGGGGCGGTGCTCAGTGTGCGCCCGGGGACATACGAGGAGAACCTCGTCGTCACCACCCGCGTGACCATCGCCGCCGAGCAGTCGCGCGGCAGCGTCCGCCTGGCACCGCGCACCGGGACCGCGATATCGCTGCGTGCCGACGCCTTGATGCTGACCGATCTGGTGGTGCAGGGCCAGGACGAGGAGGCTCCCGTCGTGGACGCCTCGCACGGGCAGGTGGCGATGCAGGGGTGCGACGTCTCCGGCGCGTCCTGGGCCACTGTCCTCGCCCGCGGTTCCGGCTCGTTGGCCATGCGCGAGTGCCGGGTCTCCAGCCGTACCGGCGCGGGCGTGGTCGTCACCTCGGCCAGCGAGAGCTCGCTGGAATCGTGCACCTTCGAGCACCTGGGCACCAGTGGCGTGGTGATCGGCGAGCGCGGCAGGGCGACGGTACGTGGTTGTACCGTGCGCGACGCACGCGGCAACGGCCTGCTGGCCAACGGCGACGCGCAGGTCTCCGTCGAGGACTGCGACCTCTCCTCGACCGACAAGCCCGCGCTGGCCCTGGAGGAGCGCAGCGCGGTCCGGATACTGCGGACCGTGATCCACGACACCGCGATCGGTGCTCACCTCACCAGCGCCGCCCGGGTCGAGCTGGACGACGTGCGGGTCAACGGCACCACCGGCCAGGGCATCATCGTCTCGCACGGTGCCGACCCGGTGCTGCGCCGCTGCCGCACCTCACGCACGGCGGGCAACGGCCTTTTCGTCACCGACCGTTCGCGGGGCACGTACGAGGACTGCTGGCTCAGCGGCGCGCGGGGGCCGGCGCTGCACGTGGCGGGTTCCTCCTCGCCCACCCTGACCTCGCTGACCGTCCGGGACGGCGAGGCCGAGGCAGTGCTGCTGGAAGCGGACTCGGCGGCCGAGCTGGACCGTGTGGAGATCCTGGACGTCAGGGGCACCGGCATCGTGGTCAGGGGCGGAGCCAACCCTCTGGTGCGCAGGGCCCGCATCACCGGCACGGGCGGCACCGGCGTCTCGGTGACCGACGGCGGGCGCGGCCGGCTGGAGGACTGCTCGGTGGAGTCGCCGGGAGGCGCCGGAGTGGCGGTCGCCTCGGGGGGCAACGTCTATCTGGCAGGCCTGAAGGTGACCGGCCCCGGCGGCGCGGGCTTGGAGATCGGCGGCCAGGGCACGGCTGCGCTGCGCGACGGCGAGTTGGTGTCGGCGGGCGGCTGCGGCGTCGTCGTGGACAACGGCGGCGAGCTGACGGCGACCCGGGTGCGGACCGCCGCCGCCACCGACCACGGCTTCCTGGTCCGCGACGGCGGCCGGGCCAATTTCAACGGCTGCGAGGCGGCGGGGAACGGCCGTGACGGCATCCGGGTGGAGACCGAGTCGCCGGTGTCGGTGGTCGGCTGCACTGTGCGCGAGAACAAGGGCGGCGGGCTCGTCCAGTCCAAGGCGAATGGCCGGCTCGCGGTGGAGAACCTGAACAGCACCGGCAACGAGTCCCGCGACGCCTGGGGCTACGGCGAGGCCGAGGGCACTGATCCGGCGGGCACCGTGCCCGAGTCTGATGGTCCCGGCCGCCCGGACGGCCCGATGGCCGCCCTGGAGAACCTGATCGGCCTGGACAACGTCAAGGAACAGGTCCGCACGCTGGTCAACCTCACCCAGCTCGCCCGGCGCCGCGCCCAGTTGGGCATGTCCGCGCCGCCGATGAGCCGGCACCTGGTCTTCGCGGGGCCGCCCGGCACGGGTAAGACGACGGTCGCGCGGCTCTATGGCACGATCCTGGCCGAGCTCGGGACGCTGCGGTCCGGGCACCTGGTCGAGGTCTCCCGAGCCGATCTGGTCGCGCAGGTCATCGGCGGTACCGCCATCAAGACGACGGAGACCTTCGAACGGGCGCTGGGCGGTGTGCTCTTCATCGACGAGGCGTACGCGCTCACCTCCGACTCGCGCGGCTCGGGCGCCGACTTCGGCCGGGAGGCCGTGGACACGCTGCTGAAGCTGATGGAGGACCACCGCGACGACGTGGTGGTCGTGGTCGCCGGCTACTCCGGTGAGATGCGGGCCTTCCTCGGCTCCAACCCGGGTCTGGCCTCCCGGTTCTCGCGGACGGTGGAATTCGAGAACTACTCGGTTCCCGAACTCGTGGAGATCCTGGAGAGCATGTGCGGGCGCCACCAGTACGTGCTGAACGACGAGACCCGCAAGGCGCTGGCGACACACTTCGACCGGATGCCCAAGGACGCCGGATTCGGCAACGGCCGTGCGGCGCGTCAGGTCTTCGAGGAGATGGTGGACCGTCAGGCGGTACGGCTGGCCTCGCTGACCCGGGTCACCGAGGAGGACCTCACACTGCTGCTGCCGCAGGACATCAGCGAGGAGGCCGCCCGTGATTCCGAGGCGGGTCCGGACGGCACCGACGCCGGGGACGACGCGCTCAGTCGCCTGGACGCCCTGGTCGGGCTCTCCGCCGTCAAGCGGGACGTCACGGATCTGGTCAACCTTGTCTCCACGGCCCGGCAACGGGAGGCCGCCGGGCTGCCGGTGCCGCGCCTCAGCCACCATCTCGTCTTCACCGGGCCGCCCGGCACCGGCAAGACCACGGTGGCGCGGCTCTACGGCGAACTCCTCGTCTCCTTGGGCGTGCTGCCGCGGGGCCAGCTCGTCGAGGTGTCCCGCGCCGACATGGTCGGGCGCTACGTGGGCCACACCGCGCAGCTCACCAAGGAGGTCTTCGGGCGGGCGCTGGGCGGTGTCCTCTTCATCGACGAGGCGTACGCGCTCACACCTCGGGAGGCGTCGGGCGCCGACTTCGGCCGGGAGGCCGTGGACACGCTGCTGAAGCTGATGGAGGACCACCGCGACCAGGTGGTGGTCATCGTCGCCGGCTACACCAGCGAGATGGAGGGCTTTCTGGCCTCCAACCCGGGGCTGCACTCGCGGTTCTCACGGAAGATCGAGTTCGCCGACTACTCGTCCGACGAACTCGTCACCATCGTGCGCCAACACGCGTTGCAGGCCGGGTACGAGTGCGGTACCGGACTCGGCTCGGTACTGCGGCACCACTTCGACACCCTGCCGCGCGACGGGTCGTTCGGCAACGCGCGCACCGCCCGTCAGGTGCTGGAGCGGATGATGACGCGCCAGGCGGGACGGCTCAGCCGAATGGCCGCGCCCAGCCTCGACGACCTGCGGCTGCTGCTCCCCGAGGACCTCACCGACCCGGTGTCGGCGTCCGCCTCGGGCGGGGCGGGGGCGTGACGGCGATGCGCGGGAGGAACCTGTCCCGGACCGCCGCCGGCGCGCTGGCGCTGCTGCTGACGGCCGCTCTGAGCGGTGCCGGCGCTGTGAGCGCCGCGGCGGCCGACGGGAACACCGTGGAACTGCCGGTGCTCAGGACGAGGCTGACGGGCAGCGGCGGCTGCACCGAGGGGTCGGGGCGGCAGGCCACCGCCGTGCCGTGGGAGCAGATCAGCCTCCAGCTGGGTCGCGCCTGGCAGTTCGCGTCCGGCTCCGGGGTCAAGGTGGGCGTGGTCGACACCGGTGTCTCGTCCTCCGCGCCCACGCTGAAGGGCCGCGTGACGGCCGTCGGCGCGGCCGGGAAGGACTGTGTCGGGCACGGCACGTTCGTGGCCGGGCTGATCGCCGCACAGTCGGACAAGGGTGTGAGGTTCGCGGGCGTCGCCCGGCGTTCGGCCATCGTCGCGGTGCGCGGAACCGACGAGCGCGGCGCCGCCACGGCCGGGCGGGTCGCCTCGGGCATCGAGGCCGCCGTCGGGGCCGGTGCCAAGGTGGTGACCGTGTCGGCGGCGTTCGCGCGCGACACGGCAGCACTGAGGTCCGCGGTGCGACTGGCCGCGGAGAAGGATGTACTGCTGATCGCGGCCGCCGTGCCGGACTCGCCGACCGACGGGGTGGGCCGGGAGGTCCCGGCCCGGGACTACTACCCGGCCGCCAGTGACGGGGTGCTGTCCGTGCTCGACGTGGACGTCAGGGGTGAGCGGCCGGCCGGCTCGTACACCACCGGGAGCGCCGAGCTCGCGGCGCCCGGTGACGGGGTGATCGGAATCGGTCCGTCGAAGAACGGCCACTACATCGGTTCGGGCGCCTCGCTGGCCGCCGGGTACGTGGCGGGGGCGGCGGCGCTGGTGCGGTCGGTGCACCCGGAGCTGACGGCCGCGCAGACGGCCGGTCTGTTGCGGTCATCGGCCTACCCGGACGCCGTGCCGCGGGTCGACCCGTACGCCGCCGTCACCGCGGTCCTCACCTCCGCCTCCCCCGCCGCGCGGGCTTCGGCGGGACTGGCCGCGGACAAGGAGTCGGCCGCCCCGGTGCGGATGCCGGAGGACAGGGCCGCCGGGCCGCTTCGCCGCGCCATGTGGCCGACGCTGGCCGGCGTGGCCGTGGTGGTCACGGTCGTCTGGCTCGCCGTGATCATCCCGCGGGGCCGCCGCACGGGCTGGCGGCCGTCTGCCCGGCGCCCCTGAGCGATACGGCCCCGCGCCCCTGGCGGGGGGTGCGGGGCCGTATCAGTGCGGCGCATGGGCCGGGGGCCGCCTACTCCTGCTCCGTCCCCGCCGCCAGCGCCGTCTGGATCAGTACCGGCTTGCGCCGCACGATGTGCAGCGCGCGCCCCGGCGGCAGTACTCGCGGCTTCACGTTCCCGAAGACGTACCCCTCTGACGGCGGTGTCGACATCAGGACGCCCGGGGTGTTGACCTCGTCCAGGCGTCGCAGCAGCTGGTCGTTCAGGCCGCGTCCGGCGCCGGTGGCGGACCGCACCACGACGATGTGCAGGCCCAGTTCGTGGCCGAGCGCGAGGTGGTCGAAGAGCGGTGCGAACGGGTGATCGATCACTGTGCCGCCGCCGACCATGTCGTAGTCGTCGACGAGGACGAACAACCGGGGGCCGGACCACCAGTCGGCGCGGCGCATCCGGGCCGGCGTGATCTCCTGGCCGGGCAGTCGGGTCTGCAGCGCCTTCGCGGAGCCGCCGACGAGCTGCTTGAGGGCATCGACCGAGACGGCGTGCCCGAGCCGGTACTCCTCGGGCACCGCCTCCACCAGGTCACGGCGGTAGTCGACGACGAGGATGCGGGCCTCGGTCGGCGCGTAGCGGGCGACGATGGCATCCGCCACCACCCGCAGCAGGTTGGTCTTGCCGCTCTCGGTGTCGCCGACGGCGACGAGGTGCGGGGTGCGGGAGAAGTCGTGCCAGACGGTGTCCAGCGTCTCCTCGTCCTGCCCGATGGGCAGCCTGAGGCTCTGGCCCTGGCCGAGCTCCGGCGCGGGCAGCTCCGAGGCCGGCAGCCGGTGCGGCAGCATCCGTACCTGCGGTGCGCGCGGCCCGTGCCAGGCGGCGGCGATCCGCTCGACCAGGTCGCTGACGCCCTCGCTCAGCGTCTCCGGGTCGCTGGAGCCGTCGCCGCGGGGCAGCGCGGAGAGGAAGTGCAGCTTGGAGTCGACGGTGAGCCCCCGGCCGGGCGTACGGGGCACGCCGGCGGCCTTGCGGACGTCGACCACGGAGTCCATCGTGTCGCCGAGTCTCAGCTCCAGGCGGGTCGCTGCCTGGTCGCGCACCGGGGCGGTCAGCTCCAGCCAGCGCGAGGTCGCGACGATGAGGTGGATGCCGTAGTTGAGGCCACCGGTGGCGATCTGGTTGAAGGTCGGGATGAACTGGTCGAAGTTCTGCCGGACCGTGGACCAGCCGTCGATCACCAGGAAGATGTCGCCGTGCGGCTCGTCGGGGAACTCCCCGGCGGCGCGGCGGCGCCGGTAGGTCGCCATCGAGTCGATGCCGTGCTCCAGGAAGAACTGCTCGCGACGGGTGAGTACGGCGGTCACCTCGGCCACGGTGCGGCCGATCCGGTCCGCGTCGAGGCGGGCGGCGACGCCGGCGACGTGTGGCAGCCCGGTGAGCTGGGAGAGCGTTCCGCCACCGAAGTCGAGGCAGTAGAACTGCGCTTCGCGCGGGGTGTGCGTGAGCGCGAGGCCCATGATGAGGCTGCGCAGCACGGTCGACTTGCCGCTCTGCGAGCCGCCCGCGACGGCGACGTGGCCGCCCGCGGTCGCGAGGTCCACGACGAGGGGATCGCGGCGCTGGTCGAAGGGCTTGTCGACGAGGCCGACAGGCACCCGCAGCTTGCCGGTGCCGTTCCACCGCGGCGCGGTCAGGCCGCGCTCAGGATCGACGGCCAGGCCGTTCAGCAGGACGTCGAGCGGGGACGGGGCGCCCAGCGGCGGCAGCCACACGCGGTGGGCGGGCGGGCCTGCGTCGCGCAGCCGGTCCAGGGCGACCGACAGCAGGCTGGAGCTGTCGTCCGCCTCCTCCGCCTCGGGCGCGACGGTGGCCGGAGCGGGAGCGCGGGGCACCACGTACTCGGCGGTCCAGGGCACGACCTGGCTGGCGACGCGGGCCTGGGCGACGACGCCGCCGCGACGGCGGTAGGGGCCGGATACGTAGGCGGCGCGGAACCGGGTCAGCGCCTCGACGCCGCTCTTGAGGAAGCCGCTGCCCGGCTGGGAGGGCAGTTCGTAGGCGTCGGGGACGCCGAGGACACCGCGCGACTCCATCGCGGAGAAGGTGCGCAACCCGATCCGGTAGGAAAGGTGCGATTCCAGTTGGTGCATGCGGCCCTCGTCCAGGCGCTGCGAGGCGAGCAGCAGGTGCACACCAAGGGACCGGCCGAGGCGGCCGATCATCACGAAGAGCTCCATGAACTCCCGGTGCGCGGCGAGCAGTTCGCTGAACTCGTCGACGACGACGAAGAGACTGGGCAGCGGGGCGAGGTCGGCGCCGCCGGCGCGCGCCCGCTCGTACTCAAGGGCGGAGGTGTAGTTGCCGGCCGCGCGCAGCAGTTCCTGGCGGCGCAGCAGTTCGCCGTGGAGGGCGTCCTGCATGCGCTCCACCAGGGCGGCTTCGTCGGCGAGGTTGGTGATCACGGCGCTGGTGTGCGGGAGTTCGTCCAGGCCGAGGAAGGTGGCACCTCCCTTGAAGTCGACGAGGACGAAGTTGAGCGTCTCGGAGGAGTTGGTGAGGGCGAGGCCGAGGACGAGCGTGCGCAGCAGTTCGGACTTGCCGGAGCCGGTGGCGCCGATGAGCATGCCGTGCGGGCCCATGCCTCCCTGCGCGGACTCCTTGATGTCCAGCTCCACCGGGCGGCCGTCCGCGCCGACGGCGACCGGCACCCGCAGCCGTGCGGAGCCGTTGTGCCGCCGCCACAGGGACTCGGGGTCGAGTCGGTGCAGGTCGGGGATGCCGAGGAGGGTGGTGAGCTCCATGTCGGCGGAGAGCGGCTCGACCGCGTCGGCGGTGAGGCTCATCCGGTACGGGGATATCAGCCGGGCCAGGGTCTCGGCGGCGACCGGGCCGACCTGGTCGGGGCGGCCGAGGACGGTCGTCTGTTCTTTGCGGCTGCGGTCGGTGCGTACCAGGGCGACGGTCTCGGCGGTGACGTCGAGGCGGAGGGTGGTGCGGCCGGGGCGCCAGGTGAGGGTGGAGGAGAGGTCGAGGACGACGGCGTTGCGGTAGCCCGGGCCGTCGAAGCGGTGGCCGGCCGGAACGGTGGCACCGTCGACGACCACCACGACGAGCGGTTCGTCGCGGCCGGGCACGGCATCCGGGTCGAAGGCGGGCCGCTCGGAGAACTCGCTGCCGAGTTGGTTCTCCAGGTCGGTGAAGGCGGAGGCGACCATGCGCAGCGGTCCGGCGCCGTCGGTCTCCTGGGGGTGCTGGTTGTGCGGGAGCCACTTCACCCACTCCCATTCGGCGCGGTGCTCGTCGTCGGCGCAGACCGCGATCCACACCTCCTCGGGCGGGTGGAAGACCGCGAGCTGGCTCAGCGCGGCGCGCAGCATGCCCCGCGCGGCGTCCTGGTCGCCGCGCAGCAGCACCCGGGACCAGGAGCGCAGGTAGAGCGCGATGGGCTGGCCGGGGACGGTGCTGTAGGCGCGGATGAAGCGGCGCAGGGCGTGCGCGCAGAGCGGTTCGAGGTCCTCGACGGGTTTGGTGGAGACGGGGTTGAGCCGCAGGGCGAGCTGCTGGTCGCCCACTGCGATGCGGAGCTCGGCGAAGTCGACGTCCTTGGTGCGTCGTTCCCACAGCCGGGTGGTGCGCACCATGGAGCGCAGCACGGCGGGCTCGGGGTGGCGCCAGGCGAGCGCGAGTTGCTGCTCGACGACGGTGCGCTGCACGGTGCGCCGGCTCTGCGCCAGGTAGCGCAGGTAGTCACGGCGTTCGCCGCGCAGCCGCTGTTTGCGGTCGCCCGCCTTGCGCATCACCTGACCGACCATCATCGCGGCGGCGGCGAGCACCATCATGCCGAGCGCGATGTACATGAAGATGCCGGATCCCTGGCCTCCCATGCGCAGGAACATCAGCATCATCGAGACCGACATCATGGCCATCGGCAGGTACGTCCATACCGCGGACGTGTCCGGCACGGTCTCCATCAGGGTCGGCGGTTCCTGCAGGGTCAGCTCGCCGCTCGGCATGTCGGGTCCACGGCGACGGGCCGGACGACGGAACAGGACCACGCTCAACGCTGGGGCTCCTTAGCGGTCTTCACGCACGCGGCGGTACCCGGAGGCGGCGCACGAACCGGGTGCCGACGCCGGCGGGCGCGGTACGGGCGCGCCGTACGGACGGCGGAGTCCTGGGACGCCCGGCCGGGTATGTGTGCCGTGCACGCTGCCGGGGCTCCCGTTACGAGGGCCTCCGGGAGTGACAGTAGTGTGCACCCCGTCAACTCCGTAAGTCCACGTCACCCCCTCCCTCCGCACGCTGCCCGCCGTTCGACTGTCGTCCATCTCATTCGCGCCACCTCCCCCTCAGTGGCCTGCAACACCGCACGCCACGCCCTCCGTTCCGACGTTCAGGAGACGTGAGCCCCCGGTATGACCGACACTTCCGTGGCCGACCTGTGCCACCTGACCGTGCGCGCCCCGGGCCGCACCATCGACCTCTCCGTGCCCTCCGACGTGCCGGTGGCCGACCTGCTGCCGACGGTGCTGCGGTACGCGGGCGAGGACATCGAGGAGACGGGTCTCGAACACGACGGCTGGATACTCCAGCGCCTCGGCGGGCGGCCGCTGGACGAGGAGGCGACGCTGGCGACCCTGGGCCTGACCGACGGCGACGTCCTGCATCTGCGACCGCGCACCGAAGCGCTGCCCGAGGTGCGCCTCGACGACCTGGTCGACGGGATCGCCTCGGTCACCCGGGACCGGCTGCACAACTGGGGCGAGGGGGCGGCACGGCACCTGCTGCGCGCCTTGGTCGCGGTGGCCGTGCTGGCCGGTCTGGCGCTGCTGGCGTGGCCCGGTGCGTCGGTGGCGCTGCGCGCGGGCGCGGCCGTCGCCACCGGCGCGCTGCTGCTCGCCGGCGCGGCCTCGGCGAGCCGGGCGGTGGACGACGGCACGACCGGCGCGGTCCTCGGTCTGCTGGCGGCTCCGGCGCTGGCTCTCGCGGGCTGGCTTGTGCCGGGCGGCGAGCTGAGCGGACCCCAGGCCCATCAGGTGCTGGGCGCGCGGCTGTTGGGCGCGGCGGCGGCCTGGGCGGGCGGCGCGGTGCTCGCCCTTGCGGCCACCGCGGTACGCACCCCGCTCTTCCTGGCCTCCGCGCTGACCGCGTTCGCCACGGCGGTGGGCGGTGCGGTGATGACCCTGTTCGACCTGCGGGCGGCCGCCGCGGCGGGCGTGGTGGCGATGCTGACGGTGCTCCTCGGTGGCCTGGTCCCGGCGCTGTCGTTCCGGTTCGCGGGAATGCGGATGCCGGCGCTGCCGACCAACGCTCAACAGCTGCAGGAGGGAATCGAGCCCTACCGCGGCAACGATGTCGCAACTCGCACCGAGTTGGCCGGCGAGTGGATGACGGCGCTGTACGGGGCGACGGGCGTGCTGGCGTCGGCCTGCCTGGTGGCGCTCGCGCACCGGCCCACGCTGCCCGCGCTGCTGTGCGCGCTGGTGCTGTCGCTGCTGCTGCTTCTGCACGGCCGGGGCCTGGTGAACACCACGCAGCGGCTGGTGCTGGTGCTGCCCGGCGCCTGGGGTCTGCTGCTGCTGGCGTTCGGCTGGGGCCTGGACCTGACCGGTGTGGACCGGGTGCTCCTGGTGGTGGGCCTGCTGGTGGTCGCGACGGTGCTGACGATCGCGGTGTGGACGGTGCCGGGCCGCCGTCTGGTGCCGTACTGGGGCCGGGCCGCAGAGCTGCTGCACACCCTTCTGGCGGTCTCCCTGCTGCCGCTCACCCTCTGGCTGCTGGGCGTCCTCGGCGCCCTGCGCGGCTGGAACGGATGACGGGCCGGCCGGGCACCGCGACGACGACGAACCACTGAGAGCAGGAGGCGACCGTGCGGTCCAAGCGCGACCAGGTGCAAGCACACACGTTCATGATGGGGCGGCTGACCTCGGGCATGCTGCTGGCCGACCCCGACGCCCCGGAGAGCCCGCTGGGACGTACCACCCGCGGTGCGCTGATCGGCATCATCGTCGCCGTCCTGATCTCGGCCGGCGCCTTCGTGTACGGGCTGCTCCGGCCGGGCGGCAACGACGCCTGGCGCAGCGGCGACACCCTGATCGTCAACAAGGACACGGGCGCCCGCTACCTGTACGCGGACGGCCGGCTGCGTCCGGTGCGCAACTACGCCTCGGCGCTGCTGATCGGCGGCGCGGACCTGGACACGACCGCGGTGGGCACGAATTCCCTGAAGGGCACTCCGGTGGGCGCACCGGTCGGCATCGCCGGCGCCCCGGACGGCGTACCGGGCTCGGGTGACCTGGAGACGTCGGCGTGGGAGGTGTGCTCCACGGGCGACGGGGAGGAGACGACACTGGTGCCGGGCGCGCCGGTGGAGACCCGGCCGGTCGGCGCGGGTTCGGCGCTGGTGGTGCGGGGGCCGGACGACCGCACGTACCTGATGTGGCAGGGCAGCAGGCTGGAGCTGGACCGGAGGTCGGGGGCGGCGGAGTCACTGGGTTACGGTGCGGTGACGCCCCGCCCGGTGTCGGCGGCATTCCTGGACGCCCTGGTCAGCGGCCCGAAGCTGGCCACCCCGAAGGTCGCGGACCGGGGCGCGCCGGGCCCGGCACTGCCGGGCGGGAAGACCCGGGTCGGGCAGGTGTTCCGGATGACGGCGGGCTCCGTGAGCCAGGACTACGTGCTCCAGAAGGACGGCCTGCACGCGGTGACGGCCACTCAGGCGGCTCTGCTGCTGGGCGACCCGGACACCCGCAGGAAGGCGTACGACGGCGCGTCCCCGGAGCCCGTCGCCATCAGCGTCTCGGATCTCCGCACCCATCAGGCGCCGGGCACGGCCGGCACCGACCCGTCGGTGGCAGGGCTGCCGGACAGCCCGCCGGCGGCGTTGCGGCTGCCCGCCGGGCAGGCGGCGTGCACGCGGGTCGATCCGGACGGCGGCGAGGTGCGGGTGACGTCGGTGCGGATCGCCCAGGTCGCGCTGTCGCCCTACGCGGCGGCCGACTCCACGGCACTGGTCCCGGCCTGTGTGGCGGTGGACCACGTGGTGACGCGCCCGGGGCACGGCACCCTGGTGCGGGTACTGGGCGCGGCCGGCGCGACGGTCGGCAACACCACGTTCCTCGTGGGCGACGACGGGGTGAAGTACCGCGTCGCGAACGCGGAGGCGCTGGCCGCCCTCGGGTACTCCGACGGCGATGCAGTGCGGGTTCCGTCCACGCTGCTGTCGCTGCTGCCGACCGGACCGGACCTGAGCACGGAGGCCGCGGCGCGGTCGAACCCGGGCGCCGAAGCGGGGAAGGCCGCGTCGGGTCCCGCGACGCAGTGTCGCACCGGCGGCGCCGAACCGGGTGTCCGGGCATCTGAATCGAGTATCGGGAAGGCCGCTTCCGGCTCCTGAGATCCGGCTGCGCCGGGGAGGTTTCCCACCGGTTAATGCCCCGGGAAAATATCGAGCGCCAACCTCAGATCTACCTCAGCTTGTTGTCTTCTCAACTTGCCTCACTTTAGTCTCAAGTTGCTCGTACCAAGATCCGACTCACGAAAGGTGGGACGATGGCGGGAGACGGCCAGCAGTCAAGCGAGTCATCAACCCGGAACGGCATCCAGGCCCTTGAATCGGCCTTCAGCGGGATCATGAAGATTCGCCAGGACGTCGACGGCACCAAGTCCACCCTGGGCTCCGGCTATCAGGGCAGCGACGGCGGCCAGTACGGCCAGCTCCTCGCTCAGTGGGACGGCCAGTGCAACGTCATCCTCAAGAACCTTGAGGATGTCATCGACCGGCTGAACCAGAGCCTCGTCGAGCACAACAAGACCCAGGGTTCGTCGAACGACGCGATCAACCAGGCGTACAACGCATCCCAGTCGGCCTTCGATCAACTGGCCGGCTGACTTCGACCTGACGCCACATCGGCGCCACGCCCCGGTGACCTACCGGACAGGCAGCCCCCCACCCTCAACTCCGTGTGAAAGAGGCAGACCGTGGCAGACAACCTGAGCGACGGTTTCATCTACGTCAGCTACAACCACATGTCGAACGCGGCAGACGACATGGTGATGCAGACCAAGGCGATCGCCCAGACGCTGTCCAACCTTGAGGCAGAGCTCAGCGAGCTGTCCAAGACCTGGTACGGCAACGACGCCGACACGTACCGCCGGAAGCAGGCCGCCTGGGACGGCGCGGTGCAGAACATGGAGACGCTGCTCACCTCGCACGCGCAGCTCCTGAGCGACATCTCCGGCAACTACAAGTACAGCGAGAACTCGCTCAGCCAGATGTGGTCCGAGGTGACCATCGGCCGCTGAGCAGGCCGTCCCGACCGCGCCGACCGGTCCGCCCTCGGTCGGCGCGGTGGAGCCATCTCCCCGCACCGTCGCCGTGCCCACGCAGGTCCGGCGCGTCCCGCCACCGGAGGCACCCATGGCAGATCTGACCCATCTGGACTCGACGGCGCTCAAGAACTTCAAGAACAACGATGTCGGGGACTTCATCACCGACCTGCTCAACATCCGCAAGGACAACGCGGGAGTCCGCTCGCTGAAGAACCTGGTCGCGGAGACCGGTGAGGGCTCGGCGTCCGGCGATGCCAAGATGCTGCGCATCGGGCTGATGGGCGGCGGCGACAGCGAGGACCCGACCGGCGGCTCGGCGCTGATCGAGGCCCTGAAGACACAGGGCGGCGCGCTGGACGGCATCTTCAAGAGCCAGAAGGTCCTCTTCGAGGACATCGAGTCCGCTCTCGAAGAGACCATCACGACGCTGCTGAAGACCCAGGGCGACAGTCTGACCTCGATCGACGGCGAGAAGCTGATGGACATCTTCGACACGGTCGACGACGACATGAGCGGCACCGGTTCCGACAGCTGACGCAGGGTCCCGCGTCCTCCTCTCCCCCACCCCCCTCAGCCCCAGCAGTGGAGTCCGTGCCATGGCCGACGACGGCAACAGTACTTCCGGAACGCCCACCTACGACCCGGACGACTACTACGCCCAGGCGATCACCAACTTCACCGGCTACACCATCCCGGCCCGCTCCAGCCTGTTCAATTCCCTCAGCAGCGACAGCGGCGACGACTTCTCCGACCTCAAGCTGTTCCGGATGGAGATTTCCGGGCAGACCATGCGCGCGGTGTCGACCGAGGACTACACGGCGCTCAGCGGCTTCCAGAAGAGCAAGGGCGAGGACTACGACCTGGCCTTCTACGACGCGGGCGGCGACGGCGCGCACGACAGCGTGAGCCTGAAGAAGGCACGGATCGTGATGATCGGCGTGGGCGTGGGCGACGACGGCCGCGCCGACCTGTGGGGGGACGGGGCGATCTCCGGCGGCGGCGAGTTCGAGGGCTCGTACTCGCACGTCCAGTGGGACTCCGGCCCGATGGCCCAGTACATCTCCGGCAGCAAGCTGGCTCTGGACGAGCTGCTGAACAACCACACCACCAAGGGCTGGAGCTTCAGCAACCTGTCGGTCCTCGATGGCAACGCTGTCGAGTTCAAGTCCTTCGAGGAGACCGGTCAGTCCTTCGACCGGGCGATGCAGTTCTTCAAGGACCACTCGGACGTGGTCAACGGATGGATGAAGTCGCTCGGCGAGGACCAGGCCGCGTGGAAGGGCAAGGCGGCCAGCCTCTTCTGGCACCTGCTGAAGGAGCTGAAGACCAACTACGACGGATACGTATCCCAGTTGGGCGGCCGTGACTACAGCCCGAAGAACACCACGGTGGGCGGCTACGTCCCCAAGTCGAAGCTGAGCGACGCCCTGGCCGCCGCGCAGACCGCACTCAAGGAAGCGGTCACCGATCTCCAGACTGCGTGGAACAACTGGGCCAAGGAAGGCCAGCACGACCCGCACCGGCACCTGGTGAAGGTGCTGGACGAAGTGTCCGGCTTCGTCCTGAAGGACAACATCCAGCACGTCAACGTGAAGACGCAGTACTACGGTGGCTACGGCGGTGGGGGCTCGTACAAGACCTACTCGACCACGGCCGCGTTCAAGCAGACCTCCGACTACGGCGACCTCACCCAGCACACCACCTGGAAGAAGATCGCCGACGCGGCCGTCAAGAGCTGGTCGGACCACGCCGACTCGATGCTGAAGCAGCCGGCCATCGACGCCCTCAGCAACGTGAAGTCCGCCTGGGCGGATGTGACGGATGCCTTCGACCAGGAGGTCACCGACAAGAACTCCGAGACGCTGGCCGAAGTCCTCGCCAAGGAGGAGGCCGACATCGCGGAGGACGAGGCCAACGCGAACAACGACAAGCTGAACGACTACCTCGACGGCCTCAACGACAACATCAACACGATCGGTGACGGGCTGGGTGATCTCAACGACGGGCTCAACGACAGCCTCAACAACCTGGGAGACGGGTTCAAGGACCTCAATGACGGGCTGAACGACAGTCTCAACGGCCTCGGTGACGGGTTCAAGGACCTCAACGACGGGCTCAACGACAACCTGAACGGGCTGAACGACGGGCTCAACAACAGTCTCAACGGGATCAACGACGGGCTCAACGAGAGCCTCAACGGCCTCGGCGACGGGCTGAACGGCCTCGGCGACGGTCGCAACGACAACTTCAGCACGCTCAACGACGGGCTGAACAACAGTCTGGGCGACGGCCTGAGCCTGAACGGTGACCCGAACTCCCCGCTCGGGGGGCCGAACCCGTCCGCACTGATGCCCCCACTCACCTCGCTGCTGAACAACGGCCTGACCAACGGCGGCCTGAACGACCCGGACAGCAAGGGGGGCTCCTCGCTGCTGAACTCCCCTACCGGGGGCAACACCCAGCTCAACGACGACGGCACTCTGACCACGAAGTTCCCCGACGGCTCGACGCAGACCATCGACCCGCGCACGGGCCTGGTCACCAACACCTCCCCGAAGGGCGTCACGTCGACCTCGCAGCTCAACCCGGGCACCAGCCTGCTGAACCCGGACGGATCGACCACCACGCTCAACGACGACGGCACGCTCACCACCACCTTCCCGGACGGTTCGAGCCAGACGCTCGACCCGAGGACCGGCCATGTGGAGACCCTCAACCCGGACGGCAGCCTGTCGGAGTCGACACTGAACCCGACCGACGGCGCCTTCACCAACCCGGGCGGCTCCACGTCCCAGCTCAACGGCGATGGCACGCTGACCACGACATTCCCCGACGGCTCGACGGAGACCCTGAACCCGGACACCGGCCAGGTCACCGTCACCGACCCCTCGGGACACGTCACCACCCACCAGCTCAACCCCGGTGAGTCGTTCACCAACCCGGACGGGTCCACCACCACCCTCAACAACGACGGCACGCTCACCACCGAGTTCCCCGACGGCTCGACGGAGACGCTCAACCCGGACACCGGGCAGCTCACCACCACCGACTCCGCCGGCCACACCACCACCACCGGCCTGAATCCGGCCCCGAACACGTTCACCACACCGGACGGGTCCACGGCGCAGATCAACCCGGACGGCACCGTCAGCACCCACTTCCCGGACGGTTCGACGGAGACCCTGAACCCGGACACCGGTCAGATCACCGTCACCGACCCCTCGGGCCACGTCACCACCCACCAGCTCAACCCCGGCGAGTCGTTCACCAACCCGGACGGGTCCACCACCACCCTCAACAACGACGGCACGCTCACCACCGAGTTCCCCGACGGCTCCAAGCAGGTCCTCGACCCGGATACGGGCCGGCTGACCACCACCGACTCCGGCGGCCACACCACCACGACCGACCTGAACGGCGACGGCCCGTCGCTCAACAACCGCATCCCGGACCTCAACAGCCTCAACCGCGACGGTCCGGACACCGACGGGCTCAACACCCAGGGCCTCCACTCCCCGCTCACCCAGTCGTCCAGCCTGAACACCCACGGACCGGGCGGGTCGCTGAACTCGCCCGGCGGCCCGGACTCCAGCCTCGACGACTACTACGACGACTACGACAGCACCCCGTACGGCGGCGGCTCCCTCAGGTCGGCTGCCCCCGGCGCCGCCGCGCTCGTCGGCAACTCGGCGGCACAGTCCGCGAACGGCACCCCGCTCAACCCGATGGGCATGGGAGGCGGCGGCATGCCCGGCATGGGCGGCACGGGCGGCGGCCAGGGCACTGGCGAACGCACCCGGGCCGTCCTCACCGACCCGGTCGGCAGTGCCAGGGGCGGGCGCGTCGGACGGCTCGCGGGAGCCGACGAGGACGAGGAGATCGTGTACACCCGGCCGACCACCTCCAGTTCCCCCTACCCGGTGGGCGGGCCCGGCGCCGCCGGCCAGGGTGGCACGTCCACGGAGAGCGGCGACCGCGCCCGCGAGGCGTGGCTGGCCGAGGACGACGATGTGTGGGGCACCGACGACGGCGGCGCCCCGGCGGTCATCGGGCGCTGAGGACGCCCGCAGGCCACGGAAGAGGGAACGGGAGAGGGAGTGCGCGGTGAACAGTGAGTCGATCGAACAGCGGCTCGCCAAGGCGATGGCGGAACTGGAGGAGACCGAGGCCGCCGTGGCGCGCGCCGAGAGCGAACTGGCACACGCCGAGGCGACGGTGCGCTCCGCGGACCGCTCGGTCGAGGTGACCGTATCCGCCCAGGGCGACATGACCGCACTGACCTTCTTGGACGACAAGTACCGTACGATGCCCGCAGGTCAGCTCGCTGCCAGCGTGCTGGAGGCGGCGCAGGAGGCGCGAGCCCGCATGGCCCGGCGGGTGATGTCCGCCTTCGAGCCCTTCACCCACGCGAACCCGGAGGCACCCGAACTCACCGGCTTCGACGTGGACTGGAACAAGATCTTCGGGCCTGGCGTGCTGCAGGGCCCGAAGGGCGACCGCCGCCGCGGCTCCGGCCGGCTCCGTGACGAGATCAGCGAAGACCCGGAGGACTGAGGAAACGATGACGGAAAACGCGTACTACGCCAACTTTCCCGGCCTGACCGGCGGCACCCGGCAGCTCCAGGCGATCAGCGACTACGCCGTCGACATGTTCAACGAGTTCTTCCACGATGTGTCGGCGACCAGCGACTGGCCCGGCAAGGACGACAGTTACGCCAAGACGATGATCCCGCAGGAGAAGAAGCAGCGGGAGGGCGCGGTGAGCACCGGCCAGGCCCTGACCGAGGCCATCGTCGGCGTGGGCGACGGCACGCTCGCCAACCTCAAGAGCGTCCTGACCACGCTGGGCGGCAATCTCGACGCGATCCACGAGTCCCACATCGACAACAGCAACGTCTCCGGCGGCACGCACGGCGGCGGCAGGCACTGACGGACCGGACCGCGCCCCATGAGCATCCAGGTTTCACCGCAGCTGAACAATCTGTTGTTCGTGCTGATCGGTGAGAAAATGCTGCAGGCCGACGAGGACATGGCCTTCGCCAACGGCCGGCCCTACGGGCGGCTGGGGCGGCGGGTGCGGGAGCTGTCGGACCTGATCGAGCAGACCGCGGGTGGCGTCGGGCGCTCGCTGCCGCCGCAGGTGGGCAACCAGTACGTCAAAGCCATGCACCTGTTCCTGGACAGCGGCGGCAAGAACTACCTGAAGGACTTCGCCGACCAGCTCGACGACCTGGAGAAGGCGCGCACCAAATCCTCCATGGACATCATGGAGGCGAAGTGGCAGATCATCGCCGAGCTGATCCGGCTGCTGATCGAGCTGGCCATCATCATGGCGCTGTCCATCTTCACGGGCGGTTCGGCCTCCAGCCAGGCGGCGGTCGCCAAGGCCCGCAGCCGGGTGGCGATCCTCACGCTGCTGGACTGGCTGATGAAGCGCACCCACCTGCTGCCGGCCCTCTCCGAGATGATCGAAGAGGCGTTCACGACGTTCGCGGTCCGCCTCGCGATGATGCTCGGTGCGCCCAAGGGGCGGCGGCCGCACGGCTTCGACTGGTCGCAGATCGTCCAGGACGGTGTCTTCGGCGCGTTCACCGGGCTGTTCCACGGGTTCCTCAACGACATCCTCAATAACCTGAAGAAGAACTTCAAGAACCTCTGGGGCAGCGGGAACAACCCGTTCAAGAGCATCGACGGCAACGGCAACAAGTTCCACACCAACAAGTTCGACGACCACCACCTCAACGACGGGCCTTCCCACCGGCCGGACCCGAAGCCGACGCCGAAGCCGGGCCCCGAGCCGACCCCCACGCCCAAGCCCAATCCGGTCCCGCTGCCCAAGCCGCCACCCACCCCCACTCCCGGTCTCGGGGAAAGGATCAAGCACGAGTTCGGTGAGGACATCGGACACTTTCTCACCGAGGGCGGCGCGGAGGCGCTGGGAGAACTGGCCACGGCAGCGATCTTCCACCTCCCCGTCGAGGGGCCGATGACTTTCCTGGGCGGCGGGCTGAGCGCGGTCAGCGAACGGCACCTGGGGCAGGGCGCGTCCGCCCTGGGCAACAAGTTCAACTTCACCAAACCGCCCACCGTGAACACCGCGCACCTCCCGGAAACGCCCGACGACTCCTCGGCGGACGGCGCTCCCCGCCCCGGCAACGACGACGGCAAGGGCCCCCGGCCGGGCGCGCCCACCCCGGGGCCGGGCGACGGTGTGCCGACCCCGGGCCCGTCCGCGGCGGGCGGCGGGCGGGGCGGGCCGGTCACCCTCCGGCCTCCGACGCAATCGTCCGTTCCGGACGTGGAGGTGACGGGTGGCGGGATCACCGCCGACGGTCCGTCCGAGGTGCACTTCGACGGCGTACACGTGGACCCTGTCAAGATCGACGGGGCAGACGTTCACAGCGACGTCCCGGATCACGGCGGCAACGTCCCGCACCCCTCCACCGCCCCGGGCACGACGAGCGGCACCACGCGTCCGGAGACGGTGACGCACGAGCACCAGCAGCCGCAGCCGCAGCCGCAGCAGGGCAACGCCGACGACAGCGCTGTCCCTGCTCCGATCGGCACTCCGGCCACCCACCCGGTCAACGATCCCGACGTGAATCCGGTGACCGATCCGTCGGCTCAGGCCCCCACGACAACCCCGCCGGTGACGGTCCCCGGCGGAGCGACACCGGCGCAGAACGCTCCACAGCAGTCACCGGCCACCAACGGCACGCCGCGTCCGGGGAGTACGTCGCAGCCCGATGGCACAACGACCGACACGGACACCCGAACCGGCGTGGACAGCGACACCGAGACCGGGAGCGACTCGGACACGGACTCCGTGTTCAGTGACGCCGACACCATCGCCGAGAGCGACATCACCGACCTCGACGGCACCGCTACGCACGACCCCCTCACCGAAGCGCCCAAGCCGATCGCCACCGGCAGCACCACGCCGCCGCCGACCGGCCTCCCCCAGGGTGCCGCCTCGGGTGGCACACCCGAACACACGCCGGCCGTCGGGCCCACCTCCCGCCCTACGCCCGTACACACGTCGTCCTCGGACTCGACGCCGGACCCCGTACGGAACGAGGCACCGCACCCCGTACGGAACGACATACCGGACCCCGTGGCCAACGCCGTTCCGGAGCCGGTGGTCCTGGCCTCGACGCCGCCCGTCACCCCGGCGCCCCACCCCGCGCCGGGCAGTTTCGAGGAGGCGCGGAACGGGGCGACGCCGACACCGCGGAGTCACACCTGGGTGGACCCTGTCTCCCGGCCCACCGGTCCGGACGGCAGGCCGACACAGTACGTGGTGCGTTCCTCCTTCGACGTCCGGCAGTTCACGCATGGCGGTGAGTCCGTCACCGACCTCACCGTCACCTACCGCGTGACGGGCGACCCGCAGCTCGGCCCGGAGGCCGACGGGGTGCGGCAGCGGCTCGAAGAGGGTGTGCGGAGGGTGTTCAACGCCCCCGGCCACCGCCTGCCCGACGGCAGCCGGCTGCACGTCACCGTCGCTCCGGCCGCCGCCGGCCGGACACCGGACCTGGACGTCACCCTGACCCACCCGGCGGACGGTGTGGCCACCACGCACCACTCGTGGCCGACCGACATCTCCGACTCTGCGCTGGCCCACGAGATCGGCCACCAGCTCGGCCTGCGCGACGAGAGCGGCCTCGACCCGGCCGCGCCGCACCGCGGCGGCAACGAGAGCCTCATGGGCGACGCGCCGCCGGTCACCGGCGCGCCCGTCCCCCCGCGGGAGCCGGCCGGCTACCAGCCGGGCGGGCTGCGGCCCCGGCACCTCCAGCTCATCGGCACGCTGGTGGGCGACCCCGCCGACGCGCCCCGGCCGCGCCCCGGCGGTGAGCGGCGCGACTCCGCGACGCCGACCGTACCGGTCACCGGTGACCTCGGCGCGGACCCGCCGGCGCCGGTCGTCCCACCCGCCTCGGCGCCCGCACCCAAACCGGCCATCGACCCGGCCTCGGACCCGGAAGCCGTGCCGCTGGCCCCGATCAGCACCACGTCCGCACCGGTCCCGGACGACACGACCGTGCCCCCGCCCGTCGTCACCTCCGAGGAGGCGACGTCTCCAACGGTGGTGCCGGAGCTGACGCTGACCACGGCGGACGGCGACACCCGGCCCCTGCCCGATCCGGACCCGGCCCCCGAGCCGGAGACGACGTCCGGACACGGCGCCCGCCCTTCCTACCTCGGCGGTTACGGACGCCGGCACGACGGCCAGGTCGGGCTCGTCCTCATGGAGCCGTTCTCGGCGGACGTGCTGGACGCCGTGCACCGCCAGGTGATCGCCGCCCTCGGCCGGCCCGCCCCGCGACCCGACGACCCGGTCCTCGCCCAGTTGCGGGACGTGCTGTCGGCGGCGCAGATGGCCCAGCACCTGCCGTATCTACGCAGCCTCGGCGGCCACCGCGTCACGCTGCGCGTCGACGGCACCGACCGGAGCGTGGACGTGCGGCTGGCCCTGGACGGGGGACGGCCGTCCGCGCGGCAGGGCGGACTGGACACCAGTGACCCCGACAAGCACGTGGAGCGGCGCGGCCAGGGCACCCGGGAGAACGTCTCGACCCAGCCGTCCGGCACGTTCTCGACGATCCCGGTGCCCTGGACGGGCTCACTGCCCATCACCGCGCCGGGTCCGGTCCGTTCGCTGGACATGGCGCTGTCCGCGACCGTCACGCACAACCAGGCGGACGGCTCCGTCACCGTCACCCAGGTCACGCAGACCACCACCGCCCAGCGCAGCGCCGAGCCGTCCCGGGCCTACGACTTCGACGGCGACTGGCAGGTCCGCGTGGACGCTCCCGCGCCGACCGCCTCGTCCACCACCAGCGACTCCACCGACAGCGACCCCGCCGACGGCTGGTCGCCGGTGCGTCAGCACGGACCGGTCACCGCCTGGTTCCCACAGCACCTGGTGGACGCGGACGCCGACCCCGCGCAGGAGCTGCCCACCCCCGCCGCCTTGGACGACCTGCCGCTGTGGGGCGTCGACTCGGTGCTCAACCCCCGGCGGTTGTACGAGGGCGCGGTGGCGTACTTCCGCGCCGATCTCGACGCCACGTCCTCCTCGCAGCTCGCCGACTTCCTCTCCGAGCCGGTGCTGCGGGGCACACTGCCGATGCAGCATGACGGCGGGCTGTACTCGCCGGTGCTGACGGACGGCAGCGGTCGGGCCGTCGGCATGGTGCGGCTGGACGCGCGGGTCACGCCGACCGCGCCGGTCGCCAAGAGCATCGACGCGAAGATCAACCTGGAGAGCCACCTCGTCAACACGGTCAAGAACGACCAGAACACCACGTTCAACAGCGGTGTCGCCTTGGCCGGCAGTATCGGCCCGTCGTTCACCGGTGATACGCGGCCGGGCCACCCGGACGCCACCGACGCCGTCGGCGGGAGCTTCAGCGGCAAGGGAACTCTCCAGCTCGGGGCGCAGAACGCCTTCGGCACCAGTTCATCGGCGGCCTCCGTGCACGCGCTGCGCACCAACCGCAGCCATCTGCTGACCGAGGCCGATGTCTCGTACACCGTCACCCTGATCCGGCCGGACGGCAGTACCGACTCGTACACGCCGGGAACATGGCAGCACGGACTCGACCTGCGCATGCTCAGCGCGGACGACGCCCGGGGCCGTACGCCGGCCGAGTCCGAAGTCAGACAGCTCCCCGCCGAGCTGGCGTCGCTCGGCTCGATCGGGCAGTCGGCGGTGCCGCTGGGCGTGGAGGGCACGGCCCCACTGTTCGCTGAGGCGGAGACCTGGCTGCGCGATCAGGGTTTCCTGCCTCCGCCCGCGACCGCGCCGAGCCGGGGCCGGCTGCCCGACGAAACGTTGGTGCAGGCGCAGTTGAACAACCTGCGGCGGCTCCAGGAGCTGCGCTCCGGGCTGGGGCTGCGGGGTGCGACGGACTCCATGATGGACGGTGGGCACTCACTGTTCCTGGAGACGCCCTCGTCCACGGGGCGGCGCCGGGTGCGGCTGGTGCTCGGCGCGACCGCGGAGCGGGACCGGCCACCCGTCCACAGGAGGGTGCTTCCCGGCATCGCCGTCATCAGCGTGTCGTCGTCGACGGCCGGCGGCAGCGGCAGGCTCGGCAACAGCTACAGCGGTGGCCTCGGGTTCGGCGGCGGCCCCAGTGTCCCCACGCCGAACGGCTCCTGGGCGCTGAGCGGCACCGGTGACTACCAGTTCGTCGGCAACGCCTCCCTCGGCAACACCACCTCGTCGGTGGTCGGGCAGGACCAGTTCTTCATCAGCTCGGGCCAGGACGCCCACGAGTTCGACGTGCCTGCCCGGCTCACGCTCGATCTGTACGAGGGCACGGGCCCCGCGCCGCGGGTCCGCTTCGGCACCCCGGAGCCCCGACCGCACCCGCCCGGTGACCTGGAGTCCGCGCCGGGCACCGTGCCGGCGGGGGTGCCGGGCACCGTCCGGCTGGGCGTGCCGCACGGCCGGACCCTGGACGCCCCGGCGCAGGCGCCGGCCGGCGAGCCGTTCACCGTGCGCCCGGTCTCCCGGCTCGACCGGGACCGGTTGGCCCTGACGGACGGCACCGGCCGACCGCGCCCGGACGTGGTGCGAGTCCCGGACGACGCCCTGGTGGACGTGATGCGGGGTTCGGCGGCTCTCCAGGACGCCTTCCAGCGGATCGTCACCGGCACGGCACCCACCACCGGCACCACTGCTCCGGCCCCCGGTCCGGTCTCCCCCGCCCCGGCACCCTCGCTGCTGCGACGCCTCGCCGGGTTCGTCGGCAGCTCGCTCGCCGGCAACCCGTTCGCCGACCCCACCACGGTGGCCGCCGAGTCCCGGGCCGCGGCGCTCTCGCCCGGTTCGCTGGTCGCCCGAGGGCAGCAGATACTCGGCGGCAGCTACGTGGTGGAGGGCCTGACCCTTCCGGGTCTCGGCGCCGACGGGCAGCTCTCCGTGGAGATCCAGGCCGTCGCGCACCACCCGCGGCTGACGTCCGGCACGACCCAGTACATGGAGTCGGACGTCTCCGCCGCCGACTCGGCGCAGCAGCTCAAGGGCTTGGGCAAGACGCACCAGTTCGGGCTGGCGGGCACAGCGACACAGAACAACCCGAAGTCGCCCGCCCCCGCCACCGGCCCGGAGCCGAACACGCAGCAGGACGGCGCCACTTCGACACCGCAGCCCAGCACGGCGGAGACTCGGCAGCCGTCCCGCTTCAACCCGTCCCTGCGCTACCAGTACGACCGCAAGGCCGACAAGTCCGACACCTCGATCAGTACGACCACGACCAACCGGGTGCCGACCCAGACGGGCATCCAGCACCGGGTCACGGCCGACCTCACCTATGTGATCACCGTCCGCTCCGGGCACCGCAACGCGTTCGCGAACTTCGTCGGCTACACCCACGGGCAGACCGTCCAGCTCGCCGTGGACGTGCCGCAGGGCCTCCAATTCCTGATGACCGACAGTCAGTTGCGCCGCGACCGGCAGTGGATGGGCGGCGTCGAGGGGCTGCCCGCCGACGTGCCGCCCAACGGTCCGGTGAGCCCGCCGCTGCCCAGCCGCTATGTGCGGGACGGCACGCTGGGCCTGGCCTCTGTCACCTCGGTCACCGAGCTCGGCCCGTCCGGCCTGCCGGGCACCGCGCAGCGCCGGCGGTTCCAGGACGAGGTGCTCGGCCTCCTCGACCGGTACGCGCCCGGCGCCACCACACCTGGCCACGCCTCGTACCTGCCCGGCGTCGCGGCGCTGATCGCCGACCAGACGAGCACCGCGGGCAAGCGCGCGCTGATCGGACGTGGCGGCGGACAGGCCCGGTTCGGCTTCCGGCACCACCGGTTCGGCGGCGCGGCGCTGGTCGAGGTGACGTTCTCGGCCCGGCCCACGACGACGGCCGCCGACCGGGGCACGCGCCGCGGCACCGCCGTCCCCGGTGACAAGTCGGGTCTGGAGAGCTGGACTTCGCAGACCCCGGCGGGCCGGTCCACGGCGGACACGGTGAGCCGGCAGCACCGGCTCACCGTCAATCCGACGGCCCGCTTCACCCGGCCCGACGCGGACGAGCGCACCGACCGGCTCGGCCCCTCCGTCCAGTGGACGTCGGCCAGTGTGAAGACCGACAAACGGGGCCGCACCGGCGAGGACCGGTTCTGGCTGCGCACCGACAACGCCGCCGACTTCGACGGCCTGGATTACGAACTGGTCGCCACCGTCCGCTCCACCTGGGTCACGGACTGGCCACCGAACGTGGTGGGCGCGCTGGTGCAGCGCGGCTTCATCGCCTGGAGCGACGCGGACTCGCCGACCCGGAACTGGATCAGCCGCACCCTGGCCGGCGAGATCGGCGGCCGGGCCCGGGTCCCGGCGCACGTCAGCCTGCGGTTCGCGGGCGGTGAGACGGCCGACCCGCGCGGCGGCAACCCGTTGCCGGTTCCGGTGTCGGTGTCCCGGGTCGACCCGCGGGCGGTGCCGCACGGGCAGCCGGCGCTGCGCGACGACGGGCTGTTCCACCCGAACGGCAACGTGCCGGTGTACGGCTTCAACGCTTGGGACCAGCTCTACGCGGCCCTCGACCAGGTGGCACCGGCCACCGGCAGCGGCTGGCGCGCGCAACCCGCGTCCACCTCCGACGAGAACGCCTCGGTGCGCCTCGGGGAGCTGTTGCAGGCCGGTTCGATCACGTTGGACAACCCGCGTCAGGTCGGCGGCATGCTGCCGGCCATGCCGGGGGCCTTCCCGCTCCTGGACTCCCCGGAGGGCCCCACACTGACGGTGTCCCTGTACCGGCCCCGGGTTGTCACCGAGAGCAGCGACGTCGCCGTGGACCGGCTGCGTATAGTCACCGACTCCTCGGGCACGGTCTCCGGCAACGACACCGCCCTCGGTCTGGCACTGCCGTTCGTGCTGAGCGCCGACGACCCCGACCGCAATCTGGTCGGCGCCACTCCGCCCGTGCTGCAACGGCCCATCGACCCCAGCAACTTCGGCAGCACTGTCTCCGGCGGGCGCCGCGAGTGGCTGAAGACCGGCAGCACCAGTGCCCCGGTCGAGGGGCGCGGCACCCGCGGCTACGAGGTCCAGGCGGACGTGCACATCGAGGTCAGCGGCCCCGAGGGGGTGCGGCACGTCACCGGTACGGCCACCCTCCGCATCGAGGAGCGCGACGCACTGGGACACGGCATCACCCCGCCCCGTCCCCTCCCGCGTGTCTACGACCTGCCGGCGCTGCTGGCCTCGCAGACGGGCAGCGCGCCGGGGCAGTGGGCGTCAACACCGCCGCGCGACCTGCCGGAGGCCCTTGTCGCCGGGGTCGATCCGGAGGACGACGGGTACCAGTTCTGGCTGGCGACCGGCGCGGACCCGGACCGCTCCCGGCTCGCCCTCGCGCTGTACGGGGCGTCGCGTGCGGCCCGGCTGACCGGGCGTCCGGTGGAGCTGGTGACGCGCGGCCCGGAAGGACTGCGGTTCTGGTCGTTCGGCCCGGACGGTTCCCTGCGGACCGCCCCGCCCCCTTCCTCGGCGCCGGGCACGGAAAGCGCGCCGCCCATCGGCGACCCGGCTCTGGACCGCGCCTGGTCCGGCTTCGAGACCGTCGCGAACGATCTGCACCGCGCCCACGGCGACCACGCGCAGGCCCTCGCGGACGAGGTCGAGATGCGGAACCTCCGGTCGGACGCGGTGGACGGCCTGCGCAACGCGGCCACGACACTGGACGACGCGCGCACGGTGGCCGACGACGCCGACCGGGCGGCCACCACGGCGGAGACCGAGGCCGACGGGGCAGAGCAGGACGTCCGCGACCTCGAAGGCCGGATCGACAAGCTGACCACGGACATCGCCGACACGCGCGGCACGATCGACGCGCTCACCGGATCCCTCACCGAGGGCGGGCGCCGGCAGACCCGTCTCGACGCCGATCTGAAGGCGGCGCAGGACGCTCTCGACGCCCTGAACGAGACCGCCGCCGCACCTCCCGCGCCGGACCCGACCACCGGGCCGGGCACCTCCACGATGCCCACGGCCGCACCCGCGGCGCCCCCGGCCGTCGACCCGCGCCTCACCGAGCGGATCGACGCCGCAACCGCCGATGTCGACCGGATCGACGCAGAACTGGACGCCATCCGCAGCAAGTTGACACTCGACCGGACGAACCTCCGGCAGGCCGGGATATCCGTCGCCCGGGACGAGGCGGCCCTCAAGGAGCTCGACAGGCAGCTCCCGGACCTCATCGGCACCGCACGCGACCTGCGCTCCGACGCCTACGCGGCGCGCGGCCACGCCGAAGACACCGAACTGGTCCGCCAGGAGGCGCAGGAGTCGCACGACCGGGCCGAGCTGCGCCTCAGCGAGATCGACCACGCACTGGACGGCATCCTCGGCCGCCGCGACGACGCCGCCACCCGTCGCGCCGACGCGGAGAGCGCCCTGCCCGCGGCGGCGGGGCCGGTCCTGACGAACGGCCCGGCGGCGGTGCCGCCCTCGCGGTCTTCGCTGTCCGCCGCCACCCCGCACCCGCCGGGCTCCACGCTCCCCAGGACGTCCGGCCCGTCCACCGGCAACACCCCTGCCACCGGGGACGACACCGAGTCCGACGCCGCATCGGACTCCACCGCCTCGGTTGCCTCGGACCCGCGCTCCGACGACCGCGACGCCCCGTCCGAGGCCGAGACCGCGATCACCGTGCCGGACCCGACGCCCCCGGTCCCGCCCAAGAGCGAGGACACCTCCGAGGACGGCGACACCCGCTCCGTACCCGATTCCGACGCCGATTCCGGCCCCGGGAGCACGGCACCGCCGCCGCCCCTCTCCGCGCCCTTCCAGGTGCGTGCGCCGCGCGGCAACACGGTGCCCACGATCGATGACGGGCGCTGCATCCTCTACACGTTCATCGGCACCGACCCGCAGCGCGTCCGCGAACGGGTGCCCGGACTGAGCACCCAGGCCCCGGAGACGTACGCCTGGCTGGGCCGCATCGACGACGTGCGCACCGGTCTGAGCCTGGCCGCCCGCGGCGGCACCTCCCCCGCGGCCCCGCAGGCCCGCAACCACCTGCTGATTGCCGCCGACCACCTCCGCTCGGCTGCGGAGCAGCGGCTGCTCGACGCGCACCGGGGCGGACGGCCGTTGCCGCAGGACGTGGTGGGCCAGGTCCGGCAGACGCTGGCACCACGCTTCACCCGGGCCACGGCCGCCATGAACCGGTCCCAGCTCCTCGCCACCGCCGGGCGCTACGGCATCGACGGGGTGCGCCGGCCGGAGGAACTGAACGACCTCAACGCCCGTTTCGACGCCGCGCTGACCGAGGACGGGGTGACCGACCGACCGTCCGACCCCGGCGTCATCCAGATGTTCAACCACCTGCGCGACACAGGCCGGCTGCCCTCCCTCGCCGAACTGGACGACGCCCAGCTCCGCCAGGTCATCGACTCGGCGTACACCGAGAGCACCGTCCCCTTCACGGACGAGGAGCTGAACCACGCCCTCGCCGCGGTGCGGAACTGGTCCGGTGCGTGGCAGAGCGACCAGGGCGAGATGTTCCTGCCGTTGCTCGCCGACACCCTCGGCGTCACGGTGGAGGTGCTGCGGCCCGATCCCACGAGCGGACTCGGCACGGTGACTCGCGTCGGCTCACCCACCGCGGGCCGGGTCCTGGAGGTCCACTACTGGGGGCTGAACCACTACACGGCCAGCGACGCGGACCCGCTCACCGCGATCCCGACGTCCAGTGCGCCGCGTGGCCCGCGGGACGCGCCCAGCACGCGGCCCGCCGGACGCCGCCGCCCCGCGCCTCGCCGCGCACCCCGTGACGACCGGCCCGCACCCCGCGTCGCCGAGCCCGCGCACCCCGACACCTGGCACCACCTCCGCCCCCACGCACGCCCAGCCACCCTGCGCACCGAACGCTTCGACCCCCACGCCGACCCGACCGCCGACGCCCCCCGGCCCGGGCTCCTCTCCGGCGCCACCACCCTCATCCGCGCCCAGATCCGCCGTATCCAGGCGCCGAGCGGCCAATGGGTACGCGACTACACCCTCAACCTCCCCGTCGACGCGGCCGACCCCCGGCACACCGCCCGGCTGGGAGAACGCCTCGGGCGTCTGGTGGACGACCACCTCAACACCGGCTATGCCCTGCCCACCTCGGGCGACCAGCTCCGCGTCAACGTCAATCTCGTCGACAGCCCGGAGCACCCGGAAGCCATCACCCTCACGCACACGGACGACCCCGCACGCCCCGACCAGACCCACTTCGACCTCAACCACAGCGACAGCCGGCTCCTCCACGAAGTCCTGCACTACCTCGGGCTGCCCGACGAACAGCGCGACAACGACTTCCTCTTCCGCAACCACCCCGACGCCACAGCCGTCCGCACCGACGGCCTCATGGCCAGGACCGAAACTCTCGCGCCACTCCCCTACCGCTACCTCGCCACCATCGAGAACGTCACGGACTCCGGGCCGCAGCTCCACGACCACACCCCCGCGACCACCGAGTCCCCCACCGATCCCGACGCCACGCCCGTTCCGGCCGCCGAGGCCCCCGACTGGCCCACCTCCCGGGCACCGGTTCCGGCGCCGTCCTCCACCTACGTGCTCGCCTACGGCGCCCAACTGGACGGCAACGTCGGCCTGGTGTACCTGGAGCCGCTGCCACCGGCGGTGGTGGACGGGCTGCACCAGCAGGTGATGGGCGCCCTGGGGCTGGCGGACGCCCCGGACGGGCACCCGGTGCGTGAGCAGCTCCGGGCGGTGGCGGGCGGTGAGCAGCTGATCCTCAACCTGCCCTATGTGCGCGGCAGTCTGGGCTTCCGGTTCACCGTCCGGGCGGACGGCCGCGACCGGACCGTGGACGTACGGATGCGGCTGTCGGACCCGGTGGCGTCGGCGCGGTACGGGCGGACCGAGGGCGCCGAGCGGGACGTGCGCGTGGAGCGGCGCGGCATCGGCACCCAGGAGTCGGTGTCCGCGGAGGCTTCGGGCACGGTCCGTACCCTGCTGCTGCCGTGGACGGGTCTGTTCCCGGTGACGCGGGCGATCCCGGTGCGGGGTGTCGATGTGGCGCTGACGCTGGCGATGACACTGAACCAGCTGTCCTCGACCTCGTCGGTGACGACGGTGGTGCAGACGACGTCGGCACAGCGCAGCAACGAGCCCTCGGAGCCGTACGATTTCACGGCCTCGTGGGAGGTCCGGGTGGACGCGCCGCGGCTCGCGCCGCCGGTCACCTGGGGGCCGCCACGGGCGCACGGGCCGGTGACGTTCTGGTTCCCGCAGCACCTGGCGCGGGACGAGGCGGAGGAGCTGCCGGAGGCGGCCGGTCTGGACGACCTGCCGGTGTGGGGCGTGGACACGGTCGCCGAGCCGCAGCGGCTGCTCGCGGAGGCGCTGGGCTTCTTCGGCACCGAGCTGAGCACGCTGGACGAGGACTCGGCGGCGGAGCTGGAGACGTTCCTGTCGGAGCCGCTGCTGCGGGGCACGTTGCCGATGCAGCGGGACCGGGGGGTGTTCTCGCCGGTGCTGCTCGACACTTCGGGGCGCGCCCTCGGCATGTTCCAGTTGCGGACCGAAGTCGTTGTGGGCGAACCGCTGCGGCGCAGCGTGGCCGGGAAGATCAACCTGGAGAGTCATCTGACCCAGGTGGTCAAGCTGGATTCGCAGTCGCGGTTCAGCAGCGGGCTCTCCCTGTCCGCGAGCGCCGGCCCGGCGCTCACGGCGGACCGGTCGCAGGGGCATCCGAACGCCGCCCACCGGCCCGGCGGCGGTGTGCTGGGGCGGGTGTCCGCGCAGGCGGGCACGCACGAGGAACTGGTGCAGAGCGGCAGTACGGCGCTGATGCACGCGGTGCGCACCAACCGCAGCCACCTCCTGGCTCCGGCCGAGGTGCGGCACACCCTGGTGCTGCACCTGCCGGGCGGCGGGCGGCGGGAGTTCACTCCGGACCCCTGGCCGCGCGGCATGCACCTGCGGCTCCTCACCGCCGAGGACGCCAACGGACACGTGCCGTCGGCGGACGAGCTGCGGCGGCTGCCCGCGGAGCTGGAGCACCTGCGGTCGGTCGGCACCACGGCGACGCCGCTGGCCGTGGACGGCGCCGCGCCGCTCTTCGTACATGCCGAGAACTGGCTGCGCCGGGAGGGCTTCCTGCCCGGTGACACAACGGTGCGCAACCGTGTCCTGCCCGACGAGGCCCTGGTGCAGGCCCAGTTGAACAATCTGCGCCGGTTCGAGCAGGGGCGTTCGGAGGTGGGGCAGCGGGCCGCCACGGATGCCATGCTGGACGGTGGCCACACGCTGTTCCTGGAATTCCCGACGTCGACCGGGGCGCGGCGGGTGCGGCTGGTGCTCAGCGCGGTGCGCGGGGACGGTGACAGTGTGCACAGCCGGGTGCTGCCGGACGTGCAGGGCATGGGCGTGGCGTCGCTGTCGGCGGCGGGCGCCGACCATCGCGGTTCCTCGTACGGACTCTCGTACGGTGGTGGCGGCTCGTTCGGGCTGCCGAAGGGCTCGTGGACGCTGGGCGGCAGCGGCGACTATGTGCGCGGCCACCAGGTGCGACACGACAACAGCGTGCAACTGGGCGTCGGGCACGACCAGTTGTTCATCGGGAGCGGGGCCGGGCAGCGCAGCGAGGTCTTCGAGGTACCGGCCGCTCTGGCGTTGGACCTGTACGAGGGCCCTGGCGAGCAGCCGTCGGTGCGCTTCGCGCACCGGACGGTGGCTGTGCCGTTCGTGCCGCATGGTGCTCCGCCCGCCGAGCCGCCGGGCCCGCCACCGGACCGCGTGCCGGGCACGCTGCGCTTCTCGGTGCCGACGCACCGCACGCTTCCGGCCGGGGCGCCGTTGCCGGCGGCTCCTCCGGCGCCGGTGCTGCGGGCGGCCACTGACGCCGACCGGGACCTGCTCGGCCTGACGGACGAGGAGGGCGCCGCGCTGCCGGACACGGTGCTGCTGCCGGACGACGCGATCATGGAGGTGTTCCGGGCGTCCGCCGCTCTGGACTCGGCGGTCCGCGCGGTGCTCGGCAACACCTATCCGGGGCATCCGGCGCGCGGTCTGCTGGACGACGTGCGGGACGCGGTCGCCGGGCGCACCCCGGGTCCGGTGGCGCGGGCCGGCCGGGCGCTGGGCGAGTCGCTGGCGGGCTCGGCGGCCACCGATCCGACGACGGTGGCGGCGGAGATGCTGTCCGCCGCGCGCAGCCCCGCCGCGCTCCTGGCACGGGGGCACCAGGTGTTCAAGGGCGCCTACGTGGTGGAGGGCCTGACGCTCCCGGGGCTCGCCTCGGACGAAGTGCTGTCGGTGGAGATCCGCGGCGTGCTGCGGCGGCCCAGGGCGACGGACGGTTTCGCGCAGTACTTCGAGACCGGTCTGAGCGCCACCGATGGAGCGGCGCAGCAGCGGGGCGCGGCGGGCACCTCGCAGTGGGCGGGCGGCCTCCGCGCGGTCCGCAACACGTCGTCGGCGCAGACACCGGCCGCCGACCAGGCGGCGGGCAACGACTTCGACGACATCCTGGTGACCCGCGCCGATCGCACCGGTGAGGAGGGCGGTGCGCCGTCGGCGTCCCGGCCGAGCACGCTCAACCCGTCGGGGCGTTACACCCGTACGGCCCGGAGCGAGCGGTCGCGGGCGCTGGGCTCCACGACGACCGCGTACCGCACCGCCACCGAGAGCGGCACCCAGCACCGGATCACGGCCGACGCGACGCTGCTGGTGACGTTCCGCCGGGGTCGCCGCAATGTCGTCGGCAACGCGTTCGGGCAGGGCGAGGGCCGCGCGGTGACGGTGGCGCTGGACCTGACGGACGCGGTGCGGTTCCTGGCCACCCCGGCGCAGATCCGGCGGCACGCGGCGTGGTTCGCGGGCGTGGCCGGTCTCGCCGTACCGGACCCGGGGGTGGGCTCGGTGCCGCTGCCACGCCGGTTCACGGCCTCCCGCGAAGTGGGTCTGGGCAGTGTCCTCGCGGTGGACGAGTTCACCGACGCGACACGCACGGTGCAGCGCCCCGACGTGCTGCGGCAGCGGCTCCTCGCACTGATCGAGGAGGAAGCGCCCGGTATCACCCGGCCCGGCCACTCCTCCTACCTGCCGGGCGTGGCGACCCGTGTCGCGGACCTGTCCTCGACGGCCGGCCTGCGCACTCTCGCCGGTCGTGGTCCCGAACATGTGCAGCGCTTCCGGTTCCGTTGTCTCGGCTACGGCGGAGCCCAGTTGGTCGAGGTGACCTTGCGCACCGAGCCGGACGCCGACGACCACGCGCTGCGTGCGCTGCGCGGGCATCCGGCGGCTTCGGGCTCGGGCATCGAGCAGTTCCTCGGCCATGTGCCCTCCTCGGTGACCGACCGGACGGCGCGCAGTGTGCGGCACGCCGGATTCGTCCAGCTCCAGTCGCGCTTCCCGCGGCCCACCGGCGGCCCGCGCACCGACCGGGCGGGCGCGCTGATCAGCGCCGACACCACGCGCGGCAACGCGGCTCGCGTCACCCGTTCCGCCGAGGACCGCTTCTGGCAGCGAACAGACAACGCCGCCGACTTCGAGGGCGTGCCGTACCGGGTGGTGGCCGAGGTGCGGTCCACCCCGGCCGCGCAGTGGCTCCTCGACCTGCCGGGCACTCTGTTCCAACACGGCGTGTTGAGCCTCACCGAGGCTGACGCCACGCTCGCCGACCGCATCGCGCACCTGTTCGGGGGCCGGCCGGTGCGGACCACCGCTGTGCACACCGCCGCCGCGCTCCGGTTCACCGGCAGCGAGACGGGCGAACCGGCCCCCGCGCTTACGCCGTTGCCGGTGGCCCGGCACACCGCGCGGCCCGCGGTCGCCGGGGACCGCTTCGTACCGCACGGCCCGGCCCCCGTGTACGCCTTCGACGGCGGCGCGGAACTGGCCGCGGCGCTGGGCGAGGTGGCCCCGGCGCTCACCCGCTCCTGGCGTTCCCTGGCCTCCTCCGGATCCGCGGACGCCACGGCCGTGCGCATGGGCGAGCTGATCCAGTCCGGCACGCTCTCGCTGGACCATCCCCGCGGCCCGGCGGGCCCGGCCACGACGATGCCGGGTGCCTACCCCTTCCAGGGCGCGCCGGGCACCCCGCCCCGCCTGACGGTGGAGCTCTACCGTCCGCGCCCGGTCACCGATACGGGGGATGTGACGGTGGACCGGCTGCGGCTGAGCACGTACGGTGCGGCGTCCTCCTCGCAAGCGGGCGTCACCGCCGGACTCGCGGCACAGGGCGGGCCGACCGCCACCGACGACAACCGGCAGATCGTCAACTTCACCGTCCCGGTGCTGGCCCGCCAGCCGCAGGCGCCCGGGCCCGGTGCCGGCGTGAGCGGCACTCGCCGGGACTGGCTCAAGCACGGCAACACCAGCGCCCCGGAGGGCTCGCGCGGCACCCGCAGCCACGAGATCCTGGCCGACGCGCTGATCACCGTGCACGGCCCGGACGGCGTGCGGTACGTAACGGGCACAGTGCGGATGCGTCCCCTGGAGCGCGATCTGCTGGGCCTGGGTGTTACCGGCGCCCGCACCGACGCCGCGACGTTCGACGGCGCGGCCCTGGTGCGGGCAACCGCCGACGCCCGCGCCCACGCGGCGGGCGCCCCGGCCGACGCCACCGCCGACGCCGTACTGCGTGACTGGCGCACGGTGCCGCTGCGCGACCTGCCACCGCTGCTGGCGGAAGGCGTCCGGGCGGACAGCGGGGCGGCCGTGGACGGCGTGCGGATCTGGCTGGCCGTGGACGGCGGCCCCGGGCAGACGGCACGCGCGCTCTACGCCGCCGCGGGCGCGGCGGCGCTGCTGCGCCGTCCGGTCGAACTGGCGCTGCGCGACGACGAGGGCGTTCGTTTCCGCCGCTTCGACGCCGACGGCGAACCGGAGCCGGCCGGCCCGGAGGAGAACGGCGCCGGCTGGGCGGCCGTCCGGGAGCAGGCCGGCACGCTGGACGCGGCGGCGCACGCGGAGGAGACGGCCCGCGCTGAGGAGGCGGCCGCCCAGGCCGAACTGCCCGACGCTCGCCGGGCGCTGGACGAGGCGCGGCCCCCGGTGGCACGTGCGGGGCGGGAGCTGGCCGCCGCTCGCGCCGCCGCGCAGGCCGCACGGGACGCCCGTACGGCCGCCGAGCGCGCGGTCACCGCCGCCGAGCGCACCGACCGGGAACGGCGCACTCGTGTCGCGGAGCTGACGGCCGACGCCCAGGACCGCCGGACCCACGCAACGGCGGCGACCCGGCAGGCGGAGGAGGCCCAGGCGGCGGTCCGCGCCGCGCGAGAGCACCTGGAGACCATGGAACGCGGCCTGCGGGAGGCAGTGGCCGAGGCGGCCTCGCGTGGCGGTTCCAGGTCCGGCGGTCCGGTCGGCTCGGACGGGTCCAGCCGCTCCAGCGGGTCGGTCGCCCGCCGCACCGTACGCCGGGACAGTGCCCGCGCCGCGCTGGAGAGGGCCAGGACGGCAGGAGAGGCGGCCGAGCGCGCCGCCGACGCCGCCCGGCACGCGGCCGAGGACGCCGCCCGCCGCCGCGACATGGCTCGCGACGCGGCCGGCGCCGCGGCCGCAGCCCTGGCCCGCGCCCGTGACACGGCCACGAGAGTGTCGCGAACCGATCAGGAGGCCCGTGACGTCCTGACCGCGGCCACCGAACGCCACGACGCGGCGGTTGCGGCGCTCGACACCGCCCAGCGGGGGGTGCACGGCCTCGAACGCCGGGTCGGCGAAACCCTCGCCGAACAGGCCCGCCAGGCGGACCGGCAGCGCGACGCCCAGAACAGCCTGACCGATCTCGTGACCCTCCTGGAGGCGGAGCGCGCGGCGGCGGGCGACGGCACGGTGCAGCTCCCGACCGGCTCGTTCGCCCGTACACCTGCGAGCTGGCCGATCCGCACGGGCCGGCCGGCGCCGCCCAGGATCGAGGAGGAGTTCGACGCGGACAGCGACGCGTCGGACACGGAGTCGGAGGAGGACAGCGATGACGAGGACGCCGAGGACGCGGGCGGGCCTCCGCCCGTCTCCCGGGGTGAGCGTCCGGACTCCTTCGTCGCCTCGCTGTCCCGCCTGCTGACCGCATCGGGCGACGCCCCGGCGTGGGCCGGATCGCGCGACCCGCACGGCGCGCTGCGCGAGTGGGCGCGTACGGACGTGGCGGCACGCCGGGCCCCGGAGGACGCCGAACTCCCGGAGGGCGAGACGCTGGTGAGCATCGATGACCTGGACCGGGTCGATGCCCTCACCGACGCGCTGCGCGCTCAGTCGATCCTCCAGGGCGGCCGGGTGACCGTGGAAGAGGCCGGACTCGACGACGCCGCGCGCCTCGCTCTTGTTCTGGCACGCCCCGATTCCCCGGCGTACGTGGCGACCCTGGCCGCGCTCGTCGCCCGGGAGACCGGACGCCGGGTGCGGGTGCTCGGACCCGGGGACGGCGTCCGCGAGTTCGGAACGGAGGAGGGCGCCCCCCTGAACCTGCTCTTCGACGGCCGCCGCTTCTCGCCCGCCCCGCCCGGCAGCTGATCACGGGCACGGCCTGATCCCCGCAACACCACCCCGAAAGGAAGACCATGTCCGGCAAGAACGAACCGCACCACCAGGCCGCGGCGGCCGAGTCGGCGGCGACGCCGACCACCCAGGAGCCGGAGCCGCTGCTCCCGACCGCGCCGGAAGCAGCGGCGTCTCCGAAACCGGCGAGGACCGCCGAGCCGGAGCCTGCCGCCCCGGAGGTCGGGACCGCGCCCGAGGCACCGGACGCGGCCGCCGCGCGGGGGGCGGCGCCGGACACTGAACCGACGGCCACGGCAGAGGCCGAAGCGCAGGCCGAGGCCGCGACCAACGCGGCCGGCGGCAAGTCCACGGCGCCCCGCCCCTCCGGCCGCCCGTCCCGGGGCTTGCTGGCCGGTGCCGCCATCGCGGGGGCGCTGCTGGTCGGAGTGCCGTTCCTGGTGTCGGGGGCACTGGACAGATCGGGTTCGGGGACCGGCGGATCGGCGGACCGGGTGGCCGACGCGGGAACGGTGCTGAACAACTCGGGCAGTGGGGATGAACCCGGCGTCTACGGAACCGCCGACCCGGGCCCGTCGTCTCCGTCGCCGTCCGCGAGCAAGGACAGGGAGGACGGCGGGAAGCGCAAGCGGAAGACGGGCGCCGCAGCAGCGGACCCGGCGGCACCGAAGGGCACGGAGGACGCGCCGAGGAACCCGGAGCCGTCGAGGACGCCGACGAAGCCGAAGAAGAAGACGCCCCCGAAGCCCGCCGTCACCACCACGGTGACCGCGGCGCCGGGCACAACGCTCTTCGGACACGCCTCCAACCGCTGTATAGAGATGGTGGCCCACAAGGGGGCGGACGGCTCCCCCCTCCAGATCGCCGACTGCACCGGCAAGAACTGGCAGAAATGGGACTTCCGCCCGGACGGCACCATCCGCTCGATGGGCCTCTGCATGGACGTGGCGTGGGGCTCGCACGACAACGGCGCGGTGATCCAGATCGCGTGGTGCAGCGGAAACCCGGCCCAGCAGTTCGTGCTGAGCGCCGCCCACGACCTGGTGAACCCACAGGCCAACAAGTGCGTGGACGTGAAGAACGCGCAGACCGGCAGCGGCGCCCGCCTCCAGCTCTGGGACTGCAACGGTCAGGACAACCAGAAGTGGAGCAGGCGCTGAGTCCGCGGACGGCCTTCGAGGTACGCGGCTCCCGCTGACGCTCGGACACTCTGGCCGCCCTCGGTGAGCCCCAGCGCACGCAGACCACGCCCCAGCCGCCGTCCCGGTGGGAGCCCGGCCAGCTCCTGAGCACGGTGGAGCGGCGGCCTGCGGGACGGCCAGGGCGCGTCCAACGTCGGAGCGACACGCGGGTCGAGTTATTCCTTGACGCGAATATTCTCCATGGGGAATACTCGTGTTCATGGACGACGATCCCCTCCTGGTCTCACTCACCGCGCTCGCCGATCCGGCGCGCTGGCGGCTGCTCGGCCTGCTGGCCGAGCAGCCCCGCTCGGTCGGCGTTCTCGCCCAGCTGGCGGGCGCGCGCCAGCCGCAGACCACCAAGCACCTCCAGATGCTGGAGCGCGCGGGCGTCGTGACCTCGCAGCGCACCGGACAGCGCCGCATCTACGCCCTGAGGCCCGGCCCTCTGCGCGACCTGGCGGCCGCGCTCGGCCGGCTCGCGGATGGCGCCGACGAACCGGGCGGCCCGCGCGCGACGTTCGAGCGCTACGGGATCGGTCTGGAGGCGGAACGGCTCGCCGCCAAGGACGACGGGTGGGCCGACGGCCGCACGTTCCGGTTCCACCGGCCACTGAGCGGGCGCCCCGAGCTGGTCTGGCGCCACCTCGCGGAGGCCGACCTGCTGGCACGCTGGTGGGCCCCCGACGACCTCCGCGTCTCCCAGCTCGTCTTCGAGGCGCGGCCCGGCGAACGGATCGTCCAGGAGTACCGCGACGCGGAGGACTCCGACGGCACCGCCGCGGTCGCCGGGCGCGCCGAGGGCGTGGTCGAGGACGCACGTCCCGGCGAACACCTCGCCTACCGGCTCTCCCCACTGCTCCCCGACGGCAGCGTCGCCTTCACTGCCCACGTCGACATGGACCTGCGGCCCACCGCCTCCGGCACCGACCTCGACGTCAACTGGCGCATCACCGACAGCACCATCGACTCGGCCGACTTCATGGCCGGCATCGAGATCGGCTACGGCCAGAGCCTCGACAAGCTCGCAGCCGCCCTCGCAGAGGACGCGCACGCGACCGGCAACCCCGCGGACAACACCCCCGACACCACCGAACCCAGGAGCGCGAGATGACAGCGCAAACCGACTGCCGCCGGGTGGTCACCAACATCGCCCTCTCGCTCGACGGCCGCTACGCGGCACCGGACAACCCCCTCGACATGAGCTGGGTGATGCCGTACGCCGTGACGGACGTTGCCCGCGACCACCTCACCGGCCTCTGGGAGACGGCCACGACGGCCCTGCTCGGCCGGGTCAACGCGGAGGGCTTTCTCGGTTTCTGGCCGACCGTCATCGGAATGGAGGGCGTCGACCCGCGCGACGAAGGCTTCGCCAAATGGCTCGTCGACGCCGACAAGGTGGTGCTCTCCTCCACCCTGGACGAAGCCCCGTGGGAGCGGACGACGGTCGTCGACAAGCCCGCGGCCGAGGCGGTGACGGACCTGAGGGGCACTGCGGGCGGCGACATCCTCGTGCTCTCCAGTGCGAGCGTCATCAAGGCCCTGTTGGCGGCCGACCAGGTCGACCGGCTGGCGCTCACGGTCTTCCCGGTCTTCCTCGGCAGCGGCCCCCGTCTCTTCGACGACGGCCTGCCCGCCGCGCAGTGGTCCCTCACCGCCCAGAAGGCGGGCGAGCACGGCACGCTCTCCCTCGTCTACGACCGCGTCCGCCCGTCTCGCGCAGCGGCGGACGGTGCGTAGTCCTCGACGGATATCGAGTTGCAGGGCCGCGCGCGTCTCGTAGGAAGGCAGAGCAAAGACGCGGCCCGGCCCGGCAGACAGCGCGGAGACCGGACGCGCGCCCTGTGCCTTCTCTGCACCGACGCGGCGTGAGTAGTCCGCAGGAGCGTGACTGCGTGGGATCAGTGACGGAACCGAGCGGCCACCGCCCCGATCCGAATCAGGAACTCCGTGATCGCGGCTCCGCCGCTGTCTGGAACGAGGACGAGGTCCCGGGCGTAGACCGTCGCGTCTTCCCACCAGCCGCTCCCCTGTCCGAGCTGCCAACTCCGCTCCGCCATATATTCCTCCCGCGGTCGCTACTGATCGTTCGACTCCGCGCCGTGGGCGTGGCCGCAGGGTCGCTGAACCTCCAGGACGACGGCCGTCCCGGCCACGGATCGGTCCTCATGCATGGTGATCACCTGGCCGGACTCAAGCTGCCGCCACTGCTGAGGGTCAAGGGGCGCGAGTCGAACCGAGGCTCGCCCGCCGGGTTCGAGGAAGGGCGTGCACTCGATCCAGAGCATGGCGATGGCGAGGGCCGGTTCACCGGCTTCGGGCTGATGCTGAGCATCGGGCAGCGGATGCAGGCGTGTTCACTGCAGGTGCTTACGCGGCGGCGCCGTCGGGACGCACCGGGTCGGGGAGGGCGTGCAGGCTCCCGGGCAGAGCGGTGCGGGCACGACGACTGTGGGACGGGGGAAGGGCCCACGCGGCCGGCTTGCGTCCGCGCGGGCCCCTGCCGGATCGGTCAGTGACCGGTGTGACGGCCCGTCGCCTCCAGCGTGATCGCGACGGCCTGCCCGGTGTAGGGCGAGTCCGTACCGATCGTGAGGTCGGCCGTGTAGGTGCCCGCCGCCGGGACCGCACCGGCATCAGCGGTCACGGGGACGGTGACCGCGTGGCCGGGCTTCAGCGTGAACCGCGTCCGAACCTCGGACAGCCAGGACACGTCGTCGCCCTCGCACTGGTCGTACCCCGGCAGGTACTCGGCGCGGACGCCCCCTACGAGGTACGAGCGGACGCTCTGCCCGCCGCCGACCTGGTAGAGCCCGCAGCCGACACCACCTTGGTAGATGGGGTACTTCGAGTCCGGCAGCGCGGACCAGAGCCCGGCGACCGGGTCGTACTCGACCGCAGTCGTATTGGCCATGCTGCCCGAGGTGTAACCCCCGACCACCTGCATCCGGCCGTTCGCGCCGGTCGCGGCGGCGCTCACCGTGGCGGTGGGCATGTCGGTGACGCGCCGCCAGGAGTCCGCGGAGGGGTTGTAGGCATAGGCCGCAGCGGTCAGTCCCGTCTCTTCGGTGGGATCCGCGCCACCGGCGCACACGACCTCACCGGCCAGCCCCGCGCACACCGTGTTGGTCAGCGCCTTCGGGTAATCGGAGACCCTGCTCCAGCGGTCGGAGGCCGGTGTGTACCGGTAGACGGCCTTCGTCCGCTCGGCGCAGTCGTCCACGCAACCCGTGACGACATAGAGCTTGCCGTCCAGTGCCGCCACGCCTGCGGCTTTCACGGCCCGGGGCAGGTTCGCGGCCCGCGTCCACGTGTCCGTGTCCGGGTGGTAGGCCAGCACGGTGGCGCGCGCCGAGGCGTCGCTGCCTTGACCGCCGGCCACGTACAGCGTGCCGTCGACGAAGGCGGACGAGGTGGCGGCCAGGGCCTCCGGCAGATCGGCGATCCGTCGCCACGACCCGACCGCCGGCTCGTACACGTAACCGTGCTTCGTGAGCGTCGCGCCGACGGCCCGGTCGAAACCGCCCACGGAGTAGACCTTGCCGGCGTACGTGCCCACCGCGTTGCTCATGACGGGCTCGGGGTAGTCCGGCAGGCTCGTCCAGGCCGCGTCCCCGGTGGAGTCGCCCGCCTTGCCGGATGTGCTCTGCTCACCGAGGTCCACCTCCACCGGCGCCTTGCCGGTGTTGGTGAAGGTGACCGTCCTGGTGGCCTTGCGGCCGAGCCGGGCGTCGAACGAGACCGCCGGCGTCGCCACCACATGCCCGGCTTCGAGCCCGAGGCCGACCCGGTTGATCCGCCCGGCGGTGATCCTCGCCGCGTGGGTGCCGGTCGCGTAGCGCGGCGCGGAAACGGTCAAGGTGTGCTTGCCCGCGCCCGGAACGAACAGCCAGTAACGGCCGCCGCGGTCGGCAGGGTCGCCGGCGGTCGCCGCACTGTGCCCGGTGGCGTACGGAGCAGCGGGGTCCGTGACCGTTGCACCGTTGACGGGCTTCCTGGTGTTCCCGTCCGTCACGATGCCGGTGACCAGGCCGCCCGTGAGGGCGCTGCATCCGCCGAGCTGGACGCTGTCGGTCTGCCAGACCCCCACTTCGCCCGCCGTGCTGGTGAAGTGGAACCGGATCTGGACCTGAGCTCTGCCCTCGGCCTGCGGCAGCGCGACGGTCTCGTGGCCCGCAGTCATGTCGACCGGGTCGTTGACCGCCTTCCACACGGTGCTCCAGGTCTTCCCTCCGTCGACCGTGACCTCGACGGTCCCGGTGGTGCCGTCGCCCCCGCCGAACATCGAGTCGAAGTCGAGCTGCGCCGTGTGTCCGCGCATGTCGACGACCGGGGATGTGAGGACGGTGTCTTCCGCCGCGAAGTCGTGGGCGAGGGTGTTGGCGGTGGCGAAGTTGCCGCTGCCTCCTGTCATGTTCTCGATGCCCAGCGGCGCGTCGAACTCCCAGCCCGGCGCGGCCGGGTCGGTGCCGGTGACGGTCCAGCCGTCCTTGGCGGTGGTGCCGGTCCAGCCCTCGAAGCCGGTCGCGGCGGCGTTGCCGTAGCCGGGCGCGGCGCAAACCGTCCTGTCGGGCACGGAGGTGACGTTCCGCGTCAGGTCCGAGCCGCCGACCTCGACCGTGAGGTCGGTGGTGTGGTAGCCGGGGTAGAGCGGGGTGGAATGCAGGTGGTACGTCGCGCCTCGCGGGAGGTCGACGGAGTAGGCGCCGGTATCCGGGTCGGTGTAGACGGCACCGCCCGGGTAGCCGTCCACGCTGATCTTGCTGGCGAGCGGCCAACCCTGCTCGCCGCCGTCCGTGACCCTGCCGCTGACCCGGCTGGTGGCGGTCCTGGTCAGGCTCAGGTCGACCGTTGCCCTCTCGCCCTTGGCGATCCCGGTCGCGGGTCCGGTGGCGTCGGCGTAGCCGAACAGCGACGCGGTGACCCGGTAGGTGCCGGTCCGGACGGTCAGGGAGTAGCGGCCGTCGGCGTCCGTGGTCGTACGGAAACTGCGTCCCGTCGCGTCGTCGGCCGCGCGCACCACGGCCCCGGCCAGGGGGCCGTTGTCGGCTCCCCCGGTGATCCGGCCGCTGAAGGTGCCGCTGTCCCCGAGGGTGAGGGCGGACACGCCGTTGGGAGTGCCGAGCCCTGTCGGACCGTCGTAACCGGGACCGGCCGTGCAGGTGATGTCGCCGCAGGTGTCGTTGGCGCCCTGGGTGATGTCGTTGAGGCCGCTGTCGCCGGTGTACGCGTAGGGGTAGGTCACCGGGTAGGTGTGCGCGGCCGGGTCGCCGGCCTGCGCGTACATGGCGGCGACGAGCGGCGCGGAGAGGCTGGTGCCGCCCACCTGCAGCCAGCCGTCACTGCCCACGGTGTCGTATACGCCGAGGCCGGAGGCCGGGTCGGCGACGGCGGAGATGTCGGCGGTGGACCGGGTGTCGCAGCCGGTGTCGATGCCCTCCTGGTAGGCCGGGGTGGCCTCGTAGAGGGAGCAGCCGGAGCCGCCGTCGTCCCAGGCGGCCTCGGTCCAGCCGCGCTCCGTGCCGGGCGTGGCGGTCAGCCTCGTCCCGCCGACCGCGACCACGTTCGGATTCGTCGCCGGCCAGCTCTGCACGTGTCCGGTGTCGCCCGAGGAGACGGTGACGACGACGCCCGGGTGGTCGTAGTAGTGGTCGAAGAGCGCCTGGTCGGTGCCCTCACCGTCGACGCCGTAGGAGTTCGAGACGAACTTGGCACCGAGACGGACAGCCGTCTCGACGCTCGCGCCGAGGTTCTCCAGGGAGTTGTCGTCGGACTGGACCAGCAGGATCTTGCAGCCCGGGCACGCGGCGGATACGGCGTCCAGGTCGAGTGAGGTCTCGGTGGCCCAGCCCTTGTCGTCGGCCGGATAGTCGCTGCCGCCGCGCTGGTCGACCTTGCGGAAGCAGCCGTTGGCCGTCGTGCAGGCCGGGAGGCCGTAGTGCTCGCGGAAGACCGCCAGGTCCTCCTCGGCGCGGGAGTTGCCGAAGGCGTCGACGATGGCGACGGTGCGCCCGTCACCGCCACCGCTCGGCAGCTTGTACGCCGACTGGATCTGCGCGGGTCCCAGTGCGGAGGCCGGCGGGCCGCTCGTCGCGGCGCGAGCCCGCGTGCGCTGGTTCGTGGGGGTGTTCACCACGGACAGACAGCGGGCGTAACCGGTCTTCTGGGCCGGATCGTTGCAGTCCGTGGGGGTGTAGGGACGGACGGTCGGGTCGTCGGCGGCCGTCGTGCCGGCCGCCGGGGTGTTCGTCACCGCGACGGCCGCGGGCGATGCCGACAGCAGGCCCAGGCCGAGGCAGGCCGCGGCGGCGTACGCGAACAGAGTGCGTATGCGCCGGCGGCTGCGGCGCGGTCGGTGGTCGGGTCTGGAACTCACGGGGGACCTTTCGGAGTGGAGCCGGTTTCAGAGGGGTTCGTAGCCGTCCGGATCGGGCGGCGGAAGCTCGGACGGAGGCGGCGGCGCGTACGGGGACGGGCCGGAAAGCGGCGGAGTCGCGGGGACGTCCGGCTCGTGCTCCGCCGCGGAATCAGGGCTGTTCATGGGAAGGGGTGCTCTCGTGCGGTCGCGAGTAGTTGACTGATGCACGAAGTCTGCGACGCCGGTGGGCCGGGCTGCGATGGGGCGGATGCCTCAAAGAACCTCGGACGCGGCGGTGGGGCCTACACCTTGGGGTGCGTCACCGGGTCCGGCGTGAGCCCCGCCTTCGCCGCGCTCACCGCGAGCGCCGTTCGCGTGGTGACCCCGCTCTTGCGCATGGCCGACTTGAGCTGCGCCGCCACGGTCTTCGGCGACCGGGAGAGGGCGGCGGCGATCTCCCTGTTGGTCAGGCCGTTGAGCAGCAGCCGGACGACCTCCGTCTCGCGCGGCGAGAGCCGGTCACCGTAACCGCGCCGCCCCCCGCGCCACACCACCGGTGCCGCCTCGCCCCGGGCGCGCAGCGCCGCCGCGACCCGGTCCGCTTCACCTCGGGCGCCGAGTGTGTCCAGTGCGCGCCGCACACCGTGCAGTTGGGCGATGCCCTGATCGGAGGCACCGGACGCGATACGGCACAGGGCCTCGCGCGCCGCGGCCAGCAGCGCCTCGTACGGGCGCGGGAGTGCCCGCCAGGCCGCGGCGGCGTCCGCCCAGGCGTCGGCCGCCCGGGCGGCGGGCCCGTGCGCCTCGGCGAGGAGGGCCCGGCAGACCAGGGCACCCGCGGCCGCGGCGGGGATGGCGCGGCCGCGGGTGCCCCGGGAAAACGCCTCCGTCAGGCGCTCCGCGTCGTCGGCCCGGCCGGCCGCGAGCAGCGCCTCGGTCCGGACCGGCATGAGTTCGGCCCCGAACACCCACAGGCCCTTCGCGGTCAGGGTGCCGGTCACCCGGTCGGTGGCCGCGAGCGCCCCGCCGACGTCGCCCGCGGTCAGCCGCAGCCGGCCGAGGGCCCCGGCGGGTTCGGCCTGCAGCAGCAGGTCGCCGCCGCGCAGGCCCTCGTCCAGGGCGGTGCCCAGCCGCTCCTCCGCGATGCGGCTGTCACCGGCGGCCAGGTCGTACAGCCCGTGGAGCAGCAGCTTCTCGGCGAGGAAGCGCGGGTCGTCCTCGGACTCCGCGAGGGCGTCCACCCGGGTCGGGTAGTCGTCCCAGCGGCCCTGGAACCAGTCCAGGTGGACCAGGTTGGCGGCCGTCATCATGTGCTGACCGGGTATGTGGTGGCGGCTCGCCTGGTCGAGGGCGCAGGTGAGGAGCCGTCGGGCATCCGCGTAGCGGCCCCAGCTCATGGCACAGGCACCGGAGTTGAGCAGGCCCCGGTTGAGCTGGACGACGTCCCCCGGGGCGACTCGGTCCTCGTCCAGGAGGAAGCCGTCGACGGGCCGCCAGCCGGCCTCCTCACCGAGCTGCAGGAGCGCGGTGGACCAGCTGACGACGTAGAACAACCGTTTCTCCGCGGGTATCGCGCGGTTGATCAGTTCCTCGGCGCGGTCGAGCCAGCGGAGGTGTTCGGTGACGGGCAGCGGGGAGTCCGTCGGTATACCGAGCAGGATCATCGCCCGCGCGGCCTGTGCGGGATCGTCGGCGAGGCCGTCGATCGCCCGCTCGAACTCCTGCTGCGACGCGCGCAGTTCGCCCGCGGCGTGCAGGATCCGGCCGAGCTGCATATGGATGCCGGCCCGGTCCCGTACCGGAAGGTCCTCGCTGGTCAGGCAGTCCCGCAGGGTGCGCACCACTTCGTCCCGGTTGTGGAAACTGCCGTAGGTGTGCAGGGGCACCTTCCGGACGAGCCGGACGATGTCCTGGGCGGGCAGACGGGGGATGGTCAGCAGGTCGTGCACCAGAGCCGCGGCGGCACTCTGGTCGCCCGCGGCGAGTGCCAGGTCGGCGGCCCCCTCGCCGTGGGTGAGCCACCGACCGGTGTCGCCGGCGCAGCGGAAGTGATGGGTGAGCCGGGTCGGCGACGGCTGCGGCTCCGCCTCCAGGGCGGTGCCCGCACGGCCGTGGAGGCGGCCCCGGTTGCGGGCGGTCAAGCCGTCGTAGACAGCCTGGGCGGGGAGGGCGTGCCGGAACGCGAGTCTGCCGTACGGGCCGTCGGTGAGCAGGCCGCACCGGACAGCGGCGTCGGCGGCGGGGCGGGCCCGGTCGGCGGGTAGTCCGGCGACGGCGAACAGCAGCTCCTCGGAGGCGGGTTCACCGAGGACGGCGGCTGCCTCCAGCACCGTGCGGGCATCCGGATCCAGCCGGGCGACGCGCTCGGCGACGGCGTCGCGGATCGTGGGCGGCACGGCGATGTCCGCGAGCGCGTGCCGCACCCACTCGTCCTCGCGGCGCACCAGGTCGGCGCGGTCCCGCAGCAGATGGACGGACTCCTCCAGGGCGAGCGGGAGACCATCGGTGCGGGCGTGCAGGAAGGTGGAGAAGGCCTCGGAGACGTGGTCGTCGTCCAGCATGGACGAGACCAGCTCGGCGGTGTCCGCGACACCCAGGGGGCGCAGGGCCAGGCGGATGTGCGGGGTGCCGGCGGCCTGCCGTGACGTCAGACGCGGCAGCAGGGAGTCGGCGGGAAGGTCCTCGGGGCGGTACGTGAGGACCAGATGGATGGTGCGCACGGGGCGGGTGGTGAGGAACAGCAGGAAGTCGAGGGTGGCGTCATCGGCCCAGTGCAGGTCCTCGATCACCAGGACGCGCACGGCCAGGCGGTCGAGGAGTTCGGCCAGGGCACGCAGCAGGCGGTGCCGGGCGGCACCGGGATCGGTCAGGGGCTCCGGCGCGGGCAGCAGGTCCTCGGCCCACTCGGGAAGCAGCGGGCGCAGCACGCCGGCCAAGGGAGAGAGCCCGAGGCCGGCGGGGCCCTGGGGGCGGCCGTCCCGTACGGCGTCGATGAGCGGCCCGAAGGTGGGAGCCTCACGGAACGGGGGGCAGACGGCGGTCAGCACCCCGCCCGCACTCCGGACCTCCCGGTGCGTCAGTGCCTCCCGCACCAGGCGGCTCTTGCCGACCCCGGCCTCCCCCTCGACCACGACGAGGGCGGCCGGACGCCCGGGGGCCAGCGCGTCGAGCACGTCGCGCAGTTCGCTTTCCCGGCCGACGAAGCGGGGCGGCCGGGGCTGCGGGGAATGATCGGCGCGGGGGTCCGCAGCGCGCGGGGAGGCGCCTTCGGGGGCGCGTACGACCAGGTCCGATGTCGTGTTCCGCTCGACGCCCATCCGCAGTGCCACACTCCCCTCGCCACCGCCCGTTCATTGATCATCCTCGCTCGCCGGGGGCCCTGCGCACCAGAGGGCTCCGCGGATCGGAGTTCGGCCTGGACGCCGCGGGAGGGGCGGCAGAGGTCGAGGATGCCGGGCCAGTCGGTGAGGCCGGGGCCGCCGTCCGTGATCCGGGCGGCAGTGTCCGGCGGTGGCGACGGGGCGGCGGCCCGACGCACCCGGTGTCCGGTGGCTACGTGGTGGACAGCCGCCCGCCGGGGACCGCGATGCCGAGGCTTCGAACGGCCCCTCGGGGTGCCGGGCCGCCCGGGGCCCGGCTGCTCGCGCTGCCGGACGGCCTGGGCAGCGGAGAGGGCGGGGACCGGGCGGCGTCATCCCCGCCCGCCGCCCTCGGCGTGGCGGCGCCCCGCGGATCTCGTCCAGCCGGCCCTCAGTGGTGCGGCGGCTGCCGCGCAAGCGCCTTCCGCAGAGGCGTCGGCATCCCGGCGCCCTTCAGGTGGCGGACCGGCTCGCCAGGTACTCGGTCATGCTCTCACCGGTGAGCGGATAGTAGTCGGAGAGCCTCGCGCCCTCATCGAGGCGGCGGCGTGCGAACGCCTCCCGGTCCTGGTGAAGCAGTGAGTCCTCGGCGAGCGGGATCGCGTTCCGCTGCGGCACGACGACGGCCCCGTCCTCGTCGGCGATGATCAGGTCGCCGGGTGTCACCAGTGAGCCGCCGACCCCGACGGGCACGTTGAACGCGGCCGGGAACAGCTCGGTCTGCGAGGCATAGTGGGGGGTGACACCGGTGCACCAGATGGGCACGCCGAGCGCGCGTACCCGGGCTGCGTCCCGTACCCGTCCGTCCACCACGATCCCGGCGCCGCCGCGCAGCTTGAAGTAGCGCACGAGCATGTCGCCGAGGCAGCCGGTGAAGTGACTGCCCTGGGCCGAGATGACCAGCACGTCTCCCGGCTGGATGGATTCGAGTACGCCCCACAGCGGGGTCTTGCGCTCGATGTCCTCCTGCTCCGCGCCGTTGAAGACGTCCTCCCGCTGGGGAAGGAACTGCAGCGTCACGGCACCGCCGGTGACTTTGACGTCCGGTTCCCGGTGCAACGGCACGGGTCCGTCGATGAACGTGCGGGTGATACCCATCTGGTGCAGCTTGGCACAGGCCGTCGCCGCACTCACGTCCTCCAGCGCGTCCACCATCTGCGGGGTGGGCCGCACGTAGGCGGAGCTGTACACCGGTGCGCGCATCGACTCGTAGACCCCGGCCCCCTCCACCCCGCCGACGCGGGCCTCCACTGCCGACGCCGATTCCTGACTCCCGCTCTGGTGCATGCACGTGCCTCTCCGCGCGCTCACCGCACGCAACGCCAGTGACATCATCGCCTATCGATGGTAGATAACAGCCAATCGATTAGTGCTGTCAATGCGTCAGGAGCCCTCCATGAACAGTGCGTCCGCGAAATCAGCCGACTCCTCGGATGCCACCGGGTGGTTCGAGGCAGCGCGCTTCGGCCTCTTCGTCCACTTCGGCCTGTACAGCCTGGCAGCACGGCACGAATGGGTGCGCAGCCGCGAGTCCATGTCGCAGCAGGAGTACGACCGTTATCTGCACCGGTTCGATCCTGACCTCTTCGACGCCCGCCAACTGGCTCGTACCGCACGGGAGTCCGGGATGCGCTATGCGGTACTGACCGCCAAGCATCATGACGGCTTCTGCCTCTTCGATTCGGCGCTGACCGACTACACGTCGGTGCGCGCGGTGGGCCGCGACCTCGTCCGGGAGTTCGTCGACGCGATGCGCGCCGAAGGACTGCGTGTCGGCCTGTACTACTCACTGCTGGACTGGCATCACCCCGACTTCCCGGTCGACGAGCACCACCCCCTCCGGGACACCCCGGCCCGGCAGGAGCCGCGCGATATGGGGAGCTACCGCGCCTACATGGAGGGCCAGGTACGTGAGCTCCTCACCCAGTACGGGCCGATCGACACCTTGTTCTTCGACTTCACGTACCCGGAGAAGGGGCCGCAGGAGTGGGGGGCGGAGCATCTCCTGGACACCGTACGAACATTGCAGCCGGGCATCCTGGTCAATGACAGGCTCGGCATTCCGGGCGACTACGTCACGCCTGAGCAGTACCAGCCCGACCGGCAGCTGGAGCGCAACGGCGAACCCGTGAGGTGGGAGGCCTGCCACACGCTCAACGGCTCATGGGGCTACGACCGCGACAACCGTGACTTCAAGGATCCGGCGATGCTGGTCCGGATGCTGGTGCAGTCCGTCGCCTGCGGCGGCAACCTCATCCTGAACGTCGGGCCCAACGGGCGGGGCGCCCTGGATCCGCAGGCCGCAGCCACGCTCCGGGCCATCGGCGCATGGACGACACTCCACGCACGGTCCGTGTACGGCGCGGGGCCAAGCTCCTTCGCGCCACCCGCGCACGGCCTGTACACCCAGTCCGGCAACCGCCTGTATCTGCATCTGCCGGCCTGGCCGCTCAAGCACCTTCACCTGCCGGGGCTGGCCGGACACGTGCGCTACGCCCAGTTCCTGCACGACGGTTCGGAGATCCGCTTCCATGAGACGGACGGCGCACGGCACGAGCACAACAACCTCGCACCCCCGAGTCAGCCTCCGGGCACCCTGACCCTGACTCTGCCCATCGCCAGGCCCGATGTGCTCCTTCCGGTGATCGAGCTGGAGCTGGACACGCGTACCGGAACTCAGAGTTGCGGCAGCACCCTTGAAGAAGCAACGAGCCCGCTCTAGCATCAACAATCGATAGACGATAGCCCTGTTGGGAGGCGTGGGTCCGGCCCCGCCTCCACGACATCGCACCATCCCGCCGGGCGAACCGATCCCTCGGGCGCCCGCACCCTCCCGCCGTCTTCCCCTCAGGAATCCACGGCTGGATGCCAGCTATCGATTATTCACGACTACGCAACGGAGCGTGTCCCGATGAAAACAATGTGGCGCCGCGCTTGCGGGCTCACGGTGGCTCCCCTGGTGATGGTCTCGGCCGTCGCCTGCGGGGGCGGGTCCGACCAGGCGTCGGAGGGCACGACCCTCCGCGTCATCGTGAACATCACCCCGAACCTGACGGAGAAGTTCTGGAACGACCTCTTCGACGGGTACGAGAAGGATCACCCCGGTGTGAACGTCAAGCTCGAACTGACCGGCACCATCTCGGCGGACGCGAAGCTGAGGCAGGACCTGGCCGCGGGCGATCCCCCGGACGTCGCGCAGCAGATCACGCCTACGGCCGACACGGCATCGCTCTTCGCGGACCTGTCCGACCAGCCCTGGACCAGGAAGACTCCGCTGGCCGACCAGTACGCCGTCGACGGCAAGCACTACGTGGTGGGTGTGGGCGAGCAGATACAGTCGCTCGTCTTCTACAACAAGGCCGCCTTCACGAAGGCGGGGCTCGACGCGACACGGATCAGGACGATGGCGCAGTTCACGTCCGCCATGGGCAAGTTGAAGGACGCCGGCTACAAGCCGCTGCAGACTGCCGGGCAGTGGGTCACGGGGTCCCAGTTCTCGATGATGGCCGACGCGGGTGTGCTCACCGCCGATCCCGAGTGGACGGTCAAGCGCACCCAGGGCAAGACCTCATTCGCCGAGAGCGGATACACGTCCTACCTCGATCACTACAAGAGCTGGATCGACAACGGCTACCTGGACAAGAGCGCACTCGGCCTCACCTACGCGGACGGCCAGACGGCGTTCCTGAATGGCAAGTCCGCGATGTACATCATGGGCTCGTTCTTCGTGCCCGCCGCGGATGCCGCGAAGAAGAGCGACGACATCGGAGTGTTCCCCATGCCGACCGACGGGACTTACCCGTCCGGTCAGTTCGGCAACATCTCGAACCCGTACGTCGTCGTGAACAAGTCCCGTCACAAGGCCGAGGCGATCGAGTTCGTGAAGTGGGCGACCACCGATCCGGAGGCCATCAAGAGCCAGCTCGCCTCCGACGGCAACCTCCGCGAGGGCTTCACCTACCCGACGTCCAGCCTCGGCACCTCCGTGCAGCAGATCCTCGACAAGGCGCCGTCGGTGATCGTGAAGTCCGGACAGAGGCAGCCGATCGCCGGCTTCAGCGACGAGCTCAACAAGCAGATCCAGTCCCTGTACACAGGCGCTTCCCCCGAGGACGTGGCCGGCGGATTGGACAAGTGGTGGAACTCGCAGAGCTGACCGCAGGGGGCGACCGGCAGGCGCGGCGCCGGGCAAGAGTGCGTGAGTCGGCCGTTTCCTTCGCGATGATGGGTCCTGCCGTCCTCCTGTACACGGTGATGACGGTCGTTCCGGTGGGCGTCGCGGTCTATCTCAGTCTCACCGACTGGGACGGGTTCTCCCAGGCCGCGTTCATCGGGCTGGACAACTACGCGCACCTGTTCGACGACCCGAGTTCGTCGGACGCCTGGTACGTGACAGCGCTGATCGCCGCGGTCGGCACCGTCCTGATGGTGGGCCTGGGGCTCGTGTACGCGCTGGCGCTCAAGGGCCGTTCGCGCGCGAACTCCTTCTACCGGGCCGTCGCCTACTTCCCCCACGTCATCAGCGCGCTGATCCTCGGATACCTGTGGGCGGCGATCCTCGGCACCAACGGCGCCATCAACAACACGCTGGCCAAGTTCGGCATCGAGCCGCTCGGGTTCCTCTTCGACGAGCAGTTCGCGCTGATCTCGCTGATCGGCGTGATCGTGTGGGCAGGGTTCGGCTTCAACGTCGTCCTGTTCGTCGCCGCGCTGCAGACGGTGCCGGCGGAGCTGCTGGAGGCGGCGGCGATCGACGGCGCGTCCAAGCGGCAGATCAATCTGCGGATCGTGATCCCGATGATCGCGCCCGTGGTGACCGTGGCGACGGTGCTGAACCTGGTGGGTCTCGTCCGGGCCTACGACATCGTGGTCAGCCTCACCGGCGGGGGTCCCGCCGGGTCGACGCAGACCTTCACCTATCTCATTCTCGCCCGGTCCTTCGAGGGCACCAAGGTCGGATACGCGACCGCGCAGGCGGTGTTCCTGATGGTGGTCTCGGCGGTGCTCGCCCTCGTCGTAACGGCGCTGCGCAACCGCCAGGACCAGGCCGCGACAGGAAGTTAGGAGCCGTTGGTGGTCGTACTGGAAGCAGAGGTCCGCGACAGGCCGCAGGCCGCGTCGGCCCAGGGCGGGGAGGGACCGGGCACGAAGCGCGGGGAGCCTCGCTCGCCCGGACGGTGGGTGCTGCTCGGGGTGCTGTTCGTCGTCATGATCGTGCCGGTGTACCTGCTGGTGGTGAACGCCTTCAAGTCGCAGCAGGACATCCTCGACAACCCCTTCTCCATCCCGCTGGGCGGGATGACTTTCGAGCACATGTCAGCCGCGATCAGCAGTCCACAGTTCAACGTCATCGACGGCTACGGCTTCACGCTGTTCATCGTCGTGCTCGTCGACGTGCTGTGCATCCTGCTTGCCGGCCCCGCCGCGTACGCGATCGCACGCAGCCTCAAGCGGCGGACGCAGCTGGTTCTGCTGTACTTCCTGGCCGGAACGTTCATTCCGGGCGCCGCCGTGATCATCCCGGTGATCTACGTACTGCGCGAGATCGGGCTGGCGAACACCGTGACCGGCCTGGTCGCGCACGACGTGGCGTCCACTCTGCCGGTGAGCATCTTCTTGTTCGTCGGCTTCATCCGCACCATTCCGGTGGACATCGACCATGCGGCGACGATCGACGGTGCGGGCCGCTTCCGCACATTCTGGGCCATCGTGTTCCCCCTGATGCGCCCTGCGGTGGTCACCGTGCTCATCCTCAACTCGATAGGGATCTGGAACGACTTCATCTCTCCGCAGATCCTGCTCAGCCCGTCCTCGGGGCACTACACCGTGACCACGGCGGTCTACGCCGGCATCAGTCAGTACTCGACAGACCTGACGAAGGTCTTCCCCAACCTCCTGCTCGCCATCGCCCCCGTCGTCATCTTCTTCATCTACATGCAGCGCCACATCATCAGCGGTCTCACCGTCGGCGCCGTGAAGGGCTGACCCGACCCGCGTCGCCCGTCCCGTCCCAGAGAGAGCCGAGAAAGGACCACGTGTGCTGAGAGACCCGAAACGACGGTCCCGTGGAGGACCGTGGACCGCTGCCGCCCTCGTTGCTTCGCTGGCCATGGTCGCGGTGGGGCACCCCGCCGCCGCCCACCCGGTCACGTCCAAGGCGGGACACACCTATTACGTGTCACCGTCCGGCCGCGACACCGCGGACGGGAGGAGTGACAGTTCCCCGTTCCGGCACATCCAGAAGTGCGCCGATGTGATGGTGCCGGGCGACACGTGCCTGGTCCTGTCCGGCACGTACGCGGAGACGGTCGTGCCCGCGCGTTCCGGCACCGCCGAACTACCCGTCTCCTATCGCGCCGCCCCCGGCGCGAAGGTGACGGTGAGCGGCGCCTCCAGGATCGGCGGCTTCGAGCCGGTCACCGCCGCGGATGTCGCCGAGATCGCCGCGAGGGATCCGTTCGCCGTCGGCTCGCGGTTCAGCGACGCCGTGGCGGACGGGCACGTGTACAGCACCGGCGCCGACCTCGGGCCGGACGTGACCACGGTGCAGGTGTTCACCGACGGGAGGATGGGCGTCGAGGCCCAGTGGCCCTATCCCGGCCTCGACCCGCTCGCTCCCTCACTCCAGTACGCCGGTGCGGGCAGCGCCGACGCCACCGTCGCCGACACGGATCTGACTCGTCCTGCGGGATACTGGGACGGCGCGCGGGCCCTGACCGGCTACTGGTACGTGTCGGCCACGACCACGGTCAAGAGCTCCGCCGTCGGCTCGGTGACGCTGGACGCGGCACCGCCGTGCGTCCACAAGATCGTCCCCGAGGAGACCCGGTACGCGCTCTCCGGGAAGATCGGCGAACTCGCGCATCCGGGCGAGTGGTTCTACGACCCGACGGCGAAACGCCTGTACGTCTACAGCACGGACGATCCGGACACCCACACCGTCGAGGCCAAACGGCGCACCCTGGGCTTCGACCTGACGGGCACCTCTCACACGACGGTCGAGGGCATCGGTCTGTTCGCGGCCACCATCGCCACGGGCCCCTCCAGCACGGGCGTCACTCTGGACGGCATCAACGGCCGGTACCTTTCGCACTACACGGACATCACCCGGGGCGCGACGGACTGCGGCAGTACGGTGACGCGGGGCGTCGGCGACACGGGCATCGTCCTCGACGGCACCCGGAACAAGATCGTGAACAGTGATCTGTCGCTGAGCGCCGGAAACGGGATCGCGCTCCGCGGACAGAACAACACAGCCACCGACAACGTCATCCACGACGTCGACTACATGGGCACCTACGCGGCGGGCATCGCCGTGCAGGGCAACAGTCAGACGGTCACGCACAACACCATCTCCCGGGTCGGCCGCAGCGGCATCAACCTCCAGTGGAACGAGGTCTCCGGGCTCACCCCGGGCAAGGACCTGATCGCGTACAACGACATCTCGGGGTACGCCCGCATGAGCCTGGACGTCGCCGCGATCTACACCTGTTGCAGCGCCTGGATGATGGGCACCTCGATCGACCACAACGTGCTCCACGACCCGGCTCCGGCCACCACCTCCACCACCTTCGGGATCTCGGGCGTATACGCGGACAACGGCCAGAGCGACCTCGTGATCGCGAACAACGTGGGCTGGGGCAACCGGGAGGGAACGGTGATGCTCAACGGTCTGGGTACGGGATCGCACGACAACGGCGTCTACAACAACACCGGCGGGATGACGCTGTTCTACGTGAAGGAGCCGGGGCAGTCGACCGGTACGAAGATCTACAACAACCTCGGGACGATCCGGGGCTTGACCGGCGCCACCGACGGCGGGCTCGTCCTCTCCCACAACCTCCCCCCGGAGACCGACCCGCTGTTCGTCGACGCGGCCGGCCACGACTACCGGCTCACCGTCGGCTCACCGGCGCGGAGTCAGGCGCTCGCGCTGCCAGGGATCAACGACGGCTCCACGGATGCGGTGCCGAGCCTGGGCGCCTACCAGTACGGCGCCCCCAAGTGGACTGCGGGCGCCCGCCGGTAGACCGCTGCCGGCATGTGTGCGGGCCCGGTCCGGATGTCCCGGACCGGGCCCATGGCTGTGCGTTCAGCTGGGCTTCGGCCCGCTCTTCCTGGACGTCGTGCGCTTCGCCGCGGTGGCCTTCCTGGCCGGCCGCTTCGTTTCCCGTGCGTCGGGAACGGGCCCCCGGCCGGCAGCGTGGTCGGCGAACGCCTCTGCCGCCTTGGCGGGCTCTCCGGACCTCAACAGGCCGACGAGACGGCCGTGTTCCTCGGCCATGGCGCGCCGGTCACCGTCGAAGAGCGGATCGGAGATGGCCCGCAGGGTGCGCAGACTCGGCTCGATGACCTCCCACATGCGGGCCAGGAACGGGTTGCCCGCGAACCGGCTGACCAGGGTGTGGAACTCGATGTCGGCGTCGCGGAAGCTGCTGACGTCGTTCGTGGCGACCGCCTCCTGCATCCTTGCGACCTGTGCGTCGAGTTCGGCGAGCTGGTCCTCGGTGATGTGCTCGGCGGCGAGCCGCGCGGCCAGGCCCTCCAGTGGTTCGCGTACCTGGCGCGCGTACTCCGCGTCCCGCGAGGAGATCTCGACGACGAAGTGGCCGCGGCGTGGGACGTGCGTGAAAAGGCCCTCACGGGCCAGCCTCTTGACCGCCTCACGCACCGGGGCCTGGCTCACACCGAGCCGCCGGGCGATCTCGGATTCGACGACGCGGTCGTTCGGCGCGAGATCACCCTCGACGACGGCCTGGCGCAGCAGGTCGTACACCTGGTCCGAGATCAGGGTCTTGCGGAACCGGTCCTTGTTGGTGGCCAGTGTGGAGACGAACCCACCGGACGCATGTGGTGCCATGATTTCCCAATCCTGCATTGGGGCACGTCAGTTGCGACATAATACGCGCCCGTCCTCCCTCGATGGGGTCACACCGAGGATTCCAGCCGATCGGCCAGCCACTCCAGTTTGGCCACCTCGTGGGCGGCCCCGCCGCCTTCGTGGTCGTTGTACGGATACACCCGTATCTGCTTGTCGGACTGGCCCACGTTCCCTTGGGCGCCGTAGTGGTTGAACGCCGCGTACACCGTGGAGGGCGGGCAGATACGGTCCATCAGGCCGACGGAGAACAGGGTCGGCGCGTTGGCCCTCCGGGCCAGGGCGGCCCCGTCGAAGTAGGACAGGGTGCGGGCCACCGTTGCCGCGTGCTCCCGATGCCGCTTCACGAACCGGGTGACCTCGTCGTACGGAGGCATGTCGGTGAGCGTCGTGGCGCGCGGGAAGTGGCACAGGAACGGCACGTCCGGCATGACGGCCACGAGGTCGGGGACCAGACCCGCGGCGGCGAGTGTGATGCCGCCGCCCTGGCTGGTTCCGGTGACCACGACGCGGGCCGGATCGACGTCCGGGTGCGTGCGCGCCGCGGCCACGGCCCGCACCGCGTCGGTGTAGAGGCGCCGGTAATAGTAGCGACGCGGGTCGAGGACGCCGCGGGTGAGGAAGCCGGGCGCCGCGATGTCGCCGGTCGCCGGGTCGGCGTCGGGGGTCTCGGCGCCTTGGCCGCGGGTGTCCATGACGAAGTGCGCGTAGCCCGCATCCGCCCACAGGCGCGTCTCGTGGGGCGCTCCCCGCCCGGTGCCGTAACCCAGGTACTCCACGACGGCCGGCAGTGGGCCGGTGCGGGTCACCGGCAGGTGGAGCCAGCCGCGTACCGGGTGGCCGCCGTAGCCCGCGAAGGTCACGTCGAAGGTGTCGATCGTGACGAGCCCGTTGGCCACCGGTTCATACGAGACCGCGAGGTCGATGTCGTCGTGGCGGGCCAGGGTCTCCCGCCAGAAGGCGTCGAAGTCGTCCGGCTCGGCAAGAGCCGGCCGGTAACGCTCCAGCTGGTCCAGGGGAAGGTCGAATTGTGCCATGAACATCTCCGCAGAGGTCGGGGCCCGCTCTCGACTACGCCGAGCCGGGTCGCTGATCATCGCCTATCGATCATCGAGGGAATCGAATCAGGGGCGTTCGAGCACTGTCAACCGGGCGCACGCTCAGCTGTCGAGTCCGTACACGCGGGCCGGGGTCGTACGCAGGATGCGAGCGCGCTGGTCGTCCGTCAGGTGGGCCAGGCCGAGCCGGGACATCGCGAGCGATTCGGCGCGAGAGCCCCTGGGCAGGCAGATCGGCCAGTCCGAGCCGATGAGACAGCGGTCCGGGCCGAGGGTGTCGACGACGTGCCGCACCATGTGCGCGACTCGTTGCGGCGGTGCGCCGTGCTGCTGGGTGAGCAGTCCGGAGATCTTCACCACCACACCGGATACGCCGGCCGCGCGCTCGATGTCGCGGTACCACTCCCCCACCTCGGGTGTGCGAAGGTGCGGGGGATTGCCCAGATGGTCGACCACGACTCTCAACTCCGGGTGCCGGGCCGCAGCTTCGGCCGCCGCTCCCAACGCCCCCTGATGCAGGTTGAGCTGGAGCACCACGCCTTCGTCGGCCAGTACGGGAACGAGCGCGCGGGCTGCCTCGGGGGTGTCCGTCCAGGAGGTTCCGCCGAGTCGCATCCCGTTCGGACGTGAGGCACCCCACGCGTGCAGCAGGGAACGGAACGGGCCGGCCCCGTCGGAGCCGTGGACGTGCAGGTTGGCCACGTATCCGGCGACCAGATCCGGGCGGCGCAGGCGCAGTCGGCGCAGTGCGGACGTCTCGCCCACGTCTCCGCGCGACGCCTCGACGAGGATCGCGCCGACCAGGCCGATGCCGGCGCCCGATCGGTCCAAGTCGCCTTCGCCGAAGACGCGATGGTGCTCACTGCCGGGCTTGATCCAGGGGAATCCCCGTCCCGGATCCCACAGGTGGACGTGGCAGTCGATCACGGTGCGCCTCCTCCTCCAGCGGGCGGGCTGCTCCTGAGTATTGACACGCCCGCTCCCCGCCGGTGAGTCTAACCATCGGCTATCGATGGGCGATTATTCAATCCTTACGTGACGAGGGAGCAGGTGTTCTCGATGCTCAGCCCTGAGCGGACCGGCGGCACACATACAGGAGATGAGGCACAGGGCCCTCTGCTGCACGCGACCCGGACCATCACCGACGTCCCTCGATGGGCCGAGCTGGAGCGGCAGTTGTTCGCCCTCCAGGACAAAGCCTGGCGGCTCTTCGCCGACCGCTACACCGAGGGGGACGGCCGTCTCGTCTTCCGCGACACGCTCGGCCGCGGACTGGACGGCCGGGACGGCGTGGACGACTTCTACGAGCCGTTCTTCAACTGGCCGATGCTGTATGTGCTCGGCGGCAGTACGGATCTGCTGCCGGCCGCACGGCGGCACTGGAGCGGTGTCACCGCCCAGCTCACCGAGATGGGCATGCTCGTCGACGGCCTGGAGCGGGGTTACGACTGGTTCCACCAGGGCGAGGGCCTGCTCCTCTTCTACGGTCTGTGCCTGGCGGATCCGGGCGACGAGGAGCTGCGCCGGCTCGCCCTGCGATTCGCCGACTTCTACCTTCCGGGCGGACCCAACTACGACCCGGAGAACCGGGTGCTGCGCGCCCCGCACAACGGTTCGACGGGGCCACGGTTCGGGTTCAGTGACGAGGAGCCGTACTTTCCCTGGAGCCCCGCCCTGCGCCCGTACGGGATGCCGCTGGACGGGGTCGACGACCTCGCGTCCTTCGAGGACCTGGAGGCGTCCGAGGAGCGTGCCCGCGTGTACGGCCGGGCGATGTGGGAGCGGATGGGCCGCGGTGACACGATCGTGAACCTCGCGGCCACGGGGCTCGCGACCCACGCGTTCCTGCTCAGCGGCGAGCAGCGCTACGCGGACTGGGTGGCCGAATACGTCGGCGTGTGGCGGGAGCGACTCGCCGGCCGTGAGGTCGTGCCCGACAACGCGGGCCTGAACGGCGTGGTGGGCGAGTACCTGGACGGCCGCTGGTACGGCGGCCATTACGGATGGTCGTGGCCGCACGGCCTCTCCCCCGTCGGCAGCGCCACCGTCATCGGCGCGGCCAACGCGACCCTCGTCACAGGGGACCGCGGGTTTCTGGAACTCGCCCGCAATCCGCTCGACGCCGTGATGTCCCACGCCGAGCAGCGCACCGCGAACGAGATGGGAACGCTGGGAGAGCGCTGGGAGCCGCACCTGCGGTCCATGGAGGCCGAGCGCACGCTCATGGTCCCCCAGCGGCACAACGACTCCGGCTGGTTCGACTACACGGTCATGCCGGGTCAGCTTCCGCTGGCGCTCTGGCACTTCAGCCGCGAGGAGGCCGACCAGGACCGGATCGAACGGCTTCGGTCGGCCTCCAACTGGGACTGGACGGCCGTGCACACCCAGCGCATCAAGGACGAGGCGGGCCATGAGGAGCCTTGGTACGAGTTCCTGCGCGGACGGAACCCGCGGTATCCCGAGCAGATGCTGCGCAGCGCCCTGGCGAGCTGCGCCGAGCGCATGGAAGCCATCGAGCACGACACCGTCGACCCGGAGGTCGGCCCCGGCGCGCTGGACATCCACCACTGGCAGCACCTCAACCCGGTGGTGACCGAAGCCCTGTTGCAGCTGACCACCGGCTCCCCGCAGGTGCTCTACAACGGTGGCACAGCCCACCTGCATGTGCGCTACCACGACGCGGACGCCCGCCGTCCCGGTCTTCCGCCGGACGTCGCGGCGCTCGTCTCGGACATCCGCCCGGAGCACACGGTGGTGGAGCTGGTGAACCTCGGCGGCGCGGCGCGATCCCTGCTGGTCCAGGCGGGTTCGTTCGCCGAGCACCATGTCGGAGCCGTCCGCGTGGACGACGGCCCCGCGCAGCCGGTCGGCGGACCGTACTTCCGCGTCCGCCTCCCCGGGAACGCGCGGATCCGGCTGACCCTGACCATGACCCTGCGCGCGGGCCGCGCGGCCTGCGCCTCACCGTGGGAGACGGCATGACCGACCGGCCGGCAGCGACCCGGCTGCCCTTCGCCCTCCCCCGCCTGGGTCTGGGCACGGCTCCCCTGGGCGGACTGTTCGAGGACGTCGGCGACGAGGAAGCCGCCGCGACCCTCAAGGCGGCTGCCGAGGGCGGAATGTCGTACGTCGACACCGCTCCCCGCTACGGACACGGCCTCGCCGAGCGGCGCCTCGGCCGACTGCTTCCCGCCTCGGCCGACGCCGCCCCGGTGATCTCCACCAAGACGGGCTGGCTGCTGCGTCCCCGGCCGGACGGATCGCCCGGAGAGGTGATCACCGACTGGACCGAGCGCGGTATCCGGGAGTCCCTGGAGTCGAGTCTGGCCCGCCTCGGCCGCTCCAGCGTCGACATCCTCTATCTCCACGACCCGGACGACTACCCGGACGACATCCGCCGCACCGCCTATCCGGCGGTGCGCAGACTGCGCGAGGAGGGCCTGGTCAAGGCCATCGGGTTCGGCATGAACCACAGCGCTCCGCTCGCGTCGTACGTGGCGGAGTTCGAGGTCGACGTCGTACTGATCGCGGGCCGCCTCTCGCTCCTCGACCACGAGGCGCTTCCCGAACTGCTGCCGCTGTGCGCGAGGACGGGTACCTCGGTGGTCGTCGGGGGCGTCTTCAACACCGGACTGCTGGCCGACCCGGCACCCGGTGCCATGTTCAACTACCGGCCGGCTCCCACTGCCGCACTGGAGCGGGCGCGGCAGTGCCGCGAACTGTGCGCCGAATACGAGGTGCCGCTCGCCGCGGCAGCGATCCAGTTCCCTCTGTTGCACGGCGCCGTGGGCTCGGTCGTCCTCGGGTGCCGTTCGGCGGCAGAGGTCACGGAGAACGTGGCGGCGGCCCGGTTCCCCATCCCGGACGAGCTGTGGAAACGGTTGGCGAGGGCGGGATTCGTCCCGGAACGAATGCTGGAGGAGCGCGTCGGGTGACACGAGAGGCCGGGCGGTTGCCCGGCCGGCACCTGGTCGACGCCGGACATGCGACCGAGCGAGAGAGAGTGGCCGAGCTGTACGGCAACGAGGGCGCGTCGCTTGCACCGCTCGCAGAGAGCGGGGGGGCCGTCCGCCGGGGTGGCCCGATAGCGGGCGTCGGCGGCATCGCGGCAGGGTTGCCGATGGCGTCGAGCAAGGTCCGCAGGGGCCGGGGCGGCCGAAGCGGGGGCAATCTCGGTGCTCGGGCCCTGGTCGTCGTGCAGGAGGCCACTCCTCTGTTGCTCCCGGACATCGAAACCGCCCACCGAACGGGGCGCGCGGCGGCGGGGAGAGAGCAATCGAGAAGTAGGCAGCGGACGCCGACGCCCGGAACCATGAGCCCTCACATCGTCCGCGCCGGGAGTAGCCCACCCATGCCGCACACCGAGACCAGACCGCTCCACACGCTGCCCGCCTCTTCGCCCGAGGCCGTGCGGCTACGTCGCCGCGCCGTCACCGCGACCGTGGTCGGGAACTTCGTGGAATCCTTCGACTGGCTGGCGTACGGTCTGTTCGCCCCGCTCTTCGCGGAGCGGTTCTTCCCCTCCGCCGATCCGACCACCTCGCTGCTCGGTGTCTTCGCGGTGCTCGGGGTGGGCGTGCTGGCCAGGCCGCTCGGCGGCGTGCTGCTGGGCCGGCTGGCGGACCGCAGGGGCCGCAAGCCGGCGCTGCTGCTGGCGATTCTCCTGATGACGGCCGGTTCGGTCCTGGTCGGGAGCGCCCCGACGTACCAGCAGGTCGGGATCCTCGCCCCCGTGCTGCTGCTCTGCGCCCGGCTCGCGCAGGGCATCTCCTCCGGCGGTGAATGGCCGGCCGCGGCGGCGTACCTGATGGAACTGGCCCCGCCTCGCCGCAGGGGCCTCTACGGCAGCCTGTTCTCGCTCACCACCGCCGCGGGCGCGTTCACCGCCGCGATGCTCGGCGGCATGCTGACCGGCCTGGTGGGGCCCGGGGCGATGGAGACCTGGGGCTGGCGGGTGCCGTTCCTGATCGGCGGCGTGCTCGGGCTGGTCCTGCTGGCGCTGCGGAGCCGGATCACCGAGAGCGAGGTCTTCCGGCGCGAGGTGAGCTCCCGTCAGGACCGCAGTCCGCTGCGCGAGGTCCTGCGTACCCACCGGCAGCAGGTCCTGCGCTCCGTCCTGCTGGTGGCCGGGATGGCAACCGTCGGCAGCACCTGGACCTCGGTGATACCGGCGATGGGGCAGCGACTGGCTCCGGAGGGGACGATGTTCTGGGCCGTGGTCTGCGCCACCGCCGTGATGATCCTGCTCCAGGTGCCGATCGGCCTGCTCGCCGACCGGATCGGGCCACGGCGGCTGCTGGTCGTGGCGAGCCTGCTCTTCGCCACGGGGGGCTCCTGGGCCTACCTCGCCATGACCGGACGGTTCACCAGTCTGCTGCTCGCCTACGGCAGCGGCGTGGTCTACCTGGTCTGCGTCACGACGGTCCTGCCCGCCCTGCTCGCCGAGATCTTCCCGCCCCGCGTACGCGCCCTCGGCATCGGCCTCCCCTACGCACTGACCAGCGCCGTCCTGGGCGGCACCACCCCACTCCTGGCCACCCACCTCGGCAAAAACGGCCCGTCCGGCTGGTTCATCGCCGGCGTGGTGGCCGCCGTCCTCCTCAGCCTCGCAGCCACAGCGGCCTCGGGCGCTTCCGACACCGAACGAGCCCGACCGGCGCACCCGGAGCCGGTGCCGATGGGTTAGGGCCTGTCCGAGACCGAGCCTGGTCCGTTCAGTCCACCCCGGCCGCAACGGCGACAAGGCCGGAGGGCAGATGGCGCAGGGCCATCAACACGGCCTCCTTCGCTGTCGTGGCCTCGGCCAGGACCTCTCCCATGTAGTGAGTGCTGAGGGTGTAGGGCTTCTGCCGATGCGGATCCAGGCACAGCGGGACGACCGTGAGGCGTGGGCGAGTGCTGGTGGAGAAGCGCAGCGTCCAGTGGCTGGTGAACGGGTAGAGCCTCCGCAGCGCCGGTTCGGAGTATGCGGCCTCGATGAGCGCGCGGTATTCGGGCCAGTCCATCTCGTCGGCCTCTGTGCGCAGATGCTGCCATTCGGACTCGGCCAGTCGGTCCGGATCGTGGTCGGGTACCTCGAAGCGCCCGGTGAGGTGCACGAACGGCGCGGCGCGGCGGATCGCGGCCAACTCAACCCCGTCGTGCCACGCCTGCGCAACCCGGGCGACCTGCGCGAGTTCCTGCGTGTTGCCTTCTACGAGCGCCATGTCCTGAAACGGCTCGCAGCCGCGGATCGACCAACGACGTTCGGCCGCCCAGGCGCTGATCGCCAGCGGCGTCCGATGCGCGACCGGACTCGTGGCCGAAGCGTGAAGCAGCGGATTGGATTCGGATGCCTCGAACGAGACGGCGAGGCAGTGCCTGCTAGCCGTGGCCTGGAGCGCGGCAGCCAGGCTGCCTTCCGTTGCGATGTCGGGATACAGGGCGGCTGGATCACGGGAGGAGGCCATGAAGGCAGATTGTGCCGCAGTCTCGACCGTGAGCTCCGCCGGGCCGCGAAGGTCGCCGGCCAGGTCCTCCTGCCGGGACGCCTGCCGGGCATCGAAGCGTGAATTCTCGGGGACCGCCGCGATCGCCTCGGTGCTCACGTAGGCGGCGCTCTGCCTGTCACCGAAGGTGCGCGAAGCTTGGTGGGTGTCACCAGCCCCGCTGGAACCGCTCCTCCTCGGGCGATGTCTGGGCAGACGTGGCTGATCTTCTGTTCCTGGCCGTGCTCTTTGCGCCCTTCCTGGCGCCAGGGGTTTTCCTGGGCGCTGATGTCGGGGTTCTACATCCTGGCCCCGGAAGGGCTACGACTCCAACGCACACCGCGACGAGCTCCGTCACCGGCGGATCCTGCCCGTCATCTCCCGCAAGGGGTCACCGAACATCAAGGGCATCGGCAAGCTCCGCCACGTCGTGGAGCAGACCTTCGCCCTGCTCCCCCACTTCAAACGCCTCGCAATCCGCTGCGAACGTCGAACCGAGCTCCACGACGCCTTCGTCTCGTTGGGCTGCAGCCTCATCTGCTGGAGGCGACTCAAGAAGGCCGCGTCAACATCACATCAGGAGCTCGCATGGTGGGGCAGGTCAAGATGGCACAGGATCGTGCTGCAGATCCAGACCACGTGTGGTGGGCTGCTGTTGGGGCGTCTACTGCATCAGCTCGGTGTGGGGATGCTCGGGTGAGGCTGGGCAGACGTAGAGCTGTTGCTTGTAGCCGCGGGCGATCTGGACGGCGGCGGGCTGATTGGGTCGAGGTTCACCTCCCCCGGTGAAAATCAGTGGCTCTTGCAGCTCGTACGGGATCCAGGTGCGGTCGCTGCTGCCCCATTCGTGCGAGGGGATGGTCAGCAGGGGGGTCATCGTGGTGTCGCATGTGAGGCAGGACTGGGGGATCGGGTCGGTCAGGCCCCAGGAGGGCAAGCCGCCAACTTTCCAGCCCGGCGCCACGGAGAGATTGATCCCGTAGAACTCCGCCGGGTACGACGCATAGCGGCTGTCCACCGTGTCTCCGGCGTTCTCCCATCTGCCCCAGTCGTTGAGCATGCTCAGGATGTCCGGGCTCAGCTCCGAGGGGTGGGGGTACTCGGTGATCTGCTCCGGGAGGAGCAGGCACGGCTCGGGCAGGTAGCCGTCGAACTGCACCGTGGGCGGCTCCGGGGGCGCGGTGAGGAAGCTGGTGACCTCGGCTGCGGACCGCCAGAACAGCACGGTCCTGGGCATGTAGCTTTTCGGAGGATGGTCGAAGGGACACCACAGCACTTGGAGCAGATCCGTGCCGGCGGGCGTGCGCAGGTCCGGGATGTCCCGCGTGTAGAACTGGGCCAGCGGCAACAGGGCTATCGCCCCGTCGTAGGGCTGAAGGTTCGGTTTCGGTCTCGGATAGGTCCTCGGGGGCTCGATGCGGGCGAGGGCCTCCCGTTCCTGCGGGGTGAAGTCGCGACCCCGCGCGGCGGCGCGAATCCGGCGCAGCAGTCTCAAGTCCGCAAGCGTTCTGAGCGGTTTCGTTGCGTCCCACTCGTGCGGACCGTCGCAGTGCGGCCAGGGCTCATCGGCGGGCCACAGCAGCGGACCGCCGACCGAGCTGTGACGCGGGGACGGGCATGCGGGAACCGGGTGCAACCGGGTTGCCGTACGGGCCAGCGGGGCCAGGTGGGGAAAGAGCGCGGTCACGTCGAGCGGCCGCGGCGGCGTAGTACGCGTGATCTTCATGGCGGGTGATACTGCCAGCAGTCACTGACACTAGTGCAGACAAAAAACGTCGACCGTTCAGGCGGCACCGAGTGGTCACACGATGCACCGGCCGGATCATTACATCGCTCACGCCCGACCAGGGCCAATCGACAAGATCTTGTTACGTGTTCCAAGCAACGTGGTTGCCACTCAGGAGGCAGGCTACGTGTCACAGACGTCCAATCGGCAGCCCCATGTCACGAGGCCGAGACGTGACGCTCATTCAGTCGATCGTCAACGAAGCTGCCTTGCGGAAGAGAGACAGCAGCGTCAGGGCCGGCAGGGCGGCCGGATCGAAGAACTGCGTAGCCAGAGCGGGAGGCACCGCCGTTCCCTGCATGCGAACCTCATGGCAGGTGAAGCAGAACGCCGCCTCGAACAGCGCCCGATCGAGAGAGTCCTCGTACGCCCGGACGCTCCAGCCCGGCGAGAAGCCGCAGCGTTGCTGTTCACTGCCGGGCAGGCTCTCGATCAACGCCAGGGCAGCGGCGGCCTCGCTCCCGGCCCAGTGAGCAACCACCGTGCCGGGGTACGGGACGCCCCGCTTGGTGGGAAGGGCGGAGATCCGTACGACCTCGATCAGCACGGTGGCAGTAACGGCTTCGGCGGGGAGCTGCATGAAGGCAGTCTGCCCTCCGGGCCGGCGGGCGAGTAAGGGCGCGGACGCCTTCGGCAGGCGCAGGCCGGTGTCAGTTCGGTCGACCGATGCCATCCATCGCGGAAGTCACACGGAGGCACCACGGACGCGCAGTGACGACAAGCCCGATGACGTGACAACCATCGTGCTTCGGCTCACGAGTACGTTTCCATGTGACTGAGCGCCGGAGTCGGCGGCGCTCGCCAATCGAGCGGCTCACCTCGATGCCGAGCCGGTCGAGTCGGCGGTGCGGCGCCGGTGGCCTCGCCATGACTCCAGGTGCTCATCGCAAGGTCCCCGAGGGGGACGTCCGGGGGGATGGGCACACACCGGGCCGGGCCGAGCGAGCGCACCGTCTGCGCCACGGACGCACGGGCTGTTCGCCCACAGGTCGAACTCAAGGTGTTCGGCGATGACGATGCCGCCGGTCGCCGCGGCCTTCTCGCGGGCCTCGGCCCGGATCTGGGACTGCCACCGCTCGGCCGCCTCGGACCGCCTCCCGGGCGTCGCGTCCCGTCGTCCGTCATGCCTGCCGGCGTCGCCCCCGGCGGGTCAGGGCCGTGCGGAGGGCCGCGCGTACCCGGGGGGCGTGGCGGCGCCACCAGGCGCCGATCCATAGGGCCTGGAGTCCGATGAGGATCGTGATCGTGGTCACCGCGTCGGCCACCGCCGCCCAGTCGGACGGGTCGGCCAGGGTGCGCAGGGCGCGGGCCAACAGCACGAGAGTCACCCGGGTCACCACGAGGTAGGCCAGGGCGAGCGACGCGGCGGAACCAGCCACCATCACGCACGCGTAGCAGCGGACGATCCGGCGTTCCGACGCCCGCAGTCCGGCCAGCGGCTGCGGGCCCGCCCCGGCCCGGGGCCGTACGCAGCGCAGCGCGAGGTGCTGTACGTACACGCTCGCCTCCCGGTACAGATTGCGGCGCCGGAGCAGGTCCTGGAGCAGGAAGTACACGTCTGTGCGCATGAAGACCAGCAACTCGGTCGCCACGGCGAAGAGTTTGGTGAGTACGACGATCGCCAGGAGGCGCTGGGGGCCGGTCGCCGCCTGCACCAGCACACAGCTCCCGGCGAGCGCGAGGTCCACCACCATGCCCGAGAGGTAGACGGTGAACCGGGTGCGCCGGTCGCACTGCCACACGCCCGAGACGTCGGTCTGCATGACAAGAAACTGGAGCCGGGTGCCGAGCCGGATCGTTCCGGGGACGCCGGCGGCCCGCGCCGTGACCAGGTGGGCGAGTTCGTGCAGGAAGAGCAGGGCCCAGGTCAGCGCGGCTTGTCCGGCGAGCACCACCGTTCCCTGCCCGCTCCACAGGACGTCCTGCCAGTGTGGCCGCAGGCGCGGGTCGGACGCGGCCGCTGCGGCGCCGGCGGCGGCCAGGAGCAGGAACGCGGCGTGCAGGACGGGGCTGAGGGCCCAGCGGACGTGGGAGGCGCGCAGCCAGGGGAAGGTCGGCCGGGCCGGGGGCGGTGAGTCGACCTCCGTGCCGCCGATCCGCCGAACCAGTCCAAGCGCGGCGAGGGAGGCCACGAAGGTGTCGACGGCTGTCCGCCGGCCCGTCTCCTCCTCGACGCGGCGCGCCGCCTCGGCGGTCGACAGGCCCTGCTGGAGCAGACGGATGGCGAGGACGCCGTGGGCGGGGACGGCCACATGGGTCCCGGTGTCGGCTCGGCCGACGATCCACTCGCCGCCGTCCTCACGCATGCCCAGTGGGTGGAACTCCACCGGCTGTACCGGCCCGTTCACTCGCCGGCTCCCCCTCTGGCGGGCCGGGGCGCGGAGCAGTGCGGGCACTCGGGCCGGGGCGGGTGGCGTACGAGGACGAGGTCGTCCGGGGCGATCAGGTTGATGCCGCGCAGATAGCCCGGCGGATTCCGGGACACGCCGGTGAGCAGGGCGATGATCTCGTACGCCACGAGGTTGCCGGAGATCCCGGCGGAAGGGCCGATGACCCCGTTCCCGCCGAGCCGGGGGGCGGGGCCGCTCGGGAGCCGGGCTTCCTCGGCTGCGGCCAGGCACGGGAAGCAGGGGCCCTCGGGGGCGAAGACGCCGACCGAGACGAACGGGCCGTCGTAGCCGCCGCCGACCCAGGGCACCCCGGTGTGCGCGCAGACCTGAGTGGCCCACTCCCGCAGGGACCGGGCGTCGGGTTCGTCGGCACACAGGGCCAGGACGTCGTAGCCGGCCGTCACCTCGGCCAGGGCGCGCGGTCCGTCCACCGCGCGTGCCTCGTGGGTGACCGTGATCTCGGAGTTGACGGCGCGCAGGCGCCGGGCCGCGGTGAGGGCCTTGGGCCAGCCGAGGTCGTCCTCGGTGTAGAGCACCTGGCGGGCGAGGTTGGCCCGGTCGACGGTGTCAGGGTCCACGCAGTGCACCCGGCCGACCCCTGCGGCGGCGAGCGCCCAGGCGGCGTGGCTGCCGGTGCCGCCGAGGCCGAGGACGACGACACCGGCTTGCTTGAGGCGGAGTTGGGCGTCCCACCGGCCGGGGCGCGGACGGAGGTCGGCCATCCGGAAGAACTCCTGGTTGCGGTGGTACCGGTCGCGCTCGGACGGGCTGAGCAGGCGGTCGTCCTCGGCGGCGGCGTCCTCGACGTAGCCGGTCGCGACCAGGGCGTCGACCAATCGCGCGGCCTCGTCCGGCGCCAGGCCGGGGCACCGGTCGCCGAGGTCGCGGACGAGTTCGGCGCGGGTGCGGGTGCCGTCCATGAGACCGAGGGCGGCCCACACCCGGCCGTGCGGGTCGCGGATCTCGGCCGCGAGTCCGTAGACCCCGCCGCCGATCCGGACCGCGCCGTCGTCGGTCCGGTAGGGCAGGTGCTCGTCCTTGACGTTCGGACGTCGCATGAGGGTTCTCCCTGGGGGCGGGGGGGGGCCGGTGGGAGGGGATCCCACCGGCCCCGCCTGAAACGTCAGTTGTTCACCGACTTGGTGCCGATCGTCTCGATGCGGTCGAGGACGCGGATCTCGATCACGCCGGTCTCCGCCTCGTGCGGGACCGGGGGCACTGCGGTCTCTTCGTGGAGCTCCTTATCGTTGGTCATCCATCTCACCTCCTTTCGGCGTCGGTGGTGCCCGGAGCCGGGACCGGCTCCGGGAGTCGTGGGTCCGGCGGTCGCCGGAGCGGGGTGCGGTCGTTCGAGGGCGCTCCGGGCCCCCGGGAAAGGCGGAGCAGGACCCGGCCGAGGACGAGGTGGTCCGGGCAGAACCCCCAGTGGCGGGAGTCCTCGCTGTGCTTGCCGTCGCCGAGCAGCATCACGGTGCCCGCGGGCACGGTGTCCCGGTCGCGCAGCCCCGAGTAGGAGCGGAGCCGGTCGGGGACGCGGTCGCCGGCGGTGGCGGCGACGCGCTTCACGACCCAGTCGGCGCGGTCGGCTGCCGGCCGGAGCGCGGGCTGGCCGGCCCAGCCGACGGCCCGGGGCGCGGGGGCGATGACGATGTCCCCGGTCCGCGCCGGAGGGCGGGCCCGCCGCTGCCGCGCGCGCGATGGCGGTCGGGGGCGCGGCAGCGGCCGTGTGACCAGCAGCCGGTCTCCGGGTATCAGGGTGGGAGCCATGCTCCGGCCGTCGACGGTGATGAGGTACAGGCGCCGGCTCAGCAGACGTACCGTCAGCGCCGCGGCGCCGGCGAGTGCCACGGCCACGGTGCCGGCGGCGGTGAGGCCGGTCATGAAGGCCCCCTTTCCTGGTGGGTACGGCCCCGTGACGGGGGCGCGGTCGGGTCGGCTCCGGGCCGTACGGCCGTGGGCCGGGCGGTCAGCGGACGGTGTCCGCGTAGCCCGCTGCCTGGAGCGTGAACAGCCGGCGGTACGTGCCCTCGGCGGCCATGAGCGCGGAGTGGTCGCCCCGGGCGGTGATCACTCCGTCCTCCAGGACCGCGATGGCGTCGGCGTCCCTGACGGTGCCGAGCCGGTGCGAGATGAGCAGGCGGGTGGCGCCCTCGGACTCACGCAGCAGCTGGTCGTGGAGGGCCGCCTCGGCCTCGGCGTCGAGCCCGGAGCTCGGCTCGTCGAGGATGACCAGATGAGTCCGGCGCTTCATGAGCCCGCGTGCGACGGCGATGCGCTGCCACTGGCCGCCGGAGAGGTGGGCGCCCTGGCGGCGCTGCGCCGTCGCGTCCCCCGCGAAGAAGATCCGGCTCAGCAGTGTTTCGTAGCCGTCGGGCAGGGCGTCGAGGAAGTCGTCGGCGCCCGCCTTGCGGGCAGCGGCGCGCACCGCCGGCCGGTCGTCGAGGCGGTTGAGGTCGCCGAGGCCGATGTTCTCGGCCGCCGTCAGGTCGTAGCACATGTAGTCCTGGAAGATGGCGCCCACGCCGCGCTGGTAGTCCTCGGCCGGCACGGTCCGGATGTCCCGGCCGCCGACCAGGATCGTGCCGCGAGTAGGCCGGTAGAGGCCGCTCAGCAGCTTGACCAAGGTGCTCTTGCCCGCGCCGTTGACTCCGACCAGGGCCAGCGAGCCGCCCGCTGGGATGGTCAGGTCGACGCCCCGCAGCACCCAGTCGCCGTCGTCCCCGTAGCGGAACCACAGGTCCTTCACCTCGATGTCCCCTTGGAGGAGCACCCGTTCAGGAAGGATGGGAGCGCCGAAGGCCTCCCGGGCGTCGGCATCCCGCACCAGGGCGAGGGCGGGCGCCCGGCCGGGGTCCGCGTCCGTGATGGCGCGGTAACTACCGAAGGCGAGTAGGGACTTGTAGCCGTCGCCGATCCCGGTCGCGATCTGCAGGACCGCGCCCTGCACACCGGCGGCCGCGGCGATGAAGACCGACAGGTCGCCGATGCTCAGTGCACCGGCCGCCGCGCGGGCGGCCGACCAGACCACTGACGCTCCGACGATCACGGCGGACAGCACCGACAGGGCGGCCTGGCGCTTCAACTGACGTGTGTCGAAGCGCTGTTCCTCGCGGTGGATCGACCGGGTCTCGCTGTTCATCCGCTCCCGGAAGAAGTCCCCGAGCCCGAAGACGCGGACCTCCTTCACCGCGTCGATGCTGGTGATGAGCATTCGGTAGAACACCTCTCGCCGGGACGCCTGCACGGTGTCCCCTTCCAGCCGGATCTGCTCGCGAGAGGAGATCAGCTGGCTCAGGAGGACCGGGAGCGAGGCCGCCGCGAGCAGGAGGAAGACCACGGGACTGATGGTCCACAGGGATCCGAGCAGTCCGACAGCGACGAGTACGCCCTGAAGCGTGGAGAGGCAGGCGCCGAGCAGCACCTCGGGCGAGGTGGTACTGGCCTTCAGAGCGAGCTGGACGTGGTCCATCGACTGCGGGTTCTCGAACCAGGAGATGTCCCGGATGCCGTCGAGGGCGCGGAACAGCCGGTCGCGCATCCAGAGCCGTGCGGCGCGCTGGGTGATGGACTGGCAGTGGCGGGCCAGCTGCGGCGTCAGCGCGGAGGCGACACCGAGCAGCGCGAGAATCGACGCCTGCCAGACGATACCGGCGGTGGTTACACCGCCCACGATTCCGTCCAGAAGACCTTTGGTCGACCAGGCGAGCGCCGTCGGCGCCACTCCGCCGAGCACGGTGAAGAAGAGATATCCGAACGCGGGAAGTGGGGCCGCCGAGAATGCGACGCGCAGAATGAGGAACGGGACGGCTATATCTCTGCGCAATGCACGCCGGCGCGCGCTCGCCGATCCGGTCGGACGCTTCTCGGACCTCACTGTTGAATTCCCCTTCGAGATGGTCGGGGTCGGGCCCCGGCGGCCGGACCCGATCGAAGGGACCGGACGCCGGGGCATCACGTCATCGCGATTTCAGAGGCAGCTGACGCTGCCGTCGCTGTAGCGGCAGCACTCGTGCACGTCGATCTGGCCGGCCAGGCCGCCACCCTCGTACCAGCAGTAGGGTGCGAGCTGCGCGGAGGCCTCGGCGCTGGGGAGCAGGCGGCCGAGCATGCGGTCGGCGACCTCAGAAATGGCGCGGGAAAGAGACATGGGTGTACCCCGTTCTCGATATGGGAATGGCTATTCAAATCCGAAGGCGAATTACCTCGGACGACTTCGAACGAGGCAGATGTAAGCCCCTCGGCATCGAGGTTGTCAAGCGTTCGTTTTCGCTGCCCTGATTTTTCGCACACCAATTGACGATCTGGCGATATTTCATTTCCGAAATGGCTATTGTCGCGCACTTGCATAACGCTGGGCGTATACCGGGAATCACGGGGTGAATATCGGTCATTCCGCCTTTCGAATTGACTTCGGTGAATTTCCGTTGTTGACTCCTCTTGGCCGCTCTCGCTGGAGCCGGCCGGGGCGGATCCCGGCCGTGTCCCCACTCTGTCGCGGCTTCCTTCTCGTGTTCTTCTCGTTCGCTTCTCGCGCTCTTCCCGCGCTCGTTCCGAGCCCCTCCCGTCCGCACGCTCCTCGCGTGCACCCGTCATGAGAGGCAGCCGTGCTTCCCGCACTCACCGCACTCGTCGTCCTGCTGACGATCGCCACCGCGGCGAACCTCCTGCTGACGTCCGCCCTCGCGCGGCGGCTGCGCACCGTCGAACTCACCGGGGCGCGCCCTGCCCGCCGGCCGCCTGTCGGCACCCGGGTGAGCGATTTCACCGCGCGCTCGGTGTCCGGGCGGACGATCGAGCGGGCCGACCTGCTCGGCGGCGATCGGTTGGCCGCCTTCCTCCAGGTCGGCTGCGGACCCTGCGGGGATCTGATCGCGGACATCGCGAGAAGCTCCGCAGCCGGCGCGCTCCCGTCGTTCTTCTTCGTGTCGGGGGATCCCTCGGACACGAAGACCCTGGAGATGGCCGGGCGACTGTCGGCGCTCGGCGAGGTCGCCCTGGTGGGCACCGGTCCAGAGGTGGGGTCGGCGTTCGGCGACATCGACGTCTTCCCGACGCTGCTGGTGCTGCGCGACGCGGTCGTCACCGCGTCCGGGCACGATCTGGCGGGTACGCTGCCGGACCGGCCCGGCGAGGCCGCCGAGGCCGGCCAGGGCGAGCGGGTGCCGGCCCACGCCCCGGACGGCCGGTGATGAGCCTCGCGCAGCTGGCCTGCCGGGCCCTGCTGGCTGTGGTGTTCGCGGTCGCGGTCGCGGGCAAGGCCCGCAGCCGTACGGAGTTCGCGCTCTTCGTCGGCTCGCTCGCCGACCACCGGTGGCTCCCCGCCCGGCTGCGCGTCGCGACCGCGGTCGCGACGCTGGCCGCCGAGACCGCAGTGGTGGTCCTGATGGTGCCGGCCGGACGGCCTGGCGCCCTCCTCGCTCTCGCCTTGCTCGCGGCGTTCACGGGGGTGACGCTGCGGGCGGGCCGAGCCGCCGACTGCCAGTGCTTCGGCACCGGCGCGGCCGTGTCCGGACCGGGCGCCTTCGTGGCCCGCAACGCCACACTGGCACTGGCCGCCACCGCCGTGGTCCTGCTCCCCGGCGACCGGGTGGTGTCGGGGCCCGGAGCGGTGGCGGTACTGTCCGGGGCCGTCGCCGGACTAGCGGTCACCCGCTGGGACGACCTCGCTTATCTGCTCCGGCGCCCGACGACAGGCTGACACGCAGTGGGGCGGGCCGCGAAGCGCCCGGCCGGCCCCCACCCCACGGCCGCTTCACGCCAGCAGCGCCCGGACCTTCTCCGCGTCGGGACTGCCGCATTCCAGGAACACTTCCAGGGCTTCCTGCCAGTACGCGCGCGCCTGGTCCGGCTGTCCGCTCGCCGCGAGCGTCTCGCCCAGCTGGTGCAGGATCTGCCCGGTGTGCAGCGCGTCACCGAGGCGACGCGCCTCGGCAAGGGCGTCCCGCGCGTCCCGCGCCGCCTGCTCGTACCGCCCGCCCCGGTGGCGCACCCGGGCGAGGTTGGAACGGAAGACGTACGACGGCTCGTCCGGACGGCGGGCGGCCATCACCTCCAGCGCCTCCCCCACCAAGGCCTCCGCAGGGCCGTGCTCGTGCAGGTCCGCCAGGGTGATGCCCAGGTTGGCGAGAGAGACCGTCAGCAACCGCGGATCGTCGAGATCCCGGGCCCCGGCGAGCGCGCTCTCCTGGTACGCGCGGGCCTCCGCCAGCCGGCCGAGGTCGTAGTGCAGGCTGCCGAGGTTGGCCCGGGTGGCCAGGGCCGGCCGCTGCATCCCGGCCCGCTCGTAGAATTCCAGGGCCCGCTCGTAGGCGGCAGTGGCGGGCCCGAGTTCGCGGCGCAACGAGTGGACGACCCCCAGGCCGTTGGCCATCCGCGCGGCGGCGTGTTCGTTGCCGATCGCCTGGGCCGCATCCTCCCCCCGACGTGCGCACTCGGTCAGGGCATCGAGCCGGTGGCTGCGCAGCAGATAGCCGAAGTGGTGGTCGGCCAGCTGCCAGACGACCCGGTGATCACCGCGCTCGACGGCGAGCCGCAGCAGGGCCAGCAGATTCTCCGACTCCTCCTCGAACCAGGCGAACGCGGCCGCGTAGTCGGCGAGCGGCGCGGGATCGTCGAGCGGGTACACGACCTGCACGCCGAGGTCCGCCCGGCCGGGGTCGAGCAGCCGCTCGCCCGCCTTGCTGATGCCGATGTACCAGTCGTTCAACCGGGCCAAGGCGGCGTCCCGTTCGACCGGATCGCCGTCGGCGCGGCTGCGCGCGTACAGCCGTACCAGGTCGTGCAGGGCGTACCGGGACGGCGCCTGGCGCTCCAACAGGTGGACCGCCTCCAACTCGCGCAGCAGTCTCCGGTTCGCGCCGGCGGCACGGGCCGGCAGCACGGGGCCGGTGTGAGTGAGCGCGGCGGCTGCGGCCGGCCCCAGCCACTGGCCGGGGTGTACTCCCTGCAGCCGGAACGCGCGGGCCTGGTCCGCCCGCAGATGCCGGTAGGTGTGGTCCAGGGCCCGGCCGACGGCACTGCTGTCGTCACCCGGGAGTTCGAGGGCGCCGAGCCGGTCGCTGTCCGTGGCGAGTTCGGCCACCAGATCAGCCAGCGGCATCCCGCCCTCCATCAGTCGGGCGGCGGCGATCCGCAGGGCCAGCGGCAACTCGCCGCACAAACGAGCGAGTTCTCGGGCAGCGTCCGGCTCAGCCGCGATCCGCTCGGGACCGACGACCCGGCCGAGCACCTCTACGGCCCGCTCGGGCAGCAGGGAGTCCACCCGCACTGCCGCGGCCCCCGACTCGACCAGCAGGGTGCCCAGCATGCTGCGGCTGGTGACCAGCGTCAGACAGCCCGCCGAGCCGGGCAGCAGCGGCCGGATACGGCGGTAGTCACGGGCGTTGTCGAGGACCACCAGGACCCGGCGGCCGGCGAGGCAGGACCGGTACAGGTCCTCGCGCGCGGCGGTCGATGCGGGGATTTGCGGGGCGGGCACGCCAAGCGCGATGAGAAACCGCTCCAGTACGGGTCCGGGCTCCTCGCAGTCGCCCTCGGCATAGCCCCTCAGGTCCACGAAAAGCTGCCCGTCCGGGAACTCCTCGGCCCGCTGGTGGGCCCAGCGGACCACTAGCGCGGTCTTGCCCACGCCGGCCGGACCGGTGACCAGCGCGACACGGGGAACGCCGGATTCCCCCTCCCCCACCGCGTCCAGGGCAGCGAGCTGCTCGTCGCGGCCGATGAACCCTGCGGTGTACGGAGGGAGCTGGGCGGGTCGCGGAGCCTTCCCCCACAGGTCCGACCAGCTCAGGCCCACGGCGGCAGTCGCCGGCCGGCCCAGCGCGGCGGACGGGACGGACGGACTGGGCGCGCCGGACGGGGCGCGCTCCGGCCCACCGCCCCCGCCCGCTCCGGTCACGACGGCGGTCCCGTCCGCACGGCCGGCCCCGGCGACGTCCGAGCCTCCGGCCGGGGCCGTGAGCGCCGGGTCGCCGCGCAAGACCGCCTGCTCCAGCTCGACCAGCGACCGCCCGGGGTCGAGCCCGAACTCGTCGACCAGCAGTGCGCGCACGGATCGGGCCACCGCGAGCGCGTCGGTCTGCCGGCCGCTGCGGTACAGCGCCAGCATCAGGCGCTCGGCGATGCCCTCCCGGGCCGGGTGGTTCGCGAGCACGGCGGTCAGCTCGGGCACCAACTCGCGGTGCCTGCCCCGGCCGAGCTCGATGTCGGCGAGAAGTTCGTGGGCCGCAAACCGCTGTTCCTCCAGCCGCATCCGCGCCGGTCCGGCGAACGGGGCCGCGATGTCGGCGAGCGCCGCACCCCGCCACAGTCCGAGACCGTCGCGTACCGTACGGGCTGCCTCGCGCGACTCGCCTGCGCCGGCGAGCCGGCCCGCCTCGTCCAACCGGCTCGCGAACTCGGCCGCGTCCAGGGCGTGCGCGGCGACCGTCAGGCGGTAGGTGCCGTGGCGTGAGGTAAGCGGTCCCTCTCCGCCCGCCCCAAGTATCTTTCGCAGCTCCGAGACCGCGGTGTGCACTTGGCCGCGTGCGCTGGCGGGCGGGTCCTGTTCCCAGAGCGCGTCCACCAACTGTTCGGTGGTCACCGAGCGGTTGGCGTGGAGCAGAAGGAACGCGAGGGCCGCGCGCCGTCGTGGACGGTCCACCCCGACCGGGCGGTCCCCGTCAGACACTTCGAGCGATCCAAGAATGCCATAACGCATGTGCTGTGCTCCCTGAGGCACGTCCATCGATCACGGGGGCCGCACGGGTCCGTGCCGACGGCCGTCACGGGACGGCTGTTTCCCCCGGGAGGATCATGGACCCGGCAGGTGGCGTAGCGGAATGCCACCATGCCGGTGATTTGCGGACGGATGCCTCCCCTGCCCTCCCCGGCCCTCAGCTGCGAGTCGAGGACTGGCATGTTCAGGCGCAGTCCCGCTTCCGGCGCGCCGTCGCACGTAGAGTCTGCAGGGATCACGGCCGGCAATGTTGGCTCGGCGACATGAGAGGGCATCGTTGAACCCGAACCCCATCTGCTGCTTCTGCTATCAGGTCATCGATCTCGACCAGGACGGGGCAGCAACCAAGCTCAGGCTGGGTGCAGTTGCCCCGGTGCGAGGCGGCGCCGTGCGCCAGCAGGCCTATGCACACTCGAACTGCCTGCGCGAACGGGTACATCCGAACATCGACCTCTGGTTCGAGTTCTGAGGCAAGCCGGCGTCCAAGGCTGCAGACCGTAGGTGCGATGATCCTGCGATACCTCGTGGGATCACAGCGTCGGAACCGTTCTGGACAGCCCTGTTCACCGAGAGGGAGACCCGAGGCCGGGACCGGGCGGCCTGCACCTCGGACGAGCGAAGGCCGCTCCGGCCCCGGGTGCGTCGAGTCCGCGCCCGCCCGGCGATCCGGCCCGACGGCGTCGGCCGGCCCTGAGCGCCGACCGCGTTCTTCAAGCGCGGGCCGCCGCCGCGGCGACGATCCAGTTCCTGAACTCGACGGCGTAGTGCCGCATGTGGTGCTCACCACGCCACTCGCGCGGTCGTTGGTTGCTCAGGTGTGAGCCGAGACGAACCGCACGAGAGCGTCGGCTGCGGGGCCGGAGGAGGCGGGGTTCTGGCCGGTGATAAGAAGACCGTCCTGGACAACGTAGGGCTGCCAGTCCGTCTGCTTGGTGTAGTGGCCGCCGAGCTTCCTGAGTTCGTCCTCGACGAGGAAGGGAACGACTTCGGTGAGCTGGACGCCTTCCTCTTCCGTGTTGGTGAAGCCGGTGACCTTCCTGCCACGTACGAGGGGCGTGCCGTCTTCGTTGCGGGTGTGGCGCAGTACGCCGGGGGCGTGGCAGACCAGGGCGACGGGCTTGCCGACGCGCAGGGTGGTCTCGATCAGGCGGGCGGAGTCGGCGTCCTCGGCGAGGTCCCACAGGGGGCCGTGGCCTCCGGGGTAGAAGACGGCGTCGTAGTCGTCGGCGTTGACGGAGTCGAGGCGGATGGTGTTGGCCAGTGCTGTCATGGCTCCGGTGTCGGCCTCGAAACGGCGGGTCTGGTCGGTCTGGGCGTCGGGCTCGTTGCTCTTGGGGTCCAGCGGCGGTCGGCCGCCCTTCGGGGAAGCGAGGGTGATCTCCCACCCTGCCTCCTTGAAGCGGTAGTAAGGGGCGGCGAGTTCCTCCAGCCAGAACCCGGTGGCACGGCCGGTGTCGCCGAGCCGGTCGTGCGAGGTGAGGACTACGAGGACCTTCATGATGATGTTCTCCTCAAGAGGATGGGAGTCTGAGTGGACGATCTGTGCTCGCGTCGTCGCGAAGGACTCGGTCACGGCACGAGGCCGGGCAGCAGTGAGCCGCCCGCGTCAGGAGCCGAGGGAGGTCAAGGGCGGACCTGGTTGTTCTCGACGCTCTGCAGGCGGGCAGGTCCCGAGCGCACCCTCGGCCCCCACGTAACGGGCTGTGAGCAGCGCCGGACATTCCCCTGCACGCCGTTGTCCGTACCCACCGGGACGCGTCCCGCGACCTTCGGCCTTCCAGAAGTCCACGCCACGCTGTACCCGTCTTTGCCGCGCTCGACACCTTGCGCTACGCGACTGGTCCAGTCAGGCAGCGGGCCGGCCCGCGGGGCCACGGCAGCGGGCTGAGCAAGCCGAGGCCCGCCACCGCCGCAGGCGAAGCACTACCGGCAAGGTGAATCTTGCGGGTCGGGCCGCCCCGGGGACCGTTCGAGTGGATGGCAACCGGTGGGTGGTCGAAGCAGCGGCCACTGCACCCTCCGTGGCCGGCACGGCGGCTGGGTGAAGGTGCTGCGAGCTGAGAAAGGGGCAGCAGCTGTCCCATGCCTCGTGCAAGCAGAGACACGCGGTCAGATCCAGCGCCCGCAGCAGCTCCAGGCAGCCTGGCCATCACGTCGACCCTCCGGCTCCGAAAGGCGTGACCGGCGATTCGGAGGCGGCGGCTCCTGCCTGCCGTCGGGGCCGCCGCGGGGCCGGCTCGTCAGGGGGCGGCGGGCGTCAGCCCGCGATCAGGATCCCTCCCGCCACGGCCGCAGCGACCCCCACGACAAGGGCCCCGACAGCGAACGCGATCTCACCGACGCGGGAGCGGTGTTCGGCGGCGAGGTCCGTGGTGAAGACGACCGGGTTGTCGGGGCGGTAGTGGATCGTGAGGTCCCGGCCGCGTGAGCCGGCGGGATCGCGCAACCCTTCAGTGCGGTAGGCGGTGACGGCGGTGCCGTCGTGGGTGGTGAAGGCGACGACCGGGGTGTGGCTGGTGGCGGTTCCGCTGCCCTCGTCGAGGGTGACATCTTTCAGTACGGCGATGACGCGGCCCGGGACCGGGCCGCCGGAGGAGAGGCCCTCGATACGCAGGCGCGAGTCGCGTACGGCCCGGGGCAGGTAGGTCGCACTCAGCAACGTCCAGGGGACACCGAAGCCGATGAGGGCCCACGGCCAGCCCCAGTCGATCGAAGCGACGACGACCAGCCCGACGTAGATGAGGAAGACCGCGAAGTTGGGCCAGCCGAGCCCGCTCCGTCCGGCGTCCGGGTCAGTGGTGAAGCGGTAGGCGTGCGGGCGGCCGGGAGGATAGCGGATACCGATCTCCCGGCCCATCCAGGCCGTGCTGATCCGGTCGCCGCACTCGCCCTCGTTGGTGACGGTGAACTCCTGCCCCGTGACGGGATCGCGGAAGGTGACGACCACAGCGATACCCTCGCGTCCCGAGCTCCCGTGCCGGGGCTCAGTGACCCGTTCGATCCGGCCCATGACGCGGACCGCCCGCTGGCCGCGGGTCACCCTGGCCAGCGACCGTCCGTATCCGACGACCGCGACCGCGCCGAGGCCGACGCACCACAACGCCAGATAGCCGTGCCAGCCCATCCGTGCTCCTCCTGGTCCGATAACCTGCCCCGCACGGCTCGCCCGTTCCGTCCGGGCGCCCGTTCCATCCGTCCCGTCAGCGCGACGGGACGCGCCGCACGACCTCACCGTGGCCGTTCGCCTCCAACGAGGCGGCGCCATCGGCACCAGCCACCCCGACTCTCAGGGTGAGGGCGCCGGACAGGCTCTCGGCGGTGAGCTGCCAGGTCCGCGGGGCGCGGACGCCGAGAGTGGTTCTGGCTTCCCGGACAAGGGCGGGAATGCGCGGGTAGGGCAGGGCGTCCAGGTCGAAGCCGGGTGCCTGCGAGCCCGCAGGAGTGAAGACGACGGTGAGGAGGCGTTCCTGCACGACGACGGTGAGTGCCTGGCGCTCCTTGCCGTCGCCCTTGGTGAGTGAGTCGACCGCCAGGCGCAGCCGGCCCTCGTCGAACAGGGACTGTCCGGGGCCGAGGGCGACGGTGCCGGACGCGGCCGAGACGATCGTGGTGGACGAAGTGCCGGAGTCGGCGGGCCCAGCGGCCGAGGGGGGCCGGTCGGCAGGGTCTTCCGGGCCGAAGAGGTCGGCCCGGAAGGCGAAGACCACGCCGGCCGCTGCGAGCAGCAGGGCGAGGAGGGTGAGGTAGCCGCCGACGGTGCTGTCCGGGGACGGCTCGCCGGCCAGGACCGGGCCGGGCGCCGAATCGATGCGGGCCGCGGTCGCGCGGTCCTCCCATTCCGGTGTCGGGCGCTTCACCAGCTTCACCGCCCACGGCTGGTGCGGTGGGTACTGGACGACGACGATGCCGCCGGGTCTGTAGTCGGGCAGGTCGACGAGATTGACGGACTGGGTGGACTCGACGCGGTACGCCGGTCCGTCGTCCGGGGCGACGGTGAGGTCGAAGCGGACGGGCACGTCGCTGGTCTCCCCACCGGTGGCGCGCAGGCTCTCGATCATGGCGAGCGCGGTGCGGGGGACGATGGCCGCATCGCGTGCGCGCTGGGGCGCCCCAGCGGCGAGGACCAGCAGTCCGTAGGCGATGGGGACGGCCAGGCCGCCGATCAGCAGGGGACCGCGTTCGAGGACAGTGCCGACGACGAATGCGGCGAGCGAGCTTCCGATCACCGCGCCCGTGAGGATCCCGCGGGCGAGGTCGAGGAGGGTGCGGCGCGTCGGCGGTGCGCTCGGAGGGGCCGGCGTGATCGTCATACCGAAATTGTGGCGGCGCGGGCGGCGGTCCGGTAGACGTGCGGGCACCCTTCTCTCCCCCAACAACGTTCAGTGGAACGGATGTTGTCAGCTGCTGAGCCGCCCAGGCAGCCGGTCGACACGTTGAGCGTTCCGGGCGCCAGGAAACGGCGATTCCGGTCCGGACGCGGACTCCCGGCATCGACGTCAGGACCTTACAAAGAGGGTGGCCCTCCAGCAGTTCCCCGACCCGCCCCGCCAGAGGTTTCCGCTGGTCGAGCACGGCAGCGAGCGAGGCTGCCAGGCTTGGGGCGATCAGCGCGGCCTCCTCGGTCCCCGGAACTGTGACGGCCTGCTAATCCAGCGCGGCGAAGATCTCCTCGACCAGCCGCTCGGCCATCCCCGGTCCCTTCGGCCGCAGCAGGGTGACCAGGCGGCGCCGTCCGACCTTGCGGATCTGTGGCGGGGACGCGAACCGTTCCAGCAGGATGAGGACGGCCGGGTACTGCAACCACGGCCCCAACACACGTTCCAGCGACGGGTGGATCTGGGTGAGCAGGCCGTGCAGCCGGTTCGCGACCCGGGTGGCCTCGTCGGCCAGGTGGTCGTGGAACCCGACGATCATCTCCGCTCAGCGATCGTCTCGTCCGCGCCGCCGATGGTTCTTTCACGCTTTCGTCCGGCCTTGCCAGGACACCGAGCTGCCACATCCACGTTACGGAGATCTCTTCCGGCTTTGGTGAAGCCGGTGCTCAAGCCCCTCATCAGGGGCCCCAGATCGTGAAGCGCAACAAGGGGGCCCTCTATGTCCTTCGTCAAGGTGTGGCCGTGTGCCGCAGTCGGCGACTCTTGAGCGCCCCGGCAACCATTCCGGCTCGGAGGGGGTCCTCCATACCAGGCCACCGCTCGGGGCCATCGACGCAAGAGGGAGAAGCGTCATGGGGGTCCGCAAGGCAGCGAAGAGTGTCGGCGACTTCTTGGTCGAAACGCTGGGTGAAGCCGTCGCCGAGGTAATCCTCAGCCTGCTCGCCTGTGCCCTGCTCGGCGGCCTGGCTCTGATCGCCTACCTGAGCTGGTCCCTCAGCCCACGCTTCACCGTCGTGGGGGCTGGGCTGCTCGGCCTCGTCCTCGCCCACGGCGCCTGGCAGACCTTCCGCACCCCCGCGAAGGGCCGTCGGGGCCTCGCCGCTCTGACCGCTGTCGGTTTTACCGTGACCGCCTTGACGGCTCTCTTCCTGCTGCTCTACTCCACAGGATGCGACTGCCTGTGAGGCCGTTTGGTTCAGCTGCCGCAAGTCCGAGGCCGGTCACGCGGTGGCTGTTTCGGGGACGCGCGACTCGCCGAAGGTGCAGTCCCGGAGTATGGCGAACAGGACGCTGATGCGTTGGCGGGAGGCGGAGGAGGACCTGGGTGTGGGTCTTGCCGCAGGCGCGCTGCTTGTCGTAGTAGGTGCGGGAGGCCGGGTCGGCGTTCATGCAGGCGAAAGCGAACAGGAACATGGCGCGTTTGAGCTGGCAGTTTCCGCCACGGGGGTGCGTGTTCGCCGTGGATCGAGGTCCACGACGACTTCGGGTGGGTGCGAGGCCGGCGTAGGAGACGAGGTGGGCGGCGGTGGGGAAGCCGGTGCCGTCGCCGACAATGACCAGCAGGACGGCGGGGGTCCTGACGCCGACGCCGGGCATGGCATCGCCGGGCAGGTAGGCGACGCGGCGGCCGGCGTTGCGGGCGCGAGTCGTCCGCATTGCGCCGGACCGGACGGTTTCCGGACCTCTGATCAGCGTCTCCGACGAACACCCCCGGACCCGGTGACGCCCCCCAAGTCATGCCTTCGACTGGGGGCAACAGTCATGCCTGGCCCGGGGCACCACTTCCGCCAGCGCCCGTCACGGTCCTATCGCTCCGTCGCCGACGGCGAGTCCGGGTTCGCGCATGCCGCGTCGTCGGCAGTCGCTCAACAGGTCGGCCCAGGACTCGGTGAACTCGTGCGCCCAAGAGGAGCAGCCCGCAGAAGCGGGCCTGGACGAGACGGACCTCGGGATGGACCCCGTCCGCCCCCACGTAAACGTATTCGGACTCCGGCAGGTCGCCCGCCTGGAGGGCAGCGTGATCGTCCTGCCACTGTTTGGCCGAGCGGGTCACGGTGGCCGGCGGGAGCCCGGCCGAGGTGCCCAGGAACTGTTTCGCTGCCGGAAAGAAGTCACCGGAGGACAGTCCGTGCACGGGCGTGAGCCGCGACCGCTTCCTTGCACCGGTCGCGGCCCACGCGCGCGGGTACCCCGGCTGGTCACGAGCCGCAGCAGCCGCCCGGCGAGTCCTGCTCGGTAGCCGCCGCACCGACCGTGGCGGGGGCGCCGAGCTGGACGAGCTGGGGCGCGGGTGCGCAACAACCACCGCCGTCGGCCTCAGCGGCGCCGGGGGCGTCGAACAGGCCGGCGCCCCCGCAGACTCCGGTCTCGGGCAGGGTCAGTTCGACGCGGTCGGCCGCGTCGAGGTGGCCGGCGATCGCAGCGGCGACGGACCGTACCTGCTCGTAGCCGGTCATCGCGAGGAACGTCGGGGCGCGGCCGTAGGACTTCATGCCGACCAGATACACGCCCTGTTCGGGGTGAGTGAGCTCGCGGTGACCGTGGGGATAGACAGTGCCGCAGGAGTGCTGATTGGGGTCGATCAGCGGAGCCAGGGCGACAGGGGCCTGGAGGCGCTCGTCGAGCCCGAGGCGCAGCTCGTCGAGGAAGGAGAGGTCGGGACGGAGGCCGGTCAGCACGATCACCTCGTCGACCGGGTCCAGGCGCCGTCCGTCCTCGCCGACCAGGACCAGTCGGCCGTCGCCGTCCCGCTCGATCGCCTCGGTGCGGAAGCCGGTGACCGCGTCCGCGTGGCCCTCGTCGACGGCGGCCTTGGCCGCCAGGCCCAGGGCGCCGCGCGCGGGGAGCTGGTCGGCTTCGCCGCCGCCGAACGTGGACCCGGAGATGCCCCGGCGCAGGATCCAGACGCCCTTCGTGCCCGTGCCGTCCCCGGACCTGGCGAGGTCTGCGAGGTGGGCGAGGGCGGTGAAGGCGGAGGCACCGGAGCCGATGACGGCTGTGCGCCTGCCCAGGTACCGGGCACGGGCTGCCGGGTCCTTCAGGTCGGGGACGCGGTAGGTGATCCGGTCCGCGGCGCTCTTCTCGCCGAGCGCGGGCAGTCCGCTGCCGCCGGCCGGGGACGGCGTGGCCCAGGTACCGGAGGCGTCGATGACGGCGCGGGCGAAGAGGCGCTCCTCACGGCCGTCGGCGAGGGCGACGTGCACGACGAACGGCTGGGCCGCGCGGTCGGCATCCACGATCCGGTCCCGGCCGGTGCGCGAGACACCGGTGACGGTGGCGCCGGTGCGGACCCGGTCGCCGAGGATGTCAGCGAGCGGCTGCAGGTAGGACTCGGCCCAGTCACCGCCGGAGGGATAGGTGACAGGGTCGGGCCGCGTCCAGCCGGCGGGTGTCAGGAGCTTCTCGGCTGCCGGGTCGATGACCTCGCCCCAGGTGGAGAACAGCCACACGTGCGCCCACTCGCGCACCGCGGCGCCGGCAGCGGGCCCGGCCTCCAGGACCAGGGGCTCGATGCCCTGGTCGATCAGGTGGGCGGCGGCGGCCAGTCCGACGGGGCCGGCTCCGATCACGACGACGGGCAGCTCAGTGGTAGCGGGCGCGTTCACGGCGACTCCTTGCATGTTTCGACATCTGTCGATGGCTTGCGCGGCCCAGCATGACACCTGCATCGATGAGCGTCAACATAGACATTCATCGAAACCAGGCGCTCACTGATCGAGCACATTGACGCCGCCGTGATCGGGCGGCCACGGCGTCGCCGCAGCCTGCACGCCGCCACGGCGCGAGCTGCGGCCGGTGACAGAGAAGACGTCCGACCGTACGGCCGGGTCGCGGCCACACCGCTACGACAGCCTCGCGCTCTTCTCGCCGCGCCCGGCACAGCTCCCTGCCCGGAGTGCCCACGGCGCAGACCGCGACCGCTGCCCGCACGGCGACGAGGTCGCGACCTACCTCGCCACCTACGCCGACCACCTGGACAGGCCACGCCAGCGGGGTACCGGACGCCCGTCGCCCCGGACTGGCAGCGCAGCCTGCCATCGGACTCGCCGCGCGGCGTGGACCGGGACGCCGAGCGCATCGCCCGACGACCGGCCGCCACCTTGCGCGCCGGCGACGGCCTCCTACACGGGTTCGATGTGTGTCAACATAGACGTATGTCGAATACGAAGGTGCTGCCGCTGCTCGAACGCGACGGTCAGGGCGTCACGCCATGCTGCCCGCCGCTGACCGAGCGGCCGATGACCGCCGAGGAGGCCGAGACGGCCGCGCGGATGTTCAAGGCACTCGGCGACCCCGTCCGCCTCCGGCTCTTCTCGGCCGTGGCCTCCCACGAGGGGGGTGAAGCGTGCGTGTGCGACATCTCCGACGTCGGCGTCTCCCAGCCCACGGTGTCCCACCACCTGAAGAAGCTCAAGGAGGCGGGGCTGCTCACGTCCGAGCGGCGCGGCACCTGGGTCTACTACCGTGTCGAGCCGGCCGTGCTCGCCGCCATGGGCAATCTGCTGGCCCTGCCGGCCGCGGCCTGACAGGGAACAGGGAGGGGGTCGTGGTGGGCGGACCTGCGAGTGCGATGATCGTGCCGCTGGAACCGGGGCACGCGGGGCAGGTGCTCGCCATCTATCAGGCGGGGATCGACGAAGGAAACGCCACCTTTGAGACCGTTGCCCCGGCATGGGAGGTGTTCGACGCGGCGAAGCTGCCCGGGCACCGCTTCGCCGCCGTCGACGCCGACGGAACGGTGCTGGGCTGGATCGCCGCGAGCCGGGTCTCCGACCGATGCGCGTACGCGGGTGTGGTCGAGCACTCGGTCTACGTCCATCCGGCCGCCCGCGGCCGCGGCATCGCCTCCGTCCTGCTGAAGGCTCTGGTGGATTCCACGCAGCGGGCCGGGATCTGGACGATCCAGTCCGGGATCTTCCCCGAGAACACCGCCAGCCTGGCCGTGCACCAGCGGGCCGGCTTCCGTGTCATCGGCACACGGGAGCGGATCGGGCGCCATCACGGTGTCTGGCGCGATGTCGTCCTCGTCGAACGCCGCAGCCCCGCCATCACCTGACCGGTCACGCCGCCTGCGCGATGTGCCACACGGACACGTCCAGGCCCTGGCCGTAGCCGAGCCTCAACCAGCGGGGCGGCAGGTCGAGGCAGGGCCGGCCCAGCAGCCCGAACGCGACCGCAGGCACCCTGGAAGCGGCGACCTCGACACCTCGGTTCGGTCGCACGGAATCGCGAACACGGTTGCGCCTGGGTGGCGAGTGCGGCGGAACACGCAGGCTCGTAGTCGCCCACCGGACACGCCGTGAAACCCCTCCGGCGCGTGCCGGAGGGGTTCACGAACGGGTGGCCGCCGGGGCTCAGGAGAGCTTGAGGGCGATCGTGTAGTGCGTCCACGGGTTCGGGACCTGGTAGCCGCCGCCGATCAGCTCGGCCGACCGGTTGAAGCCACGCGCGTCGAAGTTGAGCATGACGACCTCGTCCGACCCGTCGCCGTCGAAGTCGCCGGTGGCGTAGTTGCGGGCACCGCCGACGTTGGCCGATCCGCCGAGAGGGGCCGGAAGCAGCTCGTCACCGTTCAGCATGGCCGGGTCCCAGACGTAGATTCCGCCCTGGCCGCCGCTGAGAAGCGCCTTCTTTCCATTCGGCGCGGTGATCCAGGACCCGTTCTCGGTCGGCGGACTCATGGCCACGCGATCGTCCGCGGCACCGTCGGCGCCGAAGTAGTAGAAGGACGCGGTGCCCGACTCGTACAGCGTGTCCTCGCCGTCGAAGTACCCGCTGTGGGTCCACAGGCCGCCGGTGACCGCCGTGTGCAGAACCTTGCCCGTGCGTCCGTCGCGGATCTCGACGACGTTGCTCGGGCTGAAGCCGTAGAGGTCGTCGGGCGTCCAGGCGACCCAGGTGTAGGCGACCGCGTGGCCGTCCGCGTACGGAATGGCGGACGAGGCGTGGACCGCACGGTCGAGCAGACCGCCGCGCACCTTGCCGTCCTGAGCCTCGGCCGGGGCCTCGGGCGCGTCTTCCCAGCCGAGCGCGCCCGTCTTCGCGTCGAGTTGAACGGCTCGCATGACGGGAGCGTCCAGGAGGAACGAGTCCTTGCTCGTGTACTGGACGTACAGCTTGCCGTCGGCCGTCGACGCGTCGGAGAACTGGACGTCGCCCGCGCTCGCCGGCGCGGCGTACGTCCACAGCGCCTTGCCGTCGCCCTTGTACGCGCGCAGCTCGTCGGTCGGGACGAGGATGTCGGCCTTCTTGTCGCCGTCGATGTCCGTGAGCGTCACAGTGTGGACGAACTGGCCCTCGCCGTCGATCGTGTTGAGGATCGCGCCGGTCTTCGAGTCGAGGACGACGACCGCGCCGTCGGTGGCCACGACGATCTCGGGGGTCTTGTCCCCGGTGACGTCGGCGGTCTGGATGCCGTGCACCGAGCCCGGCAGGGTGGTCTGCCAGAGCTGCTTCGGCTTGCCGTCGAGCAACGAGGTGCCCGAGTAGGCCCAGATCCCGTGGGAGGTGCCGCCCTCGACGAAGTCGTCCTTCTTGTCCCCGTCGATGTCGAGCGCCGTGCCGTAGGCCATGTCGCCCTGAAGCGGCGTCAGCTGCTCCTGGCTGCCGTCGGCGAGGGCGTACGTCCGGACGTCCTGGTCGGCGTCGACCACCCGGATGTGCCAGCTCTTCTTGTCCTCGTACACGTCCTGGAACGTCGGGGACGCGGTGGCACCCTTCGTCTGCCAGCGGATCTTGCCCTTGCCGGAGAACACCGTCAGGGACGCGTACCGGTTGTCGTTGGAGGCGGTCCCGGTTTCCCGGTCGTCGGCGCGGGTGGCGATCAGCTGCTTGCCGACCGTGTCGAGCCGCCAGGTGCTGGGCCCGTTACCCCCGTTGGAGGGATCACGCTTGGTGGTGTCCTGCCACAGGGGGGTCTGCGGGTCGTCGCCGTCCAGAACGCGGATGGTGCTCGCGTTCACGTACAGGGAATCCGTCAGCGAGGACTCGGAAACCGCGTACTCGGCGTCCCCGCTGCCGGTGAGGTTCCCCACTGCCAGAGCGGTGGGCAGCACGTTGGCCCGGCTGTCGAGCGTGGTACGGCGGCCGTCGGCGAGGTCGTAGGCGGCGAGCTCGTAGCGCACCCCGTCCGACCCGTCGGCCTGCTCCACGGCGACGAGCTGCCCGCGGCCCTCGTCCACCCGCAGCTGGCGTACGTACAGCGCGCTGTCGGTCTGCCACTGGACCGCGCCGTCGTTCATGCTGAGGACGAGGGTGCGGCCTCGCGCGGCATTGGTGTCCGTCTTGCGCAGGTTCCAGCCGACGGCGATCTTGCCGCCCCCCAGGTCCCGCAGGGCGCCCCAGGTGGCCGGAGCCGTCTCCTCGGTGTCGTACGTCCAGGTGCTGGACTCGGTGAGCTTGCCGTCCGCGTACGAGAAGCGGGTGCTGGTGAGCTTCGCCGTCTCGCCCGACGAGGCGAACGGGTTGAGCACGGGCGAGTCGGCGACGAGCAGCGCACCGTCGACGATCTTGACCTGGTTCGCGTACGTGTGGTACTTCGACCAGACCGTCTTGCCGGTCTTGCCGTCGAGGACCGTCACCATCGTGCCGGAGGTCATCGTGGTGCCGGGGATGGAGACGCCGACCGGCGGGCTCATCCCCACATTGGCCGAGAAGACCACATCGGGCACGCCGTCGCCGGTCAGGTCACCGGAGTCGTAGCCCTGGTCCGAGGCGGGCGTGAACGCGTCGACCGCGTCGTAGCCCATCACCACGTGGGGCGGGTAGAACTCCTTCATCCACACCCGCAGCGGCTTGATCCCCCAGTCCGCGTACAGCGAGTCGGTGGCCCGGCTCCACTGCTCGGTCCCGTCGCCACCGGACCGCGTCACGTGGGCCAGGCTGTGCAGGGTGAAGTAGTCACCCTGCTTGTTGCCCACGGGCATCGTGGCGGCGAAACCGTGCACGTTCTCAATCGTCGACGTCGGCGTCACGGTGATGTTCTCGGACGCCTCGGTCGAGGCGCCGGAGTCCTCGCCGGCCGTGACGGCGTCGCTCTTGGCGGCATCGGCCGTCGTCCCGCCGTCGCCGTACAGATCGACCTGCATCTGCTCGGCCAGCTTGTCGGCCTGGGTCTTCGTGAGGCGCATGCCCTGGGAGTCACCGCTGTCCGCGGCGAGGGCGTGCGGGGCGGCGGTCAGCGCGAGGCCCGCAGCAACCAGTCCGGAGGCGAGCCGCAGGGCCCGTCGCGAGTTGTGGGCTCTCATCACTTGTCTTCCTGCGTGTGAACGGCCGAGCCGGCGGTAAGGACCGGCTGGTCGAAGGGGTACTGGAGTGCGTCCGTACCGCCCTGGTTCTGAATGCCGACGGTCACGCCGGTGCCACGGTCAGGGCGCATCGAGATGCTCCTCCAGGAACGGAACGGTCGCGTCCGCACGCTAGGAGGGCCGCGTTACTCGGGCATTACAAGCCGGCCAGGCCACGTTTTCGCAGGCCGCATCGGAAACACCACTCCTGGACACCCCGCGCCGCTCTCGGCGTGGCCTGGGCCGGAGCGGTACCGGCCGACGAGCCGGCCCCGGCGGCAGTCCCTGACCGCTCCTTCGCACGAGGAGACTCCGGCTCCCCATGACGTCGACCAGGTACGTCGTGACGTACCGGCGAAGCGGTCCCTTCGTGGAGACGTCCTGCCGGAGCCCCGCCCTCGGCGACCTCGTCGTGCGTGCCGCCGAGGGGCTGGCTGCGGTATGCACCGCGCTCGACCGACCGCAAGCGCGCCACATCGCGACCGGACCACCGCGTCCTCCGAACGGACTCGGGTTGGCCAGCCGTTCGCTGCTGCGGCGCGTCCCCGGCTGAGGGACGCCGGAGCCTGCGAACCGTCAGGCCGAGGATCCACTGTCGATGACCAGGTCGGCGCCGACCACCGCGCCGGCTGCAGGTGAGGCGAGGTAGAGCACCGCGGCCGCTACCTCTTCGGCTTCCGCGACCCGGCCGAGGGGGTTCTGTGTCTTCACTCGCTCGGCACGGTCGGCTTCGGTCTCGCCGGGTCGCAGCGACATGGGAGCAGCGGAGGCGCCGGGGCTGACCGCGTTGATGCGGATCCCCTGGTGGATGTGGTCGAGAGCGGCGGCGCGGGTGAGTGCGGAGACCGCCGCCTTTGAGGTGATGTACGCGGCAAGGTTCGGGATGCGCAGGTGTGCGCCCAGGTTGGAGGAGATGTTGACGATGGCGCCGCCACCGTTTCGCTTCATGTGCGCGATCTCGTGCTTCATGGCCAGCCAGACACCGGTGACATTGGTTCGCAGCACCGCGTCCCAGTCCTCCTCGCTCACCTCACCGACGGGCACAGTGCCGCGGAGTATGCCGGCGTTGTTGACCGCGATGTCCAGTCCGCCGAAGCGGGCAACGCTCTCGCGTACGAGGTTCTGAAGCCGGCTGGAGTCGGTGACGTCGGCGGTGACGGCGGTGGCCGTGCCGCCAGTGGCCTCGATGAGACCGACCGTCTCGTCCAGGGAGACCGCGGTGCGTCCCGCGGCAACCACGGATGCGCCCTCGGCGGCGAAGGCGAGCGCGATTGCACGGCCGAGCCCGGAGCCTGCGCCCGTGACGAGGACGGTCTTGCCGGTGAAGCGGTTCATTTGCGGAGGCTCCCATGAGTGATGGACTACTTGGTGTGGTGGTTCAGCAGGGCACGGGCTGCGAGAGCGCCCCTTCTGGAACGAGAGACGAGGTATCGCGGCCGAGCGTGAGCAGGATCGCGAACAGGACGGCCGGGCGGCATTCCGTCGCGGTGTCGAGCACGCCGCCCGCGAGCCCGGCCCGCCGCTGCGACACGCCATCGAGGGCGAGCGTGGCGGCTCCGGCGAAGGAGGCCGGCAGCGGTATGGCGAGCGTGAAGATCAGTGTGGTCTGGACGCCACCGAGGAGGACGAAGGTGCGTCGCTGCCGCATGGTGGCGACGCGGGCAGCGCCTGGGGCGGTCATGCATGCCATCCTCCCGATTTTTGACCGATCGGTCCATTATTCAGATACGCGAAAGCGAGCCCGTTGGATTCGTTCGATGCGAGTCAGTCCAAGAGAGCCAGGGCCTGTTCGGCCGCGTCCCGCACCCGGCCGGGACCGATCGACGCCTTGCCGACGATCCGTATCCCCTGCAGCAGGACGAGCAGCATGCGGGCCAGCGCACGCGGATCGCGTTCCTCGGGCAGCTCGCCCTGAGCCTGAGCCCGTACGAGAGCGGAGTGCAGCAGGGTCTCGACGTGCTCCCAGCTGATCTCGACGCGGCGGGCCGCCGCAGGGTCGTGCGGCGCGAGCTCGGCCGCGGTGTTGGTGACGAAGCAGCCGTTCAGCCGCCCCTCCGGGGATATGGCCTCTGCGGCGAAGCGGCGCACTACCGCCCGCACCGCAGGCAGCGCGGGGCCTGGCTGGGACAGCTCTGCAAGGAGCGCCGGGTCGCGCGTCTCGGCATACCGGTCCAGGGCTTTCAGGTACAGCTCGTGCTTGCTGCCGAAGGTCGCGTAGATGCTGGCGCGACCGATGCCGAGATGCTCGACGAGATCCGTCAATGACGTCGCTTCGTAGCCGCGCCGCCAGAACAGCTCAAGGGCCGCCTGCAACGCGACGTCCGGATCGAATTCCTTGGTCCTGGCCACACCGAGGACCATAAGCCTTTCTGGAATGATCGGTCAAATAAAACCAGCGCCGGGGCATCGATCGCGAGGGTTCTCAGCTTGGCGCCCCGGCCGGGCCCGTCCGCCGCCGATCGGGCGGTTACCGCCTCGGGCAGGTCTCGGGGACCGGGTGCGTGACCGCTGCGGCGGCGAGGCCGGGGTAGTAGTTCACGCCCGCTCGCCCCGGCCGTGGGGGTTCACCATGCGTCCAGACCAGCGTGGTCGGTCGGCGACGCCTCTCCCTCCTCAGGCGGTTTTGCGCTTGAGGCCCAGCCCGCCGCGGAACCCCATGTCGTCAGGCCCCTCCGACACCGATGCGTCCGGGCGCCAGCGGTCGACGGTCACTACGCCCGGCTCCAGTAGTTCCAGTCCCGTGAAGAATTCCTCGATCTGCTTTTGTGTGCGCAGCACCACGGGCTTGGACACTTTGTTCTGCCGGTAGAAGGCCGATGCCTCCGCCGCCCTCACGGGATCTGCGTCACCGCAGGCATGGGACAACGCGACGTACGAGCCGGGCGGAAGAGCGTCCACGAGAACGCTCAGGACGCCCGCCGGGTCCTCGTCCTCGTCGAGGAAGTGCAGGATCGCCGCCAGGACCAGGCCCACCGGACGTGTCATGTCGAGTGTCTCGGTGACCTCGGGCGATTCCAGTACCGCGCGCGGGTCACGCAGGTCGGCTTGCAGGTAGGTCGAGCGGCCTTCTGGCGATATCGGGGTGAGCAGCGCCTCGGCGTGCCGCAGTACTACGGGGTCGTTGTCCACGTAGACGATCCGGGCCGACGGCGCCAAGCCCTGAGCGATCTCGTGCAGGTTGGGCCGGGTGGGGATCCCGGTGCCGATGTCCAGGAACTGTGTGACACCGCCCTCTTTCACCATGTGCCGTACGGCGCGCGCCATCCATGCCCGGTTCTGCTGCGCACTGCGCTGGATCTCCGGCCAGCGCTCGGCGATGCCTTCCGCGACGGCTTGGTCCACCGGGTAGTTGTCCTTGCCACCGAGGAGGCTGTCGTAGACCCGCGCCGGGTGCGGCTTTCCCTGTTCGAATGACCCGTTGGGGAACACACGATCTCCTTCGCATGGTGGCACGTTCGATTCACACAACAGCGCTCTGGACAAAGCCATTTGAACACACTGTGTAGTGCGAACCTACCCTGGTTCGCGGGTCGCTTCGGCCCGACATCGCGCGCCTGACCGCGGTTCACCGCATGCGGGTGACGGTGACGGCTCCATGCCTGCCAGAACCTCGACGACGGAGTCGCTGTCGACTCCGGTGTACGTGTCTTTGAGGGTTCGCCGTTCCCCGGTCATAGTGGTGCTGGTGAGGGCATCGGAAATGCCCGGCAGGTGCGGGGCCGAGGCGAACGTCTGTCCCAGCTCTCCGAAGCCCACCCGTACTGGGCCTCCATCACGCTCATGCCCCGGCGGGCCTGGCCTGGGAGGGCACGCGCCCCGACAACTGGAGGAAGAAGCCACCTGTCCCCCGATGACAACGGCGCTACCCGTTGGACTCAGGCCGTTGACGCAGAAGTCGCCAGCTGAGCAGCACCGCGGAGGCCATGACAGTCATCAGGCCGCCGGCGAGGAAGGTGCCGCGCACGTCGGCATGCGGAAGGATCAGCCCGCCGAGAGCGGCGCCCGCCGCGATGCCGGCGTTGTAGAGGCCGGAGTTGGCTGCGAGTGCGATGTCCGTGCGGCCCGGAGCGCAAAGAAGCATCGCGTTCTGGGTGGTCATGAACACCGGCCCGAGTGCACCGCCCATCAGCACCAGGAACACCACCGCGGCCACCGGATCGCGGCCGACCGCGTACAGACCGATCATCCCCACCGCCTGCGTGATCACGGCGCTGGTCAACGCGGTCTGTGGATGTCGGTCCAGCACTGCCCCGGTGATGCTCACTCCGACGAGACACGCCACCCCGAAAGCTACGAAGAGGGCGCTGACCGCGCCCGGGGAGAAGCCGCTCACGTCGCCCAGGAACTTCACGACGTAGGTGTATCCCGTGAACGCCCCGGCTGCGGACAGGGTTCCGGCTGCCAGCACGACCCCGAACCGGCGGGCGTCGGGGCTGGTCCCGTAGGCGGCAGGCTCCTCTCCCGGCGGCGAGGTCGGTAGCACGACGGCGATCGTCACGAGGGAGACGAGCCCCAAGCCGGCCAGCAGAGCGACGGGCACCTGCCACTCGCTCTGCTGCCCCAGCCAGGTCCCGACGGGAACACCCAGCACAAGCGCGAGCGAACCGGCGACGGACAGCGCTCCGACCACCCGACCACGGACCGCGGGCGCGAACAGGCCCACCGCGACCGGCCCCATCACGGCCCAGAACAGCGCCTGGGCGAGCGCAGTCAGCAGCCGCGCCACGAGGAGCATCCAGTACGAAGTCGCCGCTGCCGCGACCAGACTGGATACGACCAGCGCGGCCAGCAGCCCGATGAGTACATGGCGTCGCGGCACTGCCCTCATGACGTGAGCGAGCGGCACGGACGCGACTGCCACGGTCACGCCATAACCGGTGACCAGGAGTCCGACCGCTGACACGGACACCCGCAGACTGCCGGAGATGACCTCAAGGAGGCCCACCGGCAGGTTCTCCGCGGTGTTGAAGGTGAAGGCCGCCAGCATCAGGGCCCCGAGCACCGCCGGCCCACGCCATGGAGACGTCCGTGGCACGACTCTGCGGCCTTCCCCTGCTCCCGCCCGTTGCATCCCCTCCGTGGAACCGTTCATGGAGGTACCTCACCGGGCTTGCGGGTACACCGCAACCGCATTCACCTGCGATGAGGGACACGGGAACACTTGACCGACCCGCAGGGGCCGGCACGGCGGCCACCAACCGCCTCAAGAACTTCCGTGCCGCCTCTACTAGTTCGGATTCTCCGCATGAGTCAGCGTCTCCCAGGCCACGAACAGGTTGTTGGACCCGGCCGGCCGTTGCTGCTCGGTGAGCTTCTGGGTGTTGGTCATGGCCGTGCCCATGCGGGTGTGCAGGGCGTTGTAGCCGACCTCGGTGATCGGCCCGAGGCCACGCTTGACGGTGCCACCGCACAGCCAGCTCGGCGGCACCTCGCCGAGTTCGTACCTGGACTGGAAGCCGAGCGCCTGCCGCAGCCGCTCGCCGACATCGGTGGTGTAGAGGTCCTGTCCTTGGATGCGGCTCGTCTCAGCGATGTGGGATATGGCGGAGATGCCGTACCCGGCGTGCGTGAAGTCGCGGCAGGTTTCCTGGGTCAGCCCCGTCACGAAGGTCGACTGACCCTGCCAGTAGTTGACGATCTTCGCCTTCGTGTCCAGGTTCTGGCTGGGCACGGTCTTGGGCAACGCGCCGTCCGTGGGCAGATATACGTACGCGGCGGTGCGCGTCCGGAACTTGGCCATGGCTTGGTCGTAGGACGTCTTGTCCTCCAGGAAGACGGAGATGCCAACGGCTGCCTCCATCATCGAGAGCTCCCAGTTGCCGTTGGAATTCGATCCGCTGATGACCTTCGGGAGGTAGACGTCACGCAGCATGGTCCGGAAGCGGCCTTCGTTCGCCCAGCCGCCTGTGTACGTGTACTTGATGATCTCGGCGGCCTTGGGCCAGGAGGAGCCTGCCCAGCCGGTCTGCAGCGGTGCGTTGCTGTTGGTGTGCTCCTTGATCGTGCCGGACCAGGCATCCATGAGCTCGATCGACTTCTTCGCGTACCGCTCGTCGCGGGTGAAGTACCAGGCGAGCGCATCCGTGTAAGCGGCTATCGCGTCTTCGCGCTCGTCGGTGCAGCCGTAGTTCGGGTTGGAGTACGACCCGCACTCGACGGTGGCGCGGGGCTGGGGCGTCCGGTTCAGGTCGGCGTACTTGCTCGCCATCATCTGGCCGAAGGCGTCCTTCCAGGGCTGCGCCCCGGCATCGATCTTGGCTTTGGCGAGGTCCAACTGCCCCTTTGAGACGGTGACTCCGGGGTGCGCGAAGGTGGCGGGCGCGGCGTCGGCGCCGCCCGCTCCGGGCCAGACGGCGATTCCGGCGACCGCAGCCGTAACCGCGGTGGCAAGAGCGACAAGAAGGGGGACTCGGGACCGTTTGTGACGAGCCTGCATGGGGGTACATCCGTTCATCGGCGTAAATGGGGGGCACCTATGTGAACGAGGTGTTGGCCGGTGACCATAGGTGTAGACCAGTGTCCTCGTCAAGGGATCACGCGAAGGGTCGCGAGGGACTGCCCAACGAGCAGGCTCCGCCGACGCTTTGAACGCCAGAGGGGGCCAAGCGGTGCTCCCTGGCATCAGTCGGTACGGCTCCCTGACGGCCGCCGGAGCACTGGGACAGTCACGGTGCTGGATCTACGGTTCGGGGCCATGAATCCGGTTTGGCCAGCTCCGCTCGCCGGGCAAGCGGCGCCGTCCGTCGCGCCTTGTGCGTCGACCCGCACCATCGCGATGAAGGGCGGCCTGCCCGTACGCGTGCCACCGCACTGGCAGGCACAGCAGGAGCGGCCTGGTGGACGAGGACACAGCGCGTCGCGCCCTCGTCCCTTCCGTACGACGTAGCCGACGGCCAAGGCATGGGCTCGTACCGTCGGCGGGATGTGACCTCGCCGGGGCCCGCCGTCGTTCATCCGCGCGATGAGAAATAGTCAGTTTCTGCGGACTGACCGGTCAACCCAATGACTGGTCAGTCAGGGAAGCGGCTTGCGGTAACGGACATACTCGTTCTGTCTCCGGAACCCCACGCTCTCGTAAAGATCGTAGGACCGGTGCGGATTCGCCGTGCCCGTGAACAACCTGGCAGTCGTTGCACCCTGCTCGCGTAGGCTTCGCAGCCCGTCCAGCAGCAGGATCCGCCCGATTCCGAGGCGTCGCTGGTCCTTTCGAACACTCAGCTCTTCCACCTCGCCGACGGTGTGATCGTGGCTGCGGATGGAGCAGAGGGCCACGCCGAGCATGTCCTGCCCGTTCCAGGCAGCCCTCCAACACGCCGGGTCGGCGGTGTCGACAAAGTCCTGGAAGGACCACTTCTGAGTGAAACCGGTGTCCGCATACGAATCGACGACCGTCCTCCAGGCCGCACGGTAGTGGCTGATCCCGATCGGCCCCGTCCGCACCCCGGCCGGGAGTTCGCTGACCGGCTCGGGCAACTGCTGCAGATCGCCCAGCTCCAGCTCGACCAGACTGAAGACACGTCGGTAGCCGGCTGCGAGCAGAAGCGCCGTGGCGTCCTGCTCGGAGACCGTGGCGTTCGCGCCGATCACTGCGGTCCGCGCCGTGCCATGTTCCTCGACGAGCTGACGGATCCGCGCTTCGGACCAGCGCAGCATGGCTGATCCGATGCCCCGGTCGCGATGCTCGGGCAAGAGGTAACCGCGGTGCAGGTACAGCCACGTACCGTCTCGCTCCTGCCACCACCGGATCGTCGAGTAGCCGACGACGCTCCCCTCGCGCACCACCAGAACCTGGTTCCTGGACGGCTCGTCCAGCTTGGCAGAGGCCTCGGCGATCTCGGCCGCTGTCGGGAGTCCTTCCACAACGGAACGGGCATCGACCCGGTCCCGTTCGACGCATCCCAGCCGCACCGCGGCCATGGGACCGTGGTCCTCGTCCCCCCGATACGGCCGGAACCCGAAGCCGCTCGGAAGGCTTTGTTCTGGCGTGACATCCGACATGATCGGATCATCTCGAACTTCGAGGCAGGTCCGCCACTCTGTTCATGATTCAAGCTGCTGAAGAAGCCCTCTCGGCGGTGGTGGCTGGGCGAGTTCAACCGGTCGGTGCAGGACCGGGATGGGTGACCGGCACCAGATGGTCTGGATGTCGGGCGGCCCGGTAGCAGGGCTTCTGGCGACTGCTCGGTGAACCTTGGATGTTCCGGACAGCTTTCACGCTGCCAAATTTTTTCGGTGGCGCACTCTGGTACATGAACTCTTACTGGCCTCGGCGGTTGTCTCGGGGTTCGTCGGAACGAGTGCAGCGCGCGCAATGTCAGGTCTTCCCGGCCCACCCGGGCTGAGGCCCTTGTTGTGCTGCTCTGGCCCCGAATCCTTTCCGCCGGATAGTGTGATCGTCAGGGTGAAGGTGGCCAACTTCGGTGTACGCCGCCGCTGTTGAATGCCGACGTGAAGGGAGGGTTCATGGCTGGTTGGTGGCGAAGGAATTCCCGGCCGGAAAAACACGTGCCCGTGACGGGCGAGCCGAATTTCCCGGCCGGGTCGGCGCACGGGACGCTGCCTGCGCACATCGACGGACCTGGCGGACGTCGGGCGGCGACGCTCGCCGTGCACGATGACGGCGTGGTGCTGACCGACGGCGATGAGCGCCGTGCCTACCAGTGGTCGGAGGTTGCCCACATGTGGCACTCCAACGACATGGACGGCGAAGTGGCCGGCGGTTCGATGATCACGAAGTGGCTGCATGAACTGCTGCTGGAGTTCACCGACGGCACGGTCGTGGGCTCACTGCTGGCCGACCCGCCCGTGGTCACGCCGGAGCCCGCCTTCCGCGCCGGCCACTTGTCGTCCTCGCCGCCCTCTGACATCGCGTCGTTGATTCAGCGCGTCAACGCTCCAGTGACCGAACTGCATCTCGCCAGAGCGAAAGCGACACTCGCGGCTGGCGGCCAGGTGGTTTTCGGCCCTCTGATCGCCACGGCGGAAGGGTTGCGCCATGACGGCACGAAGATCCCCTGGCAGACCATCACCTCATGCCGCTACAGCGTCGTCATCTTCTCCGAGGATGAGGATGAGCTGGGCGCGATGCTCCGCATGGAGTACGAGGTCGACGGCGGCGCGCACGGATTCCCGTTCGCCTGGCTGCGGATACCAGCGCTCGACGTCCCGGACCTGGATGTCCTGGTGCGGCTCGCCGAAGAAGAACGCACCTGAGCGGCAGTGAGCCTCTGTCAACCTGACATGGCTTTCACAGGCCATAGCTGACATGGGCTCAGCCTTGAAGAACCCTCCGTAAACGGGAGTCACCGTCACACACCGCGTCCGGTTGTGTTGACGCTTCCCGTGCCACGTCAGGCCCTGCTCGTCCTGGCCCACCTGCGGTGCGATGACACCCGCGCTCAACTCGCGGCCGGGTTCGTCGTCCTCGACGGCACCCTGCTGCTATCGCCCCAGTCGTACTGCGGCGCCTCAATCGAGGTCAACGTGCGGTCCGGATGAGAATGCCTGCGAGGTGAATGTGGCATGGCCACCGGCCCAGGGATCCGGACAGGTCCACCTCGGGGCAGGATGGGTTCGTGATACCTCCCCGACTGCTGTGGTGTGACCCCCGGCCCATTCCCCGGTTCAACCGGCAGGAGCCGGTAACCATGATCGTTCGCGATCCCAGCTTTCACGAGCCGACCGAAGAAGATCACTGCTGGAGGTTCGGGTACTTCTGCCAGACGCATGACCGCCCCTACTTGCACGAGTCCTGCGGGGAAGGACCGCATCTCCTCGCTCTGCACTGCGACGAGCACGGGCCGGAGAACATGTGGCCGCAGCCGAAGATGCTGATGTTCCCGGCAGGGTTCGACCCCCCTCTCAGCGACCTACAACTGACCTGGGTGCAGGCAGAGTGGGACGCCGCTGAATAGGAAAGATCCCACGGAGTCGGCCCAAGACCGTGTCCTGTGTGGTGAGGCGGTCGCTGAACTCGTCATGGGGCGGGGTGCGAGCGGCTGCTCAAACCCGCCACATAGGACATGGTCTTCAGCAGCTTCTTCGAAACAGCCCAATCCGTCGGCGTCAGGGACGGAATTCGGGACAGACCCGACGTCGAATCCGCCGGATTTATCTCTGCGTGCTGAACCCTCGGTGCTGCCCGCCACAAAGCCTCGGCACCCCCTAACGTTCCCCGCGTATCTCCCACTCCTTCACTCCTTCCAGGGGAGGCGGCACGCCTTGGCACAGATACCCGCCACACTAGATTCCGCGCGGAGCAGATCCGCGTCCACCGGACACCCCACCACGTCCTTCTTCTTCAACGGGCACCCGCCCCGCCGACGGATGCTGGTCCTCGTGATCGCTGCGGTTCTCGGTTTCGGCCTGACGGTGGTGTGGTCGGCGAAGTTCGTCGACCAGACCATCGGTGACACGGTCGCGGACACACTGCTGGGCCACACCGCCAAGGGCACCCCAATCACGAGCGCCTTGGCCGGCATCTTCTTCGCCCTGGTCACGGGCGTCGCCGGAACATTCACCGCGTGCAACATCGCGGTGTTCAGTGCGCTGGCTCCGCTGAGCGGAGGCCAGGCCCGCTCCCGTCGCGGCCGGATGGCCGCCGGGCTTCGACCGCTGGGACATCTCGCGGCCGGAACGGTCGTGGTGTCCGCCGTGTACGGTGCGGTGGTCGCGAGCACCGGAACGGACATGGCCCAGTTCGACCAGAGCAGCCAGGGCAACGGCATCTCGGGGCGGCTCATTCAGGCCATGGTGGTCTTCGGAATCATCGGTGCGATGATGACGTACCTCGGTCTGGCCGCTCTGGGCTTCGTACGCGACCCGCTGGCAAAGGTTTCGGAGAAGCATCCCAGCGTGCCCATGATGTTCATGGGTGCACTGATCGGCGCCTTCCTCATAGGCCGCCCCTTCCCGCTCTTCCGCCAGTTGTTCCGGGACGCCGCCGAAAGCCACAACGTGTTGTACGGAGCGGCCGCCTTCGTGTTTCAGAGTCTGGGAAACATCCTGGTCATGGGGGTGCTGTTCCTGCTCGTGACCGGCTTCCTCGGCGACCGGCTGCACCGGTGGATGACGCATTCGCCGAAGCGTACCGCCGCGCTCATGGCGGTGGGTTTCATCACGGCGGGCGTCTTCCTGCTCCTGTACTGGGACGTGCGGATCCTGGCCCGGCGTGACCTGATCTGGTACCCGATCGCGCCCTGGGGGGCCTGAGCCGCCGCTCGGGCAGAGGCCCGGCCCTCACGGTAGGCGGCGGGCATCCGCTCGCGCGGCAGCACGGCGAGCTCATCGTCCTCGGCGCCGTGGGTGCCGTCGTCGCGTTCCGCCGCATCACCGCCGTCGCCCCCTTGACCGCTCCCGGAGCCGCCCCCCGACCACACCCGCTACCGACCCGCAGACGTGGTTTTGTTTCCCACCGCTACACGGTCGCCGACGCCGAATCAGGGAATCGACGGCCCGACTTCGGCCACCACGCACGTGGATTCGTGGCCGGGCACAAGGCCGTCCTGGCCGTTGCGGGGTTCGAAGGCATGCAGATCCGAGTGGCAGACTCCGCAGCCGTCCATCCGGACGACAAAGTCGTCGGGGCGCAGGTCGCGGCGCTCCAGCCGGATACGCCGCAGCGTCGCAATGACGCCTGGGGACCTAGAGGGTCAGGATCTCGGCGCCGCTCTCGGTGATGGCGATGGTGTGCTCGCTGTGCGCTGTCCGGCAGCCGGTCGCGCTGCGCAGCGTCCAGCCGTCGGCGGCGACGACGAGGCGGTCGGTGTCCGCCATTACCCACGGTTCCAGCGCAAGGAGCAGCCCCGGGCGGAGAGGGTACCCACGGCCGGGGCGTCCTGCGTTCGCCACGTGCGGGTCCTGGTGCATGGTCGAGCCGATGCCGTGCCCGCCGAACTCGACGTTGATCGGGTACCCGGCCTCGGAAAGGACGGTGCCGATGGCGTGGGAGAGGTCCCCGATGCGTGCGCCCGGCCGGGCGGCCGAGATCGCGGCCGCCAATGCGCGTTCGGTCGTGTCGATGAGTGCGACGCTCTCCGGCGGGCGGGACCGCCCCACGAGGAAGCTCACGGCAGCGTCCGCGGCGAGCCCGTCCTTGACGATCGCGAGATCGAGCGTGATCAGGTCCCCGTCGGCCAAGGCATAGTCGTGCGGCATCGCGTGGAGCACGGCGTCATTGACTGCGGTGCAGATGTAGTGCCCGAACGGTCCGCGTCCGAACGACGGTGCGTAGTTCACGTAGCAGGACTGCGCACCGGCTTCGGTGATCATCCTCCGCGTCCACTGGTCGATCTCCAGGAGATTCGTGCCGATCGAGATACGGCTGCGCAGCGTGCGGAGTATCTCGGCGACCAGCGCCCCCGTACTCCTCGCCCGGACGAGCTGGGTGGGGCTCAAGATCTCGATCATGTGGGCCTTCCTGGTGACAGACGAGTATTCGGTAAAGTTATACCGGTAAAGTTATACCGCTACTGACACCAGCCCGTGGCCCGTGGTCCCACTGCCGGGCTCGGCGGTGGGCGCGACACGGACCGCGGCGCCCCGTCCGGCAGGCGGGCGGGCGCCCCGGCCTTCCCTGCCGCGGCACCCATCGTCCTGTTGCACGATGCCGCTCGGCGCCCTTCCGAGTGACGACGGCGTTCGCGGTCCGTGGTCGTTCCGACGCCGTTCAGACCATCGCTGTCAGAACGCCCCCGTCGGCGCGGAGCGCTGCTCCGTTGGTGGCCGATGAGTGTGGGCTGGCCAGGTAGAGCGCGAGGTGTGCGATCTCGGCGGGTTCGATGAACCGCTGCAGCAGCGTGGTCCGGTTGGCGCCGATGATCGCAGCCTTCATCTCCTCGGCCGTCATGGCCTGATCCTGGGCGATCCGGGTGACCGTGTCCGCGACGCCGTCCGAGTACGTGGGTCCGCCGAGGATCGTGTTGACGGTGACGCCGGTGCCCCGCGTGAGCTTGGCCAGACCGTTGCCGAGAGCCAGCATCGCCGCCTTCGTCGCCCCGTAGTGCACCATGTCGGCGGGGATGTTCACGCCCGATTCGCTGCCGACGAAGATGATGCGGCCCCAGTTCCTGTCGAGCATGCCGCCGAGCACATGGCGCGAGAGTCGGACACCGCTCATGACGTTGAGGTCGAAGTAGCGCCCCCACTCGTCGTCGGAGATGTCCTCGAAGCGGGCGAGGCCGAAGAGGCCGACGTTGTTCACGAGGATGTCGAGGTCGCCCAGCGATCCGAGCAGGTCCCGGACCTGTGCGGGATCACCGAAGTCGGCGACCAGGCCGGAGACCCGTGCGCCCGGGAACTCGGCCCGGAGCCGTCGCAGGGCGTCCTGGACACCGGTGTCGCTTCGCCCGTTGACGACGACCGCGGCGCCCTCGCGCAGCAGAGCGTGCGCGATGGCGAAGCCGATGCCTCGTGTCGAACCGCTGACGAAGGCGGTCTTGTCGTTCAGTCGCAGATCCATGAGTCGTGCTCGTCCCTGTGGTGCGTCGCTGGTGATTTTCACTTGCTCAAGCAAGTGAAACGTAAGTCCGATGACTTTCCTGGTCAAGTCAATGACGCTAGGATGCCCCCATGTCACGACTCAGCGACGACGATCTGGAAACCTGGGCGGCCCTGGCCACGGTCCTGGAATGGCTGCCGGCCGCCCTCGACGCACAGCTGCAGCGCGATGCCGAGCTGACACACTTCGAGTACGGGGTGATGTTCGCGCTCGCCGATGCCGACCACCGCACACTGCGGATGAGCACGCTCGCGGGCTACGCCAACAGCTCCCTGCCCCGCCTCTCCCGCGCGGCGGCGCGCCTGGAGACGAAGGGCTGGCTGCGGCGCACACCGGATCCGGCCGACGGGCGCTACACCCTCGCGACACTGACCGACACCGGCGCCCAGAAGGTCGACCAGGCGGCCCCGGGCCACGTAGCGACCGTCAACCGGCTGGTTTTCGACACCCTGACTCAGGCCCAGACCCGACAGCTGCTCGCCATCAGCCGCCGCATCATGAAGGCGATCCGGGCCGAGGAGGGCTGGAAGCCGTCTCCGGGGTCCGACCACTGACGCGATCCGCAGCCCGGCGCAGCGGGACCGGGCATCCGCCCGCCGCCGGACACCACGAGCCCGTACGGCCGGCGGAATCGCAGGCGGCGGCGTGAAGGAGCACGCTGGGTGTATGAGCGCGCCCATCGTCATCCACCATCCCTCCCCCACCGGTGGGCGCAGAGTCACCATCCGTGGGCAGATCGTGGGACTCGCCCACGACGACGCCGATGTCGTCGAGTTCCTGCGCAGGGCCGGTCTGCCCGATGCCGAGCGGCTCCTCGACGATCCCTCGTGGGTCCAGTGGCGCGGCGGCCGGGCCCACCGGTACGAGGCCGCGTGATGCCTCCGCGCGTGCGGCGGAGATCCCCCGCCATCCACAAGTGCGACTGCGGGGCCGGGCATCAGCGGATCCGGGCCGCTCTCGCGGGCGATGAAGCTGTGGCTCCGGCCGGCGCGGGTCAGGGCCTGAACAGCTGGACGGAACCAGTGGCCCTTGACGTCTGCGCTCGCCCGCCGTGCGGGTGGAATCGGCGACCGTACCGCCTGGGTGCTGAAGCCCATGCCGGTACTGGAGACCGCGACAACCGGCCCTGCCGGGCTGCGCCAAGGCGCCCCGCGGTCGAGTGGCACGGCGGGCGGCGCACAAATACCAGGCCGGGTTTCCCTCCCCCTGGGCCCTTCAGGCCAGGACCAGGAGGGCAGCGATGACCACCATGGTGGCGGCGGTGCCGAGGTGGATACCGTAGATGGCGGAGCGCGGCCCCTTGCTGCGGGCCACAACTACCGCGTCACCGGCGGGTATCAGCGCGGCGGCCAGCATGACCCAGCCCAGCAGGTGAGTGGTGGCGCCGATGAGCAGGACCCCGAGAATCAGGCCGGTGCCGATGTCGCGCACCCCCATGATGGCCAGCCATGATCGCATGGCCGGGTCATCGGGGCGGGTGTTGGGGATGCCGAAGCCGACGGCGGAGCGGGGTGCCCACACGGAACGGGCCCCGACGAGGACGACAGCGGCCGCGATCAGGGCGGCCAGAGTGGTGGCGATGGCGACGAGCATGAAACGCATCCATTTCGTGGCGGTGTCGGAGAGGCAGAGACTTTCGATGGCGCAGCGGGCCCAACTCCGAGGCGGGATACGCCTCGGAGTTCGTTTCACGTAAATCGGTTGGCAGTGGGAGGGGTCATGCGGCAGTGGCGATCCTGCCGAGGGGCGCTTGAGGCACCCTGGCCGTCGAGAGCCGACAGGGTGCGCCGCCGTCACCGCTCGTCGGGGTCTACGAAATGGTTGTCGTGGGCTTCGTGAAGCCTGCTCAACTCCCGCTCGTCGATCGTGGCGAGCTGCGCGAAGTATTCCTCCCGCGGTACTCCGGGCGAGAGTGCCATCAGGAGGGTGGCTGGTTCGGCGCGTTCCTTCCGGAGGGCGTGGACGCCGCCCATCGGTGCGTGCGCGGTGTCGCCGGGCTGCAGTGTCCGCCATGCCAGCCCGTCGAAGTAGTCGACTTCGCCTTCTTCCACGATGAAGGTCTCGCTGAAGGCCGTGTGAAAGTGCGGGGCGGGTCCCCGGCTGGAGGGCGACATGCGCCACCGGTAGATGCTCACCGTCCCGCCGGTCTCCACCGGACCGGCGAGGACTTCGATGGTCGATCCGCTGGCGCCCAGCCGGATCGTTCGCGTCTGTTGGGCTCGCTCGGATTCCTTGGAGAACGGGGCATTCGACTGCGTGTCGGTCATGGCCCGAGTCTCGGGGGTTCACCGTTCCGCTCGCGCTCACTTCGGCGGTGGCCTAACAATACGGGGGTGATCCGCTACCGATTGGGCGCCGGCGCTGCGAGTGTGCGGTGGGCGATGTCGCCGATCCACGAAGTGGTCAGCCTTGCCCAGCTGTTGACCGAACCGCACCGTCACACGGTGTTCCAACCCTGGCTTCGCCGTCGCCACCTCCATCTCTCGCACCCGGACCTGCGGGCGCTCACCGTCTTCATGGCCGACGGCGCGTACCGGCCCGACTTCCTCGACCCGTCGCCGATGACCAGTGAGCCGACGTTCGAGGAAGGCATGGAGGCCCTCCTCGCCACACCGGCGGATCAGACCCACGCGGAACTGGTCGATGCCATGCGGGGACGTGAGACAGGCGTGGGCGGCCGCCTGCTCGACGCCCCCGAGCGAGCCAGGTCCGAGGCCGCCGATGCGCTGCGCCGCCTCTGGGAGACCGTTGTGGAACCGGAGTGGGTGGGCATGCGGCAGGCGCTGCGTGCCGAGTTGCTGGACCGGGCCATCCAGGTCAACCGGGAGGGGCTGCGCGCGGTCCTTCCGCGCCTGCACCCCTCCGCGGCGTACGCAGATGACACCGTCATCGTCGAGAAGCCTGTGGACATCGACGTCGACTGCCCGGAGGGGCTCATTCTCGTTCCGTCGCTGTTCATCACCGACCGCGTTCAGTGCACCACCTCGGACCAGTGGACTCCGGCGATCTACTACCCCGCGTCCGGACGGTACCTATGGGCGGCACCCCCCGCTCCGAGGTCCCTCCACCGTCTCCTGGGCGCGACGCGAGCGAGAATCCTCACCGCGCTCACCACTCCGCTGCAGACGACGGCGGTGGCCGCACTGGTGAACGTCACCGCCCCGACCGCCAGCGAACACCTGGCAATCCTGCGGGATGCCGGGCTGGTCGATCACAGCCGGGCCGGCCGCACGACCATGTACGAACTCACCGAGGCAGGGCACACCCTCCTGGCCGCGGCGTCACCCCGGCCATGACAAGGGATGTCGCCGTCCAGACATGCGGGTCCGAACGAATCCCGGGGCCGCCCGGGCCTGGAAGAGCGCGGCGTTCATCCCGGTGCCGCTCCACCAGCTGCGGTCCCTCAGGATGGCCTCGACAGGGCCACAGGAGTGGGAGATCGGGAGCGACCCGCTCCCCCAGGACCTCGGGGTCTTTCTGCAGGTCTTCGTCATTCGCGGTCGAGCGGGAAGTCGAACCCCGCGGTGGCCGGGCCCACGGAGTCCGGAAGGTGTTCCAGGGCCAGCGCCACCGCCTGTGCCGCGGTGGTGGTCTGTCCGTGCACGCCGGTGTTCGTATACCGCAATACCAGGTACGGCCCACCGCCGTATTGCGGAGCGATCGCCACCTCGCACCGGTAGGGGCGCCCGGTGCGGGAGCTGAAGGCGACGGTCCAGTGGCTGGTGAAGGGGAAAAGTGACCGCAGCCGGGACTCCGCGTACGCGGCCTCCAGCACCGCGGCGAACTCCGGGAATCCGGGTGTGGCCGCCGCCTTCTCACGCAGGACCTCCCACTGGGCGGCAACCGCTGCGCCGGGTCCGCGCTCGTGCGCCTCGGCAACCGGGGCGAACTGCAGGAAGGGGAATGCCTCCCGCATCCGCGGCACGGTCGCGCCCGCTCCCCAGGCGGCGCTGACCGCCACAACCTCGCGGAGGCTGCTGGTCACACCGGTGACGATGTCGACGCCCGCGGAACTGCCGATGATCTGGAACACACGGCACTCGGTCCGCGGGAAGACGTCCAGGGCAAGCCGTCCGGGTGCGGCGGAGGCGATGGCGACCGATTCGGGACTTCTCCCGGCGTTCGGGACAACGGTGATCGGGGTGTCAGCTATCGCCGCGCACTCCGTGAGCGCGGCGGCCAAGCCACCCGCCCTGATCACGTCCGGATAGAAGTCTGCATTCATCCGGGCAGTGTCGCAGCATCGTGGAGACACACACAGTGGGGACGACATCGTCCAGGTTGCACGTCGCGCCCAGGGACGATCCTCAGTCCGGTCAAAGGGGTGCGCGCAGCGCCTTCAGATCGCCCCGGAGCCGGAGTGCGACGTCCTGGAGCTGCGATCCACCGGTGAAGACCCCTCCAGCGAGGAGGACGATGGCTCAACGCAGCGGCCGGCAGGGGCACATCACACCGTCCGTCTCGCTACGGCACACGCCCGCCATCAGCTGCGCTCCTGCCCCATCGTCTGACACGAGTGCCGGCCGCGGGCCTACGCCAGAACCGCGCGCAGCCGCGCGGCGTACGCCCGGGGGTGGGTGGTGTTCCCGTTGTGCCCGCCGGGGAACGCGACGACCTCCCGCCCCACCAGGCCGGCCAGTTGACGCGCGCACTGGCCGACGAAGACGTCCGGCGCCGTGGAGGCACCGCCCGCGGGCACGATGCGCACCGGGGACGTCCGCAGTGCCTCCACGTCGAGTTCGGCCTCGATGACGGCGGTGAAGTCGTGTGCGATGAAGAACCCGAAGTTGGCGGCCCGGCCCGGGGTGAGCGGCATGGGCGTCAGGTCCGGCTCGGTCTCCTGGCGGGTCGGGTCGATACCGAGGACGCGGGCGATCTCCGGGAGCGCGGCTCGCAACCCGCCCTCTGCGTACACGTCTTGCAGGTGGACGAGTTCCGCCGCGTGTCCGGCGCGAGGTCCGGCAGGGAGCAGGGAGGGGGACACCGGGTCGTGCGCCACGAGAGTGTGGAGCTGACCGGGGTGCGCCACCGCGAGGTGGAGCCCGATCGCGGCGCCCATGCTGCAGCCGAGCATCAACGCGGGCGCGTCGGTGAGTCGTTCCAGCAGCCGGTGCACGTCGTCGGCGTGCTCCTCCATGGTCACGCCGCGCTCCGGGTTCGCGACCGTGCTGCGGGACAGGCCTCGGCGGTCGTACGTGACCACGGTGTACCGGTCGGTGAGATGTCTGACGAGGTCGGCGCTCCGGTCGGCGTCACCCTCCCCGCTCTGGGCGACGAGCAAGAGAGGACCGGCGCCTTGGACCTGGTAGTGCAGGGTGGCGCCGTTGGTGTCGAGGAACATCAGGCTCTCCTGGTGGCGTCTGGTGACCGGCGCGGATGGCGTCGGCGGGTGCCTCCACCATAGTGCATCTATTTAGATGCATCAATAGAGATGGATTCAGATAGATGCATCTGTAGTGATGGATGACAGTAGAGTCGGCTCATGAGCGCTTCGATGACCCCGGTCCAGCTCTTCCTGCTCGGCCGGACCCTGATGAAGATCGGCGAGGAGGCACTGCCCGAGCCGGTGCCCTCCGCCGACGCCGCACGACGCGGGGGCACCCGGGCCGCCCTGGTCGTGCTGAGCGACGTCCTGGAGCACCAGGGCACCTCAGTGAGCGAGATCGCCGCGCGCACCGGTCTGCCCCAGAGCCAGGTATCGGGCGCCGTGGCCCGGCTCAAGGAGACCGGATCCTTCGTCACCGCCCCCGACCCGACTGATGGCAGGCGACAGCTGATCCGTACGGCCTCCGAGGCGTCGGAGCGGGTGGCCGAGGTGCGGACCGCCCGGATCGACGGCGCACTGAGCGCAGCGCTGGGCACCGACGATCCTGAGACGCTGCGCACGGTGTGCGAGGCGCTGGGTGTGCTGGCCCGCCACCTCACGCCGGAGGCAGCGGGCAACCTCCGGTCGTGACGCGACTCGGGGTCAGCTCGGAGCTCACACGCCGAACGCTCGCGGGCGTTCGGGCCCGACCGGACGACCCTGGCGACTCACTCGCGGATCGCCCGCCGAGCCGGACCACCCCCCAAGGTCAGTCCAGGAGAGCGGTCGCCTCGACCTCGACGAGCACGTCCTGCTCGAAGAGGTAGTCGACACCGATGAGCGAGGCCGGAGGCAGCGGGGTCGGGAGGCCGATCTCTTCGGCGACGGCCTCCACTCCGGCCATGAAGTCGCCGATCTTCTCCGGCGCCCACCCGGTCACGTAGAACGTCAGGCGCAGTACGTCCGAGAACGTGGCGTCCGCGCCCGCCAGACCGACGGCGGTGTTGCGCAGCGCCTGCGCGACCTGACCGGCCAGATCGCCGGGGGCGACGGGGGTCCCGTCGGGACGGCGGGCGATCTGACCGCTGACGTGTACGTGCTTCGCCCCGGTACCCACGGCCACGTGGTGGTAGGGGACCGGCTGGAGCATGCCGTGCGGAGTGAAGTGGTGAACAGTCATGGGGCTCTCCTCGTCCTTCTAGGTATTGTGAAGGTACTTAGTAGGCAGAAGACACTTCAACGAGACCAGGTTTCGCCTTGGATACCGCCGACGAAGTCCGCATCGATGCCCCGCACCGCGAACTGCTCGACCAGATCCTCGACAAGTGGTCGCTCGCCGTTCTCAACGAACTCTGCGAGCGCCCCTGCCGCTTCAACGAACTCCGCCGAGCCATCCCCCAGGTCACCCAGAAGTCGCTGACCGCGACACTCCGGCGCCTCGAACGGAACGGTGTGATCGAGCGCGAGGTCGTCTCCACGCGCCCGGTGGCCGTCATGTACCGGATCACGGGGCTGGGGAAGACCCTCCGGCGTCCCATCGACGTACTACTGGCGTGGACCTCGCAGCACATGCCCGCCATCGAGCGCGCACGCGAGGACTTCGACGAACGCGAGGACGCTCGCCTGTGATGTGTCGCCGGTCCGGGCCGGTTCTACGCCTGGAAGGCTGAGTCGGCGGGAGCTGCCATCGGCCCCTACGGCCGGGCGGGAGCCCATCGCGCGGCCCGGTCGCCGTGGATGCACTTCGCCCCGGCCGTCGGCCGCTTCTCGATCCACGCCACCCAGGGGCCAGGGGCACAGCCCGGAGCACGCACACGACCTTCGCCTCCATCACGGTGAGCGCCCGTTCCGTGCACGGCTCGACGACCTCCGCCGGGGCAGGTGACGGCCCCCTGCCACGGAGGTTCCGGTGTTGCCGCTGGTGTGCAGCGCCACCGACCGCCCCACCCCGGCACTCCCTCCTACTCCCCCACCGAAATGGCCACCTCGTTCATTTCATGGTTATATGAACGTGTCGTTCATATGCGGCCATCGAACAGCAAGGAGACCTCATGAACACGTCCGCACCCGACCGCGTCGCTCTCATCACCGGCGGCTCCGGCGGCATCGGCCGCGCAGTCGCGGAGAGGCTGGCCAAGGACGGGCTCTCGGTCGCCATTCACTACTCCGGCAACCAGGCCAGGGCGGAGGAGACCGTCGCAGCCATCAGCGCGTCCGGCGGCCGGGCGATCGCCGTGGGCGGAGACGTCGCCGACGAGAACGCGATGCGTACCGCCTTCGAGACCGTGGGGTCCGCGTTCGGCGGCCTCGATGTCGTGGTCAACACGGCCGGCATCATGGTCCTCGCCCCGGTCGAGACCTTCGACCTCGCCGAGCTGGACCGCATGCACCGCACCAACATCCGCGGCACCTTCGTCGTCAATCAGCAGGCCGCACGCGCTGTGCGCCCCGGCGGCGCGATCATCAACTTCTCCACGTCCGTGGTCCGCACCCAGTTCCCCCAGTACAGCGCATACGTCGCCAGCAAGGCCGCCGTCGAGGCCATGACCCTCGTCCTCGCCAGGGAACTGCGCGGCCGCGACATCACGGTCAACGCCGTGGCGCCCGGCCCCACCGCCACCCCCCTCTTCCTGCAGGGCAAGGACGAGGAGACCATCGACAAGCTCGCCAAAGCCGCCCCGTTGGAACGCCTCGGCCGGCCCGAAGACATCGCCGAGACCGTCGCCTTCCTCGCCGGCCCCGCCCGCTGGGTCAACGGCCAGGTCATCTACGCCAACGGCGGCCTCGCGTAACACGGCCCCAGCCGCCTCCACCCAAAGGTTCACCCATGTCTCCCACATGCAACGTCATAGTCATCACGGGCGCTTCCAGCGGTTTCGGCGCCCTCACCGCCCGGGCCCTGGCCGAGGCCGGCCACACCGTGTACGCGGGCATGCGCCACACCACGGGCCGCAATGCGCCACAGGTCCAGGCCGCGGCCGACTATGCCCGCGAGCACGGCGTCGATCTGCGCGCCATCGAGCTCGATGTGAACGCGCAGGGCTCCGTCGACGCGGCCGTGGCACAGGTCGAGGCCGAGTCCGGCCACATCGACGTGCTCATCCACAACGCGGGCCACATGGCCACCGGCCCCGCAGAAGCCTTCACCCCGGAACAGCTCGCCGAGCTGTACGACGTCAACGTCCTCTCCACCCAGCGCCTCAACCGCGCCGCCCTGCCCGGTATGCGCCGCCGGGGCCAAGGGCTCGTGCTCTGGGTGTCCAGCAGCAGCGTCAAGGGCGGCACTCCCCCGTACCTCGCCCCCTACTTCGCAGCCAAGGCCGCCATGGACTCACTCGCCGTGTCCTACGCGGCGGAGCTGGCGCGCTGGGGCATCGAGACCTCGATCGTCGTGCCCGGCTCGTTCACCAGCGGCACCAACCACTTCGCCCACTCCGGCCACCCCGCGGACACCACCGTCGAGGCCGAGTACGAGAGCAGGTATCCCGGGCTCATGAACCAGGTCGCGGACAAGCTCGCGGCCCTCGCCCCGGCCGGGGCAAGCGCGTCCATGGTGTCCGACGAGATCGCGCGCATCATCGCCTTGCCTGCGGGCGACCGGCCCTTCCGCGTGCACGTCGACCCCGCGAACGACGGGTCGGAGGAGGTCTCGGACACCGCCGACCGCATACGCGCCACGTTCCTCGGGCGTATCGGTCTCGCCGACCTGCTGAGCGGCGGGCACTGACCGCGCACCGACGGTGTACGGGCCTCGGCCCGCATGCCGCTGGCACGCACCGCAGCGTAAACCCCCTCACAACACCAGGAGCGCTCGTGTCAGAGACAGCGAAAGAACCGGCGAACAGAGGCCGCGGACGGCGACCCGCCGACGAAGTCCGGGCGGAGGTCCTGCACGCAGTGGGCGAACTGCTCCTGACGGAGGGGATGGGCCGGCTCACCTTCGAGCGGATCGCCAAGGCATCGGGCGCCAGCAAGACCACCCTCTACAAGTGGTGGCCGTCCATCGGCGCACTCGCCCTCGACGGATACTGCCACGCCGTCGAGGACACCCTCGCCTTCCCCGACACCGGGGACATCCGGGCGGATCTGCTCACCCAGCTGCACGCCTTCGCCGAGGTAATGACCCGGACACCCGGCGGCCGCGTCCTCACCGAGCTCATCGGCGCCTCACAAACCGATCCGCACCTCGCCGTCTCCTACCGCAACCTGTACTCCGCCCACCGCCGCGGGCTCGCGGGCGAGCGGCTGCGACAGGCGCAGACGCGGGGGCAGATCCGCCCCGACGTCGATGTGCAGGTCCTGGTGGACCAGCTCTGGGGAGCCGTGTACCACCGGCTCCTGATACCTGATGAGCCGGTCACCGAGGGCTTCGTCACCGCTCTGGTCGACAACGTCCTCCTCGGGGTCGCCGCACGTCCGGCACCCGGCTCGGCCGGCTGAAAGGTAGTCATCGAGCGGGACAGCCGCCCCGGACACACGGAAGCTCTGTTTTTTTCATCCTCATGACGATCCCTTGCGGAGACGTGTTCACGTCAATACAGTTCCCCGCGTAAAGTTGCAGCGCTACCGGTGGTCCGGTCGCGGTCCGGCGGGCGCCGCAGTGGAGAACTGATCGAAGGAGCTCTCGGTGGGATTCACGCGGCGCACGTTCTTACGGGCAGCGACGGCGGCCGGGCTCACAGGAGCCATCGCCGGCGGGGAGGCCGTGCTCGCGCACGCGGCGCCCACAGCCGGCGGACCGGGCGACGTGGTGGGCAAGGTGACTGTGGGGTATCAGGGCTGGTTCGCGTGCAAGGGCGACGGCGCCCCGATCGACGGCTGGTGGCACTGGGCGCGGAACTGGGGAGAGACCCCCTCCCCGTCCAACCACGCCATCGTCGCCTGGCCCGATGTCCGTGACTACCCGACCACGTACCAGACCGCCTTCGGCAACCTGGGCAACGGACGGCCGGCCTCGCTGTTCTCCTCCTACGACCAGTCCACCGTCGACACACACTTCCGGTGGATGAAGCAGTACGGCATCGATGCGGCGGCCCTCCAGCGGTTCAACCCCACCGGCGGCGAGGGGCCGACGCGCGACGCGATGGCGAGCAAGGTGCGCGCCGCCGCGGAGTCCGAGGGCGTCAAGTTCTACATCATGTACGACGTGTCCGACTGGACGGCCATGCAGACGGACATCAAGGCCGACTGGACAGCCAAGATGCGTGCGTACACCGCTTCTTCCGCCTATGCGCGGCAGAACGGCAAACCGGTGGTATGCATATGGGGCTTCGGTTTCAACGACGCCCAGCGGCCGTTCACCCCGGAGGCTTGTCTGGACGTGCTGAACTGGTTCAAGGCCCAGGGCTGCTACGTCATCGGAGGGGTCCCTACATGGTGGCGAACGGGCGACCGGGACTCCCGGCCGGGCTTCAGTGGCGTCTACCACGCCTTCGACATGCTCTCGCCGTGGCTGGTCGGCCGGATCGGCAACGCCGGTGACGCCGACAACTTCTACAACGCCGCCACCGTGCCCGACCTCGCGGAGTGCACCGCGCACGGCATCGACTACCAGCCGTGCGTCCTGCCCGGCGGCGTCACCGAACGGCAGCGCGCCCACGGCGACTTCATGTGGCGGCAGTTCTACAACATGGGCCGGGCCGGGGTCACCAGCGTCTACATCTCCATGTTCGACGAGTACAACGAGGGCAACCAGATCGCCAAGACGGCGGAGTCCCGGGACTGGGTGCCGGCCGGATCGGGCTTCCTCGCGCTCGACGAGGACGGCACCGCCTGCTCGTCCGACTACTACCTCCGGCTGACCGGTGACGGCGGCCGCATGCTGAAGGGCCTGCTCCCCGTCACCGCCACCCGGCCGACCCCACCGCTCGTCGGAGGCAACGGCAACCAGCCGCCGACAGCACCCGGCACCCCGCATGCCACCACCGTCACCGACACCACCGTGACGCTGGCCTGGACCGCCTCGACGGACGACTCCGGTGTAACGGGGTACCGCGTGCGCCGGATCACCGGCGACACGGCCACCACCGTGGGCACCGCCCCCGGGAACAGCACCACGTGCACGGTGAGCGGCCTCTCCCCCTCGACCTCGTACACCTTCGACGTCCAGGCGCTGGACTCAGCGGGTTCCGTCTCCCCGGCCTCGGCCCGGGTCACCGTCACCACAGCTGCCGGCGGCGGCACCCCCACGGGCGACCTGGCCCTGCACCGACCGGTCGCGGAAAGCAGCCACACCCAGACCTACGGCGCGAACAACGCGGTGGACGGCGATCCGGGCACCTACTGGGAGAGCGCCAACCACGCCTTTCCCCAGTGGATCCAGGTCGACCTGGGAACCACCACAGACGTCCGTCGCGTCGTCCTCGCCCTGCCGCCGTCCGCCGACTGGGCCGCGCGCACGCAGACCATCACCGTCCAGGGCAGCACCGACGGCACCTCCTTCTCCGTGCTGCGCGGCAGCACCGACTGCTCCTTCGATCCGCTCACCGGGAACACCGCCACCCTGGCCCTGCCCGCCGCCACGACCACCCGCCATCTGCGGCTCGTCTTCACCGCCAACACGGGCTGGCCCGCGGGCCAGATAGCCCGACTCCAGGTCTACGCGACCTGATCCCAGCAGTTCCGGCGGGCGGCGGCCGAGAACACCGACCGCTGCCGCAACCATGCTCGCCGGCAACGAGGTCCACGCGTCGGTCACCCACCTCGCCACGGACCGCGTCGGCGGGCGGGCGAAGCGGGTGCGACGTAGGAACTGGTCGTCGTGTACCGGCTCCTGCGTCGCATACGCCGTCGCAGGACGACTCCCCCACGACGGGACCAGGTGTTGACCGCCAGGGGGCGCGGTCTACCGGCGGACCGCTGAGATCAGACCGCCGGGCCCCTCCTCGCGCTGCGGAGGACCGCTGCTCGGGCGGCCGTAGGCGGCAGCGCGCTCACGCAGAGTGTAACTGTGGGCCCTCCAGCCGTACCCGCTCAGCCAGCCCACCGGGTCGTCAGGCATCTCCGAGACCCACATGGACGAAGCCGATCCCGGCACGGCATCCGCGCCGAAGCGCTCGATCACGCCACGCGAGCCCAACGTCAACCCCATCCGACTGCCCGACACCGACAGCGCGCTGATCCGGGCCAGCAGCAGCTCCACCGCGTCCTGAGGCAGATAGATCAGCAGCCCCTCGGCGATCCACACGGTCGGCGCGGCCGGGTCGTGCCCAGCGGCGGCCAGCGCGCCCGGCCAGTCCTCCCGCAGGTCCACCGCGACGGTGATCCGCTCGCAGCGTGCGACGGCGCGCTCCTGGCGCAGAACCGAAGCCTTGAAGTCCAGGGGCGCGGCGGTGTCGACCTCGAACAGGCGGGTGCCCTCGGGCCAACCCATCCGAAAGGCCCGGCTGTCCATGCCTGCGCCGAGGAGCACGACTTGTCGGACCCCGGACGCGGAAGCTTCCTGCAACAGGTCGTCAAGGAACTTCGTCCGGATGACGATGGAGAACGACACCGCAAGCCGCCGGCGGCGCGCGGCCTCGTCACCGGTCAGGGGCTGCGCGGAGGGCCACAGGCCGCCGGCGGCAGCGAAGGCCTGGGCCAGCGGATCATGGAACAGTGCGTTCTCCCGCTCGGTCTCCAGCGCCCGCACCCGGGCCACCCCCACAGCCGTGGCCCACACTCCTGACGGCCGCACCCGCTCCTGCTCATCCGTCACCACGCCAGCTTAGCTGGATGACCGACCTCAGGATCGAGTGAGGAGTGCGGCCGGGCGCGTGCAGCCTCACGGAGGCTGAAGGGCGCCCGAGGTGCAGTAGCCGTGTCCCGGGTGCTCCTGGACAGGCCCGCCGGTCCCGGCTGCCCGGCCTCAGTCCGCCGGGGTCTCCTTCGTGGGGACGACGGCGACGGGGGCGTTGGCGAAGTGGAGCGTCGAGTGGACGACGTGTCCCACGTACCGGCTGCCCGTCCTGCTGCTGCGCCCGACCACCAGGAGCTGGGCGCCTGCGGCCAGTGAGACCAGCATCTCTGCGGCGAACCCCACTTCCGTGTGTTCGGTCACGGTGACGTCGGGATAGCGTCGGCGCCACGGTCGCAGGAGGGCGATCAGTGCCTGGCGGTGCTGCTCGGCGAGTTCGGCGGGCCGGTTCGAGAGGCCCAGGACGCCGGACCGGTTCGTGAACATCGTGGGCAGGTCCCACGCCCTCGCCGCCCGCAGCGGGACGCCGTGCGCGGCCGCCGTCCGGAAGGCGAAGGAGAGGACCGTCTCGGCCTCCTGGCCGTCTTCGGGGACGCCTGCCACGATCTCGCCCTGCCGCCGACGCCCGCTGACGTCGCCGCCGCGGATCAGCACCACGGGGCAGTCGGCCCGGCTCAGGACCCGCAGGCCGACGGAGCCGAGGAGGAAGCCGGTCACCGGGCCCGGCCGGCGGGACCCGACCACGATCATCAAAGCGTCGCGCCCCCGCTCCGTCAGCAGGTCGGCCTCGGGCCGGTCGGCCAGTTCGGCGCGTACCTCGACGCCCTCGTAGTGCTCGTGCACCCAGGCCAGGGCGCCCGCCAGAGCCTCCTCGCCGGCCCGGCGTTCGGTGTCGGCATCCGCGAGGAAGGAGGGATCGTGCCCGTGCAGCAGCAGGAGCGGCGCGCCGCGGCGCCGGGCCTCGTCGGCCGCCCAGCCGGCCGCGAGCAGGCTGTCCGGCGTGCCGTCGATTCCGGCGATGATGGGGTGCTGCACGATATCTCCTCGCTCTTCACTGCCCGTTCGGTCTGCGGTGTGGTCGGCCGAGTGCGTCACCCCTGGGCGCCTTCGAGCGCACGGCTGTGCTCCCGGACCGCGATCCGGGCCAGCTTGGTCAGCATCATGCCGTTGCGGATCTCGACGAGGTAGTCCACGGGCAGGCCGTGCATGCGGATGCCGGGGCCCCGCAGCGCGTGCCAGTCCAGGACAAAGAGTGTGGCATCGCCCCAGGGCACCAGCTTCATCGCGATACGGGCCGCGCCGAACGGCTCCGCCCTCGCCTCCAGTTCCAGGCGGCGCTCGGGCTCGCAGATGCGGACGACGCACGTATCGTCCACGACGAGCCGGCCGGCCCCCACCCGAACGCGCAGCCGGGCGCCCACCTGCGGCCAGTGCGGGTCCGCGGCAAGGATCCGCTGCGTGCCGGTCACCCATTCGCCGTAGCGGTGCCCGTCGGCCAGCAGGCTCCAGACCTCAGCGGGGCTGCTCAGGATCAGACGGCGGTTGCGGGCCAAGCTGAACACGCTCCCTACGGATGACGTCGGTGCGGGACGGGGGGCAGAAGGGTTCACCGTCTCCGGCGTGCGCATCGACCCTAGCCCGGTCCTGCCACGGCCTCCGGCGAACGCGCCGGGCATGAGGCCGTACGGGCGAGGCGCCGGATCGGCCGGTTCACCGGTACCCCGGGCCTCTGCCCGCACAGCGGTGCGCTGGCCGGGTGCTTCATGCGGACACATGTTCCCCAGGGCGGTCGATTACATAACGTGACTGCTAGGTATGTCCCCCATGAAACGAAAAGCACGCTCATCGCCGCTCTGCGGCCATGTACGGCCTCCACGGTTCGCCGTGGCGGCGCTTGCCCTCGCATTCGGTGTGGGTGCCCCCCTCTTGGTCCCGGGCACCGGCGAACTCGCCCGGGCCCAGCCTCGGCAGGGCGGCTCCCTCCTCCTGGAGGAGACGTTCACCCAGGCGACGGCCCCGGACTTCACCGGGGTCGGTTCGGCCTGTCTCACCGGTGCCCCGCAGGTGGACGCCCTGCCGGGGGCCGGCGACCACCCGCTCGGCGGCTGCACGGAGGGCATCGGGCCCGAGCCGCCCAACGACGCCGCCCCGCACGGCTATCTGCGGCTGACGGACTCCGCACCCGACCAGTCGGGCGCCGTCCTCTACAACCACGCCCTGCCCGCCACCGAAGGACTCGACGTCACCTTCGACCAGTGGCAGTACGGCACCACCACCGGCAACATCGCCCCCGCCGACGGCATCTCCTTCTTCCTGGTCGACGGCGGCACCGAGCTGACCCGCCCGGGCGCCTTCGGAGGCAGCCTCGGATACGCGCAGAAGCTGCCCGACGACGACCCGGCCGCCGAGTTCATCCCCGGTGTGGAGAACGGCTACCTGGGCGTAGGACTCGACGTCCTCGGGAACTACTTCGGCGACTGGGAGCACCGCGGCAACGGCTGCCCGCCCGACAAGCGCTCCCCCGCGGGGACAACCTTCCACGTGCCCGCGCCCGGTCCGAACATGGTCACCCTGCGCGGTCCCGGCAACGGCATCGAGGGCTACTGCTTCCTCACCGCCACCACGAGCAACTTCTCGACCACCGGGCCCTGGCCGTCGACCCTGCCCGGCCAACTCCAGGGGCCCACCACCGAGGTGTCGGACGACCCCGTCCAGGCCGAGCAGGATCTGGAGCCCTCGCGCCGCCGGGTGCACGTGGTGATCACCCCGGCCCCCGACCCACAGGTCACCGTGTCCATCGACTTCAACGACGGCAACGGCTCCCAGCAGGTGCTCCAGACCGCCGCGCCGACCCCCGTGCCCTCGACGTACAAGTTCGGGTTCGCCGGCTCCACCGGCCTGTTCACGGACACCCACCTCATCCGTAACGTGGCGGTCCGCACCGAGCGGCCGCTGCCCCGGCTGAACCTCGTGAAGCAGGCCCGGGAGCCGCTGCCCGGCGACATCACGGCCGGAACGCAGGTTCCGTACGACTTCGTGGTCACCAACGCGGGCGGAACGGCCATCGACGACCTCGCTGTCGAGGACCCGAAGATCGGCCCGGTCTCCTGCCCCGTGACCCGACTCGCCCCCGGTGAGACGGTGACCTGCACGGCCACGTACACGGTGACGCCCGAGGACGTGGCCGCCGGGTCGATCGACAACACCGCGACGGCGGGCGGCACCTCGAACGGGGGCCCGGTCACCTCACCGCCGTCGTCGGAGAGCGTGCCGATCGAGCGGACGCCGGGCATCGGGATCGAGAAACACGTGGAGACCCCGGGCCCGTACGCGGTCGGGCAGGCCGTGACCTACCGGTACACCGTCCGCAACACCGGCGGTACGGAGCTGACGGACATCGCGGTGCAGGACGACCACGTCACGGGCATCGCCTGCGAGTCGACCACGCTGGCCCCGGCCGGGAGCCCCGGTGACAGCACCACTTGCACCGGCACCTACACCATCACCGAGGCCGACGGTACGGCCGGCTCCGTGACCAATACCGCCACGGCGACCGGCACCGCGAACGGGGGTACGGTCACCTCGCCGGAGACGTACCAGACCGTCCCGGTCGGCAAACCCCACCTGACGCTGCGCAAGAAGGTCGTCTCCAGCGGCCCGTTCAAGGTGGGCTCCGAGGTCCGGTACACCTACACGGTCACCAACACCGGCAGCACCCAGCTGCACGACGTGCACGTGGCGGACAACCGGGTCACCCCGGTGAACTGCGACGCGACCACGCTGGCGCCCGGCGCAAGCACCACTTGCCGCGGCACCTACCGGATCACCAAGGCCGACATCGCCCGCTGCCAGGGGAGCGGCCCTCGCGGCGGAGACGGCGGCGGCACGGTCAAGTGCCGGATCACCAACGTCGCCCGCGCCGGCGCGACCGACCCGCAGGGCAACGAAATCGCCAGCGAGCGGGCCACGGCCACCGTCACGGTCAAGGTCAAGTCCGACGGCCGGCCGAAGCCGAAGCCCGACTGCGACAAGCAGGGCGGCAAGCGAAGCGACAAGGGCGGCTGCCGCAAGCCGCAGCACCACCGCGAGGGCTGACACACACCTCGCGCCCCGCGCCGGCACAGCCCTCGGAAGGGGCCGTGCCGGCGCGGCGTCCGCGCACCCTTCCCCTGCGACGACGCGCGGTATCGGCCCGGTCGGGCTCCTCAACCGGAGGATCCAACTCCTGACCAGGCCGAGGAGCCCGGTTGAAGGCCGTGCTGCGCGCGACCAATACTCTGCTCGCTTCACATCGCGGATGAGGGCCCGGACCGGCGGACGGGCGGTGGAGGTCTGTCACGCCGGAAGGCGGCTCGATGCAGTGCCGGCCGATGGCCCCTTCTCCGAAGGGCACCCGCCGCCGACGGCGACCAGGCCCGTCTCGTAGGCGAGGATGACCAGTTGGGCGCGGTCCCGAACGCCGAGTTTCGCGATGGCGCGCGTGACGTGGGTCTTGGCGGTGAGAGGGCTGATGAAGAGCTGTGCGGCGATCTGGTCGTTGGACAGGCCGGTGGCGATCAGACGGGTGACCTCGCGTTCCCGCGCGGTGAGGGCGGCGAGTTGTTCGGCGGTGTCGGTGGGGGCTGCCGGACGGTGTGCGAACTGTTCGATCACGCGTCGGGTCGCGCCCGGTGACAGCAGGGCTTCGCCGGCCGCCACCGCCCGGACGGCCTGGCGCAGTTCATCGGGCTCTGTCTCCTTGGTCAGGAAACCGCTCGCGCCCGCGCGCAGGGCCGCGAAGACGTACTCGTCGGTCTCGAAGGTGGTGAGGACGATGACGCGGCAGTCCGTCAGTCCGGGGTCCCGGACGATCGTACGAGTGGCGGCCAGGCCGTCCGTTCCGGGCATGCGGATGTCCATGAGGACGACGTCGGGGCGGACGGCGCGGGCCACGCGGACCGCCTCGTCGCCCGTGCCCGCCTCACCGACGACCTGGATGTCCTCAGCGCGGGCGAGGAGGCTGCCGAATCCCGCGCGTACCAAGGCCTGGTCGTCGGCGAGGAGCACTGTGATCGTCATGGGCGGAAGCCTGACACAGGGAGGTCGGCCCGCACGAGCCATCCGCCCTTTGCGTGCGGTCCGGCGGAGAAGTCGCCTCCGAGCGCCCGGACCCGTTCGTCCATCCCCCGTATCCCGTGCCCGTGCCCGGCCGGTGCGGGTGGCTGGGCCGAGGGCCGGCCGTCGTCGATGACGTGTATCTCGACCCGCCCGTCGCCGCACCGGATGCCGACCTCGGCCCGGGTCGCCTCCGCGTGCCGGACCGTATTGGTCAGCGCCTCCTGGACGATCCGGTGGGCGGCGAGGGAGACCGGTGCGGGGACGGTGTCGAGGTCGCCGACCGTCTCCAGCCGGATGTCCAGGTCCGTCGACCGCATGCCGTCGACGAGCGCGGCGATCTCGGGGATCCCAGCCGTGGGGTCCACCGGCCCGTCCCCCGGCGCACGCAGAAGGTGGACGAGCGCGCGGAGGTCCCGCAGTGCCTCGGTGCGAACCTGCTGCGCGGTGGAGAGTGCGTTGCGCGCCTCTTCCGGGGAGTCGTCCAGGGCCTCGGCCGCGACCCTGAGCTGGAGTCCGACGACGGTGAGGGTGTGCCCGACGACGTCGTGGAGCTCTCGGGCGATGTCCAGGCGGGCTTCCGCGATCCGCCGGCCGGCCTCCAAGTCCCGTTCCCGCGCGGCCCGCAGCAGACGCTCGGCGAGTTCGGCACGCCAGCGGAGCCGGTTGCGGTGAGCGGTGGCGGCGGCCAGGAGCACCCCGAGCCAGAGAGCCTCGGGGCCCAGGGAGCCGAGGGCCTCGCGCGCGGTCGCACCCCCGGCGCTCGTCTCCCAGGCGCCGGCGAAGGCCAGCTCGGCCAGGCCCACACCCGCCGCCCAGGGCAAGCCGGACCGGCCGGCCCGGTCGTCTGCCGCCAGGGCGGCATACGCTACTGAGGCCGGCCATACCCAGCCGGCGTCGGTGAGTCCGGTGGTGCGGAACACGACGACGGCCTGCACGCTGAGCAGCAGCACGGCGAGCGGCCGGCGACGGCGCATCAGGAGCAGCGCGCCCAGCCAGAAGGCGAGCGGCAGGGTCCCCGCGGCGTTTGGGCGGCCGCCGAGCCGGACCGTGACGGCCATGACGGCGACCGCGGTTCCGGCCGCGAGGAGCCCGTCGACGAGACGGTCCGTGCCAGGGGTGGCGAGGGTGCGGCCGTCGGGTCGGTCCATGCTTTGATCATGCACGACGGCCCCGCCCCCGCTCGTGGCGGACACCTGCCGCCGCCAGTGCGAGCCCCACCCACCCGAAGTCCACGACGAGAACGAGGCGTTCGGCGAGACCGATGAGTGTGGGGGCGCCGCCGAGCCCGAGCGACGGGCCGCCGCCCATCACATCGACGAGGAAGACCGCGAGTGCCGCCGTCGCTGCGGCCGAGGCCGCGGTCAGGGTGTCGAGGGCCCTTCGCAGGCCGGGCCGTCGGGCCGCGAGCGTCCGGCGGAGCAGCGCGGCGGCGATCGGCAGGCCCGCGAAGGCGAGGAAGGCGGCGTTGCCGTGGACGAGTTCGGAGAGGGAGGGGCGGCTCCATCGGCCGGGCGGGTCCGCCGGGAAGACGGCCGCGACCAGAATGCCCGCCGTCCACGCCGCGAGCGCGGCCCGGCCGGCACGGTGGACCCCGCCTCCCAGCCGTGCCACGAGGACGGCGGATGCGGCGCCGACGGCCAGCAGCGCCACCGGGACGAGCCAGCCGGCCGTGCCGTGTACGTAGCGACTGAGCGTCTCGCTCACAAGGTCGTAGTCCGGGTTGAGCGTCTCCACCACGGCCATCGCCAGGGCCCCGATGCCGATCAGGGTGAGCGGGGCCCGTACCCCCGCGGCCGGAGCCGTGTCCGTCGCCGTCATACCGTCCTCCTCCGTGTCGTTCCGATGCCCCAGAACCTACGGAGGGGGCGGGGGCGGCCGCGTCGTCCCGATGGTGACACCGTGTTGTACACCGGCCGGTGTCGTCCCCCGGTCCGGCTCCACCATTCGGTGTACGTACGGCGAGGTCCTTCGCCGCGGTAGGTGGTGGACGCCTGGACGCCTTCATGGATCGCCCAGGGCAAGCACCGCATCCGGGCCCCTGCTCGGCCCCGCCGGACGACCGGCCGACGTCCTCTTGGCGATGCTCAGGGACGGCACCTTCTACGAATCCCAGCCCGTTCGGGCAGCAACCCAGTCCTAGACCATGGTCAGGAGGTGATCCGTGGGGCCATAGTCGATCTTCCAGTCGGCGTACACCCCACAGAGTCCGTCCTTGGTGCACCGCAGGCCCACGGTCACCCAGCGAACCGATACGTCGTCGCCGAGCGAGAACGCGACCGCGGCCTCGAACTCCTCGCTCCCACATGGGCAGCCGGCCGAACCGGGTTCGTCGTCCTCCCAGGACTCCTCGTTCCAGTACTCCTCGCTGTCCGCGATGAACGCGCGAATCCCACAGGCAGAACACTCACGTTCCGCTCCAGACGCGTTGACCAGCATGAAGAACACTCGGCCGCCGCAGCCCTTGCAGAGGGAAGGAGCGATTTTCACCGGGCGACGCCAGATGACCGGCTTCTGAATCGCGCCCCAACTCTCCACTCAGGTCAGCGTGTTCTCCTGCCCGATCGCCGAGGGCGCACTACGGCCGGAAACCAGAGTGCCGTACAGAGCGGCACGGAACCGGGAACGGGACGTACACAACCGGACGACGCCCTGAGGGCTGCTGCCGGATGAGGGGCGGCCACCCGACGCCCGGAAGGGGCCCGGCTCTCGCCCCTGGTGATCAGCGGTCAAGGTGAGCGCGGATCAGGAACTCGGCGAGTGAGCCGGAACCTTCGGGGCCTGCGGTGGCGAGGCAAGCCGCGAACACCAGCCCCGGGCCCACCTAGGTCGTCGGCCAAGTCCTCGAACCACGAGGTCTGCCTCGCCGCCCGGAGCCGCACGACACAGCGGCCGGTACGGGCAGAGCGGCTCCCGGGAAACTGCGACTGGCGTTGCGGGCGGGCGACCCGCGGTGCGGCCATGGGCTGGTCATCGCCAGGCGGAATCAACAAAGGCAGGTCAGCCCCCCGTGGTCCGGAATGGGCGGGTGCTCAGGCAGCAGCCGGTTTGGCCAGGCTGACGGTGCCGTCCTCGTGGCGGCCTGGGACGCGGACGTAGCCCTGGCGCAGATAGAAGGAAACGTTGCGGTGGCTGGCCGCGCCGGTGGACAGGACGATCCGGGTGCAGCCCTCGTCGACTGACTCGGCTTCCCGTAGCAGCCAGCGGCCCATACCGAGTCCGCGCAAGTCGGGGGCGACGGCGAGCCGCCCGATGTGCAGGTCGCTTCCGGCACGCCGGGCGCGGACCACGCCCAGGAGCCGGCCGTCGCGCCACAGGCCCCTCGTGTGCCAGTCGGCCAGCCATGCGCGGACGTCAGCGAGTGACTCGTGGAGGGCGGGGATGGTCAGCGTCTCGTTGGCGAGCGCCTCCTCCGTCCAGCAGCAACGCTGCAGCACGAGCACTTCGGGCGCGTCGTGCGGGCCGAGCCGACGTGCGTACGAGCCAGGGAGCGGCCCCTGAACGGATGCCGGATGCTCGCGCTCGCGCATCGGGTTCAGGGCGTGAGCGAGTCGGACGAGTTCCGCCAGCAGACCCTGTGCCGCGTCCACGTGGCGGGGATCGGGCTCCAGACCGTTGGCGCCCGTCATCTCCGCGATCCGCAGCGCCACGGTGGCTCCCAGGGGCACCAGTCGCAGGGTGCTCACGACCTGTTTGGCGTGCTGGACCGCGCGGGTGCCGGCCGAGGTGTGGCCGTAGCTGACGAAGCCGACCGGCTTCCAGGCCCATTCGGGCCCCAGGTAGTCCAGAGCGTTCTTCAACGTCGCCGGCATGCCGTAGTTGTACTCGGGCGTCACGACTACGAACCCGTCGGCCTCGTCAACGATCCGGCTCCAGCGGCGGGAGTGCTCGTGGTGATGGATGCCGCTGGACGGGTGCTGCTCCTCGTCCAGGAACGGCAGGTCGAGGTCGCCGATCGATACGGGGACAAGCTCCACCCCGAGCGCCACGGAACTCGGCGCGAGTGCCTGCGTCAGCCAGCGCCCGACGGCGGGGCCGAGCGCGTTGGGACGAGTACTGCAGATCAGGACGAGGACACGCAGAGTCTTCGTTGTCATGTAAACGAAAGTAGCCAGTAGATTGATTACATGTCAACGAACGAGGAAAGCGACTCCCACGGCTACTGGCTCTCGCCCGACGAGGAGCGCGACTGGCGGGCTTACCTGCGCATGGTCACCACCGTCCAGGTCCGCACCGCGCACGACCTCGCCGCCCTCGGGCTCTCCGAACCGGACTACGAGGTGCTCAGCACCCTGTCCGAACGACCGGACGGCACCAGCACCCTGCACGAGCAGGCCACAAAGATGGGCTGGTCACGCAGCCGCCTGTCCCGGCACGCCTCCCGCATGGAGGCCCGCGGCCTCATCCACCGCGCACCCGATCCGGCCGACGGCCGAGGATGCCTGCTCGCCCTCACCCCCGCCGGCAGGGAGACGCTCCGGGAAGCCGCCCCCCACCACGTCGCCTCCGTGCGCCGGCACTTCGTCGACCGCCTCACACCCGAGGAGCTCACCGCCCTCGGCCACATCGCGCGCAAACTGTCGAAGGACCAGTAGGGCAGCACCGCACACGGCCACCAAACGGCCCACGAACAGACCGCGCCGACCGCACCTGCGGAGCAGGACGACCATCGCGGCGACCTCGCTCCACATGGCCGGGGCACCGAAGACGAACTCTTCGCCGCGCTTGGGCGGGCCGTCCACCCTGCGGCGGACGGCACTGGAACGGGCTTGCGCATCACCCGGTCCCATCGGCCGCGGCAGCGCAGGATCAGCCCGCGACCCACACCTGGTGAACTGGGAAAACACCCAACAGGTTCGATCCCCGTTCGACAGCGAACCAGTCGTCAGCGACGCGGAGCCCACGGATCCTCGTGCCCGATCGGATCGGGCTGCTCGGGGTGGACCATCTCTCGGACGGAGCGCTGCAGACCTGTCTCGCCGGATCCGCCGGCGGCCGCCATCCAGGGCAGGACGTCCATGGCGTGGGCGCGCTCCTCGGTGGCGAGGGTATCGACGGTGGTGCGCAACTCGTCGGAGACGGGTTCCTCGGTGAGGCAGAGCCAGCCGATCGCGGCGGCCAGCCGGACCTCGGGCGCCTGCGTCCCGTCCCGCCACTGCTCCCCCATCCACCCGGTGGTCGGCGGGTGGGGGTGAGCACGGGTGGCTTCGGCGGTGGCGAGGACCAGGGCTGCTCCGACGATCGGATCCGGCTCGGCGGCCAGCCGGGCACGGAAGGCCGCACGGACCGCGCCCTTGGGGTCGGCGGCGGAGGCCAGGGCGTAAGCGGCGCGGATCCTGATAGCAGGGACGGGGTCATCGAGGAGTGGCGTCAGGAGGCCGGTGTCGGCGGTGATCGCGGCCCGGGCGGCGGCGATCGACCAGCCCGCCGGATACCCACTCACCTCGACGCCGTAGTCGTCGTACAGATCGTCGTAGATCTCGGAGCGATGGAGCAGCATGTGGTCACGGGAGGCGACGCCGAAGTGACGGGCGCGAGCCGGGCAGGGCACTTCGGCAAGCGCGTCGGCACGGCGAGGGTGGCCGGCATCGGCGGCGATCCGGATCAAGAACGGCACGGCGAGCACGGCAGCAGCCCGCATGTCGTTGGCGCACATGCCGCTCACCACGCCTGTTCTGGTGCGAGCGGGCGAGTCGCCGGTGTGCAGCAGGTGGACGGCCTCCCTGGCACGATCCCCCTGAGGGAAGTGCTCCCAGGGAACTTCGCCGAGCAGACATCCGTCCTTGGCCTCGGGCCGGATGGCGTCCACCACCGCCCGCACGTCGAAGGGTCCGCCGGCGAACGAGGACAGTTCGGCCCCGTCCACCAGCGCCCGGCACATCGCGAACGTCGGATCGGTCCGCCACTCGCCCACGCCAAACCACCCCATCGCAGAGTCCGATCGGGGTTGATCATGCCCGAGCGGACCGACATCGGTGTCAACGTACTGCCCTCGCGCCGTGGGCGGACACGGAGCTGATCGTTCCCTGAAGCCTGTTGAAGAGGCGTCCGGCAGCTCGGAGCCGGTGTCGGTGTCGGTACTCGTCCGGTCATGCGGCAAGGGCGAGGTCGCATTTGTGGGCGACCGCCCGGACCGCATGGTGGCCGGTGCCGCGTAGCCGGCAGTCGCGGAGGATCTTGCAGTACTTCATCCGGGCGAAGGCACGCTCGTCGCGGGCCCGGACTCGCCGGTGCTCGGCGTTTCCCCCCTATTCGCCCGGCAGGACTCCCGTCCCGGGACGTTTGCGGCGCGGGACGGGTAGGCCGGTGCCGTCTTCCCGCCCCGGCCCCACCGGAACGACCAGACCCAACTCCGAAGCCCCCGTTCCACTTGTCACACGATGAGACATATGGAACCACCGAGCGTAACGGAATGGCTAGAACCGTTGACAAATCTTTAACGCGTCAGAAACCTGTCTCCAAGTATCTGCAAAAACACGACGCGTTCACTTAAAAAATCACCACCACCCCTCCTGGGTGCGGGACTTCGCCCCACCCGGCTCCACCTGCTCCACGCGTCACCACGGTCTCCGCCTCCGGAGGCCGCCGCCCGTCCGGGTCCGTCCGGCCGGGCGGACCGTCCCGCCTCTACTCCCCACCCCTCACCGAACAGAGGACAGCATGAGACGGAAGTCATCCGTCCGACGACTGGTCGCCGGGCTGCTCGCGGCCTGTCTGATCCCCGTCGGACTCCTCACCTCCACTGCGCACGCCGCCGCGCCGCAGGCGGTCGCCGCCGGACCCAACCTCGCCCTGGGCCGTCCGGCCACCGCCAGCGGTGCCAACGGCGAGTACGGCGCAGGCAACGTCACCGACGGGAACCAGGCCAGCTATTGGGAGGGGCCCGCCAACTCGTTCCCGCAGTGGATCCGTGTCGACCTCGGCGTCAGGACCTCCGTCGACGAGGTGACCCTCAAGCTCCCCACGACGTGGGAGGCGCGCGACGAGACACTCACCGTGCAGGGCAGCACCGACGGCGACACCTGGAGCACCCTTTCCAGTTCCGCCGAGCGCACCTTCACCCCCGTCGCCGCCGGCGCCGTGACCATCGGCTTCGGCGCCACCGACGTCCGGTACGTCCGGGTGCAGGTCACCGCCAACACCGGCTGGCAGGCCGCGCAGCTCTCGGAACTGGAGGTCCGCGGTGCGGGCGGCGGAAGTGATCCCGGTGACCCCGGCACTCCGCCCACCGGCACCAACCTCGCCAAGGGCAAGCCCGTCGAGGCCGACAGCTACGTCCACACCTTCGTCCCGGCCAACGCCAACGACGGGGACGTGAACACGTACTGGGAGTCCGCCGGACTGCCGGGCCAGCTCACCGTGAAGCTCGGCGCCGACGCGGAGCTCTCCGCCGTCGTCGTGAAGCTCAACCCCGACACCTCGTGGGGCCCACGGACGCAGGCGATCGAGGTGAGCGGCCGCGGCCAGAGCGCCTCCGCCTTCACCACGCTCAAGGCGCGCGCGAACTACGACTTCAGCCCGGCCGGGAACAAGAACACCGTGACCATCCCGGTCTCCGGCCGCGCCGCCGACCTCCGGCTCTCGCTCAGCGCCAACTCCGGTGCGCCCGGCGCCCAGATCGCCGAGGTCGAGGTCGTCGGCACCGCAGCGCCCAACCCCGATCTCACGCTGACCGACCTGAGCTGGACGCCCGCCTCCCCGTCCGAGAAGGACGCGGTGAGCGTCAAGGCCACCGTCCGCAACGCCGGTACGGCCGCCTCCCCCGCCACCACCGTCGCCGTCAGTCTGGACGGCACCGTCGCGGGCACCGCCGCCGTCGGCGCGCTCGCCGCCGGCGCCACGGCGACCGTCACGGTGGACACCGGCACGCACCCGCAGGGCTCCTACGCGGTCTCCGCCGCCGTCGACCCGAACAACACCGTTGTCGAGCAGGACGACAGCAACAACAGCCGGGCGGGCGCCACGCCGCTCGTCGTCACACAGAGCCCCGGACCCGACCTCCAGGTCACCGGCATCGCCACCAACCCGGAGAGCCCGGCGAGCGGAGCGAGCGTCAGCTTCACCGTCACCGTCAAGAACCGCGGCACGAGCGCCGTCACGGCCGGCACCGTCACCCGGCTGACGGCCGGGACGACCACGCTGAGCGGCACCACCCCCGCCGTCGCGGCGGGCGCCTCCGTGCAGGTGCCGATCTCCGGCACCTGGACCGCGACCGACGGCGGCGCGACGCTCAGCGCGAGCGCCGACGCGACGAACACCGTCGCCGAGACCGACGAGAACAACAACACCTTCGCCCGCTCGATCGTCGTCGGCCGGGGCGCCGCCGTGCCGTACACCGAGTACGAGGCCGAGAACGGCACGTACACCGGCAAGCTGCTCACCAGCGACGCCAAGCGCACCTTCGGCCACACCAACTTCGCCACCGAGTCCAGCGGGCGCAAGTCGGTGCGGCTCGACAACACCGGTGAGTACGTCGAGTTCACCTCCACGAACCCGACCAACTCGATCGTGGTGCGCAACTCCATCCCGGACGCCGCCGGGGGCGGCGGACAGGCCGCGACGCTCAGCCTCTACGCGGACGGGAAGTTCGTCCGCAAGCTCGACCTCTCCTCGAAGCACTCGTGGCTCTACGGCTCGACCGACGACCCCGAGGGTCTGACCAACACCCCCGGCGGGGACGCGCGGCGCCTCTTCGACGAGTCGAACGCGCTGCTCGCCCAGACCTACCCGGTGGGCACCAAGTTCCGGTTGCAGCGCGACGCCGGGGACTCCGCGGCCTTCTACATCGTGGACCTCGTGGACCTGGAACAGGTCGCCCCGGCGAAGACGAAGCCGTCCGAGTGCACCTCGATCACCGAGTACGGCGCCGTCCCCAACGACGGCATCGACGACACCGACGCCCTTCAGCGAGCCGTGATTGCGGACCAGGCCGGGCAGATCTCCTGCGTCTGGATCCCTGCCGGGCAGTGGCGCCAGGAACAGAAGATACTCACGCCCGACCCGCAGCACCGCGGCCAGTACAACCAGGTCGGCATCAAGAACGTGAGGATCGTGGGCGCCGGCATGTGGTACTCGCAGCTCCACACCCTCACCCAGCCGCAGGACGCCGGTGGCATCAACCACCCGCACGAGGGCAACTTCGGCTTCGACATCGACGACAACACGCAAATCTCCGACATCGCCATCTTCGGCTCCGGACGAATCCGCGGCGGCGACGGCAACGCGGAGGGCGGCGTCGGCATCAACGGACGCCTGGGGAAGAACACCAAGATCTCCAACGTGTGGATCGAGCACGCCAACGTCGGTGTCTGGGTCGGCCGCGACTACTCCAACATCCCCGAGCTGTGGGGGCCGGGCGACGGCCTGGAGTTCAGCGGGATGCGGATTCGCGACACGTACGCGGACGGCATCAACTTCACCAACGGCACCCGCAATTCGACCGTGTACAACTCGTCCTTCCGCAACACCGGCGATGACTCGCTCGCCGTCTGGTCGAGCAAGTACGTCAAGGACACCTCGGTCGACGTCGGCTCCAACAACCACTTCCGCAACAACACCATTCAACTGCCCTGGCGGGCCAACGGAATCGCGATCTACGGCGGCTTCGGGAACACCATCGAGAACAACGTCGTCTCCGACACGATGAACTACCCGGGCATCATGCTCGCCACCGACCACGACCCCATCCCCTTCAGCGGCCAGACGCTCATCGCGGGCAACACGCTGAACCGCACCGGCGGGGCGTTCTGGAACGAGGACCAGGAGTTCGGCGCCATCACGCTCTTCGCGCAGGCGACCAGCATCCCGGGCGTCACCATCCGGAACACCGACATCCTCGACTCGACCTATGACGGCATCCAGTTCAAGACGGGGGGCGGTCAGTACACCGGAACGAAGATCTCCGACGTGCGCATCGACAAGTCGAACAACGGCTCGGGCATCCTCGCGATGAGCGGTGCCCGCGGCGACGCCACGCTCTCCAACGTGACGATCTCGAACTCGCGCGACGGCGACCTGCTCGTCGAGCCGGGCTCGCAGTTCACCTTCACGGGCAGTCCCACGAAGGGAACCGCCAAGAACTGACCCGCCATCCTCGCGAACCCCGCCCGCGTCTCCTCACAGGGACGCGGGCGGGGCCTTGCGCCGTGGGCATGCGGGCCATGCCGCCCGTCAGGCCTTGGGCCAGTGGCGGTCTCAGCCGCTCCGCCCTGACCGACGCTGGTGTTATGTCCTGCGCATCCGGCGCGAACACGCCTGGCCGATCGCGCAGGGCGCGTCGCTGTCGTTCACGCCGCGCGGCCCGGTGTTCCGGCCGGCCTTGGGCCTGGTTGTCCCAGTACCCGCCCGAGGAAGCCGCGGATGTATCCCGCGACGACGTGCAGGTGGCTTTCCAGCAGGAAGTGGCCTCCGTTGATCAGGTGTACTTCCGCGTCCCTCGCGTCGCGGGCGAAGGCAAGTGCACCGGCTGGGCCGAAGATCTCGTCGTTGCGCCCCCACACGGCGAGTACCGGGATCTCTCCGCGGCGGAGGAGATCGTGCAGCAACGGGTAGAGAGGGCGGTTGTTCCGGTAGTCGCGGAACAGTGCCAGCTGGATCTCGTCGTTGCCTGGGCGGGAGACGAGGGCGACGTCGTGCTCCCAGGTGTCCGGGCTGATCAGGCTGGGGTCGGGCACGCCGTGCACGTACTGCCAGCGGATGGCGTCGAGGCCCAGCGCGCCACGGACGGCGGGTTCGGTGTCGGGGCCGGGGTTTGCGCCGTAGGCCCAGACGTCGGTCCAGAACGACTCGATGAAGCCGTCCTCGTAGCCATTGCCGTTCTGGGTGACGAGGGCGGAGATCCGTTCGGGGTGCTGGAGTGCCAGGCGCCACCCGATGGGAGCGCCGTAGTCCTGGACGTAGAGGGCGTAGCGGTCCAGGCCGAGTCGGTCGAGGAGTTGGGAGGTGAGTCCGGCGAGGGCGTCGAACGTGTAGCTGAACTCCGTTGCGAGAGGGGCGTCGGAGTGGCCGAAGCCGAGGTGGTCCGGCGCGATGACGTGGTAGCGGTCGGCCAGGAGCGGGATCAGGTCGCGGAACATGAACGAGCTGGTCGGGTAGCCGTGCAGCAGGACGATCGCGGGGGCGTCGGCGGGGCCCGCTTCGCGGTAGAAGATCTCGTGACCGTCGATGATGGCGGTCCGATGGTGCACCGAGCTCATACCTAACCCCTTAACGTCGTCTATCCGGTTAGTTCGTCGCTGTGCAAGCATGAGGCGAGCGAGCTAACCTGTCAAACGAATCAATACGGTTAGAGGGAGCGGTGCCCGATGGACACCCTGCTGGACCTGCTCAACAGCAGGCCCGTGGTCAACGGCGAGGAACAGGACGCGCTCCGCGACCCGGCCGCAGGCCGGCGCTGGGCGCGGGAACACGGCGGCGAAGGCAGCCCCGAGGAACTGGCGCTGCTCCGCGAGGCGCGGGACGTTCTGCGGGACGTGGTGCGCGGAGAGCGCCCGCCCGCCGCGTTGAGCCCGCTGCTCGAAGGCGTCCACCGGACTCCGGAGATCACCTCCGCCGGTCTCCGGTGGGCGGTGAGGACTCCCCCGCACGCCCGGCTGGCCGTCGAGGCCGTTCTCGCCTGGGCGGACACCGAGGAGAAACTGCCCGGCCGGCTGCGCCCCTGCGCAAACGAGGCGTGCAGGCTGTTCCTGATCGACCGCAGCCGCGCCAACCGTGCCCGCTGGTGCTCGATGGCCGTCTGCGGCAACCGCGAAAAGGCCCGCCGCCACTACGAACGCAGCCGCTGACCCGTCTCCGTACACCGCCGGGCGGATCGTTCGCCCGGGAGCATGGACGGCCACGCGGCCACCGGGATCAGTGCCTGTCCGGCGCCCGTCCGGCGCGAGTAGGTCGCCTCGTAGGCCGGCTTCGACCTCCGCGGGTTTCCCACCGGTGTGCACTGCGGACCGCCGCGCCGCGCGCTCACCGCGGTGATCAGCCTGTCGGACTCCGGCGGCGTGCGTCGAGAACCGGCTTCCGCTCTTCCTGAGTAGCCGTACTCATGCGCGACGCACTGGCGTGCGGGCACACTGGGCCGGGGCCCGCAACGGACCCGGTGGGGCGCGAGGTGGTGCGCGTGAGGTATGGCGAGCCTTCGAAGGGCTTTCAGGTCGCGGCGGGATGCGTATGGTTCGTCGTCGACCTGGCACTGGTCAGCTGTCTGCTGTTCCGCTACGGAATGACAGGGTGGGCGGACGGCTACGACGCCGTCAACCCACCTGCCGCCCCCGCGGAGGCCCGACGCGCAGCGTGGATCGTCCTGGGCACCGGAGTCGTGAGCGGCGGGTTGCTTCTTCTCCGCCACTACTGGGTGACCGGCGTCCTGCAACTCCTCCTTCTGGGCGCCGGCGCAGGAATGTTCGCCTACATGGCCACACGTGGATAGGCGCGCAGCAAACACGCCCGCATTCGCCGAACGCCCGGCCCCGGGAGGCTTCGTTCCCGTTGCCACGACCAGCTGGGGACGGCCCCGACCCCGGCGGCGGCTCAGCGGGCCTTGCGGCGTTGCCGGTGGTGGAGTCCGTACGTCTCTGCGCCCCGGCATGCCGCCCGCCCAACGCCTCACGATGACCAGCCGCACGACGTCGAACTCCCACGCCCCGGAGGCCTGAAGCATCCGTGCGCACTGGTCCACCACGCGCGAACCGGTCCAGGTTCCTCTGGCCGACCGTGACGCAAGTGCCGGGAATTCCGGAAGGGTGCCCTCGGGAACCGGCAGCCCTCCTCCCGTACTCATAGGATCGACGTGACTTCGGGGATACGGGGTGGTTGTTCGTGGTTCGCGGGGGGCCGATCGGCGGATGGCGCGGGTACGGAGTCCTGGCGGCGGTACCGCTGCTGCTGATGACCGCGTGCGGCGGGGGCAGTGGAGGAGACGGGGACGCGGCGAAGAAGCGGCCGGGCGCCTCCCCGGCCGCCACCGGAAACGAGAGCCCCGAGGCCACACGCGCGCCCGTCATCGACGCCGACCCGGCACGGCTGCCCACCACCCGGAAAGCCGCCCTCCACCTCATCGGACAGGTCATCGCGGACCCCGAGAGCTTCGGGCCCGGGGTCGTCGCGCGTACCCCGTACGAAAGCGGCCAGGGCACCTGGCCGGTGCTCGGCGCCGACTGCGTATGGCAGCAGCGCGAACCGGACCACGGGATCCTCGCCACCCTTACACGCTCTTTCGAGGTCCCCGCGGGCAAGGGCAAGGGGCCGCTGCGGCTCGCCGCGATCGTCACGGTGCACCGCACGGACGACGGCGCACGGTGGGAGATGGCCGAATCGCTGGAGGAATCGATGCGCTGCCCCACGCAGCAGTTGCGCCAGGGTGAGTTCATCGGCGGGCTCGGCGCCGGCGCCCTGGCCCGGGGCGAGGCCAATCAGGTCAACTCCGAGGACACGCTGGTGGAATCCGGTGAATATCGCAGCTCCGAACTCGGCGGCCCCTACCCGTATTTCTGGGAACAGGACCAGATCCTCCGGTTCACCTTCGCCGTGACCGCCAAGGGCGCCAAGGGGTGGACGGACGCCGAGATCGGCGACCTCGGCGTCCAGGCCCAGAGCGCCATGCTGATGCGGCTGCACGCGGCCGTCGGGAAGAAGGGCTGAGAACACGTGGAAGAGTTGCGGGCCTCGGACCCGTCATGGATCGGCGGACACCGCCTGCTGGGCCGCCTCGGCTCCGGTGGCATGGGCACCGTCTACCTCGGCAGAACCGCCTACGGGGCGCTGGCCGCGGTCAAGGTGATCCTGCCCGAACACGCCGGCGACGCCGACTTCCGGGTCCGCTTCCGTCGCGAGGCAGAGGCCGCGCGCCGAGTGGACAGCCCCTGGGCGGTACGGGTCACCGGCTCCGGCACCGAGGACGAACGTCCCTGGCTCGCGACCGAGTTCGTACCCGGCCCCGCACTCTCCGAGGCGGTCACCCGGTGCGGCCCCCTGCCCGCGCGGAGCGTCCGGGTCCTCGGCCGGCTGCTGGCCCGCGCGCTGGCGTCGGTGCACGCGGCGGGGCTCGTCCACCGCGACGTCAAACCCGGCAACGTCCTGCTGGGCGCCGGGGGGCCGCGGCTGATCAACTTCGGCATCGCACGGGTCACCGACGCCACCGCGCTCACCGCGACGGACCTGGTGGTGGGAACCCCCGGCTTCCTCGCGCCCGAGCAGGCCGCCGAGGGCGCCGCCGTCGGACCTGCCGGTGACGTCTTCTCGCTGGGCTGCCTCCTCGCGTACGCCGCGACCGGGCGGCTGCCCTTCGGGAGCGGCGCCGTGGACGCCCTGCTCTACCGCACCGTCCACGAGGAACCGGATCTCGGCGGCATCGACGACCCCGGACTGCGCACTCTGCTCGGCGCCATGCTCGACAAGGACCCGGCCGCCCGCCCCACCGCCGCCGCACTCGACGGACGGATCGCCGAGGACGCCCCGAACGCTTCGGTCGACTGGCTTCCCGGGGACGTCGTACGGCTGATCGCCGACCGGGCCGCAACGATCCTGGCCCTTCCCGGCATCGACGCCACACTCGCCGACGAATCCGGGACAGCCGGCCCGGCCCGGCGCAGGCTGCTCCTCCTCGCGGGCGCCGGAGCGGTGGCCGTCGCGGGCGGCGCCTTCGCGGTGCGGGAGTGGCTGCGCGACGACGACACCGCGGGATCCGGCGCTGCCGGGGCGGACGCACGGACCTGGACCATCGGCGTGCAGGCCGATCTGTCCGGGCCCCGGGCGGCGGACGGACGGGCCCAGGAACACGGGGTGCGGCTCGCGGTCGACCGGTTCAACTCCCTTACGGACAAGCCGTTCGGCCTGCGCGTGAAGGTGCTCGACGACCGGGGCGGTACCGCTGCGGCCGTGCGCGCCGCCGAGCAGTTCGCCCGGGACCGCGACGTGCTCGCCGTGGTCGGCCCGACCGACGACCCGGCCACCACCGCGGTGCTCGGAGTTTACGACGAGGCGATGCTGCCGCTCGTCACCGTTTCGTCCCAGCAGATCAGCTTCGCCGTACGGTCCATGAGGTCCTTCTTCCAGGCGGTGCCGTCCGACGTCGCGCTTGCGTACCCGATCCGCAACCGGCTGGTGCTCCGGCCCGACGTGCAACGGCTCGGAGTGCTCGTCGACCGGGCCGGCGGCCAGTCCGCGTACCTGACGGGCTACTTCCTGAACCGGATCGTCGTCGATTCCACGGACGGGACCACCTACCCCCGCGTCGTGCCCGCAGGCACCCGCGACCTCGCCCCGGTCGTCGCCGACCTGCTCGCACACCACAGCGACGCCTTCTTCCACGCCGGGGACCAGGCCGGGGCCGCCCGCGCCGCCCGGACCCTCGCCGCCACCTCCTACAAGGGGCCCCGCATGGCCATGCACTCGGCCATGGGCGCCCGCTTCCTGCGGGACGCCGGTGACGCCGCCGAGAGCTGGGAGTTCGTCTCGCCCTGCGTCGGCGCGACGGCCTCCGCCGTGAAGCAGTTCGCCGCGGCGCACCGCAAGAAGTACGGCGGCGCCCCCGACCCCTGGGCCGCCGAGGCGTACGACGCGGCCGGACTGGTTCTCGCCGCCCTCACCGCCCTCGCCCGGAAGAACCGGCCCCCCGCACGGGCGGACCTGGTCGCGAAGATCGCCGCCTCCTCGTACCACGGCATCTCGCGCGACTACGCCTTCGGTGAGGGCAACCGGCTCAAGGGCCAGGCAGCCCACCTCCACGGTGTCCGCGGCGGCGCGTTCCGCTACCTCGGCCCGCTGGCCACGAGCAAGAACTGACCAGGCATGCGGCCACTCACCCCGGACGACCCCCGCACCGTCGGCACCCACCACGTCCTGGCGCGGCTCGGCGCGGGCGGCATGGGCGTCGTGTACCTGGCCCGCACGTCCGGCGGGCAGCTCGTGGCGGTGAAGGTCATCCGGGCCGAACACGCCGCCGACCCCGGCTTCCGGGCCAGGTTCCGGCGCGAGGCCGAGGCCGCCCGCCGGGTCACCGGTCCCTGGGTGGTCCCGGTGACGGACGCCGACACCGAAGCCCGTGAACCGTGGCTCACCACCGTGTTCGAACCGGGCCCTTCGCTGGCCGAGGTCGTCCTCGCCGAAGGCCCCCTGCCGCCCGCGACCGTCCGCGCGCTCGGGGCCCGCCTCGGCGACGCGCTCGACGCGGTGCACGGAGCCGGGCTGGTCCACCGCGACGTGAAACCGTCGAACGTGCTCCTTGCACTCGACGGGCCCCGGCTCATCGACTTCGGGATCGCCCGCCACCAGGGCGCCACCGCTCTCACCGCGACCGACGCCGTCATCGGCACCCCCGGCTTCCTCGCTCCCGAGCAGGCATGTGGAGAGCGAGCCGGACCCGCCTGCGACGTCTTCGCGCTGGGATGCGTCCTCGCGTACACGGCGACCGGCCGCCGTCCGTTCGGAGACGGCGGAGCCGCGGCCGTACTGTTCCGTACGGTGCACGAGCCACCCGCCCTGCAGGGCCTTCCGCCCGCCCTGCTGTCGCTCGTCGAGGCCTGCCTGGAGAAGGGCCCGGCGGACCGGCCCACGGCCCGGGACGTGGCGCGGGTCCTCGCCGCACCGCCCGGCGAGGACCCGGGCGCCTGGGCGCCGCCCGGACTGGCCACGCTGATCGCCGCCCGCTCCGCCGCCGCCCTCGACGTCACCGTCCCGGAACCGCCCACCGTCGTCGGGAAATCCGTCCCGCCCCGCCCCACCCGGCGGACCGTGCTGATCGCCGGGGCGGCGGGGATCCTACTGGCAGGGGGCGCGGTGGCGGCCCGGACGGCGGCGCGACGCCACGGCGCCACGGCGTCCCCCGCCCCCCACACCCCGCCCACCCACACCATCGGCCTGCACGCGGACCTCACCGGACCGGGCCGGGCAACCGGCCTCGCGCACCAGCGGGGCATGCGGATCGCCGTCGACGACCACAACGCCCGCGCCGACGCCCCCTTCCGGCTGGCCTTGCGCACCGAGGACGACGCCGGGAACCCCGCCCGTGCGCTCCGGGCCGCCGGCCGGCTGGCCGCCGACCCGAAGGTGCTGGCAGTCGTCGGCCCCACCGAGGACGTCCTCGCCGCGTCCGCCGTCGAACGCTACGAGAAGGCCGACCTCGCCCAGGTCGTCGTCTCCGCCGGGGCCACCACCGCCGAGATGTCGGCCACGCATACGCTCTGCGTGGCCCGCCCCCTCGACAGCGCGCTGCCCATCGGCATCTCGCGCTACGTGTTCCAGGTCCGTCCGGCCGACCGGGTGGCGATCGTGGAGGACCGCGCCGACATCGAGGGGGCCTGGGCCAGCACGAAGACCTTCCGGGACCCCCCGCCCGAAGGTGTCGAGGTGACCGTGCACCCGGTCGCTGCGGACACCGAGGACTTCGGTCCGGTGGCCCGTGCGGTGGTCGCCGGGGGTGCGGACGCCGTCGTTCTCGCCTCGACGTCCCCTGCCCGGGGCGCCCGCTGCGCCGCCGCCCTGGCTGCCGCCGGGTTCACCGGAACCCGCGTGTCGACGGGGGCGGTACTGGCTCCCGCCTTCCTCAGCGGTGCCGGGAAGGCATCCGAGGGCTGGGTCTTCGCCCAGGCGTACAGTGACCCGGCGGCGGTCCCGGCCGCGAAGGCGTTCACCGCCGCGTATCGGAAGCGCTACGGCACCGAGCCCGCCCGCTGGGCCGCCGAGGCGTACGACGCGGTCGGGCTGATCGCCCGCGCGGCCCGCACCACCAGCGCCACCGGGGCGGAGCGCGAAGGCATGGCACAGCGCCTCTTCCTGACCACCCACCCGGGCATCACCCGGACGCTGTCCTTCGACGCCGTGCGACGGGTGCGGTACGCGGACGGGATCTTTCTCTACCGGGTCGAGGACGGCCGGGCCCGCTTCCTGGGGCCGTACACGAAGGTCTGAAGGCGAGCTCCGGGCGTGGGGACCCGAAGCGGGCCTCCGGGCGCGCTTTCAGGCCGGTGATACGCGCAATGCTCTGCGCCTCGTGTCGTTCTCCCGCCGCCCCGGTCGCCGCCGCCTCGGGTCGCCCTCAGACATGCAGAGTGGGCCGGTAGATGAGCTCCTGGGTGTGGCCGTCGAGCGTCCGGCTCTCGATCAGCTCAAGGTCGAAGTCGGCCGCGCCCTGGAAGACCGGGTCTGCTCCGGTCCGGCCGTTGATCACGGGGATGAGCGTCACCTGGGACACGGTCGACCAGACCGGCGGCCAGCAGCGCCCGGTTCAGAGTCGGGCTGCCGTGCGAGCGCAGCGGCACCTCTGATTCCTCCTTGAGCCGGGTGACGATGTCGACGGGGTCGCCGCTCGCGACGGAGAACGACGGCGAAGCTCATCGCCGCCGCACTTCAGGACCGTGTCCTGTGGGGGCAGCGTCTCATCGGACGAGTCCTGCGTCGCGCCGCCTTGCGCCCGTGCCCCCACTCACAACCGGCGGGTGAACTCCTGGCGGTTGGCGAAACACTCGTAGCCCGCCCGTTCGAAAGCCATGATCATGGCGGTGTTCGCCGCGTCGCAGTCCCCGCGGATCTCCTCGGCGCCCCCTTCGACCAGCAGACGCGTCCCGCGCGCCACCACCGCCGTCGCGTAGCCGTTGCCGCGGCAGGTGGGTGATACCGCCACCAGACCGATCACAGCGGCCGACGGATTGCGGGCGGGGAGGCTGAGGGCCGCCGGTGTGCCGTCGGCGGCGTAGCCGATTTCCCACCACGAGGGCTCGTACGAGAACTCCTCCATGTCCGCGAAGAGACTCTCCGCGGCACGCCGGGCGCCATGCCTCGCGACCCTGGCGGCGAGTTGGGCGTCGGCGCTGGTCGGCAGCGACTCGGCAAGGAGAGCGATGAACGGTTCACGACCCAGACGCGGCAGGGAATGCCAGGTCAATCGGCTGTCATGCGAGGTGTGCTCCGTATGGGGACGACGGCGGAATCGACGACCGTCGCGAGCCCGCTCGAAACCCGCCAAGCGGAGGAGCTCGGCCCGTCGTTCCGGCTGCGCCTGGTACTGCGGCGCCTGCGTCGGCGAGTCGGTGACGTGCTCCAGTTCAGTGGCACCGAGCGAACCGGCCAGGGCGACCGCCTCGGCCAGCAGGGCCCGGCCGGTGACCAGGCCGGGTTCGCCCCACGGCGCTTCCAGGAGGACCAGAGCCATCGGGACCTCCCTGCCGGGGAGGGTCCACAGCGCGGTGGCCGCAGTGAGCCGACCGGACTCGTCTTCCGCGACCAGGCACCACTCCGGCCGGGTGCACCGCTTGGCGAGCAGGTCGCTGAGGTAGGCGGCCCGACCATCGTTCTGCTCCGGCTGGGCGGAGTACTGGACGAGGGCAGGCAGTTCGTCGGGGCGTGCTATGCGGATAGGCATGTTCGGGGATCGTCCTGTCTGTGGGTGAGGGGGTCGGCTCTGCGCGGATCCATTCGGTGGCCACCGGCACGCCTGACTGTTCCGGCCCTTGTCTGACACGCCACCATGCCTCTGGGCCCGGGGATGGCATCCCGCCCCCTCCGGGGCGGTGATGCATGATCGGGACGTGAGAAGTGTTCCATAAACAGAACGTTCTGTAAACGGAACGACTGGGGTGACGCGCACGCGCTACCGCCCACTCGCCGCACGAACCTGACGCGTGGTCAATGTGCATGGATGCAGGCGGGAACGCGGCCATCGCCGTGAGCGACCCAGAACTTCGGCCCGTCAAAGCCGATCGGGGTCTATCGCCCAGGGCAGGCATCGCACCCAGGCTCTGCTCTGCCTCGCCAGGCGCCGGGCCGACGTCCTCTTCGCGATGCTCCGCGACGGAACCTTCCACCAGCCACCGACCCCCGCCACCGCCTAACTGCCAGCCCACCGGCCGGCACGGGCAATAACGCTACACGGGTTGCGTAATCGAGTGACCCGGCCTAGGCTCACTTCCGCTACTTGAGTAGCGTAAATACGGTTCCCCTTCCGGGGCGTCGCCCCTACCGGGGTCGTCTCGGACGCGGCGAACTGCGCACAGTCCTTGAAGTCTCCGCCCCGCTCGGCCAGTTGGCCGGCCCGCTGCACACCGGATCCTGGTGAGCGGCGTGCCGGTCGACCGCCCCTCCCTGGACCTGATCATCGGCGGTTCTCTTCGAGGTGCCGACCGTCCCGAGCCCACCCGACCTGAGCATCACTCCGGAGGAAGCCATGTCCACGCCCCTCACTGCCCCACAGGAACCCGCCGCCCACTCCTCGACACCGCCCGGGCGACTACATCTCGCCCGGATACTGCTGGTCATCGCCACAGTCAGCGCGATTGGCGCCGCGGTGGCCCAGATCCAGGTCGTGTTCGATGCGGGCGGTGCGACGAAGGTGGTGGAAACCTGGCGGCTCTACGGGTTCGCGGTCTTCGCGGGCCTGTTCGCACTCCTTGCTGTCAAACCCCTGGGCAACGTCGCGGTGTGGCTGCTGGTCATCATCAACAAGCTGGCGTTGACCGTGACCGGCCTCGCCTACCAGGCTCACGGCGGGATCGCGGACACCGACGCGATCATCACCTGGGACGGCGGCCTGACCGTCCTGCTGCTGACCGCGTTCGCGGTCAGCAGGCCCAGGGCCAGGCCCATGAGTGCTGGGCCAGTCGCGCTGCGCATTCGAATGGGCCGGCAGGGTGGCTCCCGTCGAGGCTGAGCGGGTGTGATCACGCACGGGTGAGGGCTGGGCCGAAAGGGTTTGGCGCGGGGGGCGCCCGTCAACGATGATCACCTCATGACGACCAGAAAGGGCCATGCCTTCTAGGCGCCCCGTCTCCCTCTCCACCGCACGCGCACCGCCGACTGCCGCTCATCCCAGCGTCCGAACGCGCCGCGTCCGCCCACCCAGGAGAGCCCGCCCATGCAGAAGACCGCCCTCGTTCCCTACGCCCATCTCCCCCGAACGCACCACGACCGCCACGTCCTGACCAGTACCGTCGACGCCTTCGGCGTCGCCCACTGGCTGCTTGCCGACCGCGCTCCGCAGCCCGGCGGCAATGTCCCGCCCTTCGACGCGCTGGTCGTCTCCGTCCATCCGGGCGGCTACGTCGAATGCACCGAGCTGAGCGCCCTCCGGGCCGGATGGCCGCGCCTGGACCGCCTGCCCGACGGCGGGTTCGTCGTCGCGGCCTCCCGCGCCCGCCGCTACCAGGACGCGGACCAGGTGCAGGTCTTCGACGCGCTCGGCCGCGAGACCTTGTCCTTCTCCGTCGGGGACGCCATCGAGCACCTGCTCGTGGACGAGGCCAGTCACATCTGGGTCGGGCACTTCGACGAGAACCCGTCCGGAATCCGCCGCTGGAGCCCCACAGGCCATATCCACTGGACGTCAGACGGCGCAAGCATCCCCGGCCTCTTCGACTGCTACGCCCTGAACGTGGTGGGCACCACCGCTTGGGCGTGCACGTACACGGACTTCCCGCTCGTCGAGATACGCCCCGGCCGGCCCGTGAAGGTGTGGACGAATCGCGTACGGGGCGCCAAGGCGGTGGCCGTCCACGGCGAGCGGGTCGCCTTCTACGGCGGGTACGGCGAGGAGTCGGACCGGCTGGCCCATGGAGAGCTCACCGAAACGTCCGTCGAGCCGACGGACGTCGGCCTGCTCACCCTGCCCGACGGCCTTCTCCCCGGCCGCCGCCGGGTCGTCGGCCGGGGAGGCAGGATCTATGTCCAGGCTCAGCCGTTCACCGGGTGGGGCCTCTTCGACCTCGGCAGCTGAACGCCCGAGGGCCGATAGGCCATTTCCACCCCGGCCTTGAGGTACACGCGGCGCAGACACTCGGTGCGCCGGCGAGAGGGGCGCTCCCCGGCATACGCAAGTCCGTCACCCGCAGCATCACCGGGCATTCAGTGGCTGAGCAGCCAGCCGATGCGGTCGTAGGCGAGGATCTGATAGGCGATCACGACCGCGAGGAGCCAGCGGGCCGCGCGGCGCAGGCCCGCACCATGAAGCGCGACCACCGCGCCGAAGAACACCGCGAGTTCGAGCAGAAGGCGCACCGGCCCCGGCGTGGGGACGTCGCCGTTCTCACCTCGGGAGGGGTCGTTCGGCACGGTGAACGTGCCCCATGCCCAGCCCACGAGGACGGGCAGTGCGATGACCAGAAGCCAGCGCCAGGGGGTGGGGGTCCTGCGCCAGGCCCAGATGCCCACGCACACCACCGAGGTCACTTCGAGCAGGAAGCGGACGGCGAACAGAGCGCCGTTGTCGGCGAGTGCCAGCGAGTGGTTCACCGGGCCGCCCCCACTCTCCGGGCTTGCGCCGGCCTCTTGATCCTCCGCTCGGCATCCCGGCACGAAGGTTGCGCGGGCGCCCCAAATAAGTTGGCGTGCACCGAAGACTCAGCGGCAGGACAAGACATGATCAGTTGCTTTCTGGGCGGCGGGTGGAGCCGGAGCCGGCGAGCACTTGACCGACGAGCCGCTCGACATAGTCGGCGCCGATCGGGACACCGGTGATCAGGAGCCGGTAGTAGAGGGCTCCGGCCAGCTGGTCGAAGAGCACTTCGGACGACGTGTCCGGGGGCAGAGCGCCGCGCTCACGGGCGCGGTCGAGCAGTGCCAGTGGCTGGGCGTTGCGCCGGGCGAACAGATTCCGCACCGCGTCGCCCACATCAGGATGCCGGGCAGCGGCCGCGACCAGTTCGGCGACGACTCCGGCCGACCGGTCCCCCTTGTCAGTGGCATCCCTGCCGACCCGGCTCATCCGATTGAGTCCGGTCGCGATGGCGGTGAGATAGACGCTCAGGTCGCGCCCGATGTCTCCGGTGTCGGCGACCGCCACCTCGTCCTGGATCTTGGCGACGAGAGCGACGAGCAGGTGGTCCTTGGTGGGCCACCGCCGGTAGATCGTGGTCTTGGCCACTGTGGCGCGGGTCGCCACCTCGTCGATGGCGAACCGGTCGTAGCCGCGTTCGACCAGCAGTTCGTGGGCCGCCTCAAGAATCCGCTCGTCGGCGTCTTCGTTGCGGGGACGTCCTCTGCGCCCTGGGGCCGCCATGGGCATCGCTCCTTCTCGTCCTCGTCCTGATGCCGATCCGGCGGCCACTCGCCGTTTCGATACGATGGTGTCGTTATTGAGCCTATAGAGCACGCCACGTTTACGCAACGACCGTATCGAAATTCGCTGCATGCCACCGCCAGGCCCCCGTGACGTCGCCGAGCTCACTCATCTCTCAGCCGTCCGCACGACAGGGAGCGCCCCGGCGCACCGGCACAGAACGCCCGCTCCTGCTCAAGCCCCGCACTGTGCGAAGGCGTTGGTCGACCACCTCAAGAGCCCAGCGTTGGCTAGGCACTCCCCCACACGACCGAGGAGGCCAGTCGCCGCGCCTCACCGGATCGCGGGCTGCGCCTCCGAGTTGAGGTGGGCGCCGATCCGCTGAAATGCCGGGACGAACGGGACGACCGGCACGGCGGAGGAGATCACCTGGGAACCGAAGTGGACAACGACGAGGTCGAGTCCCGGCGAGACGAACAGCCGCTGGCCGTGGATTCCACTGGCCATGTACGAGCCGTAGGGGTCGTTCGGGATCCACCACAGGTCGTGGTACGACAGCGTGGCCGGCGTGGTCAGCGGCGCACCGGGGAAGCGCACACGGCGCGGGTAGCCGTCGGGGACGCCGCTGACGATGGCGGTGGCCACGGCCTCGGGCACCACCTGCCGGTCACCGACCGCTCCGCCGCAGCGCAGCATCTCGCCGAGCCGGGCGACGTCGCGTGCTGTGGCGCTGAAGCCCCCGCTCGCCGCCTCGACACCGTCGCCGTCGAGGATGTAGTAGGCGTCCTCCTCCGCTCCGATCCGGGACCAGAGGAGTTCGCCGACAAGGGCCGAGACGCTCGTACCGGTGACCCGGCGGAGAACTTCGGCGAGGGCCTCGACGTTGCCGTTCTCGTAGCAGAAGTCGGTTCCGGGCGCACCCGCGGCGCGAGCGGTAAGGAGGTGCTCGCGAATGGTGGCCGGTCCGTGGTAGCCGAAGGGGCGCAGCCGGGGAGAGATCACAGCGAAGTACCGCTGCGCCTCGATGGCCTTGTCGAAGCGCCGGCCCCCGTAGGAGACCTGGGTGCCCATGTGCAGCAGGTCCTCGATCCGGGCCTCGCCGAAGGCCGTTCCCGCGAGTTCGGGGACGTAGGCGGACGTCCGGACCGTGCGGTCCAGGTGCCCTTGATGAGCCAGGACCGCCGCGACGAGACCGAGGTAGGACTTCGCCGCCGAGGCGTTGAAGTGCGGGGTGTGCCCTTCGGTGCCGTGCAGATACCTCTCGTAGACGACGGAGCCGCGATGCAGGACGAGAAAGGCGTCGGTCTGCGCGGCGGCGAACAGGTCCGGCAGCGTGAGTGCGCCACCGCCGTTCAGTTCGAGGGGCAGCGTGTCGAGCGCGTGGGCGTCGAGGCCGGGAGCGGTGGACCTTCCGGGCAGGTCCCAGGGCCGGCCGGAGCCGCGCCAGACCCTGCGGCTCGGCGAGAGCTCGCGGCCCGAGGCCGTGAAACGGCGGATCCAGGCGGGGTCCGTGTAGCCGCGCGCCCACGAGAGGTCACTCAGCGGGGCCGTCTCGGTCATGTGTCGCTCCGTCCGTCTGCAGCAAGAGCCTGCGAGATCCCAAACATGCTTCCCGTTACCGTACACATGGTTCAGTTTTGGGAACAGAGGTCATTTACGGCCGCGCGAACTCGTTGACGCGCGGCGGGCCGGGGGCTACGTTTCCAAATGAAGCGATCAATATCAGACAGGTAGTCCGGAACATTGGGCGCGGCTGTCGCGCATCCCGCCGCGGGCGACGTGCTTTCCGGGCGAACCCCGTTCTCCGCCTCCTCCGCACCCCTTCATCCCGAGCCGCTGGAGTGTGCCTCATGGTCGAACCGCCCTCGTCCGCCCCGCCTCTCGACACGGCCGGCGGCCCCGTCGACATCGACGCCAAGGGGGCACCGCCGCCCCCCGCGTTCGACCGGCGGCACGCATGGCTGATCGCCGCGATGATCGTGTCGTTCATGCTCATCAACTACGCGGACAAGTCCGTGCTGGGGCTCGCAGCCGTACCGATCATGGATGAGCTCGGGATCAGCAACAGCACGTACGGGATGATCTCCAGCTCGTTCTCGCTGCTGTTCAGCCTCTCGGGGCTGATCGTCGGTTTCACCTCGGCCCGCCTCTCCAGCCGGGTCCTGCTCTTCACCATGGCCGCCTTGTGGGCGGTGGCCCAACTGCCGGTGCTCGTCGTGGCGTCGGTGCCCGCGCTGGTGGCCGGGCGCGTACTGCTCGGGGCCGCCGAAGGACCGGCGGCGTCGATGTCGATGCACGCGCTGTACAAGTGGTTCCCGGCGGACCGCCGCGGACTGCCGTCGGCCCTGCAGATCAGCGGGGCCGCCCTGGGCACGCTGATCGCGGCCCCGGTGGTCACCTGGCTGATCACGAGCTTCGGCTGGCGCTCGGCGTTCGTGGTCCTCGCGGTGTCGAGTGCGCTGTGGAGCCTGGTCTGGTGGCGGGTGGGGCACGACGGGCCGCACGGCGGCGAGGCCGCACCCGGCGGCCATCGGGCCCCCGGCGCTCCGGATTCCGCGGCCCCGGCCGCACCCGGCGCGAGCGGACATCGGGCTGCCGGTACTCCGGCCCCTGAGACAACGCGCGCCTCGGAGCGGCTGCCGTACCGGCGGCTCCTGCTGAACGGCACGGTGCTCGGGTCGATCGCCGCCGCCTTCGGGGCCTCCTGGGCGCTGGCGTTGAGCCACGCCTGGCTCCCCGCCTACCTGCGCACGCAACTCGGCATGACACCGGGGGGAGCAGCGACGGTCATCAGCGCCATCTCCGCGTTCAGCCTCGTGCTGCTGCTCTCCGTACCCGTACTGGTGGACTCCCTCCGCCGCCGGGGCCGCTCGACCCGCTGGTCCACGGCGGTCCCGCAAGGGGTCTCCGTGGCGGTCGCGGCGCTGGCCATGACAGCCCTCCCGTTCGTCGACGGCCGAGGGGCCCACCTCGCCCTGCTCGCCCTGGCGTTCGGCGGTCACGCCATCGTCTTTCCGCTGCACTACATGACCGTCTCGGCCGTGGTCCCCGCGGTCCAGCGCGGCGCGGTGTTCGGTGTCGTCGCCGCGGCCGGGACCCTGCCGGGGCTGGTCTCCCCGTATCTGACCGGGTACATGCTGGACTCCGCCGCCTCACGCAGCGCCGGCTACACCCAGGCCTACCTGCTGTCCGCCGCCGTCATGCTCGTCTGCGCCGTGGCCGCCCTGATCACCATCCGGCCGGAACGGGACGCACTGCGGCTGAGGCTGGGCTGAGCGCCCCCGGACGGCCGCGAAGAGCCGCATCTCGCGGCCGTCCGGGGCTCAGGCCGGGCTCGCGAAGCCGCTGGCCCAGTACCGGCCGTGCAGCGCGAGGTTGAGCAGCATCCGGACGACTTCCTCGTCGGTCAGTGACGGGACGTCCTGTTCCACCCACCAGCGCAGCACCGCGATCTGCTCCCCGACCCAGACGCGGGCCAGCAGTTCGGGGTCGATGCGCGGCTGTACGGCGTTGCGTTCCGCTCGGCCGCGGAACTCCTCGGCCGTCGCCCGGGAAAGGGCGTCCATGAACATCTGCAGCGGCTTGCCGTCGCCTTCGCCGCGCAGCACGATCCGGTACTGATCGCGCTCCTCGCGGGCGTGTCGCAGCATCTCCAGGACCGGCCTGCCGGTGAAGCCGACCTCGCTGTCGGCGACGACGGGCTCAAGCCGTGCGGCGAGCCCGGCCAGGAGATCCGCCGTCACCCGGGCGAACAGATCCTCCTTGTCGCGGCAGTGTGCGTAGAAGGTCGCACGGGCCACGTCCGCCCGCTCGGTGATGTCCTCGACGGTCAACGCGGTGAAGCCGCGCTCCAGCACCAGCTCCACCAGGGCAGTCCCCAGGGCGCGGCGGGACCGCCTCGTCCGTCTGTCCTCGGCCACGAAGCCACCTTTCCTCGAACGTGACGCTGCGAGCGCGCCCAGTCTAGAAGACTCTTGACACTTCCTATTTTACTGAACACCCTGTCTGTAACTGAATTGATTGTGCATCTTCTGTCTCTTGGAGTACGGCTTCATGAACCTCGGCACCTATCTCTCACGCAGCGCTCGCTACTGGCCCGAGGCCCCCGCCCTCGTGTGCGGGGAGCGTTCCTGGTCCTTCGCCGAGCTGGAGTCCTCGGCGAACCGCCTCGCCTCCGCCCTCGCAGCGCGCGGTCTTCGCCCCGGTGACGTGGTGGCCGCCGTCGCATGGAACCGCGGGGAGCTGGTGGAGACCGAGTTCGCCCTCTACAAGGCGGGGTTGACCCGCGCACCGATCAACGCGCGCCTCGGGCGGGGCGAGATCGCGCACATCCTGCGCTACGCGTCCGTACGCGCCCTGGTCTACGACACGGCACACCGCGAAGACGCCCTCGCCGCGATCGCCGCGGCCGGCAGCGACTGCCTGCCCGTACCGCTCGACGAGGAACCGGAGGCGGACGCCCCGTCCGAAGTGCCAGCCGTCCCCTACTCCGCCCTGCTCGCCGAGGGCGATGCCGCCCCCTTCCTGGTGGACGTGGACGAGAACGAACCCTGTGTCCTGAACTTCACCTCAGGTTCCACCGGAGCGCTGAAGGCCGCGGTGCAGACCGTCGGCAACCGGCTCGCGAACATGCGCAAGCTGCTCATGTCCGACGAGTCACGGCCGCGGCCCGGCACGCGCTACCTCGCCTGCGGGCCCATCACCCACGCCACCGGAATGGGCCTGCTGGCCGGTGTCTTCGGCGGTTCCACGACGTACGTGCTCCCCGCCTGGAGCCCTGAGAGCTTCCTGGAGACGGTCGAGAAGGACCGCATCACCGCCACCTTCCTCGTCCCCGCCATGGTGAACATGGTGCTCGCCCACCCCTCTGCCGGGCACCGCGATCTGTCCTCCCTGACGAGCGTGCGGATCGGCGGCGCGCCCATCTCACCGCAGCGCCTGCGAGACGCGGTGAAGCTCTTCGGGCCCGTCGTCGCCCAGGGCTACGGACTCGGGGAAACCACCAGTGTCGTCGCCGGTCTGAGCGCCGGGGAGATCGCCCACGCCGTCGAGGAGGACGCCGAGTTGCTCCAGTCGTGCGGGCGGCCCTCCTACGACACCGAGGTGCGTGTCGTCGACGAGGGGGGCCGTGAGCTCGGCCCGCGTGAGGTCGGCGAAGTCATCGTGCGCGGCCCGGACTGTGTGCGCGAGTACTGGAAGGAACCCGAGCTCTCGGCGGAGACGTTCCGCGAGGGTTGGGTGCACACCGGTGACCTCGCCTGGATGCGGGAGGACGGCTACCTCTTCCTCGTCGACCGCAAGAAGGACATGATCATCTCGGGCGGCTTCAACATCTACTGCACCGAGGTCGAGGCCACCCTCTACGAGCACCCTGCCGTCCAGGAGGCCTGCGTCGTCGGCGTACCGGACGACACATGGGGCGAGGCGGTCAGGGCCGTCGTCGTCCAGGGCCCCGGTGACACCGGCGTGACCGCCGACGAGCTGATCGCCTTCTGCGCCGACCGCCTCGACCGCTTCAAGAAGCCCCGGGCCGTCGACTTCGTGGCCGAGCTGCCCCACAACCGCAACGGCAAGCTCGACCGCAAGGCCGTGCGCGAACCGTACTGGGCGAATGCCTCCCGCCGCGTCAACTGATTGCCGTCGCACGCCCGTTCTTCCAGGAGCCCTCGTGACCTTCTCCCTGCGTCCCACCTATGACGACCCGCGCACGGCCGAACTCGTCGACCGCCTGCGCGGCTACCTCGACGGCGAACTCGCCGACTACGAACGCGAGCGCGGCATCACCCCGACGGGGCGTCTGACCCGCGCCGATCTCGAACCGGTCTGGCGCCGCAGCCGTGACCTCGGTTTCTACGGCATCCACCTGCCCGAGGAGTACGGCGGCCAGAACCTCACGTACACCCAGCTCGCCGCCCTGAAGGAGGAGCTCGGTGCCAGTGGACGCGTCCTGTCGCACTGCGTGCTGGGCGACATGGGCGGCCCCCTGCGCGCGGGCGACATCCTCAAGTACGCCACCCGGCACCAGCTGGACACGTACCTGCTGCCGCTGATCCGCGGCGAGCGGGCGTGCTGCTTCTCCCTCACAGAGACCGACGCCGGGTCCGACGTCCGCTCCATGCGCACGGTTGCCACCCGGGACGGCGAGGGCTACCGCCTGTCCGGGCACAAAGTCTTCTCCTCCGCCGGCCCGTTCGCCGACTTCGCGATCGTCGTCGCCCGAATGGCGGGCACCGGTGAACTCCCGGACGACAAGCCCCGGTTCTCGGCCTTCCTCGTGGACCTCGACAGCCCCGGCTGCCGTGTCGAGGACGGCGCGACGCCGATGTCCGGCGAGCACATCGAGAGCGACATCGTCCTGGACGACTGCTGGGTACCGGCCGCCAACCTGCTCGGTGAGGAGGGCAAGGGGATGCGTATCGCACTCGGCAGGGTCACCACGAACCGGCTGCTGCACTGCCCCAGTGTCCTCGGCGCCACCCGCCGCGCTCTGGATCTGACGCTGAACCGAGCCCGGACCCGCATGGTCGCGGGAGGTCAGCCGCTCCTCACACTCCAGGCCATCCAGCACCGGGTCGCCGACATGGCGACCGGCCTGTACGCCGCACGTTCCATGACGTACGCGGCGCTCGCGGCCCTCGACGAGGGCCGCGAGGTCCACACCGAGGCGTTCATGTGCAAGCTCTTCGTCGCCGAATCCGCCTTCCGGATCCTTGACGAGGCGGTGCAGATCCACGGCAAGGAAGGGCTCACGCAAGGCAACGAGATCGAATTCCTCTTCCGCAAGATCCGGATGTTCCGCGTGCTGACCGGCACGTCGGAGATCCAGCGCAACGGCATCGCCAAGCTGCTGGCCCTGCACCACTGACACCTGTCGCAGCGGACGGCGTCCGCTCCCTCGTTCGCACTTCTGGTCGTGCCGTTCCGGGCGCCCGGGAAAGGTCTTTCACTCATGACACCGATGAACAGGCGCGGCTTCGCCGCCGCCACGGCGGGCGCCGCCGCAGCAGCCGTCTCGCTCAACCCAGCCACCGCACGGGCCGCTTCGGACCATCGCGCGCACGGAACCCCGACGCCGACGCGTACGGACGGCCTCCCCTACGACGACACCACCGACTTCGACGACGCCCACCGCGGGTTCGTCGCCGCGTTCACGGGCGGCCCGATCACCACCGCAGAGGGCAGGACCGCCTGGGACCCGGGGGCCTACGGTTTCCTCGACGGGGCCGGGGACCGGGTTCCCGACACCGTGGACCCCAGCCTGTGGCGGCAGGCCCGGCTCCTGTCGCACCAGGGCCTCTACCGGGTCACCGACCGCATCTACCAGGTCAGGGGCCTGGACCTGTCCAACATGACGATCGTCGAGGGCGACACCGGCGTCATCGTCATCGACCCGCTGATCTCCGCCGAGACGGCCTCCGCGGCCCTGCGCCTCTACCGCGACCACCGCGGCGAACGCCCCGTCCGCGCGCTGATCTACACCCATCCGCACGTCGACCACTTCGGCGGCTGCAGGGGCGTGCTCCCGGACGGCCCCGGGGACATCCCCGTCGTGGCGCCCAACGGGTTCATGGAGCACGCCGTCAGCGAGAACGTCTATGCCGGCCCCGCCATGTCCCGCCGCTCTTCGTACATGTACGGTGCCGGGCTGCCCTCCGGCGTGACGTCCCAGGTCGGCTGCGGTCTCGGTCTGAACGTCTCGCTGGGCACGGTCGGTCTCATCCCTCCCACCCACTCCATCGGTGCCACAGGCGAGGAGATGACGCTCGACGGGGTCCGGATCCGCTTCCAGATGACGCCCGGAACCGAGTGCCAGGAGGAGATGAACTTCCTCTTCCCCGACCTTCGCGCCGTCTGCATGGCGGAGAACGCCACCCACACCATGCACAACATCGTGACCCTGCGCGGCGCCCAGGTACGCGACGCGCACGCCTGGGCCGGCTACCTCACCGAATCGATCGGCCTCTACACCGGCGCCGCCGATGTCGCGTTCGCCTCCCACCACTGGCCCACCTGGGGCAACGACAACATCGTCGAGCTGCTCACGCACCAGCGGGACCTCTACGGCTATCTCCACGACCAGACGGTCAGGCAGATGAACCAAGGTCTGACCGGCACCGAGATCGCCGAGACCTTCCGGCTGCCGCCCCAACTCGAAGGCGTCTGGGCCAACCGCGGCTACTACGGTTCCCTCAGCCACAACGTCAAGGCCGTCTACCAGCGCTACATGGGCTGGTTCGACGGCAACCCCGCGCACCTGTGGGAGCACCCCCCGGTCGAGGAGGCCCGTCGCTGGGTGGAAACTCTGGGCGGCCAGGCCGCGGTCCGCGCGCGAGCCCGTCACTACGCGGAACGCGGTGACGTCCGCTTCGCCGTCACCCTGCTGAACCACGCCGTATTCGACGACCCGACGGACGAGCGGACCCGCCGCGAACTGGCGGCCCTCTACACCCGCCTGGGGCACACCGTCGAGAACGCGGTCTGGCGGAACTTCTATCTCACGGGCGCGCGGGAACTGACTCACGGAGTCATCGCGGGCACCAGTGCCACCATCGGCCCCGACATGCGACAGGCCCTGACGGTCGATCAGCTCATCGACGGGCTCGCCGTCCGTGTGAACGGGCCGAAGGCATGGTTCCTCGACCTCACGATCGACTGGCACATCGGCGATGACCGCCGGCGCCTCCGCCTCGCGAACGGACTCCTCACCCGCACCACCGGTACCCAGCCGTCCGTCGACGGGGGCCTCACCATGACGATGACCAAGGCCCAGCTCCTGCGCATGCTCGCGGGTAAGGGGGTGGAGGGCATCACCATGGAGGGCGACGCGAGCCTGCTCACCCAACTGCTGTCGGTACTGGACCAGCCGGACAAGACGTTCCCGATCGTCACCCCCTGAGGGGCGGCCCGGTCGGGACACCGCGCCAGGGGCGCGGTCGGCGGACCGGCCCGGACGCGTTCCGCCCTCGGCCGAAGGGGAGACGGTGTCCCGCGGCGCGCTTGGCGGCACGTCCGCGTCCGTGACGTGGACGCCTGGCCGGTGTCGGAGTACGACCTCAGCTCGCCGGCCGGGTGGATGGAGGCCCCCATGTGATGAAACGCGTCCGGCTCCGGACCGCGCCGAGGTCACAAGATCGCCCCGGCTGGAGGCCGTCCGACCCGATCCTGGCAGGATGCCTCGATGCAGATCCGAAGAGTGGACCCGAACCTGATCACTGTCCTGGTGACCTTCGTCGGCGGTCCTGCCAATGGCCTGACCGAACACCGGCCGCTGGCTGAAGCGACCGGCAAGGTCACCCTCGATGGAGTGACCTATCGGGGCAATCCGGGGCTGCCGCCGGAGGTGAAGGACACCCCCGAGGGCCTGGCCCAGGTGATGAGGCCCGAGTAAGACAAACAGAACGGGGCCTCCCAGCGGGGGCCGGCGGTCCCTGAGCGATGCCCTTTTCTCGCTCGATGCCCATGAGGCGGTTCTTGTGCCGGTTGCCGGGACCGTCGATCGAGATGACGTGGCAGTGGCGGAGGAGTCCGTCGAGGGTGGTGGCCAGGACCTCGTCGCAGAGCACCTGGTCCCACTCGCTGACGGTCGTGTTCCAGGTTCTGGTGCGGGAGCGGCAGTTGCCGTAGGGTGCCGGACAATTCATGGGAGCGCTCCCATCAACCCCTGCGACCGACCTCACCCCGATTGGAGAACTTCGCATGCGCCATCCCCTCTTCTCCGCCCGACGGCTGCCCCGGCTGCTCGTCGCCGTCGCCTTGACCGGCTTCACGGTGATGGCCGCCACCGGCGTCGCCCCGGCCCACGAGCGCCATGGCGGCCGGCCGGCCGGCGACTGTGCCCCCGACCCGGCGTTACTGTTCTGCGAGGACTTCGAGGACCTGCCGCGCGGCCCGGGCACCAGCCCGCACTGGGGCGTGGACACCCGGAACGGCACGCTGTCCGTCGAACGCGAGCGGGGCCGCGGACACGGCGGGAAGCGCGGCGCTGACCAAGTACTCCGGTTGCGCACCGAGGGCAATGGATACGCGTTCCTGGAGGTCGACGAGTTCTCCGCTCCGGACAACAGCTTCTTCGGCCGGATGCGGGTGAAGGTCGACGAGTTCCCCACCGCTCCGGACTGGGCCCACTTCACCCTGGTGGAAGCCACCGGCCGGGGCGACGGCAGCGTGGTCCGACCGATCGGTGGCCAGTACGTACCAACCGTCGGCGACGGGGAGCAGTTGTGGGGCATCGGCTCCGACGGCGGCCCCACGGGCGACTGGACCGACTGGCGCGAGTCCGCCCGGGCCGAACCGGGGAAGTGGACATGCCTGGAATGGGAGGTGGACGCCTCGGACAACCGCGTAGCGGTATGGATCGACGGCAAGCCCCAGCCCGACATGACCGTCACCACCACCCGGCACGGCGGAAATCCGGTGGACTTCGTCCTCCCCGCCTTCGACACCGTCCGCATCGGCTGGCAGCTCTACCAAGGGAATCCCACCCCGGACGCCTACGACCTGCGCCTGGACGACCTGACGCTGTCCACAGAACGCGTCGGATGCGGCCGCTGACCGGCACCACGGGCCGGCGCCCGCTCAGGGCAACGGCGGGTTGAGACCGACGGCGAGCAGGGCGATGACGGCCAGTACCACGGCAGCCGCCGCCATCGCCCGTCCCGGCGGGCAGCGCGTTCGGCCCGACCCCGGCGCAGGGCGGGACAACGGGAGACGTCGGCCTGGCGGCGGCGCTCGATGCGGGCCAGCCCGATCGACGCATCGACCGAGTCCGCCCTCGTGGCATCGCTGACCGGGCGCCCGTGGGATGGCGTGGTCGCAGGCGCCGAGATCCGCAGAACCGAGCAGCTGCTTCCGGGAGCGCCGAGGGGGCGCGGTCGCCTGCCTGCCGGAGCTGACGATGCGGCGGATCGCCGACCTCTACCCGGGTGAGGGCACGCCCGACGCGAAGGACGCGTTCAATGGACGCGCCAAGCGCCACCATCCTTGGCAGTCGCCTTCGTTCACCGCCCGACGAGCAGCTCTCCGTACCAGGCGAGCGTGGCCTCGATCGTGGCCGGCATCGGGTTCGGGACGAGGCCGTACGTCTTTTCCATGGCCGTGGAGTCGACGATCTGCGCCTCTGTGTGCTGGTAGAACATCTCGGCGTACTCCGCCATGAACACCTCGTCGAACGGGCCGAACGGGCGCGGCTCCGCGATGACGGCGAGGTTCAGGGGGCGGCCGATGCGCTGCACCACCAGGTCCATGATCTGGCGGGTGGTGAGCGCGGGCGCGGTGGGCAGGTGCCAGACGCGGCCGTCGCCGTCCTGGTTCTCGCCGAGCGTGGCCAGGCCCGCCGCCACGTCCCCGATGTACGTGTAGCTGTGCGGCAGATCGATGTCGCCGAGTACCGGGACCTCTTCCCCGGTCAGCGCGGCCGGGAACACCGCGCCGCCGAGTGTGGAGTTGAGGACCCCGGGGCCGACGAAGTCCGCCGACCGGCCCAGCACGACGCGCAGCCGGCCCTCGTCGTGGGCGGCGAGGTAGCGGGCGTCGAGCTCCGCGCGCATGCGGCCCTTGCGAGAGGTCGCGTTCCAGGGGGTGTCCTCGGTCATCACCGCGCCGTGCGTCTCGCCGTACGGGTAGAGCGTGTCCAGGACGACGAGACGCGCACCGGCCGCTTCGGCCGCCGCGAGGACGGATCGCTGGATGCGCGGCATGACCTCGACCTGGAGGTGATAGCCGACGTTCACGCAGTGATAGGCGACCGCCGCTCCGTCGAGCGCGGCCCGCGCTCCGTCCGCGGTGGACACGTCGGCGGCGAGCCGCTGGGCCCCGTCCGGGGCGTTGCCGTGGCCGTTCCGGTCCACCAGTCGGACCTGGTGGCCCCGGCCTGCCAGCTCCGCCGCGAGCGCGGTGCCGGCGGGGCCGGCGCCGAGGACTACGTGGAGATCACGTGCTGTGGTCATGAGGACTCCCGAAGTAGGTGTGACTGGTCGTCGCTTTAGTTATGGACTGTAACTGTTGCAATGGGCCATCGCAACAGTTCTTGTTAGACTCCATAACTGGAGTGAGCGCACCTAACGAGAGGGCAAGGAATGGCGGGAACGCAGCAGGGGCCGCGGGCCAGGTACCGCGAGCAGACCCGGGCGGAGATCAAGGATGTGGCGCTGCGCCAGCTCGCCGACGGCGGCGTGGGGGCGCTCGCGCTCACACGCATCGCCAAGGCGCTGGGGCTCTCGGGCCCCGCCCTCTACCGCTACTTCGCCAACCGCGACGATCTGCTGAGCGCCCTGATCAGGGACGCGTACGACGACGCCGCCACGGCCATCGGCGCGGCGGCGGCCACGGCGCGCGACCGGGGCCCGCGCGAGCGGCTGCACGCACTGGGCGGGGCCTACCGATCCTGGGCGATCTCCGAGCCACACCGTTATCTGCTGATCCAGGGCTCTCCGCTGCCGGGTTACGTGGCCCCGGACGACACCTTGGAGCGCGCGCGTGCCGTCCTCGGGCCGTTCCTGCCAGTCTTCGCGGGCGGCTCCCCGGGAGCCGACACGGCCTCGATGGTGGACCGGATGATCGCGTGGCTGGAGACGGACACCGGCGTGCGGTCCTGGGTGGCGGAGTACGTCCCCAGCGCCGCGGAGGACGTCAGGGCCTCGGCCGTTGCGCTGGCCGGTGCGGTGCTGGCATGGGCGCAGTTGCACGGGGCGGTGGGCCTGGAAGCGGCAGGGCAGTTCGCCGGCATGGGCCACGACGGGGAGACCCTGCTCGTGGCCCAGAACGGCATGCTCGCGGACGCCTTCGGTCTGGAGTAGGTGCGCCCGCCCTCCGACGCCGCTGGCAGAACAATCTCCTCCGGGCGCCGGCGGAATCGCGCTTCGATCCGCGCGTTGAGCTCGGTGACCTCATCGTTGTACGCCGCGACGACGTAGGCCAAGCGGGCGGCTACTGGGGCAAACGCTCCAGCACCCACACCCTCAGCCTCTGCGCGAACGGATCCTGAGCACCGAGGCTGACCGGCGGAGCCGTCTGTGGCGCCCCGTGTCAGCGACGGACGAGCCCTGGGCCGATGGAAACTCGATCGACAGTCCTGCGCTCGAAGAGCGAGCCTGCGTACCTACACCACACTGAGCGGAGGTCCCGTGGGATCCAGTGACGCCGACATCGACTTCACGTTCACACACCCGATCACCGCGCGCGCGATCGTGGATGCCCTCACCGCGGTGGGCTGGTCGGTGGAGGACCCAGCCGGGGGTGTCACCCACATGATCAACGACGCGGATGACATGTACGAGTGGTACGCCGGCGCCCCCGAAGACATCGACGAGGTACTGGTACGCCTGGACGCGCCCGGCAACCTGCCGTACACCGTGGCCATCCATGTCTACCAACCGGAAGCCGGGACCGGCGGGATGTTCATGTTGATGCCCGGCCGCAAGAAAGTCTGCTTCTCGCCCAGCATCGACCGTCGGCGCATCCCGGCGGCGCCCGCGTTCACCGACCTCGCCTGGTACCTGCACGCCCTCGTCCCGGTCCTCGTCGAGACGGGACTCGAAGGGTACGAAGCCAGAGAAATCAAGTACTGAGCAGGGCGGGACCGGGCCTCGATCAGGCCGCCCACGCCGGCTCCCGCCCCCAACCGGACCGTCCGGACGCAGGCCCGGCACCCCCACCTGCGCCAACGCCGTGACGTCCTGGCGCTGCGGTCCTGAGGGGCACCCGCCGGGGCAGATGCCCCTCAGGACCACAGCGCCAGGACACCTCCTACCCGGTGCGCAGCTTCCAGGGATTCGCCGACACCATCGTGGTGGGGCAGACACCGCCTGACCGGGCCACCAAGCCGATCCCGTTCGGCGCCTTCATCCAGGTCGCCGACGGAACCTTTCGCCGATCTTGGCGGCGAGAAGCACGACTCCCGGCCGGGTGCCCGGCCCCGTGCACGTGAAGGACGGCAAGGTCGAAGCGCCCCTGCCGCGCGCGATGACGACGCAGGACATCCGCACCGCCATCGCCGACCACGCAGCTGCCGCTCGCAACGCCATGCGGGCCGGATTCGACGGCGTGGAACTCCACGGAGCCAACAGCTACCTCATCCATCAGTTCCTGGCAGACAACACCAACGTTCGCGACGACGCGTACGGACACGACAAACCACGCTTCGCCGTGGAGCTGGTCACCGCCGTCGCCGAAGCCATCGGGCCCCACCGGACGGCGCTCCGACTCTCCCCGGGCAATCCGCAGTTCGGCATGGTCGAGCGCGCCCCCGCACCCGTCTACCGCTCGCTCCTCGCAGCCCTGAACCCCCTCCGGCTGGCCTACCTCCACCTCACCGACAACGACAGCTACCCGGCCCTGGCGGACCAACCGGAGCCAGGGGGAGCGGGTGCTCTCCGAGGGCGGCGCGGACCTGATCTCCTACGGCCGCGCCTTCCTCACCCACCCGAACCTGCCCGCGCGCATCGCCGCCAACGATCCACTCGCCACCCCGATCAGGACGGAATACCTCTACACACACGGAGCGGAGGGATACACCGATTACCCAACGCTCACGGACGAGCGCCCGTACACGTTCGGAACCGCCGTGCCAGTGGGGAGCAGCGCTCGCTGAGAGGCGCCGGAATGGGGAGAATCCCGTCCGGCCGCCCCGAGTTCGCCCGAGACAGCAAAGAGGCCCCCTCACGCAGGGCGGGACTGTTCCGGGAACTCCTGGCGCCATATTTCATCAAGCTGCTGAAGGCCGTCCGGGCTGCGGGCAGGGGGGCCGCTTCTCAAGTCGAACTCCGCTCGTCGGCGGGACGGCTACGGCCGAGAACGCTCTGACGGCGGGCATCCCGGATCGGTATCGTCGTCGGCCGGCGAAAGCGGGGGGACCGGAGTGATGGATGCGTACGGGGAGCGGTTGGGGCCGGGGGCGGCGGTCGGCCACTACGTGGTCGAGCGGCTCCTGGGGACGGGAGGCATGGGCCGTGTCTTCGTGGCGGTCTCCCCTACCGGTCGACGCGTCGCGATGAAGGTGATACGCGAGGAGTACGCGGCCGATCCCCGCTTCCGGGCGCGATTCGCCCGCGAGGTGGAGGCGGCCCGGCGGGTCAGCGGGGCGTACACGGCCTCGGTGATCGACGCCGCCACCGAAGGCCCACTGCTCTGGATGGCCACGCTGTTCGTACCGGGGCCTTCGCTCGCCGACCGGGTGGGTGATCGCGGCCCGCTGCCGGATCACGAGGTGCGCGTCCTTGCCTACGAACTGGCCGAGGCCCTGCGGGACATCCACCGGGTCGGGCTGGTCCATCGCGATCTCAAACCCAGCAACATCCTGCTGACCGGCGACGGTCCGCGCGTCATCGATTTCGGAATCGCGCGTGTCGACGGCACCGAGCGCCTGACCCGGACCGACGCCCTGGTGGGCACGCCGGCGTTCATGGCCCCGGAGCAGTTCCTCGCCCAAGCCGCGGCGGGGCCGCCCGCCGACATCTTCGCGCTGGGCGGGGTGCTCACGTACGCGCTCACCGGCGCGGGTCCGTTCGAGGGCGACAGCCCCTACGCGATCGCCTGGCACGTCGTGCACGGCGAGCCGGCACCCCTCGCGGGGACGGACCCTCTGCATGAGCTCATCCGCCGGTGCCTGGCCAAGGACCCCGCGGCGCGGCCGGCCCCCGCGGAGGTTCTGGACCTGCTCCGGGAGAGCACGATCCGGCCACCGGCGACCACGTCCACCGAGTCCGCACCCCCAGCACCAGAACAGGAACGGCAGGAAGGGGACGAGACGGGGAAGCGCGCTGCCGCCCCCAGCCGCCGGCTGCGGCAAAGGGTGGCACTGGGGGCCGGAGCGCTCCTGGTCTCGCTGGCTCTCGGGCTCGTCGCCTGGCAGCACCTGTGGGCCGGTCATGCGGACAGCGGGCAGGGCGCGTCCGGCGCGGCCCCCTCGTCGGCGGGGCCGGTGGCCGCGGCGAGCTGGACGTCCAAACTGCCGTCGGACGTCGGCCACTGCACCGCCACCGACGAACTGGTGCTGTGCGAGTCGCAGAAGGAGGCGGTCACCGCCTACGACGCCCGCACGGGAAAGAGACGATGGGGAACCCCGCGTACGAGGGACAACAGCATCATGCTCACCGTCTCGCCCAGGCGGTCTTTGGTGATCGTCGCCGAGGGGAACAACTTCATCGACATCGGTGGATGGGAGAGGCAGGTGCTGCGCGCCGTGGATCTGACCACCGGCAGCGACCGGTGGAACGTCAAGGCTCCGATGGGCACGTCGGCGGTGCTGAGCGGTACCGACCTCGTGGTGGGAAGCTCCTTCGGCGTCAGTGGCAGGAACGTCGAGACGGGCACCGAGACCTGGGACCGGACCACGTCGAGCAGCGCGCCCGCCTACCCCAGAATGGTGGCGGGAGCCGTCGTCAACCTTCGCCCCGGCCCCACAGCGAAGCGGGCCCGGGCGGTCGTGGAGCGAATCGATCCGCATACGGGCGACGTGCGCTGGAGCCGCGACCTGCCCTCCCCCGATGTGTCCTGGGCGCACCAGTCCGACAAGGACTCCGTCGGCGTCGGGGTCTGGAACAGCGATATGACCCGCATGACGGAGTACATGCGTTTCGACACCTCCGGCACCCGGCGGGCGAGCCACGAGATCGACCGGCCGCAGACCACAGGCGAAGAACCCGAGACCCTCGTCTTCGGCCCCACGTGGAAGGTGGTGCGAGACCGGGCGAAGGGCCGCCTGGTGGCCACCGGTCTGGAGGACGGCACGGTGCGATGGCAGCTGCCGATCGCCGGATCGGACGCCGATCCGTACATCGACGCCAAGGGCCGCGTCTACGTGCTCAGGGCAAACCGCACGCTCGTCTGTCTGGATGGCGCCGACGGGCGGGAGTTGTGGCGGTCCAAGCCCGTCCGGACATCGGAGCCCGGACCGTCCGGCGGCGGATCGCACCTGGCGGTCCGGGCCGACGGTGTCGTTTTCGCAGCCGTCGGCAAACGCACCCTGGCCGCGTTCGAACCGCCCGACCGTGCGGGCGCGTCCGGGTAGTTGTTCCGCCGCCGATCGGCACCGGCTCCAGGTGAGGGCGTAACAGGTCCGGTCGGCGCCCCGGGTGACGGTGGCGCCGGGGGCGGCAGGGCGCAGCGCTCGTGGCGCCGGCCGTCCGTGGCCAGGGCCGCCGCCTCGGGCCGGTGACCGCACATGGAGGACGAGACCGTCGGACAGCAGGTCAGCGGAAAGCCGAAGTGCTACGGCGCCTCCCGCTCCAGCTGGGCAACAAGCACACCGGGAAAGATCATCGGGCAGCGGCCGCGAGGACGGAGCGGAGCCTGTCGGCGGGCAGTGCGTGCGCGACGAATCCGTTGCGCCCGGCCATGGTGCGTGCGGCCAGGATCGCGTTCAGTATCGCTTCCTCGGTGGCATCCACCACTGCGGCGAACAACTGGCTGATCCGGCGGTTGGGCAGCATCCGGATCGCGATCTCCGCGACGTCAGGTGTTCCGTAGGCGCCGGTCAAACCGGAGTTACCGGTGGCGAAGGCCAGAAAGATGTCCCCGCTCCAGTGCTCTCCCACGCCGCCGAGCCGGCCGACTCCAAGGCCGGCCCGCTGTGCCAGGCGCCGGCACTGGGTGGGGAGCAGCGGTGCGTCGGTGGCGACCACGCCGATGATGCTGCCGGACCCGTCAGGGAGCCGCCCGGGGCCGGGAGCCACGCCGGGTACTCCCGGGAGAGGGATGTCCGCCGTCTCGGGGCCGATCGGAACCCCGTCGATGCTGAAACGGTCCCGCGTGCCGTGGTTCGCCTGGACCAGGACACCAACGGTGTAGGCGCCTTCGCCGTCGTCGACGACGCGTGAGGCGGTGCCGATGCCTCCCTTGAACCCGTGGGCGATCATGCCGGTGCCCCCGCCGACGTTCCCCTCCTCGACGGGGCCGCCCGCAGCCACGTCGATCGCATCGAAGAGGTCTTGTGCTGCGACGTGCTGTCCGTTGACGTCGTTGAGTCGGCCGTCCCAGGTCTCCGCGACCGCTGGGAGCGCCCAGTACTCCTCGTCCGGGCCGCGCTGAGCTGTCTGATGGGCCACCAGGGCATCACGGACGACACCGACGCTGTGGGTGTTGGTCATGGCGATCGGCGTCTCCAGCAACCCGCCCTCGCGGATCCACTCCAAGCCCGTGAACTCGCCGTTCCCGTTCAGGGTATGCGCCGCGGCGAACACCGGGTCCTGCCACATTGCCGACCCCTGCCTGGGCACGACGACGGTGATGCCGGTACGCAGGCTGTCGCCCCGGATCAGAGTCTTGTGGCCCACACGCACTCCAGGCACGTCGGTGATCGCGTTGTACTTCCCGCTGGGGCCCCATCGGGCCCCGATCCCAAGATCCCTGGCTCGCGTCATCCCGGGATGCTAGCCACGCACGGCCGACATGCCAACGGATCAGGTGGCCGTGAGTGAGGCAGCACAGGCTGACGCCGGGGCAGCGCCATGGCGGCTGGCTTCGACTACCCGCACCGCATGGCCGCCGGGCAGGCAGTCCAGCAGCGGCCCTTCCAGGAACACGTGGGCGGCGAGCGGGGCGCCGCTGAGCGCGCCAAAGGCAGGCGTGGAGGCAATTAACCTTCCCCAAGGGCCCTGTTGGGCCTGGTCCAGGCGCCCGGCACAGGATCGCTGGATCACCGGACCGCAGACCTTGCCGGACTCTCGACGATCCCCCCGACAGCTACGACCAGGGCCACCACGAGAGGATCACGGACGCCCTCCACGCCTGCGCCTGGCCGGTACGGGGCGTGCTCGCGATTCGTATGCAGCCCGTCGGCGGCAGTGGTGTTCCAGCGCGTCGAGTCCGCCCGGGCCCGCTGGCGCGCGATCACCGAGCCCCGTTCGTGCCACTCCTGCGCGCGGGGGCACGCTTCGGAAACGGCGGACCGGTCGAACGCATCGAGACGCAAGCAGCCTGAGTAGACTCCCCCGGCATGATCGGAATGGACGCTCACTTCGTTGGTATCGCCGAGCTGGTCGAGGCCCCGTCCGTGGCGGTCGTGGTCGACGTCATGCGTGCTTTCACCGTGGCTGCCTGGGCCTTTGCCCAGGGGGCGGAAAAGATCGTTCTTTCCGGGTCGCTGGACGACGCTCTGGCGCTGAAGACCCGCCACCCGGACTGGGTGGCCCTGAAAGACGGTCCGCCCGCGGCCGGGTTCGACCTGGTCAACTCTCCGGGCATGCTGCGGGCTGCTGACCTGCGCGGCCGGACCGTCGTGCAGAAAACCACCGCGGGGACTGTCGGCGCCCATGCGGTCAAGAATGCACCGCTCGTGCTGTGCGCCAGCTTTGTCGTGGCGGAGGCGACCGCTCGGCTCTTGCGGATGCGCAAGAGCGACAGTGTCACCTTCGTGGTCACTGGCGAAGACGGACAGGCCGACGAGGATTTGGCGTGCGCTGAATACATCGCATGCAGGTCGAACGACGCAGAGGCGGATGCTTCTGAGTTCCTGCGCCGAGCTGCCGAGTCGCGCGCCGCTGCCGAGCTTGTGGAGGGGGTACGGCAGGGAGTGCATCCTGACGACGTCGCCCTCTGCCTGGAGCTCGACCGGTTCCCCTTCGCCATGCTGGCAGCCTTGGAGGACTCGCTCATGGTCCTGCGTCCGTACGCCGTACCCGCACAGGCCGACGACCGCGCGATCTGATCAGCGACAGGCAACTTGATCAGCCCGGTTCCCGGGTACCACCGTAGGCAATCGTTGTGGTCCTGCTGCCGGCGGCCTTTGCGCCGGACTCGGACCAGGTGTGCAGTCGTTGGGGTTGCCAGGCATCGGACGATCCACGACAACGACCTGGCGGCTGACGGCGTCGGTGACGGCCTGGTGCTTCGTGGAGTTTCCATAGATTCTCGACTGCTCCGCGATCGTGTGGTCGCAGGTTGTCACGTGGTGATCAGTTCGCGGAAGAGGAGCGGGCTCAGCCCTGTGAACGGGACTATCCACGAAGGCTCCGAGCATGATCGCACCAGTCGTACCAAGAGCCGTTCTCCCGCTCAGGCAGTCTCTGGCGCCGGGGGGAGGTTCGTGCTCGTGTAGGCGTCCGCGACGCTGAACGCACTGCCACACGTCGGGCACTCAGCACGGCCGAAGAGGTGCCTGATGCCCTCCGCGAGGCGCTGTTGCCCATCACGGACCGCCGTGGCGTGCATCCAGCGGCCGCGGTCGGCAAGCTCTTCGACTCGGGCCGGCAGCAGCTCCCGCCGCTCGACGTCGCCGCGATCCCAGTCGCGTATGGCCGAGTACAAGCCATAGTCCCCGATCGCGATGGTCACCTCCACCCCGCAGTGCGGACAGGGCACCGGGTAGAAGTCGTCGGCGAAGTTCTCCACGGCGGCACTCCAGTGGTACTGCCCCGCGAGCGCGAGCAGATCGCCGAAGACCCGGACGTATTCGTCAGGGCGGCTTCGCAGTCGCTGGTCTGTCAGGTCTCTCAGTCGCCCAAGCACCTCCGGAAGGCCCGCGAACAGGACTTCCCCGTCAGAATGCTGCAAGGTGCCGCGCGCGATTGCGCCAGCCAGTTCCAGAGCCTGTGCGGTTGAGGCGGCCAGGTCCGCCAACCGGGGCAGAGCGGAAAAGCTCGCCGGCGAGACAGTCTCACCGTACAAGCACAGACGATCCCAAAGCTCCTCCCATGCCTCTGGAGCTTCCTCGCGCTCGACCACATCGAGGAGCACGGGCACTCGCCCAGTCTCCCCGTAGGCGTCCACCACATGCGTCCAGTCCGTCACCACGGCATTGAACCGCTCCTGGAGCCCCCGATGTCAACCAATCAGAGGCGGAGCCGCACAATACCTTGATCACTACGTGACAGCCCTTCAGGCTCTCGACGCAACTGACGTCGCTCTCGCCGGTCCGTAGGGTGGGAAAGCCGCCGCAGAAGCCGGCTCGAACTTGCGGGTGATGCGCGCAGATCGATCTCCATATTCGGGGTGGGCGGGGGATTCGTCGTGGGGGCGCTCGGGGACGGCTCGGTGGCCGGTTCAGTAGCGGAGGGGTGGACCGATGGGGTGGGCGCGGATGCCTGAGGCGTAGCCACGGCCGACGTGCTGTGCCCTGGCGCCGCGGTGCCCCTGTTCTTGTCCTGATGGCGGAACTCGGCGGCAATCACCGCCCCAGCGACCACCGCCCCGGCGACGGCAGCACAGCCTGCGGCAATCGCGATGGCCCGGGTGATTCTGTGCCGCTGCCGTTCCGGGACGGCGCGCAGCCGCGGGCGGCCCGGTGCCGCGCCCAGGGTCGGCGACGACGGTCGCCCCGGCCGACGCCAGGGAGTTGTGCACCAGGACGAACCGGTCCGCATCATGCCGGATGGAACGGGTCGGCGCCGGGAGCCGAACCCGTGGCAGGGCCTCCGCCGTCGTGAACACCGCGCCGAGCGCCAGCCCATCCGGATGGCCGGGCAGCCCGGTCTCGACGCGGACACCAGCCACGCCGGGGCACGCGGGGCGGCAGACCACCGGGCTTCGACCGCGAGGCCTACAGGCGGAGCAACGCTGTCGAACGGGTGCATCAACCGCCTGAAGCAGTGGCGCGGGATCGCCACCCGCTACGGGAAGACTGCCACCGTCTGTCCGGCCGGAGTCCACATCGCCGGTATCTTCCTCTGGCCTGCCCGATCCCTCGGCCTCAGACGTGACTGTGGACGTTGATGACACTTCCGTCGGGCGCCTGAACGAAGAAACGTCGGATTCCCCAGGGTTCCGTGGTCAAGGGATAGACCACCTGGTACCCCTGGCGCTCGGCTGCGGCGTACGCGGCGTCAACATCCTCGACTTCAACCGCCAGTGTCGAATGAGCGGTATGCGGGTCCCATGAAGCCGCGGCGGGGGAGACCAGAGTCATCTGTGCCGTCGGGTTACTGGACGAGGCCAGCATCAAGAAGCCGGGCTCGTCCATGCGCACGTCCATGCCCAGGAAATCGCTGTAGAAGCTTCGGCTCTCTTCGATGTCCTGGGTGACGACGTTGGGCATGATGCGACGGATCGTCATCCTCGCACTGTAGCGGAGGACCGCTGCAACAGCTTGATTCAAAGGAGAGGCTCCGGGTGTATTGATCATGGCGAAGACCTCCGGCGTGGTGGTGGTCTCTCGGTTCCGCCCCACGCACGGAGGTCTTCGTGGCCCACCGCAACGCCAAGGAAGCCGTAGTGATCGCGGACGCGGCCCGCACCAGGCCGCACACCCTGCGCTCGCCGGAGCTCCCGAAATCACCGTGCTCGTCGGCTTCGACCAGGACCTCGCCGCCGAGGCCACCCGCACCAGCGACCCGAAACGGGGCCTGCCCACCCCGTTCCACCCCGGCCTCGACCACCAGGCCGGCACCCGGCTCCTGGAGCGCCACGGGTCCCGGCCGCCCTGCGAGAATCCGGCCGCCGCCATCCCGCTGGGGGCCGTCGGCGACGGCACCAGCCTCCCCACCGCCGACCGCCTCGCCCCGACCACGGAGTCGTCGGGCACCTCGATCCACGGCGAACACGCCCCACGTGGCGGAAACCGGCAGATCAAACACGCCATAATCCTCTCCGCCTTCGCCTGCATGAACGCCGCCCCGCCGCAAGACGCTCAGCCTCACCTGTCGTCGCGGTGGGGCGCCCACTCCCCCAAAGGACAACCCCCATGAGTTCACCGCAAGGCATCGAAGTCCCCGACGGCCTGGTCGCGTCGTACACAGGGAATGGTGGCGACAAGGAACGGACCTGGATCGCCCGGCTGCCTGACCTGGTGGCGGCACTGCTCGACCGATGGGAACTGGAGCGCGACGGCAGTATCGGTTCCGGCGAGGCCTCACTGGTGGTGCCGGTGCGCCGCACGGACGACACTCGCGCCGCGCTCAAACTCCAGTTGCCCCGCGAGGAGACGAACGCCGCGCTGATCGGGCTGCGGGCGTGGAACGGCGACGGCATCGTACGACTGCTCGACCACGACCCGGAGAGCGGCGCCATACTGCTGGAACACCTGGACAGCTCACGCACTCTGGCTTCCGTCAAGGACGACGACGTGGCCATGAGCGCCTTGGCCGGACTTTTGGCCAGGCTGCACGCCGTTCCGGCGCCCGAGGGCCTGCGTGGTCTCGGTGACATCGCGCGCGGCATGCTGGCGTCCGTGCCGGCGGCCGTCGCCGCCCTGGCGAAACCGGAGGACCAACGGCGGCTGCACGGCTGGGCGTCGGCAGTCGCCGAGCTGGTCGGCGAGCCCGGCCACCGGATGCTGCACTGGGACCTGCACTACGACAACGTGCTCGCCGCCGAGCGCGAGCCGTGGCTGGCCATCGACCCCGAACCCCTCGTCGGCGACCCGGGCTTCGACCTGTGGCCGGCGCTGGACACCGGCTGGGAGAAACTCCACGCCACCGGGGACGCTCCCCGGGCGGTGCGGCGCCGCTTCGACCTGCTGACCGAGGCGCTCGGGCTGGACCGCCAGCGCGCGGCCGGCTGGACCCTGGCCCGGCTGCTGCAGAACACGCTGTGGGACATCGAGGACGGGCGGTCCACCATCGCCCCCTCCCAGACCGCCGTCGCCGAGGCACTGCTCCGCCGCTGAACACTTCACCGCCGGGCGCGAGACGTCGGCACATTCGCAGACCATCTGCGGCGCGATGTCGCCCGTCCTGTACGGATCGGCCGCGAGGCTCTGCGGCCTCTCGCGGGCGCCCCTCAGGACCATCCGCGCGGCGTGTCCGAACGGCGCCCCGACCTACGTGATCCGGGACGACCTGTCCGGCCACAAGAACTGGCGGATCAGCCGGTGGGCCGCGAAGAACCAGGTCGAGCCGTGGTTCACACCGGCGCGAACGCGTCCGAATCCGGAGCGAGAAAGGCATCCGCTGGAGAGGCCGACGGCTGTCGGTCGCGGCCTGATCAGTGTCGCAAGGGTTTCCGAAGCCGTGCACTTCAGGTTGATCCACGCTGACTTCCTAGTGGTTGGCCAGGGCGCGGTCCAAAAGCGGGAGCAAGCGGTCCCAGTGACGCTTCAGCCCGGAGGCGCTGTAGGCGTCGGTGTCGGGCATGGTGAAGCCATGGTTGGTGCCGGGGTAGATCTCGGAGGTATAGGCGACCCCGGCGGCGACCAGGGCCTGGTTGAGTTCGCCGAGAGCCTCCGGCGTCAAGTCGCTTTCGGCATGGCCGAAGTGGACCTCGGCGGTGAGCTTGGAGAGGCTGTTCGTTCCGTCGGCTCCCACCGGGCCATGGAACGCGGCCAGGGCGGCGACCTGGCCGGGGTGGGCCGTGGCGGTGCGTACCGCCGCGAGACCGCCGATGCAGTAGCCGGTCACCGCGACTGGTCCGGCGCTTACCTCGGGCTGAGCGGCGAGGAACCCGAGGTAGGCGTCGGCATCGCGAAGGACACGTTCCGCGGTGTGTGCCTCGATCAAGGGCATCAGCTGGGCGAAGACCGCGGTTCGGGCCACCCCTCCGATGTACTCGGGCAACTCGACCACTGGTGCCGGGCCGTGCCGGTAGAAGAGGTTGGGGACGAGCACGTAGTACCCGTGGCCGGCCAGTTCGTGGGCCATGTCCTGCAGCACGGGCCGGATGCCGAAGCCGTCCGCGTACATCAGCACCCCTGGATGCCGTCCACCGTGGTCGGGGAATGCGGCAAAGGCGTCGGCCTGACCGTCCGCGGTGGGAATCCGCAGCGTCTTGATGGGCATGAATGCTCCTGTCGTGGTTGATGTATCGAGCTTGTGATCAACACGGCAGAGGCGGGCCTCGCGCAGAGGCACCAGGTCCTGGCCTGAACAGCGGGCCCGAACCGGCCCGTGCGGCGCTCAGAAGAGCGCCGGGTAACCGATCCGTGTGTGGCGCGAGGCCGTCCCGGTCATCATGATCGGCAGCGTAGTGGACCGGACCAAGCCGACGCCAGCACGCAATCCGCAGCACGGTGGGCGAGGATGATCGTTTCCCGGCTGCTCCGGGGTCAGTCCCACCGGAATCCCCAACAGTGGGTGTCGATCAGTCGCTCGGCGTACGACGCCAGGGTCTCAGGGGGCTGAGCACGAACGGTCCTCACGCCCCGGTGAAGCGCTCCTCTCCGTCCTCGCCTTGCCGCCAGGCCGTGACCGCGTTTCCGGTCAGCCGCTCTAGCGGTCGGGCGGGGTGCCCAGCAGGCGGTGTACGAGGATGCTCCAGCTGTCGGCCAGTGGGCCGCCTTCGGCCGAGGAGAGGGGCCTGGCGGTCTCGGGCATGGCCAGGAACAGCAGGAGCGGGCCTTCGAGGGCGCCGGTCAGCTGCACGGCCAGGCTGTCCAGGTCGGGGAGATCGGCCTCGGCCTGTCCCAGCAGGACGCGCAGGTGCACGCGCGTGATCGACGCCGGGCCGGCGGGAACGGGCTGGTTCCGGTCGAGGGCGGCGCGGGCGACGCTGTGATGGTCCAGCAGGAAGGCGATCCGGGCCTGCCCGTACGCGACCATGCGGTCGAGTGCCGGCGCACCCGGACCCAGTGGAGGCGGCCCGTAGAGCACCCGTTCCTGGAAGGCGCGGTCTTCGGCGTCGAGCAGGGCGCGGAAGATGCCGGCCCGGGTGCCGAAGCGCCGGAAGACAGTGCCCTTGCCCAGGCCGGCGCGTTCTGCGAGGGCGTCCATCGTGACGCTGCAGGCGCCCCCATCGGCCAGCATTTCCCGGACGGTCGCCAGGAGCAGCTCGCGGTTGCGCACGGCATCGGCGCGTTCGGGGCGGGGCCGGCCCAGGGGGATGAGGGATCCGTTCACCTGTCCAACCTACCGCCCTCCACGTTAAACGGGGTACAGTCCGTTTATGGCGGTGGCGACGTGCCCACCGAGCGTTCCGCCGCCCGCCCCCTAACGACTGTCCTTGAGGAGTTCCACCATGAACCTGTTCCGTTTGGACGCGAGCATTTTTCCGGCCACTTCAGCCAGCACAGAACTGGCCTCTTTGGTAGAGGCCGAGTGGACTGCCGCGCACCCCGGCGCCACCGTGACGCGACGGCACATCGCCACGGACCCCCTCCCCTCCGAGGCCTGGGCCCTGGCGACCACCGCCGGCTTCACCCCCGAGGCGGACCGGAGCCCGGCCCAGCGCGACGCTGCGGCCCTCGCGGCCACACTCGTACAGGAGCTGCGCGACGCGGACGCGGTCGTCCTCGCGGTGCCGTTCTACAACTTCGGGGTCTCCCAGCATTTCAAGGCCTGGGTCGACCTCGTGATCGCCGCGGCCGGCCCCGCCGACCCGGTGCTCAAGGGCAAGCCCACCGCCCTGATCACCACCATCGGTGGCGGCTACGGCCCCGGCACACCGCGTGAAGGCTGGGACCACTCCACCTCGTACCTCGAACGCATCGTCCGCGACGTATGGCAGGCCGACCTCACCCTGGTCAAGCGCGAGCTGACTCTGGCTGCCACCACACCGGCCATGGAGCAACTGCGGGAGCTCGCGGACCAGCACCACGCCGCCGCCAAGGAGCAGGCACGCGAGGCCGGACTCGCCCTGGCCGGCAACTGACGCGGCCCAGCCCCACGGCACCACCGCCGGTCAGCTTCCCGCTACGCGGGACGTGAGGGAGGCAGAGATCCGCCGGGGCGGCCCTGACGGCATCACGCCCCGTCGAACAGACCGGGGCGCCGGAAGCACGGCGCCGGATGAACCCGGGGATGGCCGCTGCCGGATGGCCCGGCGTGGCGCCGAAGCCACCTCCGTAGCGCCGGGCCCCTACCCGTCAGGGGCCCGGTTCCGGTCCCACCGCCGGACCTTCGCCTTCTGCCGGGCGGCGAAGGATCCATGGGCGGTTTCCCACGGAGCGAAGTCGTGCGGCAGGCCCGGAGGGCCGGGCGAGATCGTCTGGAAGTGTGCGGCCTCGCACTCGTAGCGGCGGTGCGGACGGCGGCACCGGCAAGCCAGGCCACGTACCCGCTCACGTCGGGCATCGCCAGGTCCCATGCGTCGACCGGCGACGATGCCGTTTGCAGACCGTTTCCCTGGCCCGAAACGCCCAGGCCGGTCCCCCTCCGCATTCGCCGGGTCCCACGCCCCGCACGGCCGGCCCGACCCCTGCACCCCACCCACGTCAGGAGGTCCGCGAACCCGTGCCTAGCCAGAGGAGGGTCGAGGCTGCCATTCGATCAGGACGATGGTCGCGTCGTCGGTCAGTCTGTCGCTGTTGTGGGCGCGGATGTCGTGGATGAGCAGTCGCAGGATCTCGGCGGGCAGCTGCCCGGCCGCCGCGGAGCGGATGATGAAGTCCGTGAACCGGCCGAGGCCGAATTCGTCATCGCCGCCCCGACGGGCCTCGGTGACACCGTCCGTGTACAGCAGGACCCGGTCGCCCGGTTCCAGGACTTGTTCGTGTACGTCGCGTGCGGTGTCGGTGCCGAGGAACGAGCCCAGGCCCATGGGCGGCTGCGAAGGGCGCTCCAACGCCCGGTCGACGACGCGCTGGTTGCGGATCAGCAAAGGTGCCGGGTGGCCGCAGTTGCACCAGCGCAGCACACCGGTGTCGGTGTCCAGCTGGCACATCACGCCGGTGCAGAACTGGTCGGGGAGCCAGCGGGCGAGTTCCTCGTCGACAGTGGCGACCATGTCGGGCAGGTCGGCGCCGGAGCGGCGTGCGTTGCGGCAGCATGCCAGGGCCACGGCCGTGGTCAGACCGGAGGCGAGGTTGTGGCCCATGGAGTCGAAGATGGCCGCATGCAGGGTATTGCGGGTCAGGGAGTGGTCGAACGCGTCCCCGCCGAGTTCGTAAGCCGGCTCCAGGACGCCGGTGGAGATCACCGAGGCGGAACCAACGCTGCGGGGTGGCAGAAAGGCGCGGAGCATCTCGGTGTGGGTCTGCATGGTCTTCGTGCGGGTGCGGGAGATGAACCAGTCGCTGTACGTGCGCTTGGAGGTGATCACCAGCGCGAGCGTGTGAGCCAGCAGTCGGCAACGGCGCAGTCGCGTGGCGTCCATGGTGCCGGGGCGCACGCCGAGCACGCCCAGGCGTTCGGTGCCGTCGATCAGGGGGACCCAGACGACGAGTTCGTTCTGGTCCTCTTCGACCCGCACCGAAATCGTGCGGTAGGCCCATCCGGCTCTGCTGCCCTCCACGGGCAACCAGGCATCCTCATCGTCGAGGGGGACCAGTACCTGTTGCTGCAGGTCGACCAGGTAGGTGGTCGCGCTGCCCAGTCCCATCGCACGGGCGCAGCGGTTCACCACGACGGGCAGCCGGTAGGGGATGCTCGCATGGGCCTCGGCAAGGAGCTGTTCCAGCAGCCGCTCGTCCGGCCAAGGGTCGCTCGTCTGGTCACGCTCGTCCGTCACGGCGTTACCTCCACTCCATACGCCCACTCTCACACCTAGCCAAACGCGGACCCACCGGCCATGGCGCAGATGGAGCACTGAGTCCCCCTCGACGAGCGGGGATCCGACACCGGCGTGCCCCGGGCTGGTCGAGCCGAGGCGCGTGAACTGCAGGAAGCGGGCCGGGCCCGGTTGCGGGTAAGCCGATGCTGGGGGAGACCACGAAAGCACCCAGGTGTTGGAGGTCAGGCCCCGCCCAGGTCGGACGGGGCCGGGCCAGCGGCACGGTTCCGGGCGGGGCTCCTGGAGGCGAGGCGCGCCGTGGGTTGAATGCCGGCGCGCCTCGATGGCCTTCGTGCCTGGTTCGCCGGCAGCCGGACCTCGGAGTCACCCTTGTTGGTCTTCAACATCGCGTAGCGCTCCTCGGCCATGGTCCGATCCTTCGGGTGCTGGGGCTGCCGGCCCGCCCGTCTCCCGGCCGTATCGACGCCCCCCATGCGGCGACACGGCGTCTCATCCGAGTGGCTCGCGGCACCTGCGGAACGGGTAGGCGCTCCGAGTCGCCGGACGGGCCCGGGCGACGTACACCAGAGATATGGGCGATGAACAACGAACGTGGCATCCCGGGGAGATCGTGCCCGAGAGCGGTATCTACGAGTGCGACTGCGGGGCCGGCCATCACTGGAGCACTGACGTCAAGGGCCACCGGTTCCCTCCGCTCCCGGCCGGTTGTCCCGGAGGTGCGTGGGCCTTGAAGACGGACGCCCATCCGGACACCTGATGTGGCGCAGCCATCGCCCCCGGAGCCGATGCGGACCCAGGCCCGCGACGCCACGCGACCCGGCCCGGGAGGCGCTGCAGGGACGAAGCAATGCACATGGTTCGGCCCCGCGGCACCCGCCCCCGGTCGTACGGTGCTCGTCCGCGTCCCTGCTCACTGCCCCATGACGTACGCGACGGTCGGGCCCGTGGTCCAGCCGCCGTCGACCGCGAGCTCAGCCCCGGTGACGTAGGACGCGGCGTCCGAGAGCAGGAAGACGACCGCGCCGGCGATCTCGTCGGCCTCGCCGACCCGGCCCATCGGCGTGTTGGGGTACTTGCCCTCGCCCCGCTCGATGCCGGTGGCCGCGGTCATCGGGGTGTACGTCATCCCCGGGTGCACCGAGTTCACGCGGATGCGGGCGGTGCCCAGCTCCACGGCGCCGATCTTCGTGAGCCCGCGGACACCCCATTTGGAGGCGCCGTAGCCGGCCGTGAGGGCGAGGCCCATCAGGCCCGCCGCGGACGAGATGTTGACTATCGCCCCTCCGCCGGCCTCCTTCAGTGCGGGGATCACGGTCTTCATGCCGATGAAGACGCCCGTGAGGTTGATGTCGAGCACCTTGCGGAAGTGCTCGACGGACTCGGACTCCAGCAGGCTCCCTGTCGAGATGCCGGCGTTGTTCACCAGGCCGTGCAGCGCCCCGAACTCGGTGACGGCGAAGTCTGCGACCCGCCGCCAGTCCTCCTGCGAGGTCACGTCGTGGTGCAGGAAGCGGGCGTGGTCACCGAGTTCGCGTGCCGTGCGCTCGCCGTCCTCGTCCAGGACGTCAGTGATCAGGACGTGGGCCCCGGCGGCCACCGCCTGCCGGGCGGCCTCCGCGCCCAGGCCCCGGGCGCCGCCGGTGATGATCAGATTCTTGCCGGTCAGGTCGTGGTGGGGGGACTCGTGCATGGTGTGTCCTTTCCAGGGGCTGGTGGGGTCTCGGGGGATCAGAAGTGGGTGCCGCCGTCGACGCGGACCTCGGTGCCGGTGATGAACCGGCCGTCCTCCGACGCCAGCATCGCGACGACCGACGCCACCGTCTCCGGACCGGCGAATCCCTGGCCGAGCGCCGGGGAGAGCTTCGCGAACAGGCTCATGTCGGCGTCCTCGGGCAGGCCCGGGCCGACGCTCTGACCGCTGGCCCCGCTGCCGTCCGTCATGCCCGAGGAGATCGAGCCGGGCTGCACGGCGGTGAAACGTATGCCGCGGCTCGCGTACTCGGAGGCGAGCGCGTGGGTCATCGACTGGATGCCACCCTTGCTCGCGGCGTAGGCCGCCATGTACGGGTGCGCGAAAACCGCCGACGTCGAGCTGAAGTTGACGACGGCCGCGCCCTCGCCCTCCAGGAGCGCCGGGATCGCCTCTCGGATCACCAGGAACGTGCCGACGAGGTTCACCGTCAGAACACGGGTGAAGTCCGCCAGGCTGGTCTCCTCGGTGTGCGAGGAGCGCAGGATGCCGGCCGCGTTGACGAGGACGTCCAGTCCGCCGAGCGCGTCGGTCGCGGCCCGGACGCCCTCGCGCACCGATGTCTCGTCCGCGATGTCGACGACGAGGGTGGTGAGCCGGTCCGCGTGGCTGCCGGCCTTGTCCAGGGTGTCCTTCAGGCCCGGCTCGCTGACGTCCGCCGCGACGACGGTCCCGCCTTCCGCGAGCAGGCGCAGCACGGTGGCCTGGCCTATGCCCGAGCCACCGCCGGTGACCAGGGCGCGACGGCCGTCGTAGCGGAGGGAGTGGTTCTCGTGGGTCATGTGCGCTCTCCTACTCGGCCTGCCGACGACGTCGGCGGACCCCGTTCGGCGCCTGTCCCGGCCTGTCCAGCCCGTCGGCGCCCTTGCCTTCCACGTCACCGTACGCCTAAGTGGCACGTTTTGCCATCACGTCACGACGTGCCTCCGGGTGGTCGCAGGCCGTACGCTTCTGGGGTGAGTACCGAGCCGCCATCCCCGTCGCTGACCGAACGCCGCAAGGCCGCCACCCAGCTCGACATCGCGCATGCAGCGGCCGAGCTCTTCGCCACCCGGGGCCCGGAGGCCACGACGGCGGAGGAGATCGCCCGGCGGGCGGGGGTCGCGCTGCGCACCTTCTACCGCTACTTCCGCTCCAAGCAGGACGCGGTCGGCCCGCTGCTCACGGTCGGCGCCGACCAGTGGCGGGCGCTGCTGGCCGAGACGCCTCCGGGCACGGCACTGGGGCCGGCCCTGCGCGGCGCGGTCGAACAGGCGCTGGCCACACCGGACCCCCAGGCCACGGAGGCGCTCCTGCGCACACGGGGCCTGCTGCGCGCCGCGGCGGAGGATCCCGCACTGCGCGCCGTCTGGTACCGCGTGAACCAGGAGTCGGAGGAGTTGCTCGTTCCGGTCATCGCCCGGCTGACGGACGGCTGCCGCGACCCACTGGACGTGCGCCTGGTCGCCGCCGCGGCCACCGATGCCATCCGGATCGCCCTGGAGATCTGGTCCGGCACCGAAGCGGCGACCGAGGGACCCGACTCCCCCGCCGACCTGGCGGTGCGCTGCCTGCGGCGCCTCCTGGGCGGCGTGGTCACGGCGGAGGACGAGGACGACCCCGCGCGGCTGCACTGACCCGGGCGGTCCGGGCCCGGACGCGGCCTGGCCGGCACGGCACCGTTCCCCGGCCCCCGGCAACAGCGGGCTGCGGACTTCCGCCGCACGAGACGATCCTTCCGCCGCAGGTCACCCACCGGTGCGGCAAGACGCCTCCAGCCCGGGGACTGCGGCGGTCGGGAAACCCGGAAGCGGAGCAGGCACCGAATCCGCCGACGGCTTCGGGGGCGGGCACCGGGCGACGCACCTCACAGCGTGTCATCCGACCGGACCCGCCTCGGCGGGGAACTGTGGGGTCATGACGACACAGCTCGGACTCCCCGAAGACATCCAGGCCTGTCTCTTCGATCTCGACGGGGTGGTCACCAGAACGGCGGTGGTGCACGCCGCCGCGTGGAAGGCGACCTTCGACGCCTTCCTGCGCGAGCGTGACGGATCGGACTTCCGCCCCTTCTCCGATTCCGACTACGCCCAATTCGTCGACGGCCGCCCCCGGGCCGACGGCGTCCGCGCCTTCCTCGCCTCCCGAGGCATCGAGCTCCCCGAGGGCACACCCGACGATCCACCGGACACGCGGAGTGTCAACGGTGTCGGCAACCGCAAGAACGAGCTCCTTCTGGAAAAGATCCGTACCGACGGTGTGGAACCGTACGAGGGCACGCTGCGCTACATCGACGCGGTCCGTGCCGCCGGGCTCGCCACCGCGATCGTCTCCTCCAGCGCCAACACCCGCGACGTGTTGCACTCCATCGCGGCCGAGCAGCTGTTCGACGTACGGATCGACGGCGTGGTGGCCCGAGAACGGAAACTGCCGGGCAAACCGCACCCCGACACCTTCCTGGCCGCCGCCCGGGACCTCGGCGTGGAGCCCTCCAAGGCCGCCGTCTTCGAGGACGCACTGGCCGGAATGGACGCGGGCAGGTCCGGGCACTTCGGCTTCGTCGTCGGCGTCGACCGCGTCGGGCAGACCGACGCGCTGTACACCCACGGCGCCGACCTCGTCGTCAAGGACCTCGCCGAGCTGGGAGGCAACGCGTGATCACCAACCGGACGTACACCGTGGAGCCCTGGCGCGTGCGCGAGACGGCTCTCGACCTCGATCTCCTGGCACAGAGCGAATCCGTCTTCGCCCTGTCCAACGGACACGTCGGCTGGCGCGGCAACCTCGACGAGGGCGAACCTCACGGCCTGCCCGGCAGCTACCTCAACGGCGTGTACGAACTGCACCCGCTGCCCTACGCCGAGGCGGGCTACGGCTACCCCGAGTCGGGTCAGACCGTCATCAACGTCACCAACGGAAAGCTGCTGCGTCTGCTGGTGGACGACGAGCCCTTCGACCTGCGCTACGGGCGGCTCAGCAAGCACGAACGCACTCTGGACTTCAGGCGCGGTGTGCTGGAGCGGAGTTGCGAGTGGACCTCCCCGGCAGGTACGACCGTCCGGGTCCGTTCCACCCGCCTCGTCTCCCTCACCCAGCGCGCCATCGCCGCCGTGCAGTACGAGGTGGAGCCCGTCGACAGCCGGACCAGGGTGGTCATCCAGTCGGAGCTGGTCACCAACGAGAGTCTGCCCTCGTCCGACGGCGACCCGCGGACGGCGAAGGCGTTGCAGTCCCCGCTGGAGCCGGAGGAGGACCAGGCCGTCGGGTCGCGGCTGCGTCTGGTCCACCGCACCCGGCGCAGCGGCCTCAGGGTCGCCGTGGCAGCCGACCACGTCGTGGACGCCCCCGGGGAGATCACCACCAGCAGCGAGAGCAACACGGACGTCGCGCGCCTGACCATCACCTCCGTCCTGGACCCGGGACAGCGGCTGCGGGTGCAGAAGACCGTCGCCCACGGCTGGTCGGGGGCCCGCTCCCGGCCCGCGATGAGCGATCAGGTCGAGGCCGCACTGGCTGCCGCCGCGCACGGCGGCTGGGACGAACTGGTGGCCCAGCAGCAGGCCTACCTCGATGACTTCTGGGCACGTGCCGACGTCGAGGTGCACGGCGACGAGGAGATCCAGCAGGCCGTCCGCTTCGCCCTCTTCCATGTGCTCCAGGCCGGTGCCCGCGCCGAGCAGCGGGCGATCCCGGCCAAGGGGCTGACCGGTTCGGGGTACGACGGCCACGCCTTCTGGGACACCGAGATGTTCGTGCTGCCCCTCCTTTCCTACACCGAGCCCAAGGCGGTCGCCGAGGCGCTTCGCTGGCGGCAGGCCACCCTGCCCGCCGCCCGGGACCGGGCCACGCAGCTCGGACTGCGCGGTGCCGCGTTCCCGTGGCGGACCATCGACGGCTCGGAGGGCTCCGCGTACTGGCCGGCCGGCACCGCCGCCTTCCACGTGGCCGCCGACATCGCGCACGCCGCGGTGCGCCACACCGCGGTGACCGGCGACACCGCCTTCGAACGCGAGACCGCCCTGGAACTCCTCGTGGAAACAGCGCGGTTGTGGCGCTCCCTGGGCCATCACGACCCTCACGGCGTGTTCCACATCGACGGCATCACGGGGCCGGACGAGTACAGCGCCGTCGTGGACGACAACACGTACACCAACCTGATGGCCCGCTCCAATCTCCTCGCCGCGGCCGATGTGTGCGAACGCCACCCGGAGGACGCGGCCCGGCTGGGTGTGGACGAGGAGGAGAGCGCCACCTGGAGGGACGCCGCCGAGGCCATGCACATCCCGTACAACGAGGAGATCGGTGTGCACGAGCAGCACGCCGGCTTCACCCACCACCAACGCTGGGATTTCGCGAACACACGCGCCGACCAGTACCCGCTGATGCTCCATTTCCCCTACTTCGACATCTACCGGAAGCAGGTGATCAAGCAATCCGACCTCGTGCTGGCCATGTACACCTGCGGCAGCTGGTTCGAAAGCCATTGCGACGACGACCAGTTGGCCGCGAACTTCGCCTACTACGAGCCGCTGACCGTACGGGACTCCTCCCTGTCCGCGTGCTGCCAGGCCGTTGTCGCCGCCCGGACCGGGCATCTGCGGCTGGCCTACGACTACACCGCCGAGGCCGCACTGATGGACCTGGCCGACCTGGAGCACAACACCCGCGACGGACTGCACATCGCCTCGCTGGCCGGTACATGGATGGCGCTGGTCGCCGGATTCGGCGGCACCCGACGGGACGGGGACAGCCTGCGCTTCGCGCCCCGACTGCCCGAGAAGTTCAGCCGCCTGGCCTTCCGGCTCCAGTTCCGCGGCCGGTGCCTCCAGGTGGAGATCAAGCCGGACCGGGCAACGTACTCGCTACTGCTCGGCGATCCCCTGACGATCCACCACCACGGCACGGAGGCGCACGTGAACGGTGAGGGGCCCGTCACCCTGACGATCACCCCGCCGAAGCGGCGGCCCACGCCCGAACAACCACTGCACCGCCGTCCGGGCGCCACCGACCGGCCGGGCCCCGAGCAGAGGTGAGACGGAGCCACTGACCGGGCTCACCGGACAGTCGCCCGGGCGGCCCCGGGGCCCGGCCACCCCGGGGCGGCTGCCGCTTGGCGGCCACGAAGCCCACTGGCGAGCGGGTCTGCGGTGACCGGCGTCTCAGGTGCGCGGAAAGGAAGTCTTCGATCTCTGGCGGCTGCGCAGTCACGGACTGAGCCTGCCGGAGCCTCTTGACATCACGGACGAGGAACTGCGGTCCGCAGTGCACTCACTGCACCCCCTCCTGACCGAGGTGCGGCCGGGGTGGTTCAGCGTGGCCAGCTGATCGCTCGGGCGGAGGTACGGCCGGGCGAAGGCGCGCCCGAGCACCCGGCGCACCTTGCCCAGTCCATAGCCGTGAGCCACACCGTGCCGTGCGATCAGGGGTGTGACGCCGCGCTCGCCCCGATCCGCGACGCACCCTCAACCGTTCAGGACGCCCACGGCCATCCGCTGGTCCAACGACGAGGCCCCGGCGCCTCGTAGCGCCTCCGGTGGTGGGAGGCGCCGGAGTCAGGGCGTGCCGGCGGTCTCGTGCGCCGTCGCCGTGCTGCCGCGCTCGATGAGGTCGGGCAGGGCCACCCGCACGGTGCGCGGCGGACCGCCGTCGAGCAGGGTGGTCAGCTCCCGTGCCGCCAGCCGGCCGAAGGCGACCGGGTCGCGGGAGAGTGCGGTGAGCCATGGAGCGGTCAGCCGGCACAGCGCCGAGTCCTCCCAGGACACCACCGACACATCGCCCGGGACCCGGACCCCCAGCCCGGTCGCCACGGCCACTCCGGCCGCCGCCATTACATCGTTGTCGTAGATCAGCGCGGTCGGCGGGTCGGGCCGCTCCAGGACCCGGCGGGTGGCGGCGGCGCCCTCGGTGTCGGAGTAGTCCGTGGTCACCGAGTGCGCCCCGGTCAGGCCGCGCCGGTCTGCTTCCAGGCGCAGCGAGCGGATGCGGCGGTCGGTGTGCGCGAGTGAGGGCAGGCCGGCGATGTGGACGATGCGTCGGTGCCCCAGCTCGTACAGACGGCCCACGATCGCCGCCATCGCGCCCGCGTCGTCGGCGCGGACCTGGGAGAGGCCGGGGTGGGGGCCGGTGTCGGTGCCGGGGAGGGCACCGATGATGACGCCGGGGAGGCCCAGTTCGTCGAGGAGGGAGACGCGGGGGTCGTCCGTGCGCGGGTCCACGACGAGCACGCCGTCTACCCGGTGTTCGGCCCACCAGCGCCGGTATACCCCGCACTCGTCGTCCACGCCGTCCACGACCTGGAAGAGCAGGCCCAGATGACGCTCGGACAGCACCTCCTGGATGCCGGAGATCAACTGGAGGAAGAACGAGTCCACGCCGAGGTTGGCCGCCGGGCGCGCCACGACGAGGCCGACGGTGGCCGAGCCCTCGCCGGACAGGGCGCGGGCGGCGGCGCTCGGGCGCCAGCCCAGCTGTTCGGCGACGCGCCGCACCCGGGCGCGGGTGACCTCGGAGACACCCGGACGGTCGTTGAGCGCGAAGGAGACGGCGCTCTCCGAGACACCGGCCCGCTGGGCGATGTCCTTCATGGTCGGCCGCTTCGGAGCCACCCGTGCCTCACTTTCTGCCTCGCCCGGGGGTACTGACGGGCAGTCGGACCCGGTCGCCCCCGGGCATCGTAGAGCTTCCCCCACCGTTTGGTCGAGAGGTGAAGCTCAACCGACTAATGCGCTTGAGCTGAACCAAGCTAAAGCGCATTAGTGAGCAGCCGTCAATAGCACCTCCCAAGCCTTTGACCTGCACTGACGCAACGAGGGGAGATTACGTTCCGGTGAATGTATTGACTTTGAGCACAGGCGCATTGCAGGGTCTGTCGGGCGAACGCGGCCCGCCGGGTCAGGGACCCCGGGGCCACGGTTCGCGCGCCTGGTCCGAGCGAAGGAGCCATTCACCGTGCACATCTCCCGCAGAGCAGTCGCCGCTGCCGCCGTCCTCGCCACAGTCCTGCCACTGAGCGCCTGCGGCGGGGGATCCGGCTCGGACTCATCCGATGCCTCGGGCAAGGTCGAAGGGAAGATCACCTTCCAGACCTGGAACCTCCAGGCGAACTTCAAGGACTACTTCAACGGGGTGATCGCGGACTTCGAGAAGAAGTACCCGGGCACCGAGGTGAAGTGGGTCGACCGCCCCGGCGAGGGCTACGCGGATAAGATCAGCGCGGACGCGGCCGGCGGCACCCTGCCCGACGTCGTCAACGTCTCGCCGGACCTGGTGGCGCCGCTGGCCAAGGCCGGTATCGCCCTCGACCTCGACAAGGCCGCGCCGAAGTACCGCAAGGAGTACCTGGACGGCGCCTGGAAGAGCCACCAGATACCCGGCACAGAGGGCACGTTCGCCTTCCCCTGGTACCTCAACACCGGGCCGATGTTCTACAACAAGCGACTTTTCAAGGACGCCGGCCTCGACCCGGCGAAGCCGCCGACCACCTATGACGAGGTGTTCGCGGCCGGCCTGAAGCTGGCCGAGAAGAGCCACGGCAAGGTCGCCACCCTCGCCAACGTCCCCACCATCGAGGACTTCGGCCGGTACGGCGGGCAGCTGATGAACAAGGAGGGCACGGGCTTCGCCTTCAACGACGCGAAGGGCGTCGAACTCCTCACGCATTACAAGGAGTTGTACGACGCCAAGGCGCTCGACCCGCAGGCGCTGACCGCGACCCCCGAGTCCTCGGGCCACAAGTTCCTCACCGAGTCCGTGGCGATGAACCCGGGCAGCGCGCTGGACCTGGCCAACTTCAAGAAGCAGGCCCCGAGCCTGTACAAGAACATCGGGATCACCGACCAGGTGAGCAGTACCGGCAAGGCCAACATGTACGTCATGGGCGTCATGGTGAACGCGCAGTCCAAGCGCAAGCCCGCCGCCGTGGCCTTCGCCCACTACGTGACCGACGCGACCCGCCAGATGGAGTTCGCCAAGCAGGTCGCCATCTTCCCGAGCACCGCCGGCTCGCTCGACGACCCGTACTTCACCAAGGAGGACGGGACGGACGAGACCCGCGTCCGCGTCGCCGCCGCGAAGTCCCTGAAGACGGCCGTCAACTACACCCCGGTGCTGTTCAGCGAGCAGATGAAGACCGAGCTGCGCAACCAGATCGCCAAGGCGCTGCAAGGGAAGCAGAGCCCCAAGGAAGCTCTTGACAACGCTGTCAAGGCGTGTGACCGGCTGTTGCAGCAGAGCTGAGCCCTCCCGTGAAATCCCCCTCCCCCACCGCTGCGGCGGGCCGGCCCGCCGGCTGGATCCGCCGCCACTTGCCCCTCAGCCCCTGGCTGTTCGCCGCGCCCGGTCTGATCGTGGTCGGCGCCTTCAGCCTCTACCCGTTCTTCAGCACGCTGGTGAACTCCTTCACCGACCGGCGGACGCTGGTCCCCGGCTCGTTCGTCGGCCTGGCGAACTTCCGGGAGCTGCTGCACGACGAGATGTTCTGGACCGGCCTGCGGAACAGCGTGCTGTACGTCGTGGGCGTCGTCCCCGCACTGGTCATCCTGCCGCTGCTGCTGGCGATGCTCGTCCAGCGGCACATCCCCGGCATCACCTTCTTCAGGTCGGCCTTCTACACCCCGGTCGTCGCGTCCATCGTGGTCGTCGGCCTGATCTGGGTGTGGATGCTGGACGACCGCGGGCTGGTCAACGCGGTCCTGGAGGCGGTCGGCATCGGCAAGGTCGGCTTCCTCAGCGACCAGTGGCTGCTCCTGGGCAGCGCGATGACGGTCACGGTCTGGAAGGGCCTCGGCTACTACATGATCATCTACCTGGCTGCCCTCGCGAACGTACCGAGGGAACTGCACGAGGCCGCGTCCGTGGACGGTGCCGGTGCCGTACGCCGCTTCTTCACGGTCACCGTGCCCGCGATCCGGTCCACGATGGTGCTGGTAGCGGCGCTCTCCTCGGTCTCCGCCTTCAAGGTGTTCTCCGAGGTCTACCTGATGGCCGGCCCGTCCGGCGGACCCGCGGGCGAGGACACCACCCTGGTGATGCTCGTCCAGCGGGTCGGCACCGGGCTGAGCGGGCGGGTCGGTTACGCCTCCGCCATCTCGGTGGTCATCTTCGTCGTCACCGTCGGCCTGATGCTGCTGGTGCTGCGCGCCGACCGCAAGGAGGACGCGTGAGCTTCCTGAAGACCACCGACGCCGAGGGCCGGCGGGTCCCCGTCTGGCAGCTCGTGCTGCGCTACGTGCTGCTGCTGGCAGTCCTCGCGCTGACCGTCGGGCCGTTCCTGTGGCAGCTGTCGACCTCGTTGAAGGGCCCGAACGAGGACATCTTCAGCTCCCCTCCGAAGTTCTTCCCCAGCGATCCGACGCTGGACAACTACAGCCGGGTCGCGGACACGATCCCGGTCTGGGACTACGCGCTGAACTCCCTGAAGGTCGCCTCCGCCAACGTGGTCACCAACTGCGTCGGCTCGGCGCTCGCGGGGTACGCCCTGGCGAGGCTCCGCTACCGGGGGCGCAGGGCCGCGACGCTGGCGTTCATCCTCGCCATGCTCGTACCCGTGGAGGGCATCATCATCGCCCAGTTCACCACCATGCGTGACCTGGGGCTGAACAACACCCTGCTCGGTGTGCTGCTGCCGGGGTCGGTCGGCGCGATGAACGTCCTGCTGATGCGCAACGCGTTCCTCAACCTTCCCGTGGAGATCGAGGAAGCGGCTTTCGTGGACGGGGCCAACGTCTGGCAGCGCTTCCTGCGGATCGCGCTGCCCTCCGTCAAGGGCACCCTCGCCGTCGTCGCGATCTTCGCCTTCATGGGCTCGTGGGACGACTTCCTGTGGCCGCTGATCGTCCTCAGCGACCCGGAGAACTTCACCCTGACCATCGGCCTGAACTACCTGCACGGCACCTTCGCCAACGACGAACGGCTCGTCGCGGCGGGCACGATCATCGCCGTGCTGCCCCTCATCATCCTCTTCGCGGGGCTGCAGCGCTTCTTCTTCCGGGGCGTCGGCGAAGGCGCCGTCAAGGGCTGACCCGGACCGCCCCCTCGCACCACAAGAACCAGGACTCCTGTTCCGTATGAGCACCTCCCCCCTGCGTTTCGGCGCCAACTACACGCCCAGCCAAGGCTGGTTCCACCACTGGCTGGACTTCGACCTCGACGCCGTACGAGCCGACCTCGACTCGATCGCCGAGCTCGGCCTCGACCACATCCGGGTCTTCCCGCTCTGGCCGCTCTTCCAGCCCAACCGCACCCTGATCCGCCCGAGCGCCGTCGAGCAGCTCGTGCGGCTCGCCGACGCCGCCGCCGAACGCGGCCTCGACGTCAACGTCGACGGGCTCCAGGGCCACCTGTCGAGCTTCGACTTCCTGCCCGCCTGGACCGGTACGTGGCACCGGCGCAACCTCTTCACCGACCCGGACGTCCTCTCCGGGCAGGCCGAGTACCTGCGCACCCTGGCCGCCGCCCTCGCCGACCGACCGCATTTCATCGGGATGACCCTGGGCAACGAGATCAACCAGTTCTCCGGCGACCCGCACCCCGACCCCGACCGCATCACGCCCGAGCAGGCGGACGCCTGGCTGACCCGGATGCTGGCGGCCTGCGAGGAGGGGGCGCCGGGCAAGCTCCACCTGCACGCCGAGTACGACGCCGCCTGGTACCAGGACGACCACGCCTTCACCCCGGCGCAGGCCGCACGCAAGGGCGCCGTCACCGCCGTGCACTCCTGGGTCTTCAACGGCACCGCCCAGCGCCACGGCCGTACCGGCACTGCCACCGAGCACCACGCCGCCTACCTCATCGAACTCTCCAAGGCGTGGGCGCTCGACCCGCACCGGCCGGTCTGGCTCCAGGAGGTCGGCGCGCCCGCTCCGCTGATCCCCGCCGAGCACGCCGCCGCGTTCACCGAGGCGACCGTGGCCAACGCCCTGGACTGCGAGGACGTATGGGGCGTCACCTGGTGGTGCTCCCACGACGTGTCCCGCTCGCTGGCCGACTTCCCGGAGCTGGAGTACAGCCTCGGGCTGCTGACCAACGACCGCCGGATCAAGCCGGCCGGCCGGACCATCGCCCGTGTCGTCCAGGAGCAGCGCGACCGCGCCCACCGGCCCGCGCCCCGGACCACGGCACTCGTCGTCGACACCGGGGACGACGAGACCGCGCCCCGCCGCTCCGTCTGCGCCCCCGGCGGCGCGGTCTTCGAAGCCTTCGTCCGGCTCACCGCCGACGGCGTCCGCCCCACCACCGTCCTCGCGAGCAGGGCGTCCGACCATGACCACCTGGTGGCCCGGGGCATCACGAAGGTCGTCACGCCCGAAGAGGTCCGCTGACCCCGCGTCACCCCGCACCGCACCGGAATCGAACCCGCACGATACGGAGCACACCATGACCCAGTCCCCGCGGCGCCCGTCCGCACCCAACCGCCGCACCGTGGTTCTCGCCGGAGCCGGATCCGCGGCCGCTCTGCTCATCCCCGGCCTGGCCACGACCGCCCACGCCGCAGCGCCCGCCGCTGTCCGGCCCTGCGCCTCGTACTGGTTTCCCGACTCGCTGCCCACCGGCACGCCCGGCGACGGCATCATCTGGCGCAGCCTGAAGGCGTGGCGCCCCGAGGCCGACCCGGACCTGCCGTTCAACACCGCGTCCGTGCCGCTCGCCGACCGCTTCACCCCGGTTCCGGCCAACACCACGGCCCGGACCGACCAGGCGCGGATCACCTCCTTGGTGGCGTTCGGGAACACCGCGGGCAATCCGTCCCAGGGCTCGGCCACCGCCGACTACTACGCCCTGAACCACTGGGCGTACATCGACGAACTGGTCTTCTGGGGCGGCTCGGCCGGCGAGGGGCTGATCCTCGCGCCGAACGCCCCGGTCGTCGACGCCGCCCACCGCCACGGGGTGCCCGTCCTCGGGACCGTGTTCCTGCCGCCCGTGCACCACGGCGGCGACCTCCGGTGGACCCGCGACCTCGTCCAGCGCGACGCGGCCGGGCGCTTCCCGCTCGCCGCGAAGCTGGTGGAGGCGGCGGTGGCGCATGGCTTCGACGGCTGGTTCCTCAATGCCGAGACCGAGGGCGGGGACGCCGCGCTCGGCGCCGAGATGCTCGCCTTCGTCACCGAGCTGCGGGCGCGCAGTGACGCGGCGGGGCTGCGTATCACCTGGTACGACGCGATGACGGTCCGGGGCGAGGTCGGCTGGCAGGGCGCGCTCAACGCCGAGAACACCGCGCTGTTCCGGGAGGCGGACTCGATGTTCGTCGACTTCCGCTGGACGCCCGCGTCGCTCGTGTCCTCCGCGGCGAACGCCGAAGCCGCCGGTCGCAGCCGGTACGCCCTGTGGGCGGGTGTGGACGTGGAGTCCAAGGGATGGGAGGCGCCCGTCGACTGGGACGCGATCATCCCGACCGACCGCCCGCACACCGTCGGCTACGGTTTCTACCGGCCGGAGTGGACCCGCAGCCATCTTCCGGAGGACCGTACGCCCGCTCAGTTCCACGCCGCCGACCAGCGGTTCTGGACCGGGCGGTCCCTGGACCCGGCCCGGCCGGACCGTACGGACGGCTGGCGCGCCCCCGCGACTGCGGTGGCCGACCGCTCGACCGTGGACCGGCTGCCGTTCGCCACGACGTTCAACACCGGCCACGGGCTGCGCTGGTACGAGGACGGCCGGGTCGCCTCGGACGCCGAGTGGAACCACCTCGGGGTCCAGGACCGGCTGCCGGGCCGCCGCTGGGTCGTCCGCACCGAAGGCCGGCGCCCGTTCGTGGGCTTCGACTTCGAGGATGCCTGGCGCGGGGGCAGCAGCCTCCTGGTCGCCGGGGAGCCGGGCGCCCCGGTCACCGTCGATCTCCATCGCACCCGGCTGCCGCTGTCCCGGCGCACGGTGGTGGAGCTGACGCACCGCACCGACGCGGGCTCGGGCCCGGTCGCCGTCGAGCTCGCCGTCGCCCTGCACGAGCCGGACCGGCCGGGCGGCCCGGTGGCGTACACGTACGTCCCGGCGGGCGAACTCCGGGCGGGAGGCAGCGGCTGGACCACGTCCACGCTGCGGCTGAACTCCCTCGCCGGTAAGGCCGGTACGGTCCACGCCCTCGGTGTACGCCTCACGGCGGCCGGTGCGGTGCGCTGGCGGCTCGGCGCCGTGGCCGTCCGGGACCGGGCCGAGACGCCCGCCGCGCCGTCGGGGCTCCGCGTCACCGCAGCGTCCCGGGGCGCCGGCGGCACGGACCTGCGCCTGCGCTGGCACCGCTCCCCCGGGGCGCCGCGCCACTACGAGCTGCACCGCGTCCTGCCCGACGGCACCCGGCGCTTCCTGGGCGCCACCGCCTCCACCGCGTTCTTCGTGCCCGGTCTGCGCCGGGAACCGGGCGAGAAAGCCGCTCGTTTCCAGGTCAGGGCTGTTGGCGAGCTGTACACGACCTCCGGCACCGCCTCCACCGCGCACCGCTGGTAACCCCCCACCCGACCCACCACTCACAACGGAGTCCCCCTCATGCACGACGACCGCAGCCTGGTCGAAGCCCGTCTCAAGCGCGTCCTCGACGAGCGCATCCGCCCCGCCGTATACCCGGAGTCCGTCCCGCTGGATGTCGCCGTGTGGAACGCGCCTGGCGAGCCCGTCCCCGTCGCGGAAGGCCTGGCGGGGCCCACCGAGCCGATCGCGGTCGGCGACCGGTGGGGCGCTCCGTGGGGCACGTCCTGGTTCAGGGTCTCCGGCACGGTGCCGGAGGCGTGGGCGGGCCGGACCGTGGAGGCGCTGCTCGACCTCGGCTTCGACGAGAACATGCCGGGCTTCCAGTGCGAGGGCCTGGTCTACCGCCCCGACGGCACCCCGGTGAAGGGCCTCAACCCGCGCAACCAGTGGGTGCGGGTGGGCGCCCCGGTGGCGGGCGGCGAGAAGGTGCTGCTGCACATCGAGGCGGCGTCCAACCCGGTGATCCTCGACTACCACCCGTTCCTTCCGACACAGCTGGGTGACAAGGAAACCGCCGGCAGCGAGCCGCAGTACACGCTGGCCCGGATGGACCTCGCCGTCTTCGACGAGGACGTGTGGAACCTGGTCCAGGACCTGGAGGTGCTGGGCGAGCTGATGCAGGAGCTGCCCGTGGAGGGCGCCCGCCGCTGGGACGTCCTGCGCGCTGTCGGCCGGGCGCTGGACGCGGTCGACCTCCAGGACGTGGGCGGGACGGCGGCCGCGGCCCGCGTGGAGCTGGCCGCGGTCCTCGCGACGCCCGCCGCGCCCTCCGCGCACCGCATCAGCGCGGTCGGCCACGCCCACATCGACTCCGCCTGGCTGTGGCCGCTGCGTGAGACGGTCCGCAAGGTGGCCCGTACGACGTCGAACATGACCGCCCTCCTGGAGGACGAGCCGGACTTCGTCTTCGCGATGTCGCAGGCACAGCAGTTCGCCTGGATCAAGGAGCACCGCCCCGAGGTCTACGCGAAGGTCAAGGCCGCCGTCGCGGAGGGCAGGTTCGTGCCGTCCGGCGGCATGTGGGTCGAGTCCGACACGAACATGCCGGGCTCCGAGGCGATGGCCCGGCAGTTCGTGCACGGCAAGCGGTTCTTCCTCGACGAGTTCGGCATCGAGAACGACGAGGCGTGGCTGCCCGACACCTTCGGATTCGCGGCCGGGCTGCCCCAGATCATCAAGGCCGCGGGCTCCAAGTGGCTGCTCACGCAGAAGATCTCGTGGAGCCAGACCAACAAGTTCCCGCACCACACCTTCAACTGGGAGGGCATCGACGGCACCCGGATCTTCACGCACTTCCCGCCCGTCGACACATACAACTGCTCGATGAAGGGCAGCGAGATCGCCCACGCGGCGACCAACTTCAAGGACAAGGGCGTCGCCCAGCACTCGCTGGCGCCGACCGGCTGGGGTGACGGCGGCGGCGGCACCACTCGCGAGATGATCGCCAAGGCGGCCCGGCTGCGGAGCCTGGAGGGCTCGGCGACAGTGACCTGGGAGACCCCCGCGGACTTCTTCACCAAGGCCGAGGCCGAGTACACCAACCCTCCGGTGTGGGTCGGCGAGCTCTACCTGGAGCTGCACCGCGCGACGCTCACCAGCCAGGCGAAGACGAAGCAGGGCAACCGCCGGAGCGAGCACCTGCTCCGCGAGGCCGAATTGTGGGCCGCCACCGCCGCTGTGCGCACCGGCTTCGCGTACCCGTACGAGCAGCTGGACCGGATCTGGAAGACGGTGCTGCTGCACCAGTTCCACGACATCCTGCCCGGCTCCTCGATCGCCTGGGTGCACCGGGAGGCCGAGAAGACGTACGCGGCCGTCGCCGAGGAACTGACCGGCATCATCGACGCCGCGCAGCGCGCGCTCGCCGGTGACCCGGCGGGCGGACGGGCCCTCGTGTTCAACGCCGCGCCGCACGCCCGCGGCGGCGTCCCCGCCGGCGCGGCGGCCACCGCCGCGACGGGCGGGACCACCCGGTCCGCCCCGCGCGAGGGCGGCGGCCACGTGCTCGACAACGGCCTGCTCCGGGTGGAGGTCGACGGCCGGGGCCTCGTCGTCTCCGCGTACGACATCGCCGCGGACCGCGAGACCGTCGCTCCGGGCGCGGCCGCGAACCTGCTCCAGATCCACCCGGACTTCCCGAACATGTGGGACGCGTGGGACGTCGACGCGTTCTACCGCAACACGGTCACGGACCTGACGGACGTGGACGAACTGGCCCCGGTGGAGAACGGCGTGCGGATCGTCCGCAGCTTCGGGGACTCGAAGGTGACCCAGCTGCTTACCCTGGAGCCGGGCGCCAAGCGGCTCGACATCGCCACCGAGGTCGACTGGCACGAGACGGAGAAGTTCCTGAAGGCCGCGTTCCCGCTGGACGTGCACGCCGAGCGGTATGCCTCGGAGACCCAGTTCGGGCACTTCTACCGGCCAACGCACACGAACACCAGCTGGGAGGCAGCCAAGTTCGAGGCGTGCAACCACCGCTTCGTCCACCTGGAGGAGCCCGGCTGGGGCGTCGCCCTCGTCAACGACTCGACGTACGGCCACGACGTCACGCGCACCGTCCGGGGCACGGACGCGGGGACGACCACCACCGTGCGGGTCTCGCTGCTGCGCGCGCCGCGCTTCCCCGACCCGGAGACCGACCAGGGCGTGCACCGCTTCCGGCACGCGCTGGTGCCCGGAGCGGCGATCGGTGACGCGGTCCGCGAGGGGTTCCGGGTGAATCTGCCGGAGCGCCGGATCAGCGGTGAGCACGAGGTGGCACCGCTGGTGGGTGTCGACAACGACGCGGTCGTGGTCAGCGCGGTGAAACTGGCGGACGACGGGAGCGGTGACGTCGTCGTACGGCTCTACGAGTCGACGGGCGGCCGTGCGAAGGTGAGCCTGGCCACCGGCTTCCGGGTCACGGACGTCGTGGCGACCGACCTGCTGGAGCGGCCGCTGACCGATGCCCCGGTGCCCGAGAGCGACGGCGAGGGCGTGCGGTTGTCGCTGCGCCCGTTCGAGCTGGTGACGCTGCGTCTGACGCGCGGCTGACGCCGGGATGCGTGGGCCGCCGCCCCCGGTGCCGTGGGCATCGGGGGCGGCGGCGTGTACGACGGGCCCGGGGCGAGCCTGCCGTATCCGTCAGTCGGGCAGGTTGCCGTCACCGCCGAGGTTGGCGACCATACGGCGCAGGACGTCGATGGTGGTCGCGAAGTCGGCGGTGTCGACGCCTTCGTGCACCTGCTGATGGACGCGAAGGTTGCGCTCCCTCGCCCGGAGCCGCCCCTCTTCGCCCTCCTCGGTCAACGTCATGAGCCCCGCGTCCTCCGTCAGCCAGCCTCGGTCGACGAGGTCGTCGAAGACACCGTCGAAGTCGGTCCCGCGGTCGTCCCACGTCGTCAGCCGCTCGGTCAACGTCGCACGGCTCCACCCCCCCGGCGCCCCCGCCACGTGGTTGAGCGTCCACCAGTGCGGCTGGGTGAGGTCCTCCACCGCCAGCTGCTCGCGCAGGGCCCCCACCACCAGCCGGGACGCCATGCCGGCCCACGCCCCGATGGGCTGAGCTGCCAGCTCCCGCTGTGAGTACTCCTTGAGCGTCAGGCTCATGTGCCCCTCCTCGTGATCAACGGAACACGGCCAACCTAGAAGCTCAAGTTCAGTTGAGGTCAAGGCGCGGACCGGCTCGCGCTCCACGATCCGGCGGCAGTCGAAGCGGGGGTGCGGCGACCCTTGTCAATATCCAGAATCCTGTTTACTGTTCCCTACGTGAACGCCTTCGACGAGCGCTTCCTTACGCGCAACGGACTGGCCGCCCGCCAGCTCGCGGTCCTGCTGCTCAACCATGAGCCGGACACGCGACTTCCCCGGGTGCGGGACTACGCGGAGGAATTGGGCTGCGGAAACGGCACGGTCCAGGCGGCCCTGCAGCTGCTGGAGGAGTCCGGCGCCATCAGGACGACCGCCCGGGGGCACCTCGGCACCTTCCTCGCCCACTCGGACCGCTCCATACTCTGGCGGCTCTCCGGGCTCGGGACGCTGCTTGCGGCGATGCCCCTCCCGTACTCCCGCCGGTACGAGGGCCTGGCCACTGGACTCCGCGGCGCCTTCGAGAAGGCGGGCGCGCCCTTCGCGATCACGTTCATGCGAGGCGCCGGGGCCCGTACCGCGGCCCTGCTCGAAGGCAAGGTCGACCTCGTCGTCCTGTCCCGCTTCGCCGCCGACGAACTGATCGCCGAGCATCCGGTGGAGCTGGTGGCGGATCTGGGACCGGCCACCTACGTCGGGGCGCACGGCATGCTCCTGCGCCACGGCGTGGACCTCGACACCCCGGGCCTGCGGGTCGCGGTCGACCACGCGTCGGAGGATCTGCGCATGCTGGTCGACCTGGTCTTTGCCGGGCGCCCGGACGTCCAGCGGCTGGAGGCTTCGTACATGCAGCTGCCCGACCTCTTCGCCCGCGAAGAGGTCGACGCCACCGTCTGGAACCTGGACGAGGTGCAGGACCGGCTCGGGTTCGGTGTCGACGTCCTTCCACTGGGTGACGAGGTCACCCGCGAACTGTCGCTGCGCAACTCAAGCGCGGCCGTCATCGGGCGGACCGAAGGGGCCAAGGCCCTGGCCGCCGTCCGGGACTCCCTGGATCTGTCACTGATCACCTCGCTCCAGCGCGAGGTGATCGAGGGCACGCGCCTGCCCTCGTACTGACCCCCGGCCGAGGGGCCGGCCGGAAACAGGACGAAGGTCCTGCGAGGGCGGGACCTTCGCCCCCATCAAAATACAGAATCCTGGTTACTGTCGATTTTAGGAGGACCGCCATGGACGACCAGCTGGCCCTGCGGATTCAGCTCTTCCGCGAAGGCGGACAGATCAAGCCCGAGGTCGCCGACTTCGTCACGGCCGAGCTGGCCGCCCTGGAGGTGGAGGGCAACACCGTGACCGAGGCGACCGCGGGCATGCTCACCAGTCACCTGATGATGGCGCTCACCCGGCTCCTGAACGACGAGGCCATCGAGCAGTTCCTCACCGACGACCAGGTCGCCGCCGAACTGGCCGGACACCCCGAGGCCGTCGAGCGCGCCCGTGCCGTCGCCGAGCGCGCCCGGCACGAACTCGGGGCCGCCCTCCCGGAGTCCGAGGTGAACTTCCTCGGCATGCACCTCGCGGTACTGGCGCAGCAGACACCCGCCGCCCCCTCCGCCTGAACCACCCCGTCCCCACCATCCGGAAAGAAGCAGGACATGACGAAGATCCTCGCCGGCGGCGTCGGCAAGACCGAGGTCACCCAGACCATCAAGCAGCTCGGCATCGAGGGCCTGGAGATCACCGCCTCCAGCGACATGGACGCCGCGATGAAGCTGCGCGTCGCCCAGGCCGACTACTACCTGGGCACCTGTCACACGGGCGCCGGTGCCTCACTCGGCGTTCTCGTCGGTCTGATGGGCAGCGCCGTCTGCCACACCTTCGGCCGCACCGTCCCCACTGAGGAGCAGATCACCGCCCTGCTGGACGAGGGCAAGAAGGTCTTCGGCTTCTCGATGGACCAGATCGACACCATCGCTCCCCTCATGGCGCGCGCCATCGCCGCCCGCGGCTGACTCCAGCCACCCGCTCTGATCATCCCGGGCACGAAGGAGTGACCCCGTGAGTACGACCCTCGCAGCCGGTACGAGCCTCGATTTCTCGCTGGCCCAGCAACTGACCGTCATAGCCCTCTGTGCGCTGACCGCGTACATCTCTCACATGGCGCTGGCCGCCTTCAACGACGGCGTACGGCCGTTTCTCCTGGATTTCATCCAGGGGCGCACCACGCGCAGCGCGACGACGGCGGTCTCGTTCGGCCTCTCGGCCGGCTTCATCTTCGGGCTCGGCGCCCCGATGGCGCTGTCCACCGGTGTGCTGAACCCGTGGCTCCTCTTCCTGCCCACCGACATCCTCGGCATGCTGTCGCCGAAGAAGTGGCTCGCGCCGATCCTCGGTGGCGCCTGGGGCGCGGTCGTCGTCTTCGGGCTCAACGGCGCCAACAACGTGGCCCATGACCTCCCGGTCGACTTCATCACCGCCATGCAGCAGATGTCGACCCCGATCCTCTTCCTCTTCACGCTGTTCCCGGTGCTGGCCATCACCAAGCAGTTCGGGCGCAAGTGGGGCGGCATCGCGGGGCTGCTGGAGTTCGCCCTGGTCGTCATGACCATGAAGCTGTGGCCCAACATGTTCGCGGGCGCGCTGGCCATGGCCGTCGGTGTGCTGATGCTCATCGGTCTCGCCGTCGCCAAGGACCTCGCTCAGCGCAAGGCGGACAGGGCCGCGGGTGTGAGCGAACCCGTCATCGAGGGCGACGACCCGATGGCCTCCCTCTTCAGCGCCAGTGCGGCCCGGCTGCGCAGGTACCTGCCGCTGTTCATGGTGCTGGGCGCCGGAGTCTGTGTGCTCGCCCAGATGCACATATTCGGCGGCGGTGAGGCGACCAGCTTCCTGATCGCGAAGGGGCACTACTCCGAGGCGGCACAGGTCGACTTCTACCGCGTCTTCGGCTTCATCCCGCTGATCGCGACCACCGCGCTGGCCTCCGGCGCGTACGGCATCGCGGGCTTCACCCTCGTGTACCCCATCGGGTACCTGATGCCGAACCCGTTCCTCGCCGCGATCGTGGGCGCCCTGGTCTTCGCGGCCGAGGTGCTGGCCCTGTCCTACATCGGCAAGCTCCTCGGGCGGCTGCCCAGCGTCCGCGACTCCTCCGAGCACCTGCGCAGCGCGATCAGCGAGACGCTCCAGCTGGCGATCCTCTTCGGTTCGCTGATGGCGGCCAACGCCATGGGCGGCGGCCTGGGCATCCTCGTCGTCGGCGGGCTCTACCTGCTGAACGAGGCGATGGGCCGGCCGGTCGTCCGGATGGCCGCGGCACCGGCCGCGGTGATCGTCGGCGGCATCCTCCTCAACCTCCTGTACTGGATGGACCTGTTCACACCGATCAAGGGATAGCCCCACGCCCCTGGATCACGCAGGCCGACCCAAGAAGGACCCCCCACGATGAACAGCTCCGCCCCCGTGCTGCGTACCGTCCTCGGAGACATCGCCCCCGACTCGGTACGCGGCCCCGCCCTGGCCCATGAACACCTCGTCCTCGACCTCGACCACCGGGGCGACGGCGGCGCCGTGCTCGCCGCCGGCCGGCACACCGCCGCCGTCACCGCCGAACTCACCGCGCTCCGCGAGGAGTACGGACTCGCCCTGGTCGTCGAGCTGACCTGTCGCGGCATGGGCCGCGACGTGCGCGCCCTGGCCCGGATCTCCCGGGACGCCCAGGTCGCCGTCGTCGCCGCGACCGGCTGGTACTACGAGCCGTTCCACACCCCCGAGATCGACCGCGGCAGCGTCGGGGACCTCACCGCCACCCTCGTCCACGAGATCGAGGACGGCATCGCCACCACCGGCATCCGCCCCGGCGTGCTGGGCGAGATCGGCAGCCACGGGGACACCCCGACGCCGCCCGAGAGCAAGGTGCTCCGCGCCGCGGCACGGGCCGCCCTCTCCACCGGGCTCTCCGTCGCCACCCATGCCCAGCTCGGCCGCGGCGGCCTCGCCCAGCTGGAACTGCTCACCGGCGAGGGGCTGCCCCCGCACCGGATCTCGCTCGGCCACCAGGATCTGCTGGACGACCCTGCGGTGCACCGGGAGCTGGCCGCGAGCGGCGCGTACGTCGCCTTCGACACCGTCGGCAAGGACGCCTACCAGAGCGACGACACCCGGCTGCGGCTCCTGCTCGCCCTCCTGGAGGCGGGGCACGCCGACCGGGCCCTGCTCAGCTGCGACATCTCCCGCCACGGCTACCTCGCCTCCGAGGGGGGCCAGGGGTACGGCCACCTCTTCGGGAGCTTCCTGCCCAAGGTCCGTGCGGCAGGCGTGGACGACGACCTGATCGACCTGCTGACCCGCCGCAATCCGCTGCGCTTCCTCAGCGGCGCGAACGTGGAAGAGAGCTGACCATGCACCCCGTACTCCCCCGGACGTTCCCCCTGCCGACCGTGGCACCGGCCGACGCCCTGGCCCGGCAGTTCCGGCTCATCGAGGCCACCGCCCGCCACTTCGAGGGCCCGCAGCTGTTCGCCTCCGACGCCGGGGTCGTGCCCGGACTCGGACGCCCCGCCACCACCGCCCGCGTCGAGTCCGTCCTCGCCGACTTCTTCGGTGCCGAGGGCGCCGCCTTCGTCCAGGGTGCGGGCACCGGCGCGATCCGGGCCGCCCTCACCGCCGCCGTCCGGCCGGGCGACCCCCTCCTCATCCACCGGGCGCCCGTCTACCGCACCACCGCGGTCACGCTGCGCGGCCTCGGCGTCCGGACGGTCGAGGCCGACTTCAACGATCCCGACGAGCTGCGCGAGGCCCTGGAGTCCGGCAGGTTCCGCTGGGCCTACGTCCAGCACACCCGGCAGCGGCTCGCCGACTCCTACGACCCCGGCGCGGTCCTCGCCGCCTGCCGGGACGCCGGTGTCCGCACCGTCGTCGACGACAACTACGCCGTGATGCGCACTCCGGCCGCCGGGGTCGAACTGGGCGCCGACGCCTCCTGCTTCTCCCTGTTCAAGCTGCACGGTCCGGAGGGCGTCGGCATCGTCGTCGGCGCCCGCGACCTGATCGAGCACATCCGCCGCGACAACTACTCCGGCGGCGGCCAGGTCCAGGGACACCAGGCGCTCGACGCCCTGCGCGCGCTCACCCACGTACCGCTCATGTGGTCCGTGCAGTCCCAGGTCGGTGCCGAGGTCGCCGAGCGGCTGACCGCGGGCGAGGTGCCCGGAGTCGCCGAGGTCCGGCTCGCCAATGCGCAGGACCGGTGCCTGCTCGTCCGGCTCGACCGGCCCGTCGCCAGGGAACTGCCCGCCGTCGCCGCCCGCTTCGGCGCGGCCCCGTACCCCGTCGGTTCCAACTCCCGCTACGAGATCACGCCGCTCTTCTACCGGATGTCCAGCTCCGCCCTGGACGACTCCCCCGAACTGGCCGACTGGACCGTGCGCATCAACCCGATGCGTGCGGGCGCGGACCTCGTCATCGAGATCCTGCGCCGCTCCCTGGCCGCGCTGAACGACCCGAAGGGCCACTGACCGTGTTTCTCGACACCCTGCTGACCCGCAATCCCGGGCTCGTCGAGGCCGCGACCGCACTCCACGACGCGGGCGCGATCCCGCCGGACACCTATGTGATGGACCTGGACGCCGTCGAGGCCAACGCCGCGCTGCTGGCCGCGGAGGCCGAACGGCTGGGCGTGTCCCTCTGGTTCGTCGTCAAACAGCTCGGCCGCAACCCTGATCTGATCCGGGCCGTCGCCCGGCACATCCCCCGGTACGCCGCCATCGACCCGCCGGAGGCACGCACCCTGCACGCCTCCGGCGCCCGGGCCGGCAACCTCGGCCACCTCGTCCAGATCCCGCGCCGCGCCCTGCCCGAAATGCTGGCGTGGCGTCCCGAGACCGTCACCGTCTACGACCTGGACAACGCCCGCGCGGTCTCCGACACCGCCAGGCGGCTGGGGTTCGTCCAGGACATCCTGATCCGTCTCGAAGGCGCCGGGGGAAGCGTCTACCCCGGCCAGGAGGGCGGCGTCCCACTCGACCGGCTCGACGCCTTCGCCGAGGCCGCAGAACGGCTCCCCGGCATCCGGATCGCTGGGGTCACCGCCTTCCCGTGCGTGCTGTGCGACCCGGCGACCGGTGCCCCGTACGCCACCCCCAACTTCGCCCTCGCCCTGAAGGCCCGCGAGACGCTCGCCGCCCGCGGCCACACCGGCCTCCTGCTGAGCGCCCCGAGCGCCACCTCGATGGCCTCCTTGCCGCTGCTCGCCGAACACGGTGCCACCCACGGCGAGCCGGGCCACGCCCTGACCGGCACGACTCCGCTGCACGCGCTCGACCCGGCGCAGCCCGAGACCCCCGCCTACGTGTACGTCACCGAGGTCGCCCACACCCTGGACGACGGCCGCCCCGCCGTCTTCGGCGGCGGGTTCTACGCCCGCTCCCACATCCGGAGCGCCCTGCTGCCACGCACCGGGGCACGTCTGGACGTGCTGGACGCGCCCGCCGAGAACATCGACTACTACCGGCTGCTCGACGCGCCCGCCCCCGGGCAGGACGTCCGCCTCGGCGACACCGCGCTGCTCGCCTTCCGCACCCAGATCTTCGTCACCCGCTCGACCGTCGCCGTCGTCTCCGGAATCTCATCCGGAACGCCCCGCCTCAACGGTCTGTACGACGCCCAGGGCCGGTCCCTGAGCTGAGGAGGCACCCCATGGCCAAGACCGTCATCGTCGTGATCGACGGGTTCGGCATCGGCGCCATGCCCGACGCGGGCACCACGCGCCCCGGCGATCTGACCGCCGACACCTGCGGACATGTGCTGGACCACTGCCGGGAGGCATTCGGCCGCCCGTTGCGGCTGCCCGTACTCGGTTCGCTCGGCCTCGGGCTCGTCCACCCGCACCCCGACCTCGCCCGGCGTACCCATCTGCCCGTCGCCGCGGGCCGGGCCGCCCTCGGCTATCCCGGCGCGGACACCTTCGCCGGCCACCAGACCATGATGGGGGCCGACTTCAGCCGGGTGACCGTGGCCCGGCTCGCCGACCACCTCGACGAGGTGACCGCCGCGCTCGAAGCGGCCGGTCACCGGGTCGGCCGGCTGGACGGCAGGCCGCTCCTGGTCGTCGACGGCTCGGTGCTGGTCCACGACAACCTGGAGGCCGACCCGGGCATCAACTGGAACGCCTCCGGGCGGCTGGAGGACCTGCCGTTCGACGGGCCGGACGGCATCCTCGCCGTGGCCCGCACGGTGCGCGCCGTCGCTCCCGTGGCACGGGTCATCGCGGTGGGCGGACACGCGGACGGCCCGCTGGAGCGCTTCGTACGGGCCGGCGAAGAGGGCACGGTGGGCCTCGACACCCCCGCCACCGGCTTCTATCGCAACGGCGGCCTCGAAGTGCAGCACCTGGGCGCCCGGATCGACCACACCCGCCAGCTCCCCGACCTGGCGGCCCGCGCGGGCATCCCGGTCACCCTGGTGGGGAAGGCCGCCGACATCCTGGCTTGCGAGAGCGCGGCCCGGCACCCGGCCGTGGACACCGCCGACGTCCTCACACACACCCTCGAAGCGGTACGGGCCCGCGGCGACGGCCTGGTGGTCTCCAACATCCAGGAGACGGACCTGGCCGGGCACCAGCAGGACACGGAGCGCTACGGACGCCTCCTGGAACAGACCGACGCGGGCCTGGCCGCGCTCCTCGCCCTGCTCGACGCGCCGGGCGACCGCCTCATCGTGACCGGCGACCACGGCAACGACCCGACGGCCGGGCACGCCTTCCACACCCGTGAGTACGTCCCCGTGCTCATCCACCGGCCCGGCGCGGACGGCGTGGAGCTGCTGCCCGACGCGGAGAGCCTCGCGGATGTCGGCGCCACGGCCGCCCGGTCCCTGTCGCTGGACCCGGAGGGCCTGGCCAACGGACGGGAGCTGCGCACGGGCCGAGGGGCGGCAGCCTAGGAGCGGACCCGGCTCGTTCGGGCCACGTGGGTCGCGACGGGGTTCAGCCGAGGTTGAACCGGAGCCTCATCTGGGTGCTGACCAGTTCGTAGCCGGCGAGGTCGGGGGCGCTGAACGGGTTGGGCAGGACGGTGATGTTGCGGCGGACGCGGTCCATGACGTCAGAGACGTACACGATGAAGTACGTCTCGTCGCGGGCCAGTCGGGAGGCGCGTCGCACCTCCGACCCGCCCAGGATGATCTCTCCACTGCTGCCCACGGAGGACTTGACCTCGTAGAGGTAGGTCGCGTTGCCGTCGTGGATGAGGAAGTCGTATCCGAGCCGGTCGTCCCCCGGCTGGGCACCGGCGAGTCCGTGCTCGCGCAGGGAGGACTTCCACGAGTCCTGTGGTGCGACGCCGAACTGCTCCTGCAGCCACGCCGCCACCGCTGCCTCCCCCGCGAGGCCGACCGGCACGGTGCGGTCCTGGTCGTTGCCCGCGGCCTGGAAGGTGCCGCTCTGCGATCCGGTGGCGGGGTCCGGCGAGATGCGCGGGCGGGGAACGCGGGGAGCGAGTGCGGTGACCACCGTGGCCGGGGTGGCGCGTTGTTCCGGTGTCAGGTCCGCGACGACCTCACGGGCCAGTGCCGCCAGGTGGTCGGGACCCGCCGGGACGAGCTTGCCGTTCAGCATCACGGTGGGGCCCGGCAGGGATGCTCCGGGTCGGCTGGTGCCCGCCGCTGCGCCGCTGTTCCCGGCAGGCGCCGGCGAGTGCGTCGGGGACAGTCCGATTCGAGCCTGACGGTCGGACAGCGGCATGCCCGCCGGCCACTGGCCGCGGTCGTTGAGCCAGGTGATCAGTGCCTTCCTGGACAGGACGTCGAAGTCCAGCATCCCTTCGTCGTCGAGCGCTCGCAGCATCTCCTGGAGGGACGGCGGCACCACGGCGTGGCTCGTCGGGTGCAGGCGCTGCCAGTCTTCGATCAGCTGCCGTAGGCGCGGCAGATGCTGGTGGACCACGGCGGTGGACGCCTCGCGGACCTCGGTGAGCGGCGCGGCCGCGCGGGACACCGGCGGTTGCGCGGGGAGCGAGCGGGTCAACCAGGCGTCCGCATGGTTCTGGAGGAGTTCGTCGGTGAGGTCCCAGAGTGCCGTGCGCCAGGCCGGGTCCGGCGCGAGTGCGGGCAGCGCGCGCAGGCGCACGTAGGCGGCCAGGGACCGGCCGGCACGGTACACGTCGGTGTGGGCGTCCCTGATGCGCTCGGCGAGGGCGGGACGGTTGCGCTGGAGCCAGGTCGCGAACTGACGCTCGTGCCGGTCGGTGTTGTCGATCTGCGGCAGGCCCAGTGCGAGCCAAGCCCGGTTGGCCTCGGCCAGCGGTACGGACAGGACCCTCAGCTGCCGTTCCGGGTCGTCGTCGTCCACGAGCCGCATGAGGCGTTCCGCGTCCGGTGTGCCGATCCGGGCGGTGAGCCAGGCCAGAAGGGCGACGCGGTCGGGGAAGTCCTCCACACGGCGCTGGAGTTCCTCCGCGAGGTCGAGGTCGAGACAGGCGAGGAGCGGCACGAGCCGCGTGCTGCCGGAGCGCTGCGAGGCCCGCTCGGCGAGCACGGCCCGCAGTTGGTGCTGACGCAGGTCCAGGACTTCCGCGAGATCCGCCTCGGAGACGTCATCCGTCTGCAGGCCCCGCTCCTCCAGCCGGGTCAGCGCCTTCCACAGGATGTCCTTGAGATAGGGAGCGCGGATGAGAGCGGCCAGGGCGTGCGCGGCGGTACGCAGTACCCGCCAGCCGGTGCGCGACCCGTTGTCCACGACGACGACACAGGGCCGGTCGGGGTGCGGGTGGAGCAGGGCACGGTCCGATCCGTACTCGGTGAGACGGTGTCCGGCGATCCAGACGACGGCCTTCTCGGCCACGGCCACCTCGCAGCGGCGCAGCAGGCTGGTCGCCTCAGCCACGGCCACGGGCGCCGTCCGGGACACGCGTTCCTCGTCGAACTCCAGCAGAGCGGCGATCAGGGTGAGCAGCCAGGGGCCCGCGTACTGGACCAGCGGCAGGCGCGGCGCCTCACGGACGGGCAGCCCGTCGGCCTGGATGTCGTGGGCGGCGTCTCCGCACCGCTGGACGTCGAACGCCGTCCCCCGGTCGAGGAAGGCATGGACCCGGGTACCCAGCTGTTTGTCCCCGATCGGGATCACGGGCACCGGGACGCGGTCCAGGAGGGCCCGGTTCTGGGCGCCGTCGGGGTCGGGGACGAAGACCGTCTCGTCCGTCTCTGCCGGGTCCAGCGGTTCGAGGACACCGGCCCGGTGGACCAGCAGCCGCCGCGGTGGCGTGGCGGGCCGGCTGTCGGCGGCGCCCGTGCCGTCCTCGGTGGGCAACAGCTGGGCCCACGCCTTCTCGTACTCCCGCCTGATCTCGTGCGCGTGCCTGCCGTCGCGCAGGTGCGGGCCGGCCTGCACCAGGTCGGGCAGGTGGCCGAGCCGGTCGAGCGCGGTGCCGGCATCGTCCCAGGAGCGGATGCCGAGCAGGCCCAGGCGTGCCATGAGCCTGGTGGTCCGCCTGCTGCGCAAGGCTGCGGGCACCACGCTGAGGAAGGGGGGCGGGGGCTGCGTGCCCTGCCACCACCAGGCCCGGCCCGCGGTCGTGAAGTCGGTTCCTTCCGCGGGGGCTCCCGGGGCGGTCGTGCGCGGGATCCACGGCGCGTGCGTGAGGAAGGCGGCCAGCGGGGTGGGCCACGGGGTCCCGGCAGTGTCGCTGTGGCGTACGAAGTTCATCTCCAGCGCGGAGCCGTCCCAGGAGATGGCGAGGCCGTGCACGATGAGTTCCGCGTACCGTCTGCGGTCCTCCTCGCTGAAGGCGGCGTAGGCGTCCTGTCCGGGCAGCACGGCCGCGGTACGGGAGCGGGCGTGGTAGGTGACTTTGAGGTAGTCGACCCGCCGCCGGTTCGGCCAGCGCTCGGCGGTCGTCCGCCACTGGGGCAGGAGATCCTGTGAGTTCGGGGCCCAGAAGCGGGCGGGCCTGTTGAGGGCCCCGCCCGGCACCTCGTTCCAGAACGGCTCGTTCTCGGGGCGGAGGCCGTGGGCGACGTCGTGTCGTTCGAGGAAGCGTCGCATGACCTCGACGGGGAGCGTGTCCCCGCACAGTTCCTCGGGGCGCTGAAGGAGCCGCAGTTCGGTCCGGGTGAGGGTGGGCGAGAGTTCCCGGACGTGTTCCAGGAATCGGGTCAGGGTGTCATCGACCGCGGAGTGCTCTCCTGGCCACCCCGGCCCGAACATGGCGAGCCTCGCCTTCTGCCAGCCGTTCCGGGTCGGTACCCGGAGACCGTGCAGCCGCGGGGGTCTGTGCCCCTCTTTCTCCAGTGTGTGGGACACCGCGCAGGCGTAGCGGAGACAGGCCAGGCGCACGCCGTCGTCCTCTTCGCCGTCTCCGTCCGCGCGGAGGGCAGCGGCCACGACCTCAAGCACCTGGTCGGCGCCGTACTCGTGGACCAGGCCGAAGGTCTTGAGCCAGGTGCGGCCCTGCGCTCTGCGTTTGCGGCCTTTGCCCGTCCAGGTGATGGCCTCGTGGACGAAGTGCAGGCGGTCGGACAGTCCCTCGGGCAGTGCCGGAAGGGAGCCTCCCCGCGGGGACTGCCGATGGAAGAAGACGCCTTCCGCGGCTGCCGGTGCCAGCGCCGCCCCGGAGGTGAGAATGATGCGCTTGCCGGCCACGTCCGAGCCGTCGGGAAACTCCTGTGAGAGGTCGTAGTAGAAGTCCTCCCACCATCCGGGGGCCAAGGGGGCGCGGGCGGCGGCCTCGGCGAGCCGCTCGGCCCAGGAGGCGAGGCGTTCCCGGGACGGTTCGAGGCGCGTGCTCACGCTCCTTGCCAAGGACACCAGGTTCCGCAGCCGTGCGGGGTGCAGCTGCGGGTCGAGGAGATCCGCGGCTCCGGTGGCGGCGACTGCGTGAGGGGTGAAGGCCGTGGCGTGCTCCCCGCCTTCCCACAGCACTGCCTGTCGCAGGGAGGTGCGCTTGCCGGACGCGGGGGCGAGCACCGGGATGAACGGCACCTGGGTGATGTCGTGACCGAGCCGCTGGAAGGCGGAGGTGAGCCGGGGCAGTGCCGTGGGCGATCGCCAGCACATCAGGTCGACCAGGGCCCCTGCGGGAATGGGTGTGCGCCCGTGCGCCGCGGCGAGAACGGCGCGGGCACATGTCTCGGCCACGGTGTCGAGCAGCAGGTCGTTCCACTGCACTGAATCGTTGAACGAGCGCCGGTTCATCTCGGCGAAGAACGGGGCGTGGACGAACCCGCGCAAGGGGGCCGCGATCTGTTCGCCCATCGGCAGGAAGGTGTACAGCCGCCCCTTGGGCAGGGGGTCGGTGACCGGTACGGCGACGCGGACCTCGGCCTTCTTCTCCCAGGCCATCCAGTCGTGTCGCATCCCGTTCTTCTCGATCGACGCGGTGAGCGCCTCCCGGGCGCGGTCCGGGTCGACCTTGCCGCGGAGGACGATCAGTCTCATGCGCCGGCGCAAGGTGACCTGCTGGATGGTCAGGCCACGGGCACGGTGCAGCACCTGGACCTGACGGTCGTACGAGGCGCGCCGCGTCTTCCCCGCGGCCCGCCACTCCAGCTGGACACGTCCCAGGCGGTCGAGGAACAGCTCGAACGGGGCTCTGTCGTCCATGAGTTCACGCACCTGCGCGGCTGCGGCCGAGCAGGCTTCGGCGGACTTCAGCGGCAGCCGGACGACGGTGACGAAGCCCCGGCGTGTGAAGTTGTGGATGGTCTTCGGTGCTTCGTCCAGGAAGACCGGCACCTTCAGCGTGTGCAGGTTCGCCTTCAGGTAGGCGGGGAAATCCGTACGCTCGGGTGCCACCTCGCGGGCGAGCGCGTCGTAGTCGTCGAGCCGGGCGAAGCGGAAGGTGAGCCCGTCGGGCGTCCGGGATCCCTCCCTGTCGACGCTGTAGACCTCGGGGGCGCCGCACAGGTTCAGCACGCTCTTGAATCCGACGCCCTTGTGGCCGATCCCCGCGTCGGCCCGCTTGCGGGACAGGGCGATACTGCACAGGTCCTTGAAGTTCTTGCCGCTGAACGGCTTGCCCTGATTGGCCACGTAGAGGGTGCCGTACTCACCCTCGTCCTCGTCCAGCCGGATCACGATGCGTCCGTCGGCGGTGCCGGCCGGGTGCGCGTCGTGTGCGTTCTGCAACAACTCGATGAGCGCCCGGCCCTCGTACTCGGGGGCGATGATCGTGTCGATCACGGCCTTGGCCTCGCGGGCCGCGTCACGGTCGTCGTCCCAGTCCCGCAGGCAGCCGCGCACCTCGACCAGCGCCTTCTCCTGCACGCGCCTGCGCGCGGCGGCCGACCGGCGCTGCCGCACGCGCTCCACCGACGGTCGCCGGCCCCCCGCTGCCATACCGCTGCTCCCCCGCTCCGACGCCCTTTGCCCCCGCTGCACGAGCAGCCTCTCAAACCGGATGCACATGGGGGCGGGAAAGCGGAGAATCCGGGCCCCTGACCACCACGGAACAGACTGGCGCCGGGGCGCCCTGTGCGCGCGACACAAGTGACACGGGCCGAGACCAGGCATCCGTTCCGCCGCTGGTAGCCTGCCGCCCCGCCCAACGGCGCGTTCCCCATTCCGTAACGGCGGAACCCGAGTTCCACTACGCAGCAGTGAGGTACGTATGAAATCAGGCAGAAGCGGCGCCGTGATCGCACTCGCGGGAGCCTTGGCACTCGTGGCGGTCACGGTGCCGGCAGCCCATGCCGCCGACACCCACACGGGCATATCGGTGTCCAAGGTGGTCATCAACAAGGGCGGGCCCGTCGTCATCGGCACGACGAACGAGCAGGTGGTGCCCATGAGCTTCCGGTACAGCCTGCCCGCCGGATGGTCTACAGCCCACCCCGGCCTCTACGAAGTAACGCCGTACCTCTACAACGGCACCTCGGCCGCCAAGGGAGCCGAGTACAACGGACCGTATCCCACCGACGGCCTCTGTCACGCGGTGACCGACCGCATCGGGGACTGTACTGCTGTCATGCGGTTCTGGCCCGACCAGATGCGCTCGAACAGCGACGCGACCACGTGGAAGATCGGTGCCGTGACCCGGCTCTACGTCCCCAACCGCCCCATGAAGGCGGAGGAGTTCCAAGCACTCTCCGGAGGCGTACAGATCCGGCGGTGGGCGAAAGCCACCGTGAACGCGGCTCCGGAGCCGGTGAAGAAGGGCAAGACCCTCACCGTCACCGGCACCCTCACACGCGCCGACTGGGTCAAGCACAAGTACACCGGCGTCGCCGAGGCATCCGTCCGACTCCAGTTCCGCAAGAAGGGTGCCGCGGCCTACTCGACCGTGAAGACGGTGAAGTCCAGCTCCACAGGATCGTTGAAGACGACCGTGACCGCGTCGGCCGACGGCTACTGGCGGTGGAACTTCGGCGGCTGGCACACCACTGGTGCCGCCATTTCCCCCGTCGACTACGTCGACGTGAACTGAACAGACCACGCCCGCCAAGAATGCCCGCGCCGTACGGATTACGGGGGACGGCAGCGAGGCCACGCGTGGTCGGGCGGAGGCCCCGGACCGGTTCCGGGGCCTCCCGTGCGCGGAGCGCAGCCGGGCGTTACGGTTCGGCGCATGGAGATTCCGAGGTGGGCAGGTCGTGCGACGGCCGCAGTGGTGGTGGTCGGGGCGTTGATCATTCGGCGTGCGCTCCAGGAGGCAGCGGCGCAGCCGGAGACCGCCTCGGACTCCGGGTACAACTGGTCCCAGAACGAGAGGAACTGGCACTGGCGTTGTGAGTGCGGCGCCCGGTCTCGGGGCGGCGACATCAAGGCGGACACGGCGTACAACGCCCAGCGGCACCAATGGCGAATGGGCACGGGGCATCCGATGCCTGAGGTGTATCAGAAGCCTTAAAGGCCCAAGCCCGAGACGCGGGATGCCCGGTTGGTCGGCCGCGACCGGATCCGTGCACGCGAGGGTCCGACGGCGGGTCCGGGCCCACGGACCCTCACCATGGGTCGATCACGAGGACCTGGGGTGTGACCACGTCGTCGTCGTACGGTTCGGCGGACAACGCGTCACGGGCATGGTTTCTGATGGTGATCAGCTCGTCGCCCCAGCGGGCGTCGAGCAGCTCGGCGTCCGTCATGCTCAGTTCGCCGGGGCGTTCCCCGATGGCGGCGAGGTGTCCCAGGTGCCCCCAGGAGAGCCGTTCGACCTGCCAGCCCGGCCAGGTCTCCCGCATCTGTGCCAGGCATGCCGGCGGGACGATGTCGGTGGTCCAGTAGCGGAGGCGACGCTTGCGCACGTCGATGACCGCGCCATCCGTCACGGCGTCCTCGGAGGCCAGAGGGTAGGGCGGCTCCGCGGCCAAGGCGCGAGCGATGGGCTCCCCCTGGTGCGCGAGCAGCGGGGCGATGGCGTTGTTCAGTTGCCAGTGGGTCAGGGTCGCGTCGTCGTCGATGACGCTGACGAGGCACGTCGCGCCGGCAAGGGTGTCGGCGATCGACTCGTCGTGGCGAACTGTGATCGTGCGGCCTTCCGGGTCCCAGCCGATGAACCAGTAGTCGCGCGAGGCCACGTACACCTCGACCGGTTTGTCCTCCAGGGGCCTTGGCGGCAGTCCGGGGATGACGAGGCTGCGAAGCTCCTCGTCGCCGCCCCAGGCATGAGCGACGTCCCATCCCGCCCAGCCCGGCAGTCCCGCCAGGTGCAGGGCCATGCTCTCTCGGTGCGCGGCGCCCGCGCGCGGCATGCTCAGGGCGCAGCTGTAGAAGCGGTAACGACGCGTGGCCAGGTCGAGGGCGATGCCCCGGCACGACCGCGCCGTCCTCGGATCCCCGATGACGGGCCTGCCCTCGCCCAGGACCCTCTGCACCAGAGAAGCACGGTCCTCGGCCCCGGCCAGGTGCCACCGGCCGTATTTCTCCTCCGACTCCCACACGGAGCCGTCCTCCAGCCGAACGAGGTACGCAGACCAACAGCCCATCAGGCGACACTAGCAACCACACGGGCAACTGTCCCCAGTACGACGTCGGGGCGGATGCCGGCCCGGTCCGGAGACTTAATCCCGTGCGGTGCCACCGCTGGAGGGGCAGACTCGCCCCGTGGCGGATATGCGAGCGTTCCTGGCCGCGGTCGGCAACTGGGCGACGGGCGGCTCCGAGGGGCCGGCGCGGGCTCACGCGGTGCGCCTGGGCGTGCGGACCGTGGCGCTCCTCGAAGGGCGGAGCGATGTGGCGGCCGTGGAAGCACTGGCCGCCCGGCGGGGCCGGGACCTGGCCGCCGAAGGGGTGTGCAGTGTGCCGATGGGCGGGGCGATGAGCGTGGGCCGCTACGCCGGGCTCCTCGGCCCTCCGGGTCTGGGCCTTCGTCTCACCGGACTGTGCGACGAAGGCGAACGGGGCTTCTACGAACGTGGTTTCGCACGGGCGCAGGCGTCCCTTCGGAACATCTACGTGTGCGGCGCGGACCTGGAGGATGAACTGATCCGTGCGCTCGGCACGGCGGAGGTCGAGGAGATCTTCCGGGCCGAGGGCGACTTGCGTGCCTGGCAGTCGTTCCAGCGTCAGCCCGCGCAGCAGGGACGGGACCGGCACCAGCAGATGCGCCGCTTCCTCGGTACCAAGAAGGGCCGCAAGATCCACTACGGCCGTCGCCTCGTCGAAGCGCTCCCGCCGGACCGGACACCGCCCCCGCTCGACGGCCTCCTCGCAAGCCTGTAGGGACGGGACCGGCGGTTCCCATGACTGGTCAGCACCGCCGTGGTGCGGCCGAGCCGCTGTCGAGCGGAACGACGCAGCGGTCACCGGGTGGATCAGCGAGGCGGGCTCGGCCTCCTCCTGCGTCATCGATCGGGAGGGACGGGGTGTACCTTTCACCACCCCGAGTTCCGGGCTCTACCCCTCCTGTCCCTGCCCTCCGCCCGGTCCAGGATGGATCTCACCGGAAACCGCACGCCGGCCGAACCGGGTGAGCACTTCCACGGGACCTTGAAGCAGCCGGGCGCACAGACCGGCAGAGGGGGAGCAACGATGAAGGACCAGTCACGACGTACGGTCTTGCAAGCGGGCGCACTCGTCGCGGCCACGGGGCTGACGACCGCCATGGCACCCGGTCGCGCCGCCGCCGGCCGCCCCACGCCCGCACCGCCCAGCGGCGAACCCGGAGGCGCTCTGCCCTTCCTGGAAGGCGCCTTCACACCCGCCACCGAGGAAGTGACCGCCTTCGACCTCCCCGTTACCGGAGGAATCCCCCGCGACCTCGACGGCCGCTACCTGCGCAACGGCCCCAACGCCCTCGGTCTCGAAGACCCCCGCGCCCACCACTGGATGCTCGGCGACGGCATGGTCCACGGTGTCCGTCTGCGCGGCGGCCGCGCCGAGTGGTACCGCAACCGCTGGGTCCGTTCCTCGCAGGTCGCCGGAAAGCTCGGCGAGACCCGCCCCGGCCCCGTCCCTACGGACGACTTCGCCTGCAACACCCACGTCATCGGCTACAAGGGTCGCATCCTCGCTCTGCAGGAAGGCGGCCCCCTGCCCTACGAACTCGCCGACGACCTCACTACCCTGCGCCCCTACGACTTCCGCTCCACCCTCAAAGGCTCCTTCACCGCACACACCAAGTACGACCCCACCGCCGACGAGCTGCACGCGATCACCTACTACCCCTCCTGGGACCACGTACGGCACCTGGTCATCGACCACACCGGCCGCCTCACCCGCTCCCACCGCATCCCGGTCACGGACGCCCCGATGATGCACGACTTCGCTCTCACCCAGAAGTACGTCATCGTCGTCGACCTCCCCATCACCTTCGACCCCCGAGCTGCCCAGGCCGGCGCGATCGTCCCCTACGAGTGGAACCACCAGCACCCCATGCGCCTGGGAGTGATGCCCCGCACCGGCGGCACCACGCGCTGGTTCGACATCGACCCCGTCTACTTCTCCCACACCCTCAACGCCTACGACGACGGCAACCGCATCGTCATCGAATACACCTCCATGCCCGCCCCCTTCTACGCCGCCGGCCTCGGCAGTGGCGGCCCCACCGCCACCGGCGCCCCCAGCCTGGACCGCTGGACCATCGACCTGACCCGCAACCAGGTCGCCGCCACCCGCATCGACGACCTGCCCCAGGAATTCCCCCGCATCAACGAACACCGCACCGCCCGCCGCCACCGCTACGGCTACACCGCCGGCGCCGCCGAGATGTGGCGCGCCTACGAGACCATCGACGGCCACATCCCCGACACCAAGTTCACCGACTGCCTGGTCAAACACGACATGCTGCGCTCCAACCGCCAGGTCCGGCGCTTCCCCGCAGGAGCAGCCGCCAGCGAGCCCGTCTTCGTGCCCCGCCGCGGCGCACGCGCCGAGGACGACGGCTACGTCCTCGCCTACGTCAACGACCCCACCCGGGGCGCCACCGACCTCGTCATCCTCGCCGCCCAGGACTTCACCGGCCACCCCTTGGCCCGGATCCACCTCCCCGGACTCGTCCCCCTCGGCTTCCACGGCAGCTGGGTGGCCGACGCCTGAGGAAGTAACGGTCCTGCACGGCGTCGCGAGGCAGACGGCGGTTCGAAGACAGGCCCTTCAGCGAACGAGACTGCCCCGGACCGCACGGAACGCGGTCACCGGGTCCGCCGCCCGCGTCACTGTCCGGCCGACGACGACATGCGAGGCTCCGGCAGCGATGGCCGCACGCGGCGTCCCGGGACGGGCATGCTCGGCCGGCGACTCCCCGGCAAGCGTGACGCCCGGAGTGATGATCAAGGCATCGGGCCCAAGGGTGCTACGCAAGGCCGCGACGTCCTGTGGCGAGGCGATCACGCCATGGCAGCCGGCCTTCCGCGCCAACCGGGCCAGCCGGAGCACCTGTTCGTCCACCGCGGCGCCGACGCCGATGTCGGCCAGATCCGCGTCGGTCATGCTGGTGACCACGGTCAGAGCGAGTACGCGCATCCCGGGGAAGTCGCGGGCGGCCTCGACCGCCGCGGAGACGATGCCGGTGCCGCCCATGCCGTGCACGGTGATCATGGACACGCCCAGCGCCCCCGCGGCGCGAACCGCCCCGGCAACCGAATGCGGGATCTCGAAGAGTTTGAGGTCCAGGAAGACCTCCTTGCCCTGGGCAACAAGGCCCTTGACGACATCCGGGCCCGCTGCGGTGAGCAGCTCCAACCCGACCTTGTAGGCGCGGCACTCGTCGCCCAGTTGCTCAACGAGGGCTTCTGCGGCCGCACGGTTGTCGCAGTCCAGGGCGACGATGATCTGGCTGGTCGGATCCACGACGACATTGTGCCCTCGCCCCTGCTGCGGCCCGTCGCCGGGGCTGCCGGCCTGGCCCGGTGGTCGTCTTCGGTCACCGCAGCACCGGACGTCGCGGGCCGTTGGCCGAGACAGCGGATCAGGGCCTACGCAGGTGTCACGGGCCGCGTATCGGCAGCTGATTCCGTCGGGCGCCTCGTCCTGCCCGCACCCTTGAGCCATGTGAGCGAGAAGAGGCCGGCACCGGCCATCACGACGGCCGCGCCGACGGCCGCGATGCTCATCCCGTGCGTGAAGGCGCTTCGCGCGGCGCCGAGTACGGCATCCGCGGTGCTGTCCGGCAGCCGGGCCGCGGCGGCCGTGGCGCCACCCAGCGTCTCGCGCACAGCCTGGGCCTGCGGTACTCCGGAGGGCAGCGCGCCGGCCATGTCGCGGCTGTAGACCGCCGCCCCGATGGATCCGAGGATCGCCATGCCCAACGCTCCGCCCAGCTCCTGGCCCGACTCCAGCACGGCCGCGGCTGATCCCGCGCGTTCCGGCGGGGCCGCGCCGAGGGCGAGTTCGTTGGCGAGGGTCATGGCAGCGACCAGGCCACCCGCGTACACCGACGCACCGGCGAGGGTGAACGAGAGTGCCGAGTCGGTCTGCACCTGGGCCATCCAGAGAAATCCGCAGGCGGAGAGGAGGAAGCCGCCGCCCATGACGTACGCGCGGTCCATGCGCTGCGCGAGCGCGGCTCCGGCCGGGGCCATGACGGCTACTCCGGCGGCCGGAACCAGGCTCCACAGCGCGGCGCTGAACGGGCTCAGGCCGAGGACGGACTGCAGGTACTGCGTGAGGAAGACGGCCATTCCGACCGTGGCGAACATCGCGAGGAGATTGGCCACCACGGGGCCGCCGAAGGTACGCCTGCCGAGCAGGCCGAGGTCGATCATGGGATGCGGAAGGTGCTTCTGCCTGCGGACGAAGACGAAGCAGAGCACAAGCCCCGCACCGATGGCGAGGGCGGGCAGCGGCTGGTACCCGTGCCTGGCCCATTCCTTGATTCCGTAGGTGACCAGGAGCACCGCACCGAGTGACAGCAACGCGCTCAGCACGTCGAAACGCTCGCGCTGCGCCGACTTGAACTCAGGCACCAGGAACGGCACCAGCACGAACAACAGCAGCATCGCGGGGAGGTTGATGAGGAAGACCGAGCCCCACCAGAAGTGTTCCAGCAGCAGGCCGCTGACCACGGGCCCCAGCGAGATGCCCGTTGTCATGACGGCGGTCCACAGGGTGACGGCCTTGCCGCGCTGCTTGTCGTCGTGGAAGAGATTGCGAATCAGGGCGAGAGTCGACGGGATCAAGGCTGCGCCGCCGAGGCCCAGCAGCGCGCGTACGGCGATGAGGAGTTCAGCCGTGTGCGCGTACGCGGCGGCGACCGAGGCCGCTCCGAAGACGGCCGCTCCTGCGAGCACCAGCGCGCGTCGGCCGATGCGGTCGCCGAGCGCGCCCATCGTGATGAGCAGCCCGGCGAGCACGAAGCCGTACATGTCGAGGATCCACAACTGCTGCGTGGCGCTCGGTCTCAGGTCCTGGCTGATGTAGGGAATCGCGAAGTAGAGGACCGAGACGTCCATCGATACGAGCGCCAGGGGCAGCATGAGGACGCCGAGCGCGGTCCATTCCTTGCGTCCCGCGCGGGGGCCGGGTGTGTTCTCCATGTCCGGCAGGGAACCGAGAACCCGGCGTACACCGCAAGCACGTACCTAGTGCACCCCGTACTTCACGGCCTCGATCGGCGTGAATGCCCGGTGAGTGCACTAGTACACTACGGTCATGGTCGAGGAAGCGCCCTATCTGCGTATCGCCGGCGACATCCGTCGGCGTATCGCCTCGGGCGAGCTCGCCCCCGGCGCGCGCGTCCCCTCCACACGGGGCATCACCCAGGAGTGGGGCGTCGCCATGGCGACCGCGACGAAGGCGCTCGCCACGCTGAAACAGGAGGGTCTGGTACGGGCCGTACCGGGCGTCGGCACCGTGGTGGCCGAGTCGGGACGAGAACGGCCCTCGACTCCCCACCGCGGACTCGACCGGGACCGCATCGTCCGCGCCGCGATCGCCCTCGTCGACGTCGAAGGGCTCGCCGCACTCTCCATGCGGCGGGTCGCGACCGATTTCGGCGTGTCCACCATGGCCCTCTACCGCCACGTCCCGAGCAAGGGTGAACTTGTACGGCTGATGTCGGAGTCCGTGTTCAACGGAGAACCACCCGGGCCGCGACCGCCCGGCTGGCGAGCGCAACTGGAAAGGGAGATGCGGTGGGTGTGGGGCCTGTACCGGCGTCACCCCTGGTTGGCGCGTTCCATGTCGGCTCTCACCCGGCCGATGGCCTCGCCCCACGCGATGCGCTACACGGAGCGGGTCCTCACCGCCCTGAAGGGCGCCGGCCTGACGCCGACCCAGGTCATCCACGTCCACCTCGCTCTTCTCGGATACGCCCAGGGCGTCGCTGCGGCCGTCGAGCTGGAGTCGCAGGCGTGGCAGGAGACAGGCATGACACCCGAGGAGTGGATGGCCTCCAACGAAGCACGCATGGAGATGATCCAGACCTCGGGGTCGTATCCGACCCTCTCCACTCTCTTCGGCCAGGAGGAGTTCGACCTCGAACTCGATGCGCTCTTCGCATTCGGACTCGCACGGATGCTCGACGGAGTCGCATCGCTCATCGGGCAGTCCAGAGGCTAGCTCCGGGTCGTGTCCGGAATTCTCGCTCGGCCGCCCGGTTGCGGGACACCCGTGCGAGGATCGCGACGTGAACGCTCTACGTTTCCGTCTCGCGGACCACACCGACCTCGACTCTGTCGTGCGTCTACGCGATGACGCTGCCCGCTGGATGCTTGCCCGAGGGGTCACCGGCCAGTGGCGGCCCGGTGAGCTCGGCGTGGACCACTTCCGCCGCATCATGGAGAACGGGGAGGTCTGGCTCGCGGAGACGCCCGATCATGTGGTCGGGGCCTGGGAGCTGTGGTGGGAGGACGAGGATGCCTGGGGGCCGCAGCCGTCAACGGCCGGCTATGTCCACCGGCTGATGGTGAACCACGGCGATGTCCCGCCCGGGACGGGACGGCAGCTTCTGCGCGTCGCGGAGCGCCGAGTGGCCGAGGCCGGCCGGCCGTTGGTACGTCTGGACTGCCTGGCCGACAACGCAGCCCTGAACGCGTACTACCTCAGCGCCGGCTATCAGGTTGTCGGCCGTAAGGCGGGCAAGCCGCAACCGGGCAGTGCGCCCAAGTCGTTCACGCTCTTCGAAAAGTCCGTACGGGGCGGAGGGAAGTAAGGAGGCCGTCGAGGAAGTGGTGTGGTCCTCGACGGCCTCCGCGTCAAGGGCGTCGGGGGTACTCGGGGTGATCGGCGTAAGGCGACGCGAGGTCGAGCAGGTCATCGCACGGCCAGGTCTCGCCGTCGTACTGGCAGTCGTCGCGGTCGTCCCACGGGAGTTCGGGGTCTGCCAACGAGAACTCACGGGCTTCCATCCCGCGATCGCGCTGCACGTAAATTGACGCGCCAGGCCCGGTCATCCGATGTGCCGGCGAGGAGCACCGGCACGGCGCAGTCACGATCCGCCATCCCGGCCACCGGCTGAATGCCCGCCGGGCGGCGGCCCGCGGACACGCTCACCGTGCCACCTGCATACGGGCTTCGGGCCCGGGTGAGAGAGTGGCGCTGAGGGTTGCCCACGCCGGCTCGGCAAGGTGATGAAGGGACGTACGAAGTGACGGCACCGCTCCGGCATACGCAAGGCGCGAGGGGCGGGCGATGAAGTCGGTGCGCATTCTCGACGTAGGGCTTTTCGACGAGACGGTGGCGGCGATCGCGTTGTTCGCGGGCCCTGAGCACCGGTTGGTCTACCAGAACAACGCGTGTGCCAGGCTGCTCGGCGCCCGGCGCATCGGACTGCCGGCGAGGGAGGCCTTCCCCGAAGCGGATGCGCGGGAGTTCCTGACCGTGTTGGACGAGGTGGCCTCCACCGGGCAGCCGCGTCAGCGCCCCGAAACGCGTGAGCCCGATCCCGGCTCCCCGGAACAGGCCCGGTACTTCGTGTACTCCTGCACGCCCGTCACCACGGCCCAAGGCCCCGGAGCGATGGTCGTCGCGCTGGACACCACGGCCGAGGCCATGGCACTTGAGCGGTACGAGGCCGTAGTCACGGCCATCTCGCAGATGGTTTGGGTGCTGCGTGCCGACGGATCCGCGCACGAGCTCGTCCCCGGCTGGCAGAAGCTGACCGGAAGCCCATGGCACGGTGGCTTCGACGAGCAGTGGGACGCGTACGTCCATCCCCGTGACAGGGACCGGCTTCGGCAGGACTGGCGAACCGCCCTCGCTCAGGAGCCCCCACAGGTGTTCGAGACCACATTTCGAGTACGGGCGGCCGACGGCGCATACCGTCATATGTCGACCCGATGCGTGCCCATCCTGCGCAACGGCCACGCCGAGGAATGGATCGCGGCGGCCGACGACATCGAGGACGCGTGGAGTGCCACGCTGCGCGAACACGTTCTCGCGCGGATCGCGCAGGTGTCCGGTGGAAGCCTGGACGAGGCCTTCGCCGCAGTGGCGGAGGCAGTCGTCCCGGAGCTCGCCGACGCCTGCGTGATCATGCTGCTGGACCACGAGGAGTGGCCCCTGCCCGAACACGCACCGGTCACGGCCAGACGCGCTGCCTCCTCGACCAGTCACGGCCTGCCGCCACGACCTCCGATGCGGAACCAGGCGGTCGTCATCAGCGAAACGGTCCGGGACATGCTGTCGAGACGCACGCCCTGTACCTTCCGGCTGTCGGCGGGCGAAGGAGTGCCCTCGGGCGTCCTCCCGGCGGCAACCGAGCAATGGCTCAGGAGCGCGGACGCCACCAGTGTGACCGTGTACCCGTTGGTGGCCGAGGACATCGTCCTCGGCTACGCGGTCACCAGCGCCAACGGGAGCGCGCCCGCCCCCGGCCCCACCGACACCGAACTACTGCAGAAAATCTTTCACTTCGCGGAACGGCCCATCCGCAAGGCCATTGATCTGCAGCAAGCACGCCGCACCGCTCTGCGCCTGCAGAACGCTCATCTCACCAGTCCACCGGCCGTGCCCGGAGCCGGACTGGCCGCCTGCTACGAGCCGGCCAGTTCCGCGAACGAGATCGGCGGCGACTGGTACGACGCCGTCGTCCACGCCGACGGCACCCTCGTTCTCGACATCGGCGATGTCGCCGGACACGACCTCACCGCAGCCACCGCCATGAGTCAGCTGCGCAGCATGCTCCGAGGCCTCGCCTGGAACAACGGTCCGGAATGCGCACCCTCCGCCATCCTGGCCATGCTCGAGAGCGCCGCCGAAGGGCTGGACGTCGCCTCCTTCACCACTGCCATCCACACCTGTCTACGGCGTCGCCCCGACGGCTCCTGGCACATGACCTGGTCCAACGCCGGACATCCCCCGCCCCTGCTCATTCCCGCCGAGGCAGGGCCCCACTTCCTCACCGGCACCGACGTGGACCCCCCTCTGTGCGCCGCCCCGGGCCTCCCCCGTACCACCCACACCCACACCATCGCCCCCGGAGAAACCCTCCTGCTCTACACCGACGGCCTCATCGAGACGCCTGCCGCATCCCTCAGCGACGGCCAGCACAGGCTCCTGACCGCGGCTGCCCGCCTCCGCGACGAGCCTCTGCCGGAACTCCTCCATGCCCTGCAGCACAACCTCTCGGACAACCGCGACGACATCGCCCTGATCGCCTTCCGATCCGATCCGCCCAGATAAAGGGCCGAAAGCAATGTCCCTGCCGCTCCCTGAGGTCCGCAAGCAGGCCCGTGCGCCCGGCCCGAGTTTCGCGAAGTGAGGGCCCGCGCGGGCACGGGGCACTGCCCCCGGTCTTCCCGGCGCGGCCTTTCTTCTCACGTTGCCGGGCCCGAGCCTTGACGGCGAGGGCCGTCCGGTGGCGGCCGGAAATATGGGTGACGTGATGCACGCGAGGCTGCCGCAGCAGAGTCAGCTCCCCGAACGGGTAGCGGGGGTGGGCAGACGCCCCTCCGGCCCTGTTCCCCGGCTGGCCGCCCTGCAGCGCGGCATCGGCAACGCGGCGGTCACTCGTGCGTTGACCGGTGCCCCCGTACAGCGCTATGCCGAGCCGGACGTGGAGCGGGACATCGCGGACACCGTGGCGTACGACCGGATTTCGGACAGCGGGAGGATCGCGGTCTCCGGCCGCCAGGAGGCCTTCGCGGAGGCCGGCTTGATCGAATCGGCGAACGCGGCGCTGGCAGCGTCGGCGCGGGTCCGCATCCGCCTCGAAGCGGGCCGCGAGGTGGTGGTCGGCGGCCGGGTACTGCACCGGGTGCTGCCTGTCTTCGCGTCGAGGGAGGCGGCCGAGGCCGCACAGGGCAGCAGCGAGCACGAGCCCCTCGCGGGTGAGAGCGCGGCGGACAGGGCGGCGAAGCTCGACTCCTACCGGCGGAACGTGGTTCAGCCGCCCGCCGCACTCGGACTGCTCCTCCAGGACGTCGCCAGGCTGGCGGGCGGGGGCCGCCCCAGCGACGGGAGCGTCAACGGCGTGCACCAACGGCTGCTCGCACTGGCGATGGAGAACAAGGGAGCAACGTGGGCCGCCGAGCACGTCCCGCTGAACCCCCTGCTCGACCCGGTCGACTACCTGAAGACGGCGGGGCGGCTCATCGGCGTGATCGTCATGGGGTACGCCGACTCCCGGGAGCCGGAGCGTGTGATGCAGGACCTCCTCATCACGATGCCCAACGACTGCCAGGCCGCCGCGCAGAGGCTGCTCGGTACCAGGACGGGCGAGCTCCAGCAGGCACCGGCCGAACCGGCGGTCGGCCAGAACCACTACGTGAACCTGAGCGACGCGCCCGGCCGGTGGAACAACCATTTCGGGGCGGTGATCATGCGGGACGGCGACGACACCCTCACCTTCGAAGCGGCGGCGGACAGCACCAGCCGTATCAACGAAGGGAAGTCCCTCGGATACTTCGCGCTGTACGGGAAGCACGGCACCTCGCAGTCGTTCGACGCGGACCTGCGCCGGCAGAACACCGCGGGGAACGCCTGAAGAGCCCAGCACGTCGTGGCTGTCCGCACGCGCACCCGGCCCGGCACCGGCACTGACGAAGAGAGCCCTGTCGGGGGGGGGGGGGCCCGCGGGGCCCCCCCCCCCCCCGGGGGGGGGGGGGGGCCCGGGGGGCCCCCCCCCCCCCGACAGGGCCCGTCGGACACACGGCGGGCACCGGCACCCGGCGGAAGCCGGTGCCCGCCGTGCTCATGGGCTCAGCCGAAGTCCACGTCGCTGCACCACATGTAGGCTTGGTCGGTGTGCGAGGCCTGCCAGATCGTGAACACGATGTGGCGTCCGGTGTAGCCGCTGGTGCTGACGTCGAACGTGTAGTTCGTCGACGGGCCGAAGCGGCCGGTCTGCGTGATGAAGTCGAGGTTGCCCCAGCCCAGGCTCTGGGTCTCGGGGTTGAAGCCCTGCTTGCTCACGTAGACCTTGAAGTAGTCGGCACCGTGCGACGCCTGGTCGGCCACGTGGACCGAGAAGTTGCTGCCGACGCTGGTCGCCTTCCACTGCCCCGGCTTGTCCAGGCTGGCGTTCCTGGAGAGGTTGTTGCTGCAGAGCGTGCCGTCGGGGGTCCGCGCCTCGAACTGGCCGCCCAGGCCGTCGCGGAGCGCGCTCATCCAGTTCCACATGGTGTCGCTGTTGGCCTGGAAGGCCTGCCAGCACATGGGGTCCTCGGTTTGCATGGCCGGGTTCATATGGTCGGCGCCCCACTTCTGCCAGCACTGGTACGCGCGGGAAGGGGGGCCGACGACGGAGCCGTGTGCCTGGGCGGGTGCCGACCAGGCCAGTGCGGCGACCACCACGGTGAACAGCGAGGCGAGCACCGCGAGAGGCCGACGGAGAACGGACCGGGAACGCCCGGTTAATGGGCTTGGTTTACGCATGGGGGGAACTCCTTGTAGTCACGGAGGGCCATGGGAGCGCTCCCAACGGTACGACTCGCGGAGGAAATGTCAATGAAACAAACAAAGTTGATTACAGGAGGGGCGGGAGGCCGGCCCGCCAGGCACCCGCCCGCGACAGCGAGCCGGCCACGGTTCGGGCTCCGCCGCGGGGGCGGGGCCCGAACCGGTCGTTCGCCTGCCAGGGGTCAGCCGCTGACCGTGATGTTCGAGCTCCCGCTGCTCTGGTAGCCCTCGGTGGCCATGATCATGTAGTACTTGAACTGCCCCATGTTCATGCCCGCGCGCGCCCAGGCGTCGAAGTGGTTGCCGGTGGTGATGGTGCCGGAGCCGCTGGTCACCTTCGACTGCCGGACACTCCAGTACTGGTCGAAGGTGCGGGTGCCCTCGACGGAGGGCGCGTTGTACCGCGTGGTCTTGTAGATGTCGTACGTGCCACCGTCGCTGGAGACGGTGCCCCTGTACTCACCGGTGGGCCGGTAGCTGCCCCAGTTGTCGACGATGTAGTACTCCACCAGCGGGTTCGACGTCCAGCCGTAGAGACAGCCGTAGCCGTTGCCCGAGGGGTTGAAGTAGCCGTTGTAGCGGACCGTCCTGCGTCCGCCCGTGTTCCAGCCCTTGCCGGCGACGAAGTTGCCGCAGTTGCTCCACTGGGTGCTGTAGCTGCCGCCGCCGTTGAGGGTCATGGAGACGGAGCCGCCACCGTCGGTCCAGAACGAGTAGTACATGCCGTCGGTACCGGTCCGGCTGGTGGTGATGGTGGTGGCGGCATGGGCGGTGCCGGGCAGCAGCAGCCCGGAGGCGGTAGCGACCGCGACCGCGCCGGCGCCGCCGAGGAAGCCGCGTCGGCTCATACCGGCGAAGGGTGTGGGGTTCTGCTCGGTCCGGACCTGCTGCGAGCCGTCCTGCTGCATGAGATCTCCCGATGAAGGCTGGTGGGGGGGGCGGGCAGCTTCTGCTGCCCGTGCCTTGCACGAACCACGGCTGGGCCGCCCGGTCGTCACAACCGCAACGACCGACCCTCTTTCCGGCCGTACGGTGCCCCGCCGGCCGACGGCCTCCCGTCGTCCGATGGGCCACAGTTTTGATAGAACGTCATGCCCCTGTCAACGCTTTCGGCAATCTTTCGGAAACACTTCCCGCGCGGCAGAAGAGCTCCATGTGGAGAGCTTCGCAGTTCAGGCAGCTACTCGCGCATGCCACCAGAGGGAGGGGGATGAGGCGGGAACGTAAATCCTCGAACCCGCAAGCCCGGCGACCGAAACTTTCGAGAGGTGCAGGCGACTGCACCTGCCTCTCAGGGAACGTCCGCGCGCACGAACCGTTCCGCTTGAGCCGCCGCAAACGACGCGGCGAGGATCGCCACCTCCATGTCGGGGATGTCCAGCTCTTCGCCGGACCGGAGCGCGGGCGGCGAGCGGTCCGGCGACGCGGTCCGGTGACGCGGTCCGGCCCCTGGGGGCGCCAGGGGCGGCCCGGTCGGGGGAAGCGGTCGGACTCGGCGGCGAAGCGGCGCGGGCGGCGCGCAGTGCTTCCCCGACCCCGCGACCGGCGTCGCGTACAGCTGCACCCGCCGCCGCTTCCCGCCCGGCGCTGGCGGCGGAGCCCCGGAGGGCCACCGCCTGATCGCCGCGGTCAGCGAGGCAACGGCGCGGCCGCGCGGCGGTGCCGCCGAACGCGCGCCACCGGCCTGCTGCGGGCCGGGCATCCGGGGAGTCGGGTCGCCCCCGGCTGAGCCGGAGCGCCTGGCTCGGGGTGTTACGGCTCGCGGTTCATCAGGCTGAGGACGGAACGGACGAGGGTGGCAAGCATGCCGTCGCTGACGGGCTTCTTCTCGAACCGGAACTCGACGGTGCTGCGGCCGTCGTCGCGCTTGAACCGGAAGGCGACGTGCAGGCGGAGGAAGGCAAGGACTCCGGCGAGCACGGTCAGGTCGGCGACGAGGTCGTCGCCGCCCATCTGGTCGTCCTCCGGCGGGTCGGCGAGCACTTCCTCGACCAGCTTCCGCGCGCCCTCCTCCCGGGCGAGCGCGGCCAGTACGCGGCGCGCGGCGGCCGGGGGATCGTCCGCCCGGAGCGGGGGCTCGCCGGCGCCTGCCTGCGCGAACAGTTCCTTCAGGACATCGTGCGCCTGGAACGCGTGCGTCAGGCCGGTCGGGTACGTGCGGCCCAGCTCGTGTGCCGCCTCCTCCAGTGCGAGCAGGGCGGTCCGGTCCGGCAGAGTGTCCGCCGGTCCCGCGTGGATCTCGCTGGTCATGTCAGCTCCAGTCTCCGAGCGGGACGAACGCCGCCCAGTGGTACGGGTGAGACAGGTAGAGGTGGTCCGTGTCGGCGAGCATGCGCCGTTGCGCGTCCCACAGTGCGCGCCACAGCGGTCGGCCGTCCATCACTCCGCCGATCACCTCGTCGAGCAGGCCTGCGGAACTTGTGCGGTCGACCTGCCAGATCGGGGCGAGGACCGTGCGGGTCCCTCCGCGCAGCAGAGCGCGGGGAAGGCCGGTGAAGTCCTCGCCCGGGTGGTCCGGTTCGTGCCAGCCGACCGAGCATGCACGCAGCACGACGCGCGACGGGGTGCGCGAGCCGGTCAGGTCGTGTGCCCGCAGGAAGCTCCGACGCGCCCGTTGCGAAGAAGGGTCGGTGTGGCGGCTGGGGCGGTCGGTTCCGTCGGAGAGCCGCAGGGCGGAGTTCTCCGGATCGGTGTGGTCCTGGTACCCGTGGCAGGCGATGTAGGCCAGATCGGCCTGTCCGATGCCTTTGAGCACTTCCTCCGGGGTGGCTTCCGTCCCGGCGAGAGAGGACAGCCTCCAGCCGGGGGCGGGGCGGACCGTGTGGGCCTCGAATCCGCCGCCGCGGCCCCGCAGGTCCTCCTCCGCCGCGACCCGTACGCACAACAGAGCCTTGGAGCCGGGGGGTTCAGCGGCGCGCAGAACGGCCAGAGCCGAGATACTCGGGGTGTACACGAGGGCCGTCTGCTCGATGCAGTACCGGCCGTCCGGCAGGCGCAGCGCGCCGAGCGGCAGTACGGACAGGGGCCCGTGCGGCGCCACGCACAGGAGCTCGCGGCCGGCCAGCAGCTCGTGGAACGGCAGCAGCTGTTCGGCCGGGCCGTCCAGCGGCAGCGGGACCGGCCGCCGCGGCTTGATCGGGGGGACCGGAGGGAACGCGGTGCGGTCGCCGTCGACAACGAGGCGGATCTGCTCAGCCGCTTCATGTAGTTCCGCGCGTCCTGTCGGGATGCGATACCACCAGAGCCTGTCCTCGCCGGAAGCCAACGCGAAGCAGAAGGTCTCCCGCTCCCCGGTGAAATAGGAGGCCAGCACCATGCCTCCCTCCGGAGCCGCGTCGGCCAGCAGCCGCAGCGCCCGCGTGGAGTCGACCGGTTGTGCGCTGCGCAGCCGCACGTACTCCGGCGCGGTGTTCCAGAGCTCGTCGTACACGGGCGCGAGTTCCCATGCGCAACTTCGCCAGGTCCATGCCTTGTCCGGTCGCTGACCACCCGCCACCAGCCGTTGGCTGGAAAGGAGCCGTTGCTCGGCCTCCCACACGTGTCGCGGTACGCCCACGGGTTCGGCCAGCGGCATACGTGACAGGTCCTCGGCCATCCCGCGCGCCTTCGCCTCCTCGTGCAGGTCGAAGGCCAGCAGTCCCGGCAGGCGGTCGTCGGGCAACGGGAGGTCCTCGCAGTACTCGTACAACAAGGACAGCAACGCCTCGTACAGGGGGAGGAGGGATCCGGCCGCCTGGTCCGCGTCCTGCAGCACCGGATGCAGTTCCCGCGCGCGCACCCGCAGGTCACGGTGGTGCCACAGCACCTCGAAGGCCCGTCGGTGGCCGCCCGGCAGCCACAACAGCATCCGGGCCAGTCCCAGGGGCAGATCCGGGTCCGGGACCCGGCCGTAAGCGTCGTAGGAGGCCAAGACCTCCTCCATCAGCCGCGTCGCCACCAGTGGTCCGTGCACCTCGGCGATCGCCTCGCACACCGGAACCGTCAGGGTCTGCAAGGTGCCCTGCGGCTCCTTCTCCAGCGCGCGGCGCACCCCCTCCACCAGCCGGTCCGCCAAGTGCCTGCGCCGCTCCGGGTCCCTCTCGACGCGGCACAGCCGTTGCAGCGCCAGCAGGCGCGTGTCCGGCAGGATCGCCGTACCTGAAGGGAGGGAACGGAGCATACTGTCGCGCAGCTTGGCCAGGACGAAAGAGACAGGCTCCTCGGGCTCGTCAAACGGCAACAACTGCGAGAACAGCATGCGCTCGCGCATCCGCTCGGGAAGCCGCGCCGGTTGCTGCGCGTACTCGGGGTCCGCGGATACGTACAGGGCATAGCGGTAGCACTCCGCCGCGCCTTCCTCGTGCCCCTCGGACAGGTCCAGATCGCCCATGGTGACGAGGAGTTCGCCGGCGCAAGGGTATGTCGAGGCCGCCGTTTCGAAGATGCCGCGCAGCAGCTGCGTCTCCAGCGACAGCAGGCTGCGGGGCAGGCGTGGATCGGTGCCGGAGAACAGCAGCCCGGACAGCATGCAGCGCAGCGGCAGCGCTTGTATCTGCCTCATCCCCTGCCGCTCGGCGCGTTCCAGTTCATTGCTGAGCAGTTCGAACGCCTCCCACTGCCGGCCGGTACGCGTCAGACAGGAGACCAGGCCGTAGGTCACCGACGTACGGGGCGAGGTCTTCAGGGACACCTCGGGCAGCTTCAGCAGTTCACGGTAGGCATCGGCCGCCGCTCCCAACGCACCGACGGCCTCGGCCAACTGGGCCCGGAGACTGAGAAGGTCCCGCCGCGAGGGCATGAACGCGCCCTCCGAGTCGTTCTCCGGGCGCGCGGCGAAGGCCTCCGCGCGCTCCAGCGCGGGTACGGCCTCCCAGTAGCGGTGGAGGGCGGCGAGAGTGCCCGCGAGCTGGGCGCTCACCGCCGCGACTTCCATGGAGATGACGCCGGGCTCCGAGGCCATGGCCGCGAGCGCCTGCTCCAGCACCTCGGCCCGGCCCGGCAGGTTGTCCATCGCGCGGTACACCGAAGCCAGTTGCAGGTAGGTGTTCACCAGCGAACCCGCGTCGCCCACCACGTGCTGCAACGAGAGGGCACGTGCCGCGTGGTAGAGCGCCCTGTGGTTCCGGCCCCGCTTCAGCAGGTGGCATGCCCAGTCGGCGCGGGCTGTCACCCTGCTCGGACCGTGCTCGGCGAGCAGCCCCAGTGCGGCGATGGCATGGGCGTTGCCGGTGCGGTCGGCGCCCCAGTCCGCCAACAGCCGCACCGCGCACCTCACCGGCTCCTCCGGGAGCAGCGAGCGGTTGCCCTCCAGCACCCGGTAGGCGCCCAGTACCCCCTCGGCCGCGCAGGCGCGGCGCAGCAGTTCGGGGAAGCCGTCTCCGCCGGTGTCCTCCCCCTGTTCGGTGGTGTCCGTGGCGGACGCCAGCGCCTCCCAGCGATCGGCGAGGAACTCCGCCATGTCCGCCTCCGAGACATGGCCATAGCCACGGACCATCTCTGCATGCTGCCGGAGGTAGTCCACCGCGGCCCCGTGCCGGCCCTGCGGGATCTGTCCGAACAGGTCGAGCACTTCCCCGTACGTGGGGACGGAGAGGCTGCGAAGCGCGAGTTGCAGCGGCCGTAGCTGCCGGTCCTCATTCGTCATCCGGCTCCACCCTTCCCTCCGAGACGTGCCAGGACCTCGCGGTACGGTTCCGGGTGTTCGGAGGCGCGGGCGCGCAGCCGGAGCTGCTCCCACGGCTCGCGGAGGCTCCGCTGCCCGCGCTCGGCCTCTGTCGCCAGCAGCAGCGCCTCAAGGGATGCCTCCCGCTCGTTCATGCGCCGTTCCAGGAGGGTCGGCCGGTGCAGACGCGTCAGCACATCCGAGTGCGGTGCGGTCCGTCGCAGGAGCGCCAGGACCTCGTCACGTTCCTGCGCGGGACCTGCCGCTATGCGGATCCGCGCCATTTGCTCCAGCGTCGCGCCTGCCGGCGGAAGCGAGTCCTCTTCCAGCAGCGCCGCCGCCCGGTCGAACGGTTCGAGCGCGTCCCGCGCCTCACCGAGGGAGATCAGCGCCGCGGTGTGCAGCAACAGCCGCTCCGTTCCCAGCGGTTCGTCGCCGAGCCGCTCGCGGATCTCCGCGTCCAGGGCGATGCGCAGGTCGAGGAAGCGCAGCTCGTCGACGTGTTGGAGGTGCTGCCGCTGTATCGCGACCAAACGGTTGTGGGCTTCCGCGGCCCTCGACGAGTCGTTCGGGTAGGGGCAGGTGTGCGGACCGATGTTTTCGAATCCTTGCACCACGTGAGCCAACAGCCACATCGCCAGGTCGAGCCGCTCCGTCGCCGCGTAGGCTGTGGCCGCGTCCACCCAGGCCCCTCGCCGTCCGGGATCCGCGCCGAGAGCCTCAAGCAGGAAGGTGGCCGCCCCGAACACCTGGCCGGCGCGCAGCAGCGCGACCCCGAGGAGATGCTCGTACATGGGGCCGCGCGTCGCGGCCTCGAAGAAGGGATCCAGCGCGCGCATGCGGTCCTGCAATGACGCTTGCGGCACCGGCAGTCGTGCGACCCACTGCCGCGGGAGTTCCTCCGCGTCGAAGGGAGTCTCCCACCTCGGCGCCGTCGACGCCTCGCGCATGCCCGCCACCCCCGTCCGGCACACCTCGGCCTCCATCATCGGCCGCTTTCCTGTGCGGGGGCAAGGCCGCCGCCGGCCGGAGCGGCATGCCCCTGCCGTCTTCGTCGGGGCGGCGGCACGGTGCTGACAGGCAGTCAGTCAGACTCGGCGCGGTACGGTTCCGCCCTGCCGGAGGTAGAGGTCGCGCAGCAGGGAAATCTCGGCGCCGTGATGGATCAGCTCCCTGTTGACGTGCAGGACCCTGTTTTCCATGGGATACGGCTCGGGACCCATCGCGGGCGGATTGTCCAGGTCGGCGTCCGAGAGTTCGCGGACCCCCGCGTTCCATCTCCCGTACATCTCATCGAGCTGTTTCACCGCCTCGTCAGCGGTCCCCGCGTAGGCGAACGCCTCGGCGTCGAAGTCCTGGCCGTCGAAGTACCATCCCACCCGGTATCCCAGGCACGAGACGATGACGTGCGCCAGCCGCCAGGCAATCGTGGTCACCGGGGCCGGAACCGGGGCAGGGGACTCGGAGTCCATCGTCCACTCCCCCGCGCCTTCCGGTACCGGTGCGGCCGACGTGCCACGTGGGCGGACGTTCCAGCAGCCGCGCACCGGCTCCCAGAAGTACTCGTCGTCGGTGAGTCCGTTCAGCCGGGGCCGCAGGTTCTGGCTCCAGTACCAGTCCAACTGGTCCGCAAGTCGCTCGCTTCTCGTCACTTGAGCACCCTACGAGCTCCGCCGCGTGCGACCGCAGGCACGTCCTGACTCTGCGGGGCAAGGGCGGCCGGCGCTTGGTCCGGCTTCAACGACCAGCCGGGCATGCCACCCCATGCGACCGACACCCGCAGGTACTCGACCAGGGTGATGCCGGATCGTCCGGACACGCCGTGGAGCACCGGGTCGGCCACGTACTGGGTCATGTCGATCTCGTGGGTGGCACCGCTGATGTTGGCCGTGTGCGACTCGTCCGGCGCGAAGTCGAAGAAGAACCCGTCCTCGCCGGCCTCGGGGTCGTCCTCAACAGCGTCCTGGTACTCGTCCCAGGACTCCCGCAGGTGCTGCGCTGCGGGAAGGACCAACGGGCAGGGGAGTCCGGGGCGGCGCTGTACTGGCTGTCTCCGTAATAGCACTCGTTCAGTGCCGGGCAGTCCCCGGCGAACCACGCGCCGCCGACCTGGCGCAAGCAGGCATCGAGGGCTGGAGGCCTTGGCCCGGTCTCGGCCCGAAGGAGATCGAGATCCCGCAAGTCCCCACCCGTGACCGCCCTCGCGGTCCGCTCGTTGCCCATCCGTACCGGCCGCCGGAGCAGCGAAGGCCGACGAACGTAGACAGGACAGCGAAGCTGATGCGCGTGGACAGGACAGCCTGCCCCGGACAACCGCCCGTGCCGCCCGGCGAGGGGGCACTCACCCGCTCCCGGGCCCTGCAGTTCTGGCTGGACCCGGCCAATCTCGCGGCCCCCCTCGACGGGGCGGGCCCGGTCGTCCGGACCAGGACAGGCCCGGCGACCGCCTTCCAGGTCAACGACCCATCACTCCTGCGCAAGGTCGGCAGTGATGAGGAGACCTTCCGGTTCTGGGGGCCGCACCCGAGCCTGCGGGACTTCAACGGGCACGGGGTGGTCGGCCTGGAGGGTGCCGCCCACCGGGAGCGGCGCGCCGTGATGAGGCCCGCGTTCGCCGCCTCCCGGGTCACCGCTCTCGGGCCCCGCGCCCAAACCAGTACCCAGCGGCTCCTCGCTGACCTGCCCGCGGACCGACCGCTCGACATGCGGGTCGAGATGAGCCGACTCGCCTGCGGGCTCCTCGTCAGCTGTGTCCTCAACAGCGAACTGGCTCCCGAAACCCTTTCCAGGGTCGCGGCCGCCCGCCCCACCCTGTCCGGCGGAATCTTCTGGCGCTACGCCCTCTCACCCTGGCCCTGGGTGCCCGTGCCCCGGCGCCGCTCCAGCCGCCGTGCGCTGGCCGAACTGGACGAGGCCGTCCGCCAGGTGCGTGCCGGCCACCGGCCCGACCCGGACGGCCAGGACCTGGTGTCCTTGCTCGAAGCCGCGGCTCCCGAGGATCCGCACGTGGTGCAGCGCGACGTTCGCGCCCTGCTGATGGCCGGTATGGAGACCAGCGCCTCCACCCTGGCCTGGGCCTGCTACGAACTGGGCCGCCACCCGCACTATCAGCAAGCGCTCCGGGACGAGGCCGACGCCGCGCCCGATCCGAGCCGCCTCCAAGCACACCAGCTCCCGCTGGCGACCGCCTTCCTCCACGAAGTCACCCGCCTCCACGGCATCCCGTTCCTGGTCCGCCGCACCCGCCACCGGACCTGCCAGGGTGGTGTCCAGATCCCGGCCGGAGCCGTGGTCACCCTGCCTCTTGGAGCCCTGCGCCGCGACAGGAAGCGCTACCCCGAACCGGAGGTGTTCGATCCGCAGCGCTGGCTCCCCCACGCCGAGCCGCCACCGGCCCCCGCCGCGCTGCTCGCCTACGGCTTGGGGCCCCGGTACTGCCCGGGCGCGGCCGCAGCCGATGCCATGCTGCCCGTGGTCGTGGCCACCCTGGCGGGCTCGCGCACGCTGCGCCCGGCGCGGCCTGGCCGGAAGATCGGCGTGAGCCTGGAACTCACACCCACCCCCAAGGGCCTGACCATGTACGCCCCACCGTGCGAACCTCGCGCCGCCGGCACCGGCCCGGCTCCCGGCACGAACGTCGCGCCCCGTTCAGGGGTGGCATCCCCTGAGGGTGGACACCCGTGACCCGTACGTCCCGGTGCCCGGCCGCCTGTGTTCCGAGGGCCAGGAACCAGCCGCCGGGCAGACCCTAAAGCCTGTCGTTGAGCCAGTCGCCCGGAATCCGCACACGCACGCGGTCGAGGTCTTCGGGTGTGCGGCCACGGGCCAGGATGGTCATGCCGTCGTCGCGCAGAAGGACGTCCTGGCCCAGGAACCACCGAGTCGCGTCCTCTTTCTCGCCGATGGGGCAGGCAGGGAACGGCAGCTGGACGCAGGCTTCTTCGAGCAGCCGGCCGCTGTCGGCATCGGGGTCGAGGAAGTCGCACGACTCGACGTCGGCCTGCACGGCCTCGGACAGGACGATCTCGACGAAGCAGAGGGAAAGCCGCTCCAGCCAGCCCTCCCACCGCTCGGCGGTCTTGTCGGCCAGGTCGAGCCGGATGAACACCGCAGGATCGTCTTCCCGGAGTTCTTCGACGAGGAGCCCCCAGGATGCGGCCCCCTGGTTCTCGTGCCGGAAGACCAGGGCCTCTCCGGCGCCATCGACATACAGGTCCGCCGGGCCCAGCAACTCGTCATGGTTGCTGGTGAGGTCCCGGCGGCGCCCGAACAGCAGATACGCCTCTCGCAGCGCCGCCGGCAGCCGGACGCCCAGCCTTTCCTCCGCCGCGTCGAGATCCGCCTCCGTCCACCCGTCGCCGGTCTGAAGGGCTTCGCCCCAGTGGGCGGCGAAGCCCTGGACGAAGCTCCACGCACCGCTGCGGTCGGCGACGCCTCCGGCGAGAGAGGCAGCAAAATCGAACTCTTGTCTCATGCCCGGAGGATATCCGTCGGCGCGACCCTGTTTTCCGGTCACCGCTACACACCGGAAAGTCAGCGACTGTCCGGTCTGCTTGATCGCTGTCTGCCCGCGGCAGCCTCGTAATCCGGTTGTGCGGCCGGCAGGACACCCCCGAGGATTCGCCCATGACCACAACCGTTGTTTCCGTGCTGCCGCTGTCCTCCTCCGCTGATGCGGGGCGGGGCCAGCAGCAGTCCGGCTGTCCGCGGAGGCCGATTCCGCACCGCGCGTGACCGCGGCTCTGGTCGCTGGGCTCCTGGCCGGCTATGGCATCGCCATGCCCGTGGGAGCGGTCGCGACGTATCTCGTTGCCCTCACCGCGCGGACATCGCTACGAGTCGGTGCGTGTGCCGCTCTGGGTGTCGCGACTGCCGACGGACTGTACGCGCTCATTTCGGTGGTCGGAGGCTCAGCGCTCGCGCCCGCGATCCAGCCGGTCGCGCTCCCTCTGCGTCGGGCCTCTGCCGTGGTGCTCGTTGTGCTCGCATGCCGGAGTGCCATGACGGCCATCGCCCAGTACCGCAGGCGGGAGGTGACGGGGAAAACCGGCCGGGGGGCGATGAGTCCGGTGCGGGCGTATGCGGAGCTGCTCGGCATCACGATGATGAACCCGATCACCGTGCTCTACTTCGCGGCGCTGGTACTCGCCAGTCAGGGCACCACTGCTCCGGGCCGCTGGGGCGAGGCCGTGTTCGTCCTGGCAGCCTTCCTGGCCTCCGCGAGTTGGCAGCTGCTGCTCGCCGCCGGCGGAGCCCTGCTCGGCCGCGTACTGACGGGTGCACGCGGACGTTTGTTCACCTCCCTCGTATCCGGCGCCGTGATCGTTGGACTTGCCACCCACCTCCTCGTCGCCCAGTCGTGAGCACCGGAGGTGAGTGCCCATCAGTCGACGCCCGGGCGTGGGCGCGTGCCCCCTCTACATCGTCGGAACATTGATGTACGGTCCACTCGCATGCGCACCCGACGAGTTCTCGCGTGGACCTCGGCCGTGACGGCCGCATTCGCAGTCGTGGCAGCGATGGGCCCCGCGGCGGCCGCACCGGCCGGCCGCGTGGCCGCGCCCCCGACGGCCCGTTGCCCTCAGCTCTCCCACGATCTTCCCTGGTACGGCGACAACCGAGCCCAGTTGCAGCGCGTGATCGACGAACGCGGCACCTGCCACGGCAGAAGTGGACCGCGTCCGGTCGCGGCCTTCGACTGGGACAACACCATCACCAAGAACGACGTCACCGATGCCACGATCAGCTGGTCCCTGCGCCACGACAAGATCCTTCGCCCCGCCAGCTGGAAGGACACCAGCACATGGCTGACCAGCACGGCGAACAAGGCCCTCACCGAGGCATGCGGAACCGAGGTGGAGGTGGGGGAGCCCCTGCCCACCTCCACCAACGCCCGCTGCGCCGACGAGATCCTCGAAATCCGTGAGCACGGCACGACGATGAGCGGCGATGCCGCCTTCGCGGGAACGTGGAACCACAGGCGTACCGTGCCGCAGTACGCGTGGGTGCCGCAGTTGTTCGCCGGACACACCGTCCCCCAACTCCGTGCGTACGCCGACGCCGCACGCACCGAGGCCCTTGCCGCGCCCATCGGTGCGACCCGCACCGTGGGCACCCACGTCCTTCCCGCCTATGTCCGCTACTACGAACAGCAACGCGACCTCGTCCGCACGCTCCAGAGGGCCGGGTTCGACGTCTGGATCGTCTCGGCCGGTTCCGAGCCGGTCACCGAGGTGTGGTCCCGCGGCATCGGAATCGACCGCGCGCACACCGTGGCGATCCGGTCCGTCCTCGACGGCAAGGGGCGCATCACGACCCGCAACGAAGGCTGCGGCGGCGTCGGCGTCACCGAGGGCGAGGTCATCCCCTACATCGACGGCAAGCGCTGCTGGATCAACCAGGAGATCTACGGGATCAAGGGCCGGGCCGCCTGGAACCAGCAGGCTCCCCACCGGCGCATCGCGCTGGGCGGCGGCGACGCCGACACCGACGTGACGTTCGTCGGCGATGCGACAGGCGCGCACCTGGTGCTCAACCGCAACAAGAACGAGGTGATGTGCCGCGCCTACGACAACGCCGACGGCCGCTGGGTCGTGAATCCCATGTTCATCGAACCGCTGCCCCGCAAGGCCACGGCCTACCCCTGCGCGACCGCCGCCTACACCGAACCCGACGGCACCCAGAGCCCCGTACGGCGTGGCGACGGCAGTGTCGTACCGGACCAGCAGGACACGGTGTACTGACGCGGTCCGGTGGGCGGGTTCTCACACGTTCCGCTGTGGGGCGAAGGGCCCGTACAGGGCTGCCCACTGCAGGAGCATGATGGTCTTGCCGTCGGTGATGCGTCCGTCGTGGGCCATGGCGAGGGCTTCGGCAAAGGGAAGTTCGAGGACTTCGATGTCCTCGCCTTCCTCCGCGACTCCTCCGCCCTTGCCGGTCCGGTCGGCCGGGGCGTAGGGAGCGGCGAAGAAGTGGAGGCGCTCGGTGACGGAGCCCGGGCTCATGTAGGCGTCGAAGACGCGGGTGAGAGGCCCCAGGGTGACGCCGAGTTCTTCGGCGCTCTCTCGGCGGATCGCGGTGCTGGGGTCCTCCGCGTCGAGCAGTCCGGCCGCCGCCTCGATGAGCATGCCGTCGGGATGGCCGTTCACATAGGCGGGGTAGCGGAACTGACGGGTGAGCAGGACACGGCCGCGGCCTGTGTCGTAGGGCAGGACGACGGCGCCGTCGCCGCGGTCGTAGGTCTCGCGCTGCTGGGTCTCCCACCGGCCGTCGCGGCGCCGGTAGTCGAAGGTGGTGCGGCGCAGGACGTGCCAGCCCCGGGAGGTGAGCTCGACGTCGCGTACCCGGACGCCGGGATTGCGGTCCAGTCCGCGCCCGGCCCGGTCGAGGCCGGTGCGGCCGCGATGGTCGGGGATGTCGATGCCGGGGCGGCTCTTCACGCGGCCTCCTCCGAGGTGCGGCGCGGGATCTCGGCCACGTCGTAGTAGACGGGCAGGCCGCGGCGGCGGGCGGTGGCGACGTCCTGGTCGGCGCCGGCGGATTCGCCCGGCAGGCGCAGCACGGCGTCGCAATGGGCGAGCAGGCGGTCGGCGGTCGGGTAGAGCACCTGATCGGCGAGCGGGTCCGTCGGGCCGGCGCCGGCCGAGTGCAGCACGGGCAGGGCGATCCATTCCCCGATCACGGGGAGGTGGCCGGCCGCGAAGATCGGCCAGGCGGCGGCTTCGAGGCGGGCGAGATTGGCGGCCATGGCCTGCGGGGCGCCGTCGGTGCCGGAACGGTAGGGACCGGCGATCAGGATGAGCTTGGGCTTGTCGTTCATGGCCGCTACGATACATGCAGAAACGTGCAAGAACAGGAGAGAATGCGGATGCTGGCTGCTGAACGACGTGATCACCTGCTCGGCCTGCTCGCCCGCGAGGGCAAGATCGTCGCCAAGGACGTCGCCGCCGGACTCGGCATTTCCGAGGACAGCGTGCGGCGTGACCTTCGCGATCTCGCCGCCGAGGGACTGTGCCAACGGGTGTACGGGGGTGCGCTCCCCGCTTCTCCCGCGGTGGTGGACTACGACGCGCGGCGTGCGGTGGCACCGGACGGCAAACGGAGGGTCGCCGCGGCGGCGGCCGCGCTGGTCCGGCCCGGCGGCTCGCTGATCCTCGACGGCGGCACCACCGCCCTCGCCGTGGCGCAGGCGCTTCCGAAGGACCTCACCTGCACGGTGATCACCCACAGCCCGACGATCGCCACGCAACTGATCGACCACCCGCGGGCAGAGCTGTTCCTCCTCGGAGGGCGCGTCTTCAAGCACTCCGCGGTCGCCTGCGGTGCCGCCGCGGTCGAGGCCGCGCAGAACGTCTCCGCCGACCTGTGCCTGCTCGGCGTCACCGGCGTCCACCCCGAGGCCGGACTGACCACGGGGGACGCCGAGGAGGCAGCGATGAAGCGCGCCCTGGCCGCACGGGCCGCGGAGACCTACATCCTCGCGTCCTACGAGAAGATCGGCACCGCCTCGCCGTACCGCGTCCTGCCGTGGGAGAAGATCACCGGCCTGATCACCGACGCGGATCCTCAGGACACGGCCATCGAGCGACTCAGGACACTCGGCGTGGAGGTTCTTCTCGCCTAGGGCGTGTCACGAAGCCAATTCGGCCGGAAGCCGGTTGAGTCGGCGCCCTTGATCGGCGAGGGTCTGTGCATGGAGTTCTTCTGCTACCACCGTGATCGGCCCGGTTCCCTCGCGTTGCGCGAGAAGCTGCTGGAGGAGCACTGGTCCTACATGGACCGGTACGGGCAGGAGCTGATCGCTCGCGGCCCGACCTTCGCCGACGACGGTGAGACACCGACCGGCAGCGTCCACATCGTCGACCTGCCCGATCCCGCCGCGGCCCGCGCGTTCGCCTTCGACGAGCCCAACTACCAAGCCGGCGCGTACCGTGACGTGATGCTGCGCCGGTGGCGCAACGTGCTGGGGCGCACCATGTGGGACTTCCCCGGTGGCCGTGCCGGTGGCAACCGGTATCTGGTGCTCGGCCTCGGCGAGGGCCCGGCCGCCGACCTCGACCTTCCGGTCGAACGCGACGACCTGGTCGCGTACGGGCCGCTGCTTTCCGACGACGGCGACACCTGGCTGGGTACGGCCGTGCTTCTGAGGGCCCCGGATCCGGACGCGGCGCGAGCCGTCCTGGCCGCGGACCGGTACGCGAGTATCGAGGTTCACGACTGGGAGTTCGGCGGGCGTCGATGAGTTGCTAACTTGGCCGCATGCATTCCCAGCCACCGCCCTCGCTCGCATCCGGCTCGCCCTCCCCGCACAAGTCCCGCGCCAGGAACATGGTGCTCTGCCTCGTCGCGGGGCTCGTTCTCGGCGTCGCGGGGACGGGCGCCGTTTGGGCGCTGCGCCCCGACTCCACCGGTGCGGTCGGGACCCCGGCGGCAGACGCACGTGCCGCCTGCGCGGCGCTCAAGGGGTTCGACCCTGCGAAGTACACGGAGGAGGGCTCGGCCGGCGAGGTCGCCATCAACCGTTACGCGGCCGCCGGGGCCCTCTCCGCGTCGGCGGCAGCGGGCGACGCGACGTACAAGGAGCTCGCGCGGACCATACGCCGCTCCCAGGATCGCCACGCCCGGGTCTTCGACTTCGACGCGACGGTGAAGAAGGACCTGGAACATGCTCGCGGAATATGCCGCGACCTTTAGGACTCGGCCGACCACATGATCGATGAAGACGACTTCCGGGTCGGGGACGTGCTGTCGGTGGCGTGCCCCTTCACACCCACCCGCGTCGAGCGGGGTCTCAGGTGGGGTGAGGTGTCGGTGCACTGGCCATGGTGGGAAATCGACACGGACAACGAGTTCGCGCGCTGGAACGGGATCGTCGCCCTCGCTGTGAGCACCGACGGGAGCGTCTCGCCCGAGGTCGAGCTCTTCCGGACGGAGCCCCCGCCCGACCGGCTGAAGGCGGGCGACGTCTGCCGGGTCGGCGTTCCCCCCACCGTGGTGCACGTGACGGACGTCGCCCGCCACGATCCCCCGGTGGAGACGGCCTGGCTGCCCCGTCCCACCCGGTCCGTGACCGTGCTGCCCCGGGGGCAGTCCTATCGCGAGTTCCCGGACGGGAGCCATCTTGACGGCTCGGGGTACACCATCCACCCCGGCGACGGGATCCCCTTCGCCTTCGAGCTCCTGATGCGCCCGTACGCGTCCCTCCACATCGGCGACGAGGTCGCCGATGCCGTCGGCCGGGCATGGCAGTTCAACGGACCCTGGGACTGGACAGCCTTCGACGGGGAACCGGCCGGAACGGGCCCCGCATGGCCGCTCGACCTGCTCACCCGAGCGGGGACGCCGCGCTCCCCCGAGGACGCCGAGGCGGTGGCGTCCAGCACGGCAGAGGGATCCCACCAGGAAACGCTCCGCGGCTGGATGGCGCTCACCGGTGCCTCGCCGACACCTTGACGCGGGAAGACGCCGTCATCGGACGTGTCACGCGGAGCGCGCCGACCGGCGTCAGTGAAAGATCTTCCCGCCGTACTCCTGCTGTTGGCCCGGCCTGATTACTCTCCGGGCTCCCGGTCCGGCCCAGGAGAGGTACGTCATGAGCACCCCGGTCCACCGCACCCCGACTCGGCAGTCGGTCCTGCCCCGAGCCCCGCAGCACCCGGAGCGGGGCCGGACCGGGGTTCCGTCCCTCGGCTCGCCGAACCGCCCGCTCCTCGCGATCCAGGCCAGCCTCGGCAACCGGGCGGCGGTCGCGGTGGTGCAGCGCGCCAACGAGACCGCTCGGGAGGGGGGACCGGAGAACGCCGGCCCGCCCCCGGCCCCCAAGAGCTACCGCGACCGGATCGCCGCCGTCCTAGACAAGGTCAAGAAGAACCTCGAACTCATCGACACGTTCGTCAAGGGCGTCCATGTTCCCGCCAACGCGGGCTTCGCCCAGCAGGCATCGGTGACGGCGAGCGAGAGCCTCAAGCACTCCACCGGCGCATCCGGCGCCGCCGCCGCGTCCGAGAACCTCGTCACCGAGACCGCCGGCGCCGCGCTCAGTGGCATGGAGGCGGTCAAAGCCAGGAGGGACGCCACCAAGCACAAGGAGGGGGCCGCCTTCCACACGGCGGACAAGAAGGCCAACTCCAAGACGGCCGACGCGGTCATCGGTGCCGCCGGAGCGGGGAACTACGTGCTCGGCATCGCCAAGGAACTGACGAAGGCGCAGATGGCGGCGCACGCCGCGACGGTATCCGAGGCAGGCGGTATCGGCTCCGGCGTGGTCGGAGCGGTGAAGGGCGCACGCGCGGCAACGCGTGTCGGGCTGACCGCTCGCAAGTACCGGGCCCTGAAAGGGCTGGAGAGGCACGACCGCACCGACGAGGACGCCATGGCCCGCCTCGACCGCGCGCGGCAGGAGGCCGAACAGGCCGCCGATGACGCGTACGTCGCCCTGGACGGCCACTGGGACCACGAGGGCGTGGACCGGATCGCGCGCGTCTCCGAGGCCATCGATGCCGCCTGGGCGGCGACGGGCGCCGCCCGTGACGCGGCTGCCGACATCCGGCGCGCCGAGGACGCGAACACCATGAACACCGTGCACACGTACGCGCTGGGCAAGCAGCGCAACAAGATGGGCAAGCAGGCGTTCACCGCTGTGGGCGAGTCCGCCAAGGCCGCGGGGGGCATCGTGACGGCGGTGGCCGCCACCGCGGGAGGTGCCGGACTGGCGAGCAATCCCGTCGGCTGGGGCCTCGCCGCCGGGGCCGCCGGCCTCATCCTCGGTGTCACCGCGTACAAGGCGGGCCGGGCGGGCATGAAGCGTTACGAGGGGGCCCGCCACCCGGAGCGCTGGGCGTCGGACGAGGACCACGCCGAACCCGCTTCCCGCCCCGATGCGCTGAAGGAGGCCCTGAAGTTCTGGAAGAAGGTCGAGAACGGTGAGCGCCAGGCCATGGCACGCAAGATCTACGGTCTGGCGGCGGGAACGGGAATCGACGGAAGCGGCGACACGTCGTCCGCCATGCGGGACTCGGCCAGAGCCCTTCTCGTCGCTCTCAAAGCCGGCCCCGCCCACCACGGCCTGACACCGGACGAGTGGGCGCAGTCCCTCGACGACCCTGCCAGGAGCGCCGCGTGGGTCAAGGAAATCGCGGAGCAGCTGTCATCGGCCTGACCCCCGCGCATGACCACGCGTCAGTGGTCCCGCACTTCGCCCTGGGCGATCTCGACGCGGTGGTGCAGGCTCGCGAGCCCCGCGGCGGCTCCGCCGCCGGATGCGGCTGAGCAGGCGAGGAGCAGGCCGGCTGCCGCGACCGCCACCCCGCGCGGTGTGACCGCGGGTTGGAGCAGCGCCTTCACCCGCTGAGGCACGAGCCCGCCCGAGGCACCCGCGGCGAAGGACGGCCGCGTGGGGCCGCCGGTGCTCTTGGCCAGGGCCGCGCGACCGATGGCGCGCGCGGTCAGATGACGGTCACCGACCACGGTCGCGGCGGCTTCGTCGGCGACGCGCTCGACGGCCAGGGCGATGGCGTCCCGCAGTCCGCGCATCGCGGGATGGCAGCGGGTGGCGAGGTCGCCCACGGCGAGGAAGTAGTGATGGCGTCCTGCGAGGTGGGCCCGTTCGTGCGCGAGGAGGGCTTCCCGCTCGGGTCCGTTCAGGGTGCGCAGCATTCCGGAGGTCACCACGACGCGCCCCGGGCTCCCGGGAAGGGCGTAGGCGTCGGGTTCGGGGTGGTCCAGGACACTCAGGTCTCCGGCGGAGGGCGCGTCGCGCAGCTGTGCGTGCGCGGTGCGGTACTGGCGGAGCTGACGCAGCGCCGCCCCGGCCACGGCGTGAAGGCAGACGAGGAGCGTCCCGACGGCGAGCGCGGAGGCCGGGTAGGCGACGGTGGCGGGCGCCACGTTCAGCGGGTGGACCAGGTGACCGAAGCGGGCGAGGGCCGACACGGTGAGCATGCCGGCGAGAAGCAGGACCCCGAGTGCCGCGAGCCAGCCGGCCGCCAGCACGCACGCGGTCGCGGTCAGCGCCCACATCGCGGCCGCCGGACGCTGACGGGATCCCACCAGCCGGATGAGCACCGGTGCCGCGAGCGGCATCAGGAGCGGCACGGCCAGAGCGGTGATCACTGCCCGCCGCCATCTCCCAGAAGTTCGCGCAGTATGCGTTCGTCCTCGGGATCCAGGTCCGAGACGAACCGGGCGAGCGCGGTCGGGCGGTCGTGGTCCTTGTCGAGCTCGTGGCGCATGCGCTGAGCGGTCAGACCGTGGGCGTCCCGGACGGGGAAGTAGGCGAATCCCCGGCCGGAACGCTCCCGGCCGACGGCCCCCTTCGCATGGAGACGGGTCAGTGCCGTGGTCACCGTGGTGCGGGCCAGGCCGGCCGCGAGGCTCTTCTGCACCTGGCCGACGGTCCGGGGTCCGTCCGCGGCCCACAGTGCCGCGAGCACGCTCGCCTCCAGTTCTCCCGCCGCTCTGCGTTCGGCTACGCCCTCCGTCATGACGTTTCCTTCATCTCCGGATCGTCTACAGTTCCGTAGACCGTCTACAGCATTGTAGTCGCTCCGCCGTTCTGCCCGGCCGCCCCCTGCCCGCATGTATGAAGGGCCAACGTCCATGGCCGTACACCCCGTCGCCCCTTCGCCACTCTCACGACAAGCCGCCGAGCACCGGAACGAGACCCCTTGATGCAACTCGCCTACGACGGTTCGGCCATCGACGGCCCGGCCTACCTCAAGATCGTCGGCCTCGCCGACCGGACCCCCGGATGGGTCGACAGCCTGGTCACCACCTGGTCGGCGTACGGGCTGGGAGTGTTCGCGCTGCTGATGCTCGTCGCCTGGTGGCGGGCCCGCCGGGCGGGGACACCGACCGCGGTCACCGCGCTGGCCGTCCCGCTGGTCACCGTCCTCGCCTACGGCGCCAACTCACTGCTGAAACTCGCGGTTCATGAGGACCGGCCCTGCGACCAACTGCACGTGGCCACCCTGGAAGCGTGCCCGGCACCCGGTGACTGGTCCTTCCCCAGCAACCACGCGGCCCTCGCCTCCGCTGCGGCCGTCGCTCTCCTCCTCGTATCGCGCCGGCTCGGACTCGTCGCCCTGGCCGCGGCGGGTCTGATGGCGGCCTCCCGGGTGTGGGTGGGCGCGCACTACCCGCACGACGTCCTGGCCGGCTTCCTGGTCGGCGCCCTGGTCGCCTGCGTCACCACCTGGGCGGTACGGCGCAGGCAGGAGGCGATCGCCGCGCGGCTGAAGTGCGGCCCACTGCGCCCGCTGCTGGCCGCGTGACCCGCTCAGCCGGTCCGGGGGAACCCGAGGTCGAGGCCGCCGTGGCTCGGGTCGGCCCATCGGGAGGTGACGACCTTTCCGCGGGTGAAGAAGTGCACCCCCTCGGTGCCGTGCGCGTGGGTGTCCCCGAACAGGCTGTTCTTCCACCCTCCGAAGGAGAAGTACGAGACGGGCACGGGGATCGGCACGTTGACGCCGACCATGCCGGCCTCGACCTCGTTCTGGAACCGCCGGGCCGCTCCGCCGTCGTTGGTGTAGATCGCCGTGCCGTTGCCGTACGGGTTGGCGTTGATGAGGGCCAGGCCGTCGTCGTAGGAGGGCACGCGGACCACACAGAGGACGGGGCCGAAGATCTCGTCCGTGTAGACCGGCATGTCGGTGCTGACGTGGTCGAAGAGTGTCGGGGCGAGGAAGAAGCCGTCCCCGTCGGCGTCGACCGCGCCCTCCCGGCCGTCCACGAGCAGCGTGGCGCCGGCCTTGACCCCGGCGTCGAGATAGGACGCGACCTTGTCCCGGTGTTCCCGGGTGACCAGCGGGCCCATGTCGCAGTCGCGGGTTCCGTCGCCGGTACGCAGACGGCTCATCCGTTCGACGATCCGCGCCACGAGCGCGTCGGCGACCGGTTCGACGGCGACGAGTACGGAGATCGCCATGCACCGCTCGCCCGCCGAGCCGAAGCCCGCGTTGACGGCAGCGTCCGCGGCGAGGTCGAGGTCGGCGTCCGGCAGGACCAGCATGTGGTTCTTCGCGCCGCCCAGGGCCTGGACCCGCTTGCCGCGGGCGGTCGCCTGCTCGTACACGTACCTCGCGACGGGTGTCGAGCCGACGAAGGACACGGCCTTGACGGCGTCGTGGTGGAGGAGCTCGTCGACGGCCTCCTTGTCGCCGTTGACGACCTGGAACAGGCCGTCGGGCAGGCCTGCTTCCTTCCACAGGGCCGCCAGGGCGAGGGGGGCGCTGGGGTCCTTCTCGCTGGGCTTCAGCACCACCGCGTTACCGCAGGCCAGCGCGATCGGGACGAACCACATGGGCACCATGGCGGGAAAGTTGAACGGGGAGATGACCGCGACGACGCCGAGGCTCTGCCGGACGGAGTGGACGTCCAGCCGGGTCGAGGCGTTCTCGGAGTAGTCCCCCTTGAGCAGGTGCGGGATGCCGCAGGCGAATTCGGCCACCTCAAGACCGCGGGTGACCTCCCCGAGGGCGTCCGACAGCACCTTGCCGTGTTCGGCGGTGATCAGGGAGGCGATGTCCCGCTTGTGCGCGTTGAGCAGTTCCCGGAAGGCGAAGAGCACGCGGGCCCGCTTGGCGAGGGACTGTGCGCGCCAGTCCCGCCAGGCCGCTTCGGCTGAGGTGACGGCGGCACGCACGAGTTCGGCCGAGGCGAGGTCGACGGTCGCGGTCCGCTCCCCGGTGGCGGGATTGTGGACCGGCGCGGTGCGTCCGGCCGGTCCGTCCCAGGTCCGGCCGTCGATGAAATGGGTGATGCGCTGCGGCAGGCTCACGACGAGCTCCTTCTGCGATGGGGTCAGGACTGGTTGCCCGGGCGCGGGTCGGGTGCGCTGCGCCCCACGCGATCGGCCGCGGGGGCGAGCAGGGGCCGCTGGGCCTTCTTGTGGCCGGTGTAGGACGTGTGGGCCGCCTGCGTCGATCCGAGCCGGGACACCTCGCTGACGGGGACGTCCCACCAGCTGTCGCTGTCGGGTGCGAAGACGTGCGGGTCGGTCTCGACGTGGATGACGAAGGGGCCCCCGTCGGCCGGCCACGCCCTGGCCCGGGCGATGGCTGCCTCCAGTTCGCTGCGGGAACGCACCTCGACGACGTGGGCGCCGAGGCTGCGGGCGTTGGCGGCGAGGTCGGTGGGCAGGTTCGGGCCGTCCAGGCGCCCGTCGGCGGAGCGGTAGCGGTACCGGGTGCCGAAGCGTTGGGAGCCGAGTGCTTCGGAGAGTGAGCCGATCGAGTGGAAGCCGTTGTTCTGGACGAGCACGACGACGACCTTGATCCGCTCCTGGACGGCGGTGGCCAGTTCGGTCGGCATCATGAGGTAGCCGCCGTCGCCGACCATGGCGAAGACGTCCCGGGTGTCGTCGGCCAGCCGGACTCCGAGCGCGGCGGGTATCTCGTAACCCATGCAGGAGTAGCCGTACTCGACGTGGTACGCCTTGCGGTCGCGGACGCGCCACAGCTTGTGGAGGTCGCCGGGCATGGATCCGGCGGCGCACAGGACGACGTCGCGCGGGTCGCTGAGTTCATTGACGCAGCCGAGCACCGTGGCCTGGGTGAGTACGCCCTCGGGGAGCCGGCCGGTCACCTCGGGGGGCGGGTTGTACGCGGCCTCGACCCGCTCGTTCCAGCTGCGCCAGGACTCGTTCTGCGACCTCTCGAACGCGGGGTCGACGCGGTGGCCGGCCAGGGCCTCGGTGAGGGCGGTCAGTGCTTCACGGGCGTCGGCCACGAGCGCCAGGCCGGCGTGCTTGCCGGCGTCGAAGCCGGCGACGTTGATGTTGATGAAGCGGACTCCTTCGTTCTGGAAGGCGGTCCGCGAGGCGGTGGTGAAGTCGGTCCAGCGCGTCCCGACGCCTATGACGACGTCCGCTTCCCGGGCGAGCGCGTTCGCCGCGGTCGTGCCGGTGGAGCCGATACCGCCCATCAGCCGCGGGTGGCCGTGGGGCAGCGATCCCTTGCCCGCCTGGGTCTCACCGACCGGGATGCCGGTCCGCTCGGCCAGCGTGGTGAGCGCCGCCTCCGCTTCGGAGTGGTGCACGCCGCCCCCGGCCACGATCAGCGGACGCCCGGCCCGGCGTACGAGGTCCGCGGCGGCCGCGAGGCGGGCGGGTTCGGCCGGTGGCCGGGCCACGTGCCAGGTGCGGGGGTGGAACAGTTCGGCGGGCCAGTCGTACGCCTCGGCCTGGACGTCCTGCGGCAGCGCGATCGTCGCCGCACCCGTCTCCGCGGGGTCGGTGAGCACCCGCATGGCGCCCATGAGAGCCGAGGGAAGTTGCTCGGGGCGGCTGACCCGGTCGAAGAACCGCGACAGGGGCCGGAAGGCGTCGTTGACGGAGATGTCCGCCGCGCCGGGGTGCTCCAGCTCCTGGAGTACCGGGGCACTGGGGCGGGTGGCGAACGTGTCGGAGGGCAGCAGCAGCACGGGAAGGCGGTTGATGGTGGCCAGGGCCGCCCCCGTGAGCATGTTGGTGGATCCCGGTCCGATCGACGCGGTGCAGGCCCAGGTCTGCAGGCGGTCCTTCTGCCGGGCGTGGGCGACGGCGGTGTGCACCATGGCCTGTTCGTTGCGGGCCAGGATGTACGGGAGGCCGGGGCGGCCGTCCGCTTCCCGCTCGTGTTCGAGAAGCGCCTGGCCGATGCCCGCGACGTTGCCGTGGCCGAAGATGCCGAGGACACCTGCGAAGAGCGGCCTGCGCTGATCGTCGCGCTGGGACCACTGGGCGGCGAGGAACCTGACGGTCGCCTGCGACACGGTGAGCCGCACGGTCGCGGGCTGTGCGGTGTTCACGCGGCGCCTCCTGGGGGTCGGGGTGCGGGCCGGGCGGGTCCGGGGGCACGGCGGTGTGCCGTCCGTGGGTCGAAGGGCAGGTCCGGCCATGTCTCGCGGACCCGGGCGTGGGCGGGGTCGTCGCTGATGAGCCAGGCGCGCTCGGGGCCGGGACCGGCCATGACGTTGAGGTAGTACAGGTGGGCGTCGGGCGCGGCGATCGCCGGTCCGTGCCAGCCGTGGGGCACCAGGACGACGTCGCCGGTGCGTACTTCGGCCAGGACGTCGATGGGCCGTCCGGTGTCGGCGGTGTACACGCGCTGGTAGCCGACGGGGTCGGTGCAGCGGGCGTCCACGGGCGCGGTCTCGAAGTAGTAGATCTCTTCCAGGGCGCTCTCCTCCCCGGGGCGCGCGGTGTCGTGCTTGTGCGGCGGCCACGAACTCCAGTTGCCGGGCGGTGTCACGACCTCGCAGGCGATGAGGGCGTCCGCCCCCAGCACCTCGGGCGTGCCGAAGTTGCGTACGTGGCGGGAGGCGTTGCCGGCACCGCGCCGTTCGACCGGTACCTCGGCGGCGCTCAGGTGCCGGAAGGAGTGGCCGCCGGGCCCGCCCCGGCGGAGGTCCCCGGTCACTCGCGCGCCCGTGAGGGCGAGCCGGACCGGTCCGGCCGAAGCCCGGAGGGTGATACGCGAGCCCGCGGGTATGTACGCGGTGTCGGTGGGGCCGGCGAACACGTCGGAGCGTCCGGTGAGTTGCGCCTCGTGCACCCGCGCGTCGGAGGTGACGGCGGTGACCTCCGCGCTGCCGGACAGCGGCACGACGATGTGCTCCCAGTCCCCTGCGTCCACCACCCGGCTCTCGCCCGGGGCGAGAGCCGCCACCCGGAGGCTGGTGTGCCGCCAGTCCCGGCCGTCGGCGGTGACAGCGGTCTGCCATGCCGCGTCGGCGGATGTGCCCAGGGGCCGCACCCATCTGCTGTTGTCGCTCATGCGCCGCTCCCGTGAACGATCCCGGCGGCGATGTCGACGGCGGCCGCGACGTCGTCGTCGGGCGGGTAGAGCAGCGCGCGTCCGACGACGAGTCCTCTGGTCGCCGGGAGCGACAGCGCTTTGGCCCAGGACGCGTACGTGTCGTGCGGGTCGCCCTGCGGGTCCCCACCGAGCAGCAGGGTGGGCAAGGTGGTCGCGTCCAGGACGCGTTCGAGTTCGTCGACGACCGGCAGCTTCAGCCAGGTGTAGGCACTGGTCGCCCCGAGTGCGCTCGCGATGTGGATCGACTTCATGACGCTGTCGGGGTCGAGGAGGTTGCGTGCGCGGCCTTCCTCGCGAACGGTCAGGAAGGGCTCGATCATGGCCATGAGTCCGTGCGCGGCCAGTCCGGTGACGGCGTTGGCGGTCGCTTGGAGGGTGGCCGCGGTACCGGCGTCGTCGAGGCAGATCCGGGTGAGCGTCTTGCCGCCTTCGAGCCCTTGCGCGGCGATCGCCTCGGCGGTGTAGGCGGTGAACCGGTCGTCGAATTCGAAGGACGCGCCCTGCAGCCCGCCGCGGTTCATCGACCCGATGGCCACCCGGTCCTCCAACGCCCCCATCAGCAGCAGGTCGTCGAGGAGGTCGGGGGTGCCCAGCACGCCGTCCACCCCGGGGCGGGAGAGAGCGGTCGCCAGGCGGTCGAGCAGCATGCTGCGACTCGCCATGGCCGCGTCGTCGCCGCGCGCGCCCAGGGCACCGCGCGCGGGATGGTCGGCCGCGACGATGAGCAGGCGGCCGTCCTCGCCGGTCAGCGGCCGGCGGGAGCGCTTCTGCCAGGACCGTGCGATGCGGCCCGGCTCGCGGGCCCGGATCTCGGTCAGGTGTGCGGCATCCATCAGGCGTTCCCTTCGGCGTGGGCCGGCGGCCGGGAAGCGAGGACGGCCTGTACCTCGGCGGTGGTCGGCATGGCGGTGGAGCAGGCGAGGCGGGAGGCGACGATGGCGCCCGCGGCATTGGCGAATTCGACGACGCGGGGCAGATCCCAGCCGCTGAGCAGGCCGTGGACGAGCGCGCCGCCGAACGCGTCACCGGCGCCGAGGCCGTTGACGACCTCGACCGGGAACGGTGCGACGCGCACCTCTTCGTCCGGGGTCGCGGCCAGGACGCCGGCCGGCCCCATCTTGACGACGGCGAGTTCCAGACCGCGTTCGAGCAGGGCGTCCGCCGCCCGCCGGGGATCGGTCTCCCCGACGGCGACTTCGCACTCCTCCCGGTTGCCGACGGCCACGGTGACGTGTTCCAGGGCGAGGCCGGCCTGGTGGCCCGCCTCCTCGGGCCCGGTCCAGAACATGGGGCGGTAGTCGAGGTCCAGGACCGTGCGGGTCCTTCGGCCGCGGGCCTGCCAGGCGGCGAAGTGGGCTGCGCGGCTGGGCTCCGCGGACAGGCCGGTGACGGTCGCCCAGAAGACCGCCGACTCGCGGATGTCCTCCAGGGGCAGCGTGCCGGGGTCGATCATGAGATCGGGGGCGGCGCCGTACCGGTAGAAGTGGAGCGGGAAGTCGTCGGGGGGGAAGACCTCGCAGAAGGTGACCGGCGTGGGCGGCCCGTCCGGCGCCGTGAGGGGGGTGATGTAGGTGGTGTCGACGCCGAGGCGGGCAGCCTCCTGCTGGACGTAGCGGCCGAAGGGGTCACGGCCGACGCGGGTGATCAGGGCGGCGTCGCGACCGAGGCGGGCGGCGGCGACGGCGACGTTCGTGGCGCTTCCACCGAGGAACTTCTCGAACGTGCGCACCTCTTCGAGGCCGACGCCGTGGTCGAGCGGATAGATGTCGACGCCGGTCCGTCCGATGGCGAGGAGCTCGTGGGCCATGGTCAGCCCGCCGTGGTGCCGGCGGCGAGGGAGCGCAGGTGGTCGACCGAGGCGAGGACGTCGTCGAGGGGACCGGCGCCGCCGTCCTCACCGGGTGCGGCGTGCAGGATGGTGTCCTGTTCGAGCACGTACCACCCGGCGTATCCGTCCTCCTCCAGCAGCCGGACGATTCCCGCGATGTCGATGTCGCCGGCCCCCAGGGGAACGTACATGCCGTCGGCGACGGCCTCGGTGTACGTCGTGCGGCCGGCCCTCACCCGGTCGGCGAGGTCCAGGCGCACGTCCTTGAGGTGTACGTGGGAGACGCGTCCGGGCTGACGGGCCGCCAGAGCGAGGGGGTCGCCGCCGCCGATGAGCAGGTGCCCGGTGTCCAGGCACAGGCCGATGCCCGACCCGTCGAGGACCCGCTGCGTCTCCTCCCCCGATTCGATCATCGTCCCCACGTGGGGGTGCAGGGTCGCGAGCACACCGGCGGCGGCCGCCGCCGCGGAGATCCGGTCGAGGTTGGCGAGGAGGACGGACCACCCCTTCGCGTCGAGCGCGGGCCGCCCGTCGTAGCCGTGGGCACCGGTCGCCGCCGCGACGACGACTGTGCGGGCGTCGGCTGCCAGGAGACCGGTCAGCGCCGCCTCGACCTCGGGGAGCGGGTCGTGGTCCGGCTCGTGGAGGACGACCGGCACGAACTGGCCGACGGCGCGCAGGCCGTGCGAGGCGAGCGTGGCCGCCTTCTCCGCCGGGTCGTCGGGCAGGAAGCCTTCCGGTCCGAATTCGGTGGCCGCGAGTCCGGCCTCGCGCATCTGTCGCAGGACCAGGTCCGTGCCGAGCTGGTGCCCCCAGCCCGGAACCTCACAGACGCCCCAGGAAATGGGGGCTCCGGCGATGCGCTGGGTGAGAGGTGCGGTCACGGCCTGCCTCCCTCGGTGACGTGAACGGCGTGGACCGGCCTGATCGGCATGCCGTGCCTCTTCTCTGTTCGTGGTGGGTGTACCGGACACCTGCCCGGCTCTCGTGATCGAGCTTGCTCCGTCAAGCAGCGACCTGTCAACCTATTGTCCTGACATACTGACTGAAGAATTGCTCATGCCGGGCGGGTACCCGGCTGTCGCCACGACGGTACGCGCGAAGTCCTTCAGTCGACCTCATCCTGCAACAGAGTCACCTCGGTGATTCCCTCACGATCGGAAAGACGGGGAACCAACTCGTCGTGGACACCGTTGCCGGACAACTCAAGCAGGACGCCCACCTGGGAGGGGCCGGCATCCACCGGCGGGCAGCCGGCCGTCCGCAGGCCTGCCACGTGGAACCCCGCCCCCGTGCACTCCCGGACGATGTCACGCAGGAGCCCCCGTCCATCCAGGTAACTGACGTGCAGCAGTACCGACTCCGTGGGCGAGCGGGGCAACCGCCGTGCGAGCGCGGGGAACGCGAACGCCACCAGGAGGTAGGCCGCGGTGACGGCGGCCGCCAGCACCAGCAGCCCGGATCCCGCCGCCGCGCCGATGGACGCCGCCAGCCACACGCTGGCGGCCGTCGTCAGACCACGGACCGCGTCCCTGCGCACGAAGATCAGCCCGCCGCCGATGAAGCCGATTCCGGACACGATCTGCGCGGCCACGCGCGAGGGGTCCAGTCCCACGCCGGGCAGCCCGAGCATGTCGGCGAAGCCGTACTTCGACACCAGCATGAAGAGCGCCGATCCGAGGCCGACCAGCACATGGGTGCGCAGACCGGCCGATTTCTGCCGGTACTCGCGCTCCATGCCGATGACGGCGCACAGGGCGAAGGCCACCGCCAGATGGGCGAGCGACGTCCCGTCGTGGTTCACCGCGCCATCGCCCCGCCCGCCGAACGCGCCGCCTCCGGGCGGGCCGGTACGGCGTCGTGCACCAGGCAGTCGCTCGCCACCCTCGTGTCGTCGCCGGGCTGCCGGCCGCGCCCGTCCCAGGTGGTCGCCGCTCCCCCGGCCTCCCGCACCCGCAGCGCACCGGCCTCACCACGTACGCGTTCCAGCAGCCGTTCTCCGCCGGCACGCGGCCTGCGCCGCCCGCACCGTGCCCCGCGCCCGGCCGAGGCCGCGTACCGGCGCCGGTGCGCCACGTCGGCGACGACCTCGGTCTTCTGTATGTCCGCCACTGACGCCTTCAGCCGGACCCGCAGAGGGCGGGTGGACGTCCTGATCACCGGGGTCGCCTCGCGGGCGACGCGGATCGCGCCCGACAGCCTCTCGTCCCGTCTCACTTCTCCTCCTTCGGGTCCGCCGCGGGTGCGGTGCGGCCGGGAACCAGCCGTAGTCCCGGCCGGGCCGGCAGCACCGGGCCGCCGAACCGCGCCGCCGCCGCGGCGAGCGAGCGTCCGGCGTCGTCCCACGGGCGCAGATGGGTCACCGCGAGCAGACCGACGCCGGCGGCGGCTGCCAGCTCCCCGGTCTGCCGGGCGGTGAGGTGATGCGGGGGCGGGCCGGTGTTCTCGCCGTCCCAGCCGCCGGGTGCCGCGTCGCCCGCGTCACCGGGTCCCAGAGCCGCCTCCGCCAACAGCAGCCCGCTGCCGCGGGCGAGGTCCACGAGTGCGCGGCACGGCCCCGAGTCACCGGTGTAGGTCAGCGCCGCTCCCCCGGCCTCGACCCGCACGGCGTACGCCTCCACGGAGTGCCGGACCGGCGCCAGAAGCAGCCGGAAGAGGCCGCAAACCGCCTCGCCCGGACGGGCGTCCTCGAAGACCAGGGGCGAGGTGCGGCCCACCCTCGCCCGCGTGCCGGCCGGTGCGATCACGCGGGTCGGTTCGGCGCGTGGCGCCAGTTTCTCCTGCGCGTACGCCAGTGCCGCCAGGTCCGCCGAGTGGTCGCCGTGCCGATGGCTGACGACCACGGTGTCGACCTGATCCGGCCGGGCGTACGTCAGCAGAGTGCCGAAAGCTCCCGTTCCGAGGTCGAGCACGAGCCGGTGTCCGCCGTGCTCGACCAGGTAGCCGGAGCAGGGGTTGCCCGGCCCCGGCACCGACCCCGAGGAGCCGAGGACCGTGACGATCACGGCCCGGCACCTTCGATGACGAGCTCGACGAGGTCGGCGACCGCGCCGAGCCCGCACGGACCCACCACCACGTCGGCGGCGGCGCGCACTTCCTTGTGCCCGTCGCCGACCGCCGCGCCGAGACCGGCCGCCCGCACCATGGCGGTGTCGTTGGGGTTGTCGCCGATGGCGGCGATGCGTTCCATCGGGACGCCCGCCCGGTCGGCGAGGCGGCGCACCGCCACTTCCTTCCCCGCGGCACCCGGCAGGATCTCCAGATAGGTGTCCTCCGACTGGAGGAGCCGGGCGGCCGGACAGTGCCTGGCCGCCAGCCGCGCCAGCGGGCCGAGGCCCGGGCGGTCGGCGATCAGCATCACCTTCGTCGGCGCCTGCTGGACCGGGTCCTCCCGAAGTCCGATCCGGTCGCGTGCCGCGTAGGGCGCCAGCGACGGCGCTTCGCGCAGGACGTGGGCGTCCTCGCCGGAGAACGCCACCGCTCCGACACCTTCGGGAAGGGCGGGGAGCAGGTCGTCGCGCAGGGCCTCCCACGACACGCCCAGGTGCAGATCGAGCAGCCGTTTTCCGGTCAGCGGATCGACTACGCGTGCGCCGTTGTAGACGATCAGCGGTGTGCGCAGGCCGAGTTCCCGGTGGTAGCGGCCGGCGGAGACCTCGTTGCGGCCGGTGGCGATGACGACGGTGCCGCCCATGTCCTGGTAGCGACGCAGGGCCTGGCCGCTGCGGGGGACGATCCTCAGGTCGCGGTCGACCAGCGTGCCGTCCAGGTCGGTGACGATCCACGAGTGGCGCAGGGGTTCTGCGGGCGGCGTCATGAGGTGCTCCTCGCGGGCAGGCGGCTCAGGTACCAGTCCACGAACTCGCGTGCCGCGTGCGGTTCGAGGTTCGCCCCGTGCGCGAGATAGCCGGGCTGGTCCCAGCCGTCACGCCCGGCGAAGGAGCGGTACACACCGCCGGAGCGCCGCACCAGGACGTGAGCGGCGCAGATGTCCCAGGCGTTCACGGCTGTACCCAGGGCCGCGTCGCACCAGCCCGCCGCGACGTGGGCGAGGGTCAGCGCGGCACTTCCTGTGCGGCGTACGGTTCCGTAGCGGGTGACGAGTTCACCGAACCTGGGCAGCGTCTGCGGGTCGTTCCACGCGAGCTCCCGGGTGGTGGGGAATCCGGTGATGAGCAGTCCCCGGGACTCCTCACGCACTCCGCGCGGGCGCAACGGCTCGCCGCCGAGGTAGGCGCCGCCGGCATCGGCGGTGAAGACGTGTCCGGCGACCGGATCGACGATCGCGCCCGCCACGGGTTCGCCGTCGACCGTGGCGCCGACGGAGGTGCAGAAGAACGCGAGCCCCCGTGCGAAGTTGGCGGTGCCGTCGATGGGGTCGACGTACCAGGCGATGCGACCGCTCCCGTCCTGACGGCCGCCTTCCTCGCCCACGACCGTGCTGTCGGGTATCCGTTCGAGCAGCAGCTCCCGGATGCGCTCCTCGGCGCGCCTGTCGTGCACGGTGACAGGATCGTGCTCGTCGCGTTTGAAGTCGACGTCCATGGTGTCCCGGAACGCCGCCACCAGGTCGGGAGCCACGGCCGTCGCCGCCTCGGTGGCCACTTCGCGCAGCCGTGTGGAGAGTTCGTCCAGTTCGCTCATGCCGCGGCCTCCTGTCCGGGGTCCCGTGCGGTGTCGTGGCGGACCAGTGCGGTACGCAGCAGGTCCAGCAGTTCCGTTCCGTCGGCGACCTCGGCGTCGGGCCGGGGGCGGGCCCGCGGGTCGCGGTGGTCGGCGGGACGCATGAGGATCGTCGTACCGACTCCGGCGCGCTTGCCGCACACCACGTCACGGTCGTAGTTGTCGCCCACGTACCAGCAGTCGGCGGGGTCGACGGACAGGGCGCGGGCGGCCAGCCGGATCATCTCGGGGTCGGGCTTGCGGCGACCCGTCTCGTCGGAGTAGACCTGCACGTCGAGCAGGGGGTGGGTGCCGAAGCGGTGGGCGAGATCGCGGTTGAGCGCGCCGACGAGGGTGTTGGAGACGATGCCCGTGCGTACGCCGTGCCGACGGGCGAGGCGCAGCGTGTCGAGCATGCCGGGGGCCACCGTCCTGTCGCTCTCCGCGAGGACCAGTTCGCGGCACAGCCAGGTCGCCTCCGCGCCGACCAGTGCGCGTGCCGCGGAGGGCCAGTCCGCGGCGATGAAGTCCTCCCAGAGCTCACGGTGCCCGATCTCCCGGGGCGCGGGGGTGCGCACAAGCCCGTTCTTCCAGGCCCGGTACGCGGTCCTGCCGGCGGTGATGGAGGCCAGCACGCCGGCGCGGTCGAGCCCTGTGGAAGGACCGGTCAGCGCGTGCACGCGGGCGGCGAAGGCGTCGATGCGCTCGGGGCGCTTGACGGACCGCATCAGCACGCCGCCGTGGTCCAGCAGCAGCGCCCGCGGGGGGCGGGGCGTCGTCACGGGTTCTCCCCTCGGGTGGTTCGGGTGGTCGGGACGGATGCGCGGGGCTCGTCCGGCACGCGCCCCCGGGCGGCTCCGGGGGCTGCCGGGCCGACGCCGGTCACCGGGCCTGCGGGGCGGCTGCCCCGAGGAGCAGTCCGCGCAGTTCGTCCGGGTCTCCGACGACGGCGTCGGGTTCCGCCCGGACGATGTAGGGGCGGTCGTAGGTGCCGCGGGCTTCCATCAGAACGGTGGCGCCGGCGCCGGCCCGCCTGCCGCACAGGACGTCGCGGTCGTAGTTGTCGCCGACGTACCAGCAGTCGGCCGGGTCGGTGCCCAGGGCCCGGGCGGCGATGCGGATCATCTCGGGGTTGGGTTTGCGGACGGCGACCTCGTCGCTGTAGACCTGCACCGCCACCCGCTTGTCGAGACCGTGCTGGGTCATGTAGGCGCGGTGCACGGATCCGGCGAGTGCGTTGGAGACGATGGCGACGCCGACGCCGAGGTCGTCGCAGGCGTCGAGGAGTTCGGAGATGCCCGGGCGGGTGGTGCGGTCCTGTTTGAGTTCGCCGAGGCGGTGGCACAGCGGGTCGGCGTGCGCGGTCACCCAGGCGTGCGCCGCGTCCGGCCAGTCCGCGGCGACGAACTCGCTCCAGAACCGCCGGTGGGTCATTTCCCGGGGTGCGGCCGGCCGGCTCATCGCGTTCTTCCAGTGCGAGTCGGCAGCGGAACCCGCCTTGAGGTCCGTCTCGATGTGCTCGACGCTCAGTTCGCGGCAGCCCGCCGCGCTCAGCGCCGTGTGCAGCTCGGTGGCGAGTTCGCGTGCCCAGGTGGGCCGGTTGGTCGTTGCCACGAGCACCCCGCCGAAGTCGAGCAGCAGGGCGGAGGGGCGGGTCAGCTGGCCCATGTGGTGGTGTTCTCCTTGGTGAGGGCGGCGTCGTCCGCTTCGTCGGGGAGCCTGTCCCCCGACGCGTCGAACAGGTGCAGGTCGCTCGTACGGACCGCGCAGCGCACGGTCGTTCCGGGGGTGGCGCGTACATCGGTGTACGAGACGAGGTACAACTCGGTGTCCCCGGCGCTCACCAGCACGGTCCAGCTGGAGCCGGTGGGCAGCGCGGTCTTGACGGTGGCTTCGAAGACGTGGGCGCCGGCGGGTAGCTGTTCGCCGTCGTCGAGGAGCCGCAGGTTCTCCGGACGGGCGCCGACGGTGTTCAGCCGGCCCGTGAGGTCGGGGCGTTCCGCCAGGACCCGGTCGCGGACTGCCTCGGTGAACGCGTCGTCGCCGGTCTCGAAGAGGTTCATCGGGGGGCTGCCGACGAAACGGGCCACGAACGTGTTGGCCGGCCGGGTGTAGACCTCCATCGGTGGGGCCATCTGCTGCACGAGCCCCTTGTTCATCACCACGACGTGGGTGGCCATGGTCATGGCCTCCAGCTGGTCGTGCGTGACGAAGACGATGGTGTGGCCGGTCTCCTCGTGGATGCGCTTGAGTTCCGCCCGCATGTCCAGACGCAGTTGAGCGTCGAGGTTGGACAACGGTTCGTCCAGCAGCAGCACATTCGGGTTGACGGCGAGCATGCGTGCCAGGGAGACGCGCTGCTGCTGGCCGCCGGAGAGCTGGGCGGGGTAGCGGTCGGCAGCCCACTCGATCTGCATCATCCTGAGCGCGGCGGTGGCGCGTTCGGCTCGTTCCGCGGGCTTGACCTTGCGGACCCTCAGGCCGAACTCGACGTTCCTGGCCACCGTGAGGTGCGGCCAGAGCGCGTAGTTCTGGAACACGAGGCCCATGCCGCGCTTCTCCGGCGGGACGAAGACGCCGTCGACCGTGGAGTCCATGATGCGGCCGCCGACGGTGATGGTGCCGGCGTTGAGCGGTTCGAGGCCGGAGATCATGCGCAGGGTGGTGGTCTTCCCGCACCCGGAGGGTCCCAGCAGACAGGTGAACGAACCGTCCGGGATCTCCAGGTCGAGGTGGTCGACCGCGGGCGGTCCGGAGCCGTAGCTCTTGCGCACCGACGAGAGCGTGATGGTCGGCATGACGTCTTCAGCCTCCGAGTCCGGACGACAGGTTGGTCCTGGTCAGGCGTTGGGTGAGGTAGGTGGCGAGGAAGGAGACCAGAGCGATGACGAGCACCACCGCGTTGGCCATCTGGTCGTAGGCGTAGTCGACGAGGTTGATCGACAGCGTCGTCAGCAGCTGGGTACCGGTGGTGGTGAGCATGATGACGATGCTCAGTTCCTTGAGACCCGAGATGAACGGCAGGATGACGCCGGTGGTCAGGGCGCCGCGCTGGATCGGGATGATGATCTTGCGCAGCCGGGTGAACCAGCCGGCCCCGGATATCTGCGCGGCCTCCTCGGGTTCCCGGCCGAGCTGCGTCATGGCGCTGATGCCGGACCGCGAGGCGTAGGGCAGGTGGGTGACGGCCAGGACGAGCACGAGCAGGCTGACCGAGCCGTACAGCGCGGGAACCGGGCCCCGGCGCACGGCGAACAGGGAGAGGAAGGCGGCCGCGAAGGCAATGCCCGGCACCATGTAGGGCAGGAAGCTGATCTGCCTCAGGAGGGCGCCGGTTCTGCTGGTGCCGGCGCGGACCACGACGTACCCGACGAGCAGTCCCACGACGCCGCAGATGAGTGCGGCGAGGCCGACGATGCGCAGGCTGTTCCACGCGGCTTCGTAGAGCTGGCTGCCGCGCAGCACACCGTGCGGGAAGCCGGGGGCGCCGGACAGGTGGGAGCCGATCCAGTACTTGAGGGTGAAGTTGTCGGCGCGGAAGACTCCGGGGGTTTTGGTGACGGTGGACAGGGCGAGGGTGGCCACCGGAATCACGACTCCGGCCATGAACACGGCCAGCGCGGCACCGAGGGCGGGCAGGCGCCAGCGCCCGAGGGCCGAGACGCGGTCCATGGCGCCCTTGCCGCCCACCGTGATGAATCGCTTCTGATTCCTGGCGAGCCGGGTGTCGACGAGGATCACCAGGACCCCGATCACCACGATGACCGCGGTCAGCACGGCGGTGACGCCGCGCTGGTGGCTGTTGACGGCCCGGAACAGCGAGGTGGACAGCAGGCTGTAGTCGACGGGCAGGCCCAGGATGTACGGGGTGCCGAAGGTGCCGAGGATACGGCCGAAGACCAGGAGGACCGAGGACGACAGCGACGGGAGCATCAGCGGGAGGGTGATCCGGGCGGCGACCGTGCGGCGGCCGGCGCCCAGGATGCGGGCGGAGTCCTCCAGCTGGCTGTCGATGCGGCGCAGCGCGTTGCCGAACAGCAGGAGGACGAACGGGTAGTAGTGCAGACCCAGGCAGAGGATGATGGGTACCTGGCCGTACGCCAGCCAGTCGGGCGTGTGCACGCCCCAGGACTCCAGGATGCCGATCTGCCCGCCGGATGAGTCGTTCTTGAACAGCGCCAGCCAGGCCAGCGCGAAGGTCCAGGACGGCAGCATGTACGGCACGACCAGGGCGGTGGACAGCCACTTGCGGCCCTTCACGTCGGTGCGGGTCAGCAGCCAGGCCATGGACCCGCCGAGAACCACGGCCACGACCGTGACCCCGAGCGCCACCACGACGGTGTGCAGCAGGGGCTCCCAGAAGAGCACCCTGGCGACCGGCGAACGGAAGACCCGCCAGAAGTAGTAGCTGCTGAGGCTGCCGGGAGCCTGACGCGCCTGGCCCTCGTCCCCGTACTGCACCTGTGCGGAGTCGGAAAGGACCGCGATGAGCGGTGCCAGGACCAGATAGAGGAGGGCGACGACGAGCAGGACGCCCAGCAGGTGCGTCGGTTCGTGCCGTAGGACGCTCAGCCGGTAGCGCAGTCGGCTGAGCCGGGTTCCCGCCGGTCCGTCGGCTTCGGGTGGGGCGGTTTCGGGTGAACGGGTGGCGGCGGCCATACGCGGTTCTCCGTAACGTGTCCGTGTCCGTGTGCGGGCCGGCGGGGTCCGGGCGGACGCGCCGGCGATCGGTCAGCCGTGGTTGAGGCGCCAGAGGTCCTGCGTCGGCTGCAGGTTGTCGAAGTCGTTCTTGAGGTTGGCCGGGTCGAAGACGAAGAGCTGCTTGTTCCAGTCGGTCAGCCCGTCGGGCAGGAACGCGCCCTGCTTCAGGGTGGGGTTGCCCGGGACGCCGCCGGTGCCCAGCTGGGTGTCCACGCCGTCCTGCGTGAGCATGAAGTGGACGAACAGCTTGGCCGCGGCGGGGTGCTTGCTCTTCGTGGCGACGGCCGCGTACTTCGGGTACTGGTAACCGGACCACGGCTGCATCCCGGTGCAGACCCGCATGCTGTAGTTCTTTTCCTTCACGTCGCGGAACTTCGCGTTGGACACCAGCGCGACCCGCTCCTTGGTCTGGTTCGGCGAGGCGACGGCAGCCGCGGCGTCGTCGTCCGAGGAGGTCAGGATCGGGCTGTTCCTGGCCAGTCCCTTGATCCATGCCTCGGCCGCCGAGTCACCCGCGGGCAGTTCCTTCCCGTACTTGGCCTCGTACGCCTGCCGCAGCGGCGCGTCTCCGCCGGCCTTCAACTGGTTGAAGAACTCGACGATGTTGGGCTTGCCGAGGGGGTCCTGCATGGCGGCCTTGCCCTTCCAGGCGGGGTCGGCCAGGTCCCAGATGTTCTTCACGGGGCAGCCCTCGGGGAAGAGCTTGGGGTTGTAGATCCACATGTTCCCCTTGGACAGCACCTGCAACGGGTTCTGCCGGGCGGCGGGTATGTCCTTGGCGAGACTTCCGGGTATCCAGGTGTGGACGACCTTCTGCGCCAGCAACTGGCCGACGAGCGAGGGCCCGTCCTCGTAGAAGGTGGCATCGATGGTGACGTTGCCGGCCTGGTTCTCCCTGGTCATCTTCTCCAGGGTGTCGCCGACCTTGCTCTTGACCCCGGTCGCCTTGATGCCGTACTTGGCGGTGAAGGCGGCAGCGGTCTTGGTGATGTCACCGGTGCTGTCGTAGACCGTGACGCTGCCGTCCTTCTTCGCCTCGGCGATGAGTGCGTCCAGGTCGAAGTCGGAGTCGATCTGCGGCTCGACACCGGACGCGGAGCCGGATTCGGCTCCGGTTCCCGTGGGGCCGGTGGACGGCGCGCAGGCCGCCGCGGCGCCAATCGCCCCGGCGAGCACGAGGGATACGGCGACGCGCCGGCACCGGCCGCCGGGGCGGGTGGTGACTCCGAGAGCAGAGCTGGGCATGGGTTGACCTCCCGCGGTGTCCCGGAGAGAACCGGGGCTCGATTGGCGTGGTCCGAGGCCAACGAGCACCGCTCGGCGACCTGATGCCCGACAGCTTCGACCTGCCCCCGCACTATGTCAAGACATAAGGATGAAACGGCCGCACACGACATTCACATCGCCGTAACCAGCAGGTCATCCACCGTCCGTCCGGAGGTCCGGTCGAACCCCTTTATTTGTCAGCACATTCTTATGTAAGGTCCCTCTTCACCGCAGAGGTGACCCACCGTCAAGGAGGAACCATGCACAGACGCACCCGCCTGGCCGCCGGTCTCGCCGTGCTCGCGACCGGACTGACCGCCGCGACCGCCACCGCCTCGACCCCGCCGCTCCCGGGCAACCAGTCCGTAGCGCCCGTATACGCCAAGGCCGAGACCCGGGCCCTGTACGACGACGAGGCCGGGGGCAACTCCAACGCCGACGACCCCGCGATCTGGTACAACTCCGCACACCCCGGCTCCAGTCTGGTGCTGGGCACTGCCAAGGAAGGCGGTCTGGATGTCTACCGCCTCGACGGCTCACTGGTGCAGTCCCTCCCCGCCCCGGCCGCGCCCGGGCCGGAGTCCGCGCCCGGCCGCTTCAACAACGTGGATGTGCTCACCAAGGTGCGCTTCCCCGACGGCCGGCGCTCGGACGTCGCCGTCGTCACCGACCGCGGGCGCGACCGCATCCGCTTCTACCGGATCGACGGCTCCAGGCCGGCCGCGCCGCTGACCGACGTCACCGACACCGCCGTCCCGCGCGCCTTCGCCGCCACCGAGGCCGAAGTCGACGACCAGTACACGGCGTACGGCACCGCGGTGTGGCAGGACGAGGACACCGGCCGCTCTTACGTGCTCGCCAGTCGCCGTCACACCCCTGACCTGGCGCTGTTCGAGCTCCGGGTCACCCGGTCGGGCACCGTGACCTACGACAAGGTCCGCACGCTCACCCTTCCGAGCACCTTCCGCACGCCCGGAGGTCTCTGGAGCCCCTGCCAGGACCCGGGCGACGGTCCCCAGATCGAGGGCCTCGCGGTGGACGCGGACGAGGAGGAGCTCTACATCGGCCAGGAGGACGTCGGCGTCTGGAAGGTGGACGCCGACCTCGACGACGAGCCCGAAATGGTCGACCGGGTGCGTCAGTTCGGAATACCGGCGGTCTACGACCCGGAGAGCGACGAGTGTGTGGCGGGCGCCGATCCGGGATACGGCGGTGAGCACATCACCGCGGACACCGAGGGCGTCACCCTGTTCCGCGGCCCCTCGGGCCGGCAGTACCTGATCGTCTCCAGTCAGGGCGACTACACCTACTCCGTCTACGACACCTCGGACGACGACGAGTGGACCGGCTCCTTCCGGGTGGCTCCCGGTACGGTCGCCGACGGCTCCGAGGAGACCGACGGCATCGCCGCCACGGGCCGGGCGCTCGGCACGGCCTTCCCCAACGGCCTCTTCGTCGCCCAGGACGGCTACAACGCCCCGGCGTCCGGCGACGACGGCGACCGGACGGACACCAACTACAAGCTCGTCGACCTGTCCGACATACTGCGCGCCGCGGGCGTGCGCTGACCGAACCGCCGGGGAGGGCGGCAGGCGCCGCCCTCCCCTTCCCGCCTTGTCCGGGCCGGCCGGAAGAGAGGCTCTCCGTGACCGTCACCGTCGCCCTGTGCGTCACCGCTGTCGCCTTCGTCTTCATCTGCGGCGCCAACGACGGAGGGGCCCTGCTGGAGCTCGCCGTACGGCACCGCGGCCGATCGGTGGGACCGCTGCTCGCGCTGCTCGTCGTGACCGTCGGACTGGGCCCGGACCTCTTCGGACTCGCCGTCGCCCGCACCTTCACCGGCCATCTCGCCCAGGGGCCGCCCGGCGCCGCGCGGCTGGTCTTCCTGGCGGGCGCCGGCGCCTCGGTCGTACTGGTGCTGCTGCTGGCCTGGCGCGGCGTGCCCACCTCTCTGACCCTGGCCGTTCTGGGGGGCCTGGCCGGAGCCGATTCCGCCCTCGGTATCCGTCCGGCGTGGGGCGATCTGGGCTCGGTGCTGGCCATCGGAGCCGCCGCACCCCTGGTGGGAGCGGGAGCCGGCTGGTTCATCGGCCGCGCGGTGCGCCTCCTCCCCGCGCTGCACGGAATGCCGCGGCTGGTGAGCGGTCTGCAACTGACGGCGTTCGGCTGCCAATGCCTGGCCTACGCCGCCAATGACGCGCAGAAGATGTTCGCCGTGGTGGCCGTCGCGTTCGCGGGAGACGTACTCATGCCCCACCCGTGGCAGGCCGGTGACCTCATGGTGGCCGCGGTCTTCGCCGCGGGCGCCGTCACCGGCGCGCGCAGAGTGGCGCGCGGCGCGACCAGCCGCCTGCTCACCACCCGGCCCTGGCAGGTGATGTCCGCCGAGTTCGCCTCGTCCGCCGCGGTGCTGTCCACGGCCGGCTTCGGCATGCCGGTCAGCATGACCCAGTCCGTGGCCGGCGGACTCGTCGGCACCGGCGTCAGCGACGGCGGCCGGCGTGTGCGCTGGCAGTACACCCTCCCGCTGCTGACAGTCTGGCTGGTAACGCTGCCGGCCGGTTTCGCCGCCGGCGCCTTGGCCGGTCTGATCCTCAAGGGAGTCACCTCATGGTGAACGCGACCGTGCGCCGCATCATCGGCGATCTCACCGGACGCACCCACCGCAGAACCATCGACCTGCTGACCGCCCAGCTCGACGCGACGGTCCAAGGTGTCGATCTGGCGGCGGACCTCGCGGCGGGGCGTGTCTCTCCGGCCGAGGCGCGCGAGCGCATGGCCGGCGTGGAGCACGAGGGCGACGCACGCCGGGCCGCGCTGGTCGCGGAGCTGTCCACGACACTCACCACGCCGATCGACCGCGAGGACCTCTACCGCTTCTCCCGGTCCGTCGACGACGTCCTGGACGGGCTCCGGGACCTGGTCCGTGAGACCGACCTCTTTGGCCTGCCCGGCGACCCGGCCGACCTGCCCGCACTGCGGGCGGTGCGCGAGGGCCTGATCGCCCTGCGCCAGGCCGTCGCCGGGCTGCCGGGCGCTCCCGGCCAGGTGCATCAGGGCGCCATGGTCGCCCGCAAGGCCGCGGGACGGGTGCGACGCGCGTACCAGGAAGCGATCGCCGCGCTGTTGCGCGACGAAGGGCGCGTCGGAACGCTCGGCCGCCGGGAGCTATTGCGCCGCCTCGACGGAATCGGGCGACGGCTCAAGGATGCCGCCGCCGACCTGTCCGACGCCCTGCTCAAGCGAGGGCACTGACCGGTGCGACCCGGGCCGTCCCCCGCGCACGACCCACGCGCGCAGCGGCCGGTACGGACACGGCCCGCGCACGCGGAGGCATCCGTGCGGGTCCGTCACGCCCGCCGGTCAGTGCGCGGCGACGGTCATCTCGAACGCGTAGCGGGAAGCGCGGTAGACGTGCGATCCGTATTCGACCGGCCTCCCCGAGCCGTCGAATGCGGTGCGTGTCATGGTGAGCAGGGTCGCGCCGCGGGCCTCGTCCAGCAGCCTGGCCTCCGCGGCTGTCGCCCTGCGGGCTCCGATGCTCTGCTCGGCGGTGCTCAGGACCACGCCGGACCGGCGGAGCAGCTGGTACAGCCCTCCTTCGGCCAGCGCGTCGGCGCTCAGCTCGATGACGCCCTCCGGAAGGTAGTTGTGCAGCAGCGCGATCGGCTGGTCCTCGGCGAAACGCAGGCGGTCGACGGCGAGCACCGGCCGGCCCTCTTCCAGACCGAGTGCGGCGGCGACGGGCGCCCCGGCCGGGACCGTCTCGACGGAGAGCACCTGCGTGGACGGGCGACGGCCGCCCCGCTCCAGGTCCTCGAAGAGGCTGGTGAGCTCGATCTGACGTCGTATGCGATTCGCGACGACCTGGGTGCCCACGCCCCGTTTGCGGGCCAGCAGACCCTTGTTGACGAGGTGTTGCATCGCCTGGCGCATGGTCGGGCGGGAGAGTCCGAACTCATCGGCCATCAGGATCTCGTTGCTCAGCCTGGTGCCCGGCGGCAGGTCTCCCGCCTCGATGAGGTCCTGCAACTGCTGGGCGAACTGGAAGTAGAGGGGGACCGGACTGCTCCGGTCGATCGTGATCTTCTTCGTGAGCGGTTCCACGTCGCCCTCCTGCACTCTGCTGCCGACACCTGCAAGTATGCCTCAATCTCCTTTAGATTCGTACGTCTTTATGTCTGAACAAATACTTGCTCTTCCGGCGGCCGGGGGATAGAAATCAGCTGGGCCGTCCCAGGCTCGACCCGACCATCCGCCCGCAGGAAAGGTCTCGCACATGCGTATTGGACTCATCGGGACGGGCCGCATCGGCGCGTTCCACGCCTCCACGCTCGCCGCGCTGCCGGCCGTCACCACGCTCGTCCTCCACGATCCCGACGCACGCTCCGCCCGGGCCGTGGCGAACCGCGTCGGCGGCGAGTGCGCCGACAGCCTCGGCGGACTGCTCGACGCCGGACTGGACGGGATGGTCATCGCGGCGCCCACCGGCTCCCACGCGGAACTGATCATGGCCGCGCACGGGGCGGGGCTCCCCACCTTCTGCGAGAAGCCGGTCGCCTCGACCCTGGAGGAGACCGACCGGGTGCTGTCCGCGTTGCGGGACTCGGACGTGCCCCTGCAGATCGGCTTCCAACGCCGGTTCGACGCCGGTTACCGTTCCGCGCGCGAGGCCGTCGCGTCCGGACGCCTCGGCTGGACACACACCCTTCGGGCCTGCACCTCGGACCCGGCGCCCCCGCACCCCGGGTACATCCCCGGTTCGGGCGGCATCTTCCGCGACTGCTCCGTACACGACTACGACATCGTCCGATGGGTGACGGGCCGGGAGATCACCGAGGTCTACGCCACCGGAGCCAATCGCGGCGAGGAGTTCTTCGCCGCGGCCCAGGACGTCGACACCGCCGTCTCCGTACTCACCCTGGACGACGGCACCCTGGCCACGTGCACCGCCACCCGCTACAACGGCGCCGGTTACGACGTACGTCTGGAGGTCTGCGGCTCCGCGGGAACGCTGGTCGCCGGCCTGACCGAGCAGGCCCCGCTGGCCTCGGCCGAGGGGGCGGCCTATCCGAACGGCTCGCCCTACCCGGGCTTCATGGAGCGTTTCCAGGACGCCTACCGTGCGGAACTCACCGCTTTCACCGAAGTCGTGGCAGGCGTCCGCCCCAGCCCGTGCACCGGCGAGGACGCCCGCGCTGCTCTGGCCGTGGCCGAGACCGCCACCCGCTCCCGCGCCGAGGGGCGCCCCCTTCCGGTCCCCGCTCCCGCGCGCGCCCACGTGTAGGGCGACGGGCACCTCCGAGCCCCGCGGACGAGACCCGGGCCGGGAGCGGATCACCTTGCCGCCGCGGCCGGCCCGTGGCTCGACACGGTCGGATTCGATCCCTGAGTCCCTTGATTCCGACCTGAGTTGAACGGCAGTACGTCAAGATTGGCGTCCTGGGGAATTCACTCCGCGGGCTGGCGACGACATGTCGGAGATGTATATGCATGAGCCGGGACGGGGCCTGGGGCCCGAGGATCCGCGCACGGTCGGGGAGTACGAGATCACGGGCAAGCTCGGCGAGGGCGGCATGGGCCGGGTCTACCAGGGCCGCTCGCCCGGCGGCCGGCTGGTCGCCGTCAAGGTGGCCCGCGCCGAACTCGCTGCCGACGAGGGGTTCCGCGCCCGCTTCCGCAGCGAGATAGCCGCCGCGCGGCAGGTCGGCGGCTTCCACACCGCGCAGGTCGTGGACGCCGACCCGGATGCCGCCCCGCCCTGGATGGTCACCGCCTTCGTACCCGGCCGCGATCTCGACCGGACAGTCGCCGAGGACGGACCGTTCGACGAGGGCGCGCTGTACGCCCTGGGTGCGGCGCTGGCCGAGGCACTGACGGCGATCCACGCGTGCGGGGTGGTGCACCGTGACCTCAAGCCGGGCAACGTCATCATGTCCGACGACGGGCCGAGGGTCCTCGACTTCGGCATCGCCCGCGCCGTCCATGACACCCGTCTCACCCACACCGGCAGCGTCATCGGCACGGCAGGGTTCCTCGCGCCCGAGCAGATCGAGCAGGGCACCGTCGGCCCCGCCTGCGACACCTTCGCCCTCGGCGCGGTCCTGGTGCACGCGGCGGGCGGCAGCGCCTTCGGCGAGGGGCCGGCGATGAGCCTGCTCTACCGGGCCGTGCACGGCGAGCCGGACCTGTCGGCGGTACCGGAGGGGCTGCGGGCCGTCGTCGGCTCCTGTCTCGCGAAGGACCCGGCGGACAGGCCGACCGCGTCCGATCTGCTCGTCCGACTGCGCGCCCACACACCGGTCCCGGTACCGGCGCCTTCCCCCGGCCCGTCCGCCGGTCCCACCCCTGCCCCGGCCACGCCACCGAAGGCCCCCGCACCCCCGCCCGCCGCCCCGAGACCCGCGCCGCCCACCGCCGTGGCCCCGCCGCCCACAGCGGTCTTCCAGGCCACCCCGGGACGGAAACTCACCAAGCTCGTCTGGCCCCTGATCGGCGCGCTGTGCGCGGCCCTGGTCACCCTCGGGGCCTGGCAGACCGGCTACGAGGACTCCCAGAGACTCCGCCTGTTGGCGCCGCTGGCCTTAGCCGCGTGTGTGTACCACGTCGCCAGGGCCATGGCCCGGCCCCACACCGTCACCGTCGAACCACCCGGCCTCACCATCCGCAGCAGGCGCGGCACCCGCAAGGACGACCCCTTCGTCACCATCCCCTGGACGGACATCGTCTCCGCCGGACGTCCGCCGGTCGCCCAGGGCCCGAACGTACAGCTGCTCCTCAAGCTGCGCTGGGGAGCCCCGTTGCCACTTCCCCGCCAGGGCGTCGAGCCCCGTCAGCCGGACTGGGTCACCGTCACCGTGCCCCGGCCGATCGGCACGAGCACCACCACGCTCCGGGGAAAACTGCGGGAAGCCATCGCCCGCTGCGCCCCGCACGTCCACATCGACTACCTCTGACCCAGGACGCCCGCCATCCACCTCGCCGCGCCCGGCCGCTGCCCCACCGAGGCCGGGACGGCGATCCCGGTGGGGCACGGGGGATCTTCGAGCGGGGACGGCCGCGCTACGGCCACAGCACCTCACCCGCCCGGACCACCAAGGGCTCGAACCGGTCCGCTTCGCAGAACCTCGTCCACCCCAGGTGCACCACCCCGTCGCCGCTCCGGTGCCGGTCATCGACCTGGTCGGCCAGCCACCGGAGCAGTTCACCGGTGACATCGAATGCGTCCGGATGGACCTCCTGCCGGACGGTCAGGGCCCACGTCCCGCGCCGGGCGCGCTCCAGCACCGAAACGAGCGCTCCGCCGGCCTTCCAGGCCCCGCCGCGTTCGGCCAGCAGCGGCTCCGGGCGCTCATCGCCGAGAGCCTCGCCGTCCTCGTCACAGGACGCACCGGAAAACCCGGCCACGATACGAAGGGCCTCCGGCCGGTCACCCAGCCCAAGATGCCACCGGAGCTCCTCGATGTCCTCATCCGCGATGCCTTCGCGCAGGTCCAGGGCTATGAACAGCTCAAAGATGTCAGCCATGGCGGAACGCTATCGCCCTGGCGGCCCCGCACATCATGCACCCGCACGCTCGACGACTGCGAGAGCTGTCATGAGGCGGCTCGGTGGCCGGCGGGGACTCAGTCGTGTGCTGGACGCACGGCGGTGACCAGCCAGGAGTTGCTGCGCAGCCATACCCCGGTCTCCGTTTCGTGACGCTCCAGAGCGGCCGTCAGCGCCCGGCGCGCCGCTTCCCGCGCGGGCGGGGGCACTTGGTCGAGCAGGTGCCGCGCCGGGCCGGAATCCAGCAGGAACGCCGCGGCGTCCGCCGCGTCGGTGCCCCACTTCCCCGCCGCTTCGACGCGCTGCACGCCCGCCTCCTCGAACCCGCACGCGGCGAGCAGTTCGTGGACACGACCGGGATCGGCGAGGGAGAACATGCCGGGGCCGGCGTCCTTCCCGAACCCGCCGAGCGGCAGAATGTCCTTGAGCGACTTGAGCGCGGCGAGCCACTCGTTGGCCTCCGCCTCCGCCGCGCAGATGAACGCCAGTCTGCCGCCGGGCCGCAGCGCGCGGTGGAGGTTGGTGAACGCGGCGACCGGGTCGGCGAAGAAGGTCATGCCGTACCGGCTGATCACCGCATCGAAAACGCCGTCGTCCAGAGGATGGACCTGCGCGTCGCCCTGCACGAAGGTCACGTTCGCGACCCCTTCGCGCACGGCGCTCTCCCGGGCCTTGCCCAGCATCGGCCCCGACAGGTCCAGTCCGAGTGCCCGACCGAGCGCGGCACGGCGGGCGGCGAGGCGGGTGGTGCGGCCGGTTCCGCAGCCCACGTCCAGGACGGTGTCGGTCCCGACGATGGCTCCGGCGTCCAGCAGAGGCTGGTTGAAGCCGTCGTTGACGGCGTCCCAGCGCTCCTGGCTACGGGCCCACTGCGCACCCTCGTATCCGTTCCACGCCTCGGCCTGCGCGGTGTTGGTGAACTGTTGCATGGGTGAACTCCCTCCGCCGGGCACGCGGCAGGGCGCGCCCCGACCCTAGAATGGGCAGGCGCCCAAAGAGTATGGGCGAACGCCCATAGTTGCAACGGGCCGAGAGAAAGGGGCAGTTGTGTCACCTCGCGGAGTCGCGATTCCAGATCTGCGCGAACGGCTGTTCGCGGCCGCGGAACGGGTGGTGGCCCGCGACGGCGCCGCCTCTCTGACCAGCCGGGCGGTCACCGCGGAGGCCGATTGCGCCAAAGGCGTGTTGCACACGCACTTCGCCGGCCTGGACGAGTTCGTCGCCGAGCTGGTCCTGGACCGCTTCGCCCGCGGCGCCCGCCAAGCCTGGGCGCTGGAGGCCAAGGTGGGCCGCGCCACCGTCGCGGAGAACCTCCAGGAGGTGGTCCGGACTCTGTTGGACTCCCTGCCGCCCGCGGTGGTGGGCCTGGCCATGACCCGCCCCGCAGCCGCGTCGCACACGCGCGACGGCCTCCGGTCCGGCGCACCCGCGTTCGACGCGATCCAGGACGCCGTCACCTCGTACCTCCGGGCGGAACAGGGCATCGGCCGGGTGCCCGCCGGCAGCGACACCGCCACCATCGCGCTCGCACTCGTCGGCACGACCCATCACCTGCTGATGACCGGCAGCCCCGGGCAGACCGCGGACACCGTGGCGGCCACGCAACGGCTGCTGGCCGTTCTCCTGGCCTGCTGAGGCCGGTCGGTCGGCCCGCACTCCCCCGACCGCAGGGCGGCGGGTGGTGGTGAGCCGTGGGCGGGAACGCTGCGGCGGGGATTGTCGGTGACGGGTACTACGGTGCCCACGGCATACATCCAGTCGATCTCCGCCCCGGGAGGAACCACCGTGCCCCAGGACACACCCGAAACACGCGAGAAGACCCTGTGCGACTTGGTCCCGGAGTACGCGCGCCTTGCCCGCAACGCCGTCGTCCTCAACCCCGAGAGCGGCAGTCCCGGCGTGCGGGAGAGCTCCCTCGGTGGCGCGATGCTGTGGCCCGCCGATGAGCCGTGGCCGCACTGCGCGCAGGAGGACCATTGGACGTTCGGGAGCGACTGGCGCAATCGCACCGAGATCGTTCCGGGGAGAGTGCCCATGGTCCCGATCCTGCAGCTCTTCGCCCGGGACGCGCCCGGCCTCGAATTCCCGGAAGGGAAGGACCTGCTTCAGGTGGTGTGGTGCGCGCTGATACACGAGCAGGACGCCGGACCGGTGGTGCCCCGGCTGTTCTGGCGCAGTGAGGCGGAGGTGGCGTCCGTCGGGCTGCTGCGGGAGATACCCGCGGCGGCGGAGGGAGAATACGACGAGGACCACATGCCGACGCCCTCCACACTGTCCCCGAGCGCCGCGGAGGACTTCCCGAGGTGGACCGATCTGCCGCGGGACTTCTGGGAGTCCGCCTCGGGCTCCCTCCCCGAGCTTTCGACCGCCCGTTCCACCCGGCCGCCCGATTCCAACATCATCGCCTCGAAGGCCGGCGGCTGGCCCGCCTGGACACAACCGGCGGACTGGCCGGACTGCGCGAGCGGCCACCGCATGGAACACCTCCTGACCATCACCGGCGACATCCAACTGGGCGACTGCGGCGGCGTCTACTTCTTCCACTGCCGTCAGTGCACGGACCTTCCCTGGGACTGGCGCTTCGACTGCCACTGACACCCGCAGGCCCCGGCGCCACCGCAATTGCGGTGGCGCCGGGGCGCCACGGGACGTCCTGGCACGGTCGTTGTCAGTGGTGCCGTGCATGATCGACGCATCAGCCCCTCCGGACCCGGGGAAGCACCTTGCCGATCACAAACCAGCAGGTGGCGGAACACGCCTTCCTGCACCTCATGCACGAAGACCCGTACTTCCCCGAGCCCGTGGTCAGCCGGGGGAAGGCGATCCTGGCGCGACTCTGCGAGCGCATCGAGGCCGAGCGGCCGTCGGACCTGGAAAACCTGTACGTACTCACCCAGGCCGCGACGGAGGAGTTCAACCTGCTGGACAGCGAGTCCGTGGCGGCCTGGAGCGGGATCGAGACGGTCGGACGGGAGTGGATCTGTGAGGAGTTCTGCTTCATCGCGTCCGCGTACGGGTTCACGGAGGCGGACCCGGAGGAACTGACCGCAAACCGGGACTGGTGAACCGGGACCCGCCGGAGCCGCGCCGCACCGCCTCGGGTTACGGTCCGCCGGGCTCCCCGAACGACGTGGCGGATCACGTCGGCCGGTGGCAAGATCGCACGCACACGGTACGGAGCACGAGGGGGCGGTCGGATGCGTTTTCGTATCCTCGGCCCCCTCGAAATATTCGACGGCACCCAGTGGCGGGGGATCTCCGCCGCCAAGCCGCGCGCGTTGCTCGCCAACCTGCTGGTCCGGCGCGACACCCCCGTACCGACGGACCGGCTGGTGACGGAGCTGTGGGGCGAGCGGGAACCCAGGGCGGCCGGCAACCTCATCCAGCAGTACGTATTACGTCTGCGCCGGGAACTCGACGACAAGCAGGGCCGGTTGCTCGTCACACGGTCACCGGGCTACCAGGTGGTGCCCGGCGACGACGGGCTGGACGCCACCGTCTTCACCCGGCTCGGCGATTCCGGCCACGCGGCGCTGGCGGCGGGTGAGGCGGAACGCGCGGCGGTCCTGCTCGCGGAGGCACTCGCGCTGTGGCGCGGTCCCGCGCTCTCGGACGTACCGGCCGGACCGGTGGTGGAGGCGGAGGCAGCACGGCTGAACGAACAGCGGCTCGACGTGCTCCAGGCCCGTGTCGAGGCGGAGCTCGCCTGCGGGCGGCACACCTCACTGGTGCCGGAGCTGCGGCAGCTGGTGCGCGAGCATCCGCTCCGGGAAGGCCTGTGGGAGCAGTTGATGCTGGCGCTGTACCGATCCGGGCGACAGGCGGAAGCCCTCGACGCCTACCGGGAGGTACACCGGCTGCTGGACGCGGAGCTGAGCGTCGAACCGTCCGCCCCGCTGTGCGAGTTGCATCTGCGCATGCTGCGCGGCGATCCCGGGCTCCTCGCCTCCCGGTCGGGCCACCTGCCGCCCGAGGCGTCCGCCCAGCACGGACGGATGCCGGCCCCGCCCCCGATTCCACGTCAACTTCCGTCCGCCGTCGGCGGTTTCGCGGGACGGCGGACCGAGCTGCACCTGCTGGACGGACCTGCCGGTGACGCGCCCACCGGGACGGGACCGGCCGTACGCGCGATCACCGGAACGGCGGGCGCGGGAAAGACGGCGCTGGCACTGCACTGGGCACACCGCGTGGCGCCGGACTTCCCGGACGGTCAGCTGTACGTGAATCTGCGTGGCTTCGACTCCGCCGCCGGGCCGGTGCCGCCCGGCGAGGCGATCCGCGGCTTCCTGGAGGCCCTGGGGGTGCCGCCGGAGCGGATCCCTGATCCGCTGGACGCGCGGGCGGCGCTCCTGCGGACCGAGACCGCCGGTCGCCGTCTGCTGTTCGTCCTCGACAACGCCACCGACGCCGCTCAGGTACGTCCGCTGCTGCCCGGCGGCGCCGGTTGCGCCGTCGTCGTCACCGGTCGCGGCCGGCTGGCCGGTCTCGCCGTCACCGACGGCGCCCGGCTCGTCTCCCTCGACGTGCTGTCACGGCAGGAGGCGCACGAACTGCTCGTCGCCCGGCTCGGCCCGGACCGGATCGCCGCCGAGCCGGACGCGGTCGCGGAGCTGATCGAGCTGTGTGCCCGTCTGCCGTTGGCCCTCGCGGTGACCGCCGCCCGCGCCATCGGGCGGCCCGCGTTCGCGCTGAGTGCGATCGCCGCGGAACTGCGCGACACCCGGGGGCGGTTGGACGCGCTGGACGCCGGTGAGGGGGTGAGCAGCGTACGGACGGTCTTCTCGTGGTCGTACCTCCGGCTGGATGCCGTCACGGCCCGGGTGTTCCGGCTGCTCGGCCTCTACCCCGGCCGGGATGCCGCCGCGCCCGCGGTGGCGGCGCTCACCCGGCTGTCCGTCCGGGAGGCCGCGGCCGCGCTCACCGCGCTGGCCCGCGTCCATCTGATCGATGAGCACCACCCCGGCCGGTACTCATTCCACGACCTGCTGCGCACCTACGCCGCGGGGCTGGCGGCGACCGAGGATTCCGAGGCGGAACGCACCGGGGCGCTGCACCGCCTGTTCGACCACTTCCTGCACTCCGCGTACGCCGCGAGTCGCCAACTCGCCCCGGCCCGCGCGGAGATGCCTCTGTCGTCACCGGTGCCGGGGTCCCTGCCCCACTACCCGAAGGGGTACGAGGAGGCACTGGCCTGGTTCGAGGCGGAGCACGTCGCACTGCTCTCGGTCACGCACGCGGCGGGCCCGGCAGGGTTCGACGACCACGCCTGGCAACTCCCGCTCGTCATGGGCCACTTCCTCCACCTCAGCGGTCGTTGGCACGACTGGGCGGCCACCCAGCGCACGGCCGTCGCCGCAGCCCGGCGGCAGGGGGACCGGGCCGGGACGGCACAGTGTCACTGCGAGTCGGGCCGGGCCGCGGTCCGGCTGGGACGGTACGAGGAGGCCCGGGACGAGCTGTCACGGGCCCTGGAGCTGCAGCGTGAGCTGAACGACCTGACCGCGCAGGCCCACACGCTGCAGACGCTCGGCTGGTCGTACGAGCAGCAGGGTGATTACCGCGCCGCGCTCCGCTGCGGCGAGCAGGTCCTCGCACTGGAGCGCGCGACCGGCAACCGGGCCCGGTGGGGCGGCGCGCTGAACAACATCGGCTGGTGCCAGACCCATCTGGGCAACCACGAGAAGGCGCTCGCCTACTGCGAGGAAGCGCTGCGACTCCACCGGGAGGAGGGCAGTCCGATCGGCGAGGCGTACACCTGGGAGACCTTCGCCGTCGCCCACCGCGCCATGGGGCAGTACGCCGAAGCGCTCGACTGCTACCGACGCTGCCAGGAGGGGTTCCACCGGCTCGGCAACCGGTACGGCGAGGGGGTAGCGCTGCGCGGCCTCGGCGAGGTCCAGCGCATCGTCGGCGACCCCGCGGGCGCGCGTGAGGCGTGGCGGTCCGCACTCGCCCTCTTCGACGCACTCGAACACCCGGACGCGGACGCCGTGCGCGAGCTGCTGCGGGCCACGGACTGAGCCACCGGTCACGGACCCGCCGATGGTCCTTGCCTCTCCGTACGGGCTCAAAGCGCCGTCAAAGCGGGAGTTCAGCCCCGGGTCGCAGAGTTACGGCCATGCCCGGGGGGTCCGGGGTCCGCTGAGGCCGGAAGCGAGTGGGTTGATGCGTGTCGCGCTCAAGGAGTGCTCCTGGCGAACGGTGGGGGAAGACCTGATCGTCGTCTTCGACCCCCGTGAGTCCATCACTCTGGAGGACCCCGAGGGGAAGGTCGAGGCGCTTCTCTCCGTGCTGCGGGAGGGCCCCCGGTGCGTTCCGGACCTGCGCGCCGAACTCACCGCCCGGGGTGTGGAGGTGACCGCGGAGGAGCTCGACGGAGGGCTGGCGGGCCTGGCGGGGCTGGGGCTGGTCGAACGCGACGAGGGCCGGTTCACCGGTGATCCGGCGGTGGACGAACGGCACTTCTCCAACCTGGCGTTCTTCGGCACGTTCTCGGACCTCGACCGCCACCGCACCGACTTCCTGCGCCGGGTGCGCGACGCGCACGTCCTGGTGCTCGGGGTGGGCGGCGGCGGGTCCTCCCTGGTGCAGTGCCTGGCGGGCCTCGGAGTCGGCCGGCTGACGCTGCTGGACCACGATCGCGTCGAGACCCGCAACTTCGCCCGGCAGTTCCTCTACCGGCACGAGGACGTCGGCCGCTCCAAGGTGGAGCGCGCCGCCGCCTGGGTACAGGCGTACGACCCGGACATCGAGGTGCGCACCGTCGACCGCTGGGTCGCGGGCCCCGAGGACCTCACCGATCTCACCGACGGGATCGACCTGATACTGGGCGGCCTGGACGGCCACCCCGACGCCGGCCTCTGGGTGAACGAGGCCGCGGTCCGGGCCGGAGTACCGCTGGTCGTCGGCGGTGCGACCCGCACGCTCCTCTCGTACATGTCCGTCGACCCGGGCCGGAGCGCCTGCCTGGCATGCGAGTTCTCGCAGCAGCCGGAGGAGGGCACCGGTGCGGCGGCCGCGGAGGACCTCGTGCACGGGATGCGCACGACCAACCCGCTCATCGGCCCGGTCGCCATGCAGGTCGGCTCGCTGATCGCGCTGGAGGGCCTGCGCTATCTCACCGGGTTCCAGGAGCCACTGGCCGCCGGCGCCCGGGTCCGGCTCGACCTGCGCGAGGGCCTGGCGGGCAGCCGGGTGCCGTTTCCCGAGGTGCCGGACTGCCCGGTGTGCGCGCTGGCCCCGGCACGGGTGGCCGCGGCATGACCGGGGTGGACGGGTCCCCGGGCACGACCGTGCGGCTGCGGCCGCTGAGTCTGGTGCCCGAGGGAGAGGACGAAGTCCTGGTCGGCGACCCCGGAACGGGGCAGTTCGTCGCCATTCCCCAGGTCGGCGGTGTGGTCATCGAGGCACTGCTGCGCGGGGCGACGATCGCCGAGGCCGCTGCCGAGGCCGAGGAGTTCGCCGGGCAGCCCGTCGATGTGCCGTCCTTCGTCGAGGTCCTGCGCGAGCTCGGTTTCGTCGACGAGGGGCAGCAGAGCGAACCGGTCCGCTCGGCGCCCGTCCAGGGAGGACGGTGGCTGGACGGCGTCCGCCAGGAGGTCGCACGGCCCTTCTTCGGGCGGGTGGCCTGGAGCTGTTACGCCGCGTGCGCGGTGTTCGCGCTCGCCGTGTTCGTGTTCCGGCCCGGGCTCTTCCCCGATCCGGCCGACGACGCCTTCGTCGTGAACGACATCGGCCTCGGCAGCCTGCTCCTCATCCCGCTCGCCACGGCCGCCACCGCCATCCACGAGCTGGGGCACTGGCTCGCGGCCCGCGCGCTCGGCCTGGGGGCGAGGTTCGGCATGGACCGGCGCATGGGGTTCCTGCTGGTCTTCGAGACCGACCTGACCCAGCTGTGGACCGTGCCGAGACGCAAGCGGTACGGGCCGCTGCTGGCCGGCCTCGCCCTCGACGCGGTGCTGCTCGCCGTACCGCTGGCGGCACGACTGCTGATCGACACCGGTGCGTGGACAGTGCCGGACCCGCTCGACGCGGTGCTCGCCACCTGGGTCTACGTGAAGCTCACCGCGATGCTCTGGCAGTGCATGGTGTTCCTGCGCACCGACCTGTACGCGGTGCTGGTCAACGCGCTGGGCTGTCGCAACCTGTGGCGGGTGTCGACCCTGATGCTCCGGCAGGCCGTCGGCCGGCTGGACGACGCGGGGAAGGCCGAACTGGCCGACGCGCACCCGGCCGATGTGCGGGCCGGACGCTGGTTCCGCTGGATCCGGTTCTTCGGGGCCGCGCTGACCCTGGCCTGGGCGGGGCTCTTCCTGGCGCCCTCCGTCTGGGAGGTGCTGCGCTGGGCCGCCGACGGGCTCGGAACGGGCCCGGCCGCCGGGCAGTTCTGGTGGGCGCTGCTGTGCACCGCGGTCTGCCTGACCCCCTTCATTCTTCCCGCGGTCCTCTCGGTCCGTGAGCGCGCACGGCGGCTCACGACGAGGGCCTGAGGCGCCGCGGGTACCGATCCGCCCCTGCCCGGCGCATCGCCGGACCGGGGGACGTCATCCAGTCACGAGGAGGTGAAATCGCATGGAGATCAAGGTCCGCAAGGTCGAGGACGTGAAGGCCACGGGGCTCCAGGTCTGAACCGTCCGCGGCGGCCCGGCCGCCGCACGTTCCTGATCCGCCGGAGCACGGCCGGATGGGGAACAGCTACTGGGGAGGGGGAGGGACTTCGGTCCCTCCCCCTCCCCCGATGAGGGCGGTGGCACAGTGGCCGTGGCCGACCTGGCACCGGAGCGGGCGCCGGGGCCCGGCGCGTGCGTACGGGTGCCTGCCGGTAGTGCCTGCACGGTGTCCCCGCTCCGACCCGTTCTGATGGGCGCATGACCCGTGATCAGCCGATGTACCACCTCAAGCGGCGGCTCCTGGGCAAGCCGCTCACGACGGAACACGTCAGCGACGAGAAGCTGAGCAACCGGACGGCGCTGGGTGTGCTCGCCTCCGACTGCATCAGTTCCTCGGCCTACGGCTCCGAGGAGATGCTCCGCGTCCTCGTACCGGTCGTCGGAACCGCCGCCTTCACCCTGGTCATGCCGGTGACGGGCGCGATCCTGCTGGTGCTGCTGCTTCTGACGCTCTGCTACAGCGATGTCGTCACCATCTACACCCGGGCCGGCGGTTCCTATGTGGTGGCCCGGGAGAATTTCGGGCCGACTGTGGCCCAGGTCGCCGCCGTGTCCCTCCTGGTCGACTACATCGTCACCGTTGCCGTCCAGGTGTCGGCCGGCACGAACGCGCTGATCTCGCTCGCCCATCTGGCCGGTCATGGCTGGACGGGCCTGGACCATCTCCAGTTGCCGGTCTCCGTCACCGTGATCGTGCTCCTCGGCTACGGGAATCTGCGCGGGGTCCGCGAGGCGGGGCGGATGTTCGCCCTGCCCGCGTACCTCTTCATCGGCGCCATGAGCCTGGTCTTCCTCGTCGCCGCGGTCCGCGCTCTCACGGGCGAGCTGCCGCACACCGACCTGTCGGCGCCGGGTGTCGTCCCGCTGGGCACGCCCGGCGACAGCTGGCTCTACGGTGCCTCGCTCTTCATCGTGCTGCGTGCCTTCGCCAACGGCGGTTCGTCCCTCACGGGGCTTGAGGCGATTTCGAACGGCATCTCCGCCTTTCGCGAACCGCAGGGCCGAAACGCCCGGCACACCCTCATCGCGATGAGCTGCGTGCTCGCCTTCCTGGTCCTGGGCGTCTCCACCCTCGCTCATTTCACCCACGCCGTGCCGTACACCGACGGCACCCCGACCGTCATCGCGCAGGAAGCGCGGCTCGCCTTCGGAAACGGAGCGGTGGGAACGGCAGGGCTGGTCTTCGTTCAGCTGGCGACCGCCCTGGTCCTCTACACCGGCGCCAACACCCCTTTCACCGGCTTCCCCTTCCTGGCCAGTTTCGTCGCGCAGGACCGGTTCCTACCCCGGGTGCTCACCCGGCGCGGGCACCGACTGGCCTTCTCCAACGGCATCATCACCCTCTCGGCTCTCTCGCTGGCCCTGTTGATCGGCACGGGCGCCAGCGTGGACAGGCTGGTGGCTCTCTACGCGATCGGTGTGTTCACTGCGTTCACGATGGCCGGGTCCGGTCTCGCCGCCTACCACCTGCGCAGGCGTGAGCCCCTTCGCAGGGTGAAGGTCGCGGTCAACGCGCTCGCGGCGTTCGTCTCCGCGGCCGTGGTGCTGATCTTCGCCGTCACGAAGTTCACCGAAGGCGCCTGGCTCGTCGTCGTGATCTTCCCGCTCGGGGTCTGGTTGCTGACGCGCATCAACCGCGAGTACCGGCGCGAGGCCGCCGCACTGGAACGGCTGCCCACGGGTGCGGACCGGCCACGAACGCGCCGCCATCAGGTGTTCGTCCTTGTCGAAACACTCGACCTGGCCGCGCTGAAGGCCTTGCGGTACGCCCACGAGCTGCGGCCCGACACGGTCCGGGCCGTCCACTTCGCCATCGACGAGGCACACGCGCTGCGCCTGTCCAACCGCTGGGCGTCGACGTCCGCGACCTCGGTCGACCTCGAACTGGTGGCCTGCCCCGACCGCAGGCTGCGCCACGCGATGCGGGAACTGGCCGTGCGCACCACACAGGACGGGGACACGTCCCTGACGGTGCTGGTGCCCCGGCGGATGTACGCCAACGCCCTCGGCAAACTCCTCCACCGGGGCACCGGCGAGAAGATGTCGAGGACGCTGGAGCAACTGCCGCACGTCGCGGTCACGATTCTGCCGTTCAACGCGTCGCGCGCCATGCAGGCCCTGGAGTCGGATCGCCCGCCCGACATGGACTGAGCCGCCCGGTGTCAGTCCTCGGCCGAGGAGCCCGCGGCATCGCCCCGGACGACGCCTTCGGGCCGCGTCGGACTCAGGTAGTGGACCGTGGTCAGTTCGGCGTGCGGGGTGAGCAGGCCACGCAGTTCTTCGGCGGCGGTTTCGAGGAGGTCGCCGTCACGGCCGGCGTGGAGGGTTTCCAGGACGAACGCGACGCGGGTGGAGCTCTCGGTGACCCGGGTGCGGTGGGCGTCGCGGTGGTTCCAGTGGCGGGTGAGCACGTCGGTGGTGTCCGTGTAGATGATCTCGCCGGGCTTGGGGGTCTCGACGGTGTCGGGTTCGCCGAGCGGGGTGAAGGTCTCCGTCCCGTCGGCGTAGCGGATCTCGACGTCGCCGGTGACGTGGTCGAGGTCGAAGGCGCCGGCAGGCAGGCCGTGACGGACGGAGACGGCGTTGTAGGAGTCGACTGCCGGGTTGATCCGGGGCAGGGCGCCCTTCTTCGCGAGGCGGCGGCCGAGGGCGTCGACGCTGGGGCGGATGCGGCGGGGGTTGGTTCCGAAGGAGCGGTAAGCGGTGTGCCATGCCTCGATGCGCGGGTCGTCCTCGTCGGCCGGCCGCCAGGTGCCGGCGGCGAGTTCCTGCTCCAACTCCTCCACGGCGGTCGCGGTGCGGGGCCAGGGCTCGGTGCCGCGCAGGCCGTGGGCGGTGACGACGGCGATGAGGGTGTCGGGGAAAGTGCCGGCGACGGCGGGGGTGAGACGGAAGGTGGTCATAGCTAGGGAATCCGTTCCGGAAAGGGCGGCTGGGCCGGGGCGTGGGGGACGCCGGCGGCGGACATTCAGGTGAGGGTGCGTTCCGCCAGGACGCCGCGGGACCAGGCCAGGGTCAGCAGCGGAGCGATCAGAGGCGACACATCCCTTACCATCATTGGAACGACTACACCGTACATCGCAACGACCGCAGGTTGGCAACCGACCGACCGCCCGGTCCGCTATGCCGACCAGCCTCCGGAAGGGATCACCCGATGGCCGAGACCGAAGCGGCGCTGCGGACACTCGCGCACAACGTCCGTGCGGCCCGCACACGCGCCGGTCTGTCCCTGGACGAACTCGGACGCCGCGCCAAGGTGAGCAAGGGTGCCCTCGTCGCCCTGGAGAGGGCCCAGGGCAATCCGAACTTCGCCACCCTGGTCCGCCTCGCCGACACCCTGGGCGCCTCCGTCTCCGCGCTGGTGGAAGGCCGGACCGAACAACGTGTGCGGGTGGTGAGCGCCGACACCGTCATGCCCCTGTGGAAGGGCGAGCACGGCAGCGAGGCCCGGCTCATGCTGACCACCGGCGGCCCGGCGGCCACCGAGGTCTGGCGCTGGACCCTGGAACCCGGCGAGGAATACCCCAGCCATCCCCACCAGGCCGGAGTGACCGAGACCGTCAGCGTGACGAGGGGCGAGATGGTTCTCGTGGTCGACGGCTCCGAGCACTCCGTCGCCGCGGGACAGACGGCCTCCTTCGACGCCGACACCTCGCACGCCTACCGCGGCTCGGGCAGGGAGACGTGCCATCTGATCATGACCGTCCACCTGCCCCCGGGGCCCGTCTAGCGTCGGCGGAGGAATCGATCTCGCGGACTGCCCGGCGTCAGTCCGTGCGGGAAACCATGGCCTCGATGAACCGCGGCCGGGGCACTCGGGAACGGGAACGGCGACGTTCGGCGAGCGTGGAACCTGCGGTGCGGCGCGTCACTCACCGTCCCGGTCCGCCAGGGGCGGACGGAAGCAGGCGATCACCATCTTCCCGTCGTTGCAGGGGTGGGCCTCCCAGTCGTCCGCCAGCGCCTCGACGAGGAACATGCCGCGGCCGCCCGGCCTTTCGGAGCTCGGTGGCTGCGGTGCGGGCAGCGTCGTCGAGGAGTCGTGCACGGCGACGTGCAGGCACCGCCTGTCCCACGTCATCACCAATTGCGCGTTGCTCCCCGCGTGTACATGTGCGTTCGTGACCAGCTCCGAGACGGTCAGCAGCACGTCATCTACCACGTCTGCGGCGTCGCCCGCCCACGGCAGCGTCTCCAGATGGCCGCGCGCCCACTCCCGCGCGGCCTGGACTTCGCTGTGCAGGGGAAACGACCGCGCCCAGCCCACCGCGCGCAATGACTCCCCCATGCTGTTCCCTCCATCGGTCGGCGCCTGCCTCTCGCCGCCTACCCCCGACGGGCGCGCTGACGCGGCAGAAGCCCGTACGAGCGGCCGGTGCCGCCGGTGAGTGGGAGGTCAGACGGGCAGCAGGCCGGGGAACTGTCCGTGTCCCACGTCCGGTGCGGTGACCGCCAGCCAGCCGTGGCCGCGTACGACCGTGTCGAGCACTCCCACCAGGTCCAGGTCGACCGACAGCTCTCCGCACGCCTCGCGGACGCCGCCCGTGACGTCGTCCGCGGCGTCGTAGTCCTCCTCGTCCTCGTCCTCCTCTCCCAGGTCGTCCTCGCCGGTGTACAGGTCGGACAGCCGGCCGTCCTTGGCGACGAACCAGAAGTCCGCGCCGCCGGCGTCGTCCACGAAGAACAGCTGGGCCTGACCGCATGCGACGCTGACCCGCTCGACCGTCTCGGTCATGCCCGTCCAGGCGTCGCGGCCGACGAGCTGGGAAAACTGGCCGAACACCAGGCGCCAGCCGTCGAGTTCGGGTGTCACGAAGGCCCGGCTGACGCACCGGGAGGGGTCCTCCTCGCTCGGAGCCGGTATCGCCGCGCCCATCGCGGCCGCCGCCCCCGCCTGGACCGTCACCGGGCGCGGGTCGTGCAGGCCCAGCGCTTCGAAGACGCCCTCGTAGGTCGCCCCGGGCACGGCCAGCCACCAGGCGCTGAGCTGTGTGTCCGGCACCGCGCGGACGCTGCCCGGGAGCTTCACCCGCACCAGGCGCTCCACCAGCATGCGGTCGCGTTCGTCGAGGGCGTCCAGGCCGCCGGCCTCGATCAGGAGCCCGAGCACGCCGCGCCGCTCCTGCCGGGAAGCCGTCCGGTCCCGGCACAGCTCCCGCAGGCGCGGCGCGAAGACGTCCAGCATGGCGCGGGCGTACTCACCGGACGGGCCGTAGAAGTCGCCGCCCCGGCCGGCCTTCGCCACCAGTGCCCGCATCCCGGCGTCGGAGTCCACGCGCAGCCTGAGCAGCCCCTCGAAGCCCCCGTTCGACAGCCACTGATCGGGGTCGAAAGCCAGAGCCGCGTACTGCCCGGCACAACGCTCGTCGAAGACACGGAGCAGTCGGCCCCTCAGCCAGCCGTCCACCTCGCCGTCGCGTGCCGCCGCGAGTACGGCGTCGAAGGCCGGCGGTCCGATACGCCTCAGCACGGCTCCGTACGCCGTGAGTTGCTGGGCCGAGTGGTTTGCCACCACCCCGCTCAGCAACCCCGGCAGCGCACGCACGCCGTGTGCCGCCAGCTGTTCCACCGCGGCGGCCACGCGTGCCGAGTCGCCGCTGTTCAGGTCGTCCACGAGCGCCGCTGTGCCGGCTTCGATCTCCATGCGGGGATCCTAACGACCCCGTGCATGGCTCGCCGGGCCCCTCATTCACCCGGTGTCAGAGCGAGGGTCAGGATCTGGAACGGCCGCAGGGTCAGGTGGACGTCCTGGCCTTCGACGGCCGGTGCGGGCTCGTCCGTGAGTTCCCGTTCCAGCAGGTCCGTGACCTGTGCGGCGGCCAGGGGGAAGCCGGCCCTGAGCGTGGTCCGTGCGCGGCCCCCCGCGGACTCGTAGAGACGGACGATGACGCGGCCCGAACGGTCGTCGGCGAGCTTGACGGTCTCGACGACGACGTCGGCCGTGATCCCGTCGCCCGGCCGGACCAGGGGTTCGACGGGCGCTCCGCCGGGGACGGCGCGCTCGGGGAGGTTGAAGTGATAGCCCTCACGGACGGCGTCCCGCAGTTCGGCGCCGATGACGAGTCCATAGCGCAGGCGGTGTTCGCCCCGGTCGCAGTCGGGGTCCGGGAAGAGCGGAGCGCGCAGGAGCGAGAGCCGTACGGTCGTGGTGGTTCCGCCGTCGGGGCGCACGTCCCTCGTGACGTCGTGGCCGTAGCTGGAGTCGTTCACGAGAGCCGCGCCCCAGCCGGGTTCCTCCACGTGGAGGTACCGGTGGGCACAGATCTCGAAGCGGGCGCTGTCCCACGAGGTGTTGGTGTGGGTGGGGCGCCGGACGTGACCGAAGGGGATCTCGGCGGTGGACTCCGCCGCCCGGAGGTCGAGCGGGAAAGCGGCCTTGAGGATCTTCTCGCACTCCTGCCAGTCGACGTCGGTCTCGACGTCGAGGCGGCGACTGCCCTCGGCGAGGCGCAGCACCTGGGTGACGCGGGAGGCGTTGAAGCTGCGTACCACCCGGATGCCCCCGGGGACGGCGACGACCTCGTCCGCCTCGGTCAGGTCGCGGACGGTGTTGCGGTAGAAGGCGTCGACGTCCCAGGCGTCCCACTGGTTCGGGAAGTCCTGGTGCAGTTGGAGGAGGTTCCCCACCGTGCCGGGTGCGAGCGCCTCGCGTCCGGCGGTCAGGTCGTAGGCGGAGGTGATCAGGCCGCGGGTGTCCACCGTGACGCGTACGAGGCCGTTGTCCAGGACGAACCCGCCGCCGCGGGCGGGCCGGGGCTCGGCGGGACGCACCGCCCGCTCGCGGCGGGACGCGCCGAGCGCGGGGATGCCGTCACGGGTGTGCGGTGCGGCGTTGAACACGGTTTCCCCGGCCGCCCCCTGATCACCGGACGCGGCGAGTGCGCGTTGCGCGGAGTCGATGACCTCGCCGAGCACCCGGGCGGTTTCGGCGTAGACCTCCTCGGCCTCCCGGTGCACCCAGGCGATCGAGGTGCCGGGCAGGATGTCGTGGAACTGGTGGAGCAGGACGGTCTTCCACACCCGGTCGAGCAGTTCGTACGGGTAGGGCAGACCGGTCCGCAGTGCCGCCGTCGCGGACCACAACTCGGCTTCCCTGAGCAGGTGTTCGCTGCGCCGGTTGCCCTGCTTGGTGGCGAGCTGGCTGGTGAGGGTGCCCCGGTGCAGCTCCAGGTACAGCTCGCCCGACCACACGGGTGCGTCGGCGTACTCCGCCTGTGCCTTGGTGAAGAACTCCTCGGGGCTCTCCATCTCGACGCGGGCCGAGCCCTCCAGGTTCTCCAGCCTGCGGGCGCGGGCCAGCATCTCGCGGGTGGGGCCGCCGCCCCCGTCCCCGTAGCCGAAGGGGACCAGGGAGCGGTTGGCCGGTCCCTTGTCGCGGAAGTTGCGCTCGGTGTGCCCGATGTCGGCGCCGGAGAGGTCTCCGTTGTAGCTGTCCACCGGCGGGAAGTGGCTGAAGATGCGGGTTCCGTCGATGCCCTCCCACCAGAAGGTGTGGTGCGGGAAGGCGTTGGTCGCGTTCCAGGAGATCTTCTGGGTGAGGAACCACTTGATCCCGGCCAGCTTCATGAGCTGGGGCAGGGCCGCGTTGTACCCGAAGGTGTCGGGCAGCCACATGTCCTCGGTCTCGACCCCGAATTCCTCCAGGTAGAAGCGCTTGCCGTGGACGAACTGGCGTACCAGGGACTCGCCGCCGGAGAGGTTGGTGTCGGGTTCGATCCAGAGGCTGCCCGTGGGGATGAACTGCCCGGTGCGCACCTTCTCCACGACACGGGCGAACACCTCGGGCCGCTGCTCCTTGAGCCAGGCCAGCTGCTGGGCCTGGGACATGACGAAGCGGAACCCGGGGTGGTCGTCCATCAGGGCGGTGACGTTGGAGACGGTCCTGGCCGCCTTGCGGACGGTCTCGCGTACGGGCCAGAGCCAGGCGGTGTCGATGTGCGCGTGGCCCACGGCGGAGACGCGGTGCGCGCCCGCGTGCGCGGGTGAGGCGAGCGCGGGCGCGAGCACTTCACGCGCGCTCGCCGCGGTGCCGCCGATGTCCTGGAGATCGATCGTGTCCAGCGCGCGGTCCACCGCGTGCACCAACTGCCAGCGCCGGGTGGAGTCCTCGGGAAGCTGGTGCATCAGCCCGGACAGGACGTCCAGGTCCTGTACGAGTTCCCAGACCGTGGGGTCGAAGACCGCGAGGTCCATCCGGTTCAGGCGGTAGAGCGGTGTGTCCGGTGCGGTCTCGCCGTTCAGCCACGCGGGGACGCCGCCGGCCCGGGTGGGGACGAAGGGGTCGCCGCCGCTGCCCGAATCGAAAATGACCGGGTTGGCCGCTGCCTCGATGTAGTGGACGAACTCCTCTCCGCCCTCGGCGCGTTCGGTGATCGGCAGCCAGGCGTTGCGCGGGTTGAGCGCCTTGACCGGGCTTCCGTCGGGCCGGTACACGAGCCCTTCGGCGGAGAAGCCGGGCTGGGTGGCGCCGAAGCCGAGGTCCAGGACCGCTTCGACGCGCTGTCCGGCCCACCCGGCGGGGACCGTGCCGCTGATCCGGAACCAGGTGGTGGACCAGGCGGGGCCCCACGGGGCGCCGGCGCGGACCGGTTCAAAGGGGGCGCCGATTCCCTCGGACACGGGAACGGGCTCGCCGGGAACCTTCCACACGGCGACGTCGAGAGGACGGCTTTCGCGGTACACGGCGGGCCTCAGGCGCAGATCGAGGACGCGGGCCAGTCGGCGTTCGGTGACGAGGCGGTCGTGGTGCATGGGTGCTCCGGGGGAGGTGCGGGGGAAGAGGGCAGACCGGTGCCGTGGAAGCGGCGGTGACGTCGGGGTCAGCGCGTCCCGTAGCGGATGACGCGGGTGGGCACGACGGTTCTGCGGGCGGGGATCGGCTCGGCGGACGAGCCGTTGATCCGGTCGATGAGCATCTGGCCCGCCCGTCGGCCGATCTCGTCGGCGTCGTAGGACACGATGGTCAGGGGCAGTCCGAGGACGTCGGCCAGGTCGAAGTCGTCGAAGCCGGCGAGTGCGACCGGACGGCGGCGTCCGTGCACGGCGCGGATGGCGCCCTGGGTGAGCCGGTTGTTGGTGCAGAAGAGCGCCGTGGGCGCGTCGGGGGCGTCGAGGAGCGCGCCCGCGGCGGCCTCGGCGGTGGGTACGTCGGTGAGGCCGCGCCGCACCTGGCTCTCGGCGGGCTCGATCCCGGCCGCTTCGTGGGCCGCCCAGTAGCCGCGGAACCGTTCGGCTCCGGTGTACAGGGCGGGCGGGTTGCCCAGGAACGCGATGCGGCGGTGGCCGTCCGCGATCAGCTGTCCCACGGCCTGTTCTGCGCCGCCGAAGTCGTCGACCAGTACGCAGTCGGCGTCCATTCCGGCCGGTGGCCTTGAGGCCAGCACGATCGGCATGCCGCGCAGCGCCGCGGGGGCGAGGTGCCGGTGGCTGCTGCCGGCGGGAACGACGATCATGCCGTCGACCTGACGGGCCGCCAGGTCCTCCACGAGGCCGCGCTCCTTGTCGACCTGCTCGGCGGTGTTGCTGAGCAGGACCCGCAGGCCGTGTTCGGACGCCACCTCCTGTACGCCCAGCGCCAGGCGGGAGTAGAACGGGTTGGCGAGGTTGGTGACGACCAGCCCGATCATCCCGCTGCCGCCCAGGCGCAGGCTGCGTGCCGTCTCGTTGCGCCGGTATCCCAGTGCTTCGACGGCTGCCAGTACGCGTTCCCGTGTGCTGCCGCTGACCCGGGCGTCGTCCTTGAGCACGCGGGAGACGGTCATGGCACTGACACCGGCGCTCGCGGCGACGTCGCGCATCGTCGGGGCGCCGGTCTCGCCCGAGCGGTGCTGTGCCATGAGCGGTTCTCCTGCGGTTTCGTGGACAGGCGTGGGGGTCGGTGACGCGGTCATTCTAGGTCGGAGCCGGAAGGGCGGCGGTGCCGTCGCGCAGGGCCCAGTGGGCGGCGCCGATCAGGGGCGCGTCCACCGGACGCAGCGCCGTGACGGCCGGGGGCGCGACCCCCGCCCCCCAGGCGTCGAAGCCCTCGCGGACGGCGGGTCCGACGAGGTCCCAGGAGCCGGCCATCGATCCGCCGACGACCATCAGGTCCGGCCGGAACCGCTCGCACCAGGGCGCGAGGGCCCGTCCCAGGGCGCCGAAGCAGTGCCGGATGGCCTGCCGGGCGGGCGCCTCGCCGGTGCGGGCCGAGGCCGCGATGTCGTGCACGTCGGGGAGGGGCCCGTCGCCGGGGAGTCCGGCGGCGGTGGCGTAGAACCTGCGGATCGCCCGTCGCGAGACCACCTCCTCCAGCGGGAGTCCGTGGGCGGTGAGCCGGTGGGCGCGGCCGCCGGGCGGAACGTCGGGGCCGTCGACCACGGGCCGGCCGTCGCGCAGGAAGGAGGACCCGACGCCGGTCCCGAGCGTGATGCACAGGACCCGGCGCCGGCCGGCCGCGGCCCCCGCCCGGTACTCGCCCAGGGCGAACGCGTCGGCGTCGTTGACGAAGCTGATGCCGCGCGGGGCTCCGGGGAGCCGGTCGAGCAGTCCGGCTCCCACGTCGACGCCGTGCAGCGATTCGAACTTGCCGATGCCGCGGAAGCGGCCGATCCCGGCTTCGTAGTCGAAGGGACCGGGTATCGCCACGCCCCAGTGGGCGCCCGCCGGAGCCTCGACCCGGGCACCGGCGGCGGCGATGGCGTCCAGGAGCTCCTGGGCCGGTGCGTGGGCGGGGACCGGCTGCCGCACGACGGCCAGGGGGGCGGCCCCCGCGGACGAGGTGTCGATGACGGAGGCCGTCACGTGGGTGCCGCCGATCTCCAGCACGGGGACGCGGCTCATGCCGGGCTCACCAGGGACTTGACCACGTGCACCGGGTCGCTTCCCACGGGGTGCAGCCGGTAACCGCCCACGCCCGCGGGCACGGTGAGGGTTTCGGCGAAGGCCAGGTCGTGCCGGTCGCCCCGGTCCGTCTCCACGACGACGCCGCCGCCCGAGGAGACGTTGAGGATGTGGAAACGCCCGTCGGTGTCGTCCTCGGCGGGCTCCGGCCCCTCGATCACGAAGCGGTGCACGGCGTAGAACATCTCGGGCAGTGCGCCGATGACCTCCTCGCGCCAGCCGCGGCCCTCGCGCACGGTCCTCGGCTCCTGCACGAGTTCCTTGAGGACGTCGTCGCCGCGCCGTGCGGTGTCGAGGTTGGCGAAGGCGTGGCCGGAGGAGAGGGGCCTCGGGGCGCCGGAGAGGCCCTTGCGCAGCCAGTCGTAGAGGCGCAGGGAGTAGAGGTAGGGGGTGGCGCTGATCTCCAGGACCAGATTGCCCTCGCCGGAGGCGTGCGGGGTCCCGGCGGGGATCATGTAGAGCTGCCCCGCCTCCGCCGGGTGGGTCATCACATGGTCCTCGACGCGCAGCGGGACCCCCTCGGCCGCGGACGCCTCGACCTCCTCGCGCATGACTGTCACGTCCGTACTGTCCCGCAGCCCGAGGTAGACCCGCGCACCGGGGTCGCACGCGGTGACGTAGTACGTCTCGTCCTGGGTGTACGGCCACCCGAAGGTCTGCCGCATGTACTGCTCCCGGGGGTGCAGGTGCAGCGAGAGGTTGCCGCCGCCGACCGTGTCGAGGTAGTCGAAGCGGATCGGGAAGGACGTGCCGAAGCGGCGGTGGACGTCCGGGCCGAGGAACGTCTCGGGGTGCAGCTCGCAGAGCAGCTGGAAGGGCAGTTCCACCTGGGCCGTCTCGTCCTGGCCGACCAGGATTCCGGCTTCGGGGGCGATCAGCTCGTAGCCGAGGGCCGTGTTGCCGTTGCGGGGCTCGAAACCGAGCTCGCGGGCGGCCCACCGACCGCCCCACGCGGTGGAGTTGAAGAAGGGACGGCTGCGAACGGGGCCCGAGGCCAGGGTGGCCAGGGTGGCTCGCACGGACTCGCCGTCCAGGGAGGCCGGGCCGTTCTCGCCCTGGAGGTCGATCCAGCGGTCGACGCGGGGGGCCAGGCGGTCGCGGTGGCGGTCGCCGACGGGCCAGTCGGTGTAGAAGAGGCTGCGCAGCTCACCGGGGGCGCCGGGGCGCCCCAGGTTGACGCCGAGGGGCAGTTCGGCTCGGGTGACGGCCTCTTCCGCGTACCGCTTGGGCAGGTCGGCCCACCACAGCAGATCGGGCTCGCCGAGCCCGGCGCCGGGCCCGAAGAGGAGCAGGACGCCGGTGTCCGGACGAGGCCGGACGGGCGGCGTCTCGAACAGGTCGTCCATGGAGAACTCGGCGAGCGGCAGGAAGAACGCGTCGGCGTCCGCGTCAGGGACGCAGAGCCGCTGGACCGCCTCGGCCGACCAGAGGGCGCGCACGTCGCACAGCACGACCTGCGTACCCCGTGCGCGCAGGGCGGCGGCGAGGGACGCGGCGGCCTCCTCCCAGTCGAGTGCGGCGGGACCGTCCAGGGCGAGGACAGTGGGTGCCGCGGGCACGTCGGCGACCGCGGCGGCCCAGCCGGTGACGACGGTGCCGCCGGTGGCGGCGTACCGCGGGTTGCGTTCATAGGGACGGGGCTGGTGCACAGAAGCTCCTGAGAAAGGGACCGGGCGAGCACTCGGATGGTATCGATAACACTTTGAGCAGACAAGGCGCCTCCCGAACACCTCCACGTAAGTCCTGTCCAGAAGCGATTTTCCAAGCACCGATGGAAGAACCTCTTGTTTCAGCCACATGGTGTCGTTAACATCCTGGCAACCCGAAGCGCGGAAACGCACGCCGTACACGCTTCCGGTGGCCTCTCCACCGAACACCGGAGCCAGGGACCCCCGGCGGGTCCAGAGGGAAGTGAGCCCATGAGATCAACCGGCGAGACGACAGAGTGGTCGTCTCACCCGCTCCGCCGGCGCACCGTGCTGGCCGGCCTCGGGGCCGGCGCGGCAGCCGCACTGGCGGGCGGCTGCGCACGGGGCGACAGCACCGCGGCGAAGCCGGGGACGACGTCCCTGGCCAACGACAACGCGACCTGGGACGACGGCTACGTGGCCGCCGGACGCGAGCTGAAGAAGCTCACCGGTTACGCCCTGCGCCCCCTGTCGAACCCGAACCCGACCGCATACACCCAGGTCACACAGATCTCGCTGCAGACGACCAAGGCGACCGATCTGATCAAGTGGCAGGCGGGCTACAACCTCAAGCAGCTCGCCCGCACGGGCAGCCTCAGCGACCTGACGCACCTGTGGGACGCCTACGAGCGCAAGGGCTGGGTGACGAAGTCGCTGCGCGACTCGATGTCCTACCGGGGCGCCGTGTACGGGATGCCGCTCTACCAGTCGTACTACGTCCTCTTCTACAACACGCACGTGTTCGACAAGCACGGCCTGCGGGCGCCGGAGACCTGGGACGAGCTGCTGCACACGGCCGAGGTGCTGAAGAAGTCCGGTGTCGTTCCGTTCGTCGCCACGCAGAGCGGCAACTGGCCCGCCTACGAGTGGTTCGAGGAGCTGATCAGCAAGGTCGACCCGGTGTTCTACGCGGATCTGATCGCGGGCCGGGCGAAGTACACCGATCCGCAGGCGCACAAGGCCATGCAGATCTGGCAGGACTTCATGAAGAAGGGCTGGATGACCCCGGCCGACTTCGATCAGAACAACGGTCCGGCCGCGCTGAAGACGGGCAAGGTCGGCATGTTCCTGCACGGCTCCTGGCAGTCCCAGGGGCTGGCCGCGGCGGGGATGAAGCCGGGCGAGGACTTCGACGCCTTCGTCCTGCCTCCCGTCGACACCTCCACCAAGCGGTCCGTGATCACCGAGGCGGGCGTGCTCGCCGTCCCGGAGAAGGCCGTGTCGCACGACGCCGCGATGGCCAACGCGGGCCACTGGCTGCACCCCTCGGTCCAGCGGGTGTGGACCGACTTCCTCCAGGACGGCTCGGCCAACCCGAAGGCGGTCACCTCCAATCCCGTACTCGCCCGGCTCAGGAAGCGGGCCCTGGACGAGCACTGGACCGAGCTGCCCCGCTACGGGCAGTCCGGCCCGCCCAATCTCATGCAGGGGAACACCGATGACCTGGGAGCCTTCATGACGCACGCCATGTCGCCCGAGACGACGCTGCGCAGCATGGCGAGCCGTGCCACCAAGGAGTGGGCCGCGTGGAACAAGGACGAGTCATGACATCCGCCCTCGACGCGCGCCGCACCCGGGCCGGCGCCTCCCCCGCCCCCGCGGCCCCGCCCGCTCCCCCGGCCCGCAAGCCCTCCCGCGGGCTCAGGGACCGAGCCGCCGCGGCAGGCTTCCTCGCCCCGGCCGTCCTGCTCGTCGCCGGCCTGCTGCTCACCCCGTTCGTCATGACCCTGTACCGCGGCTTCTTCAGCGACGGCCGGGTCTCCGACTTCACCTGGTTCACCAACTACGGGCGCTTCCTCAGCGACCCCGTGCTCGCGAAGTCCGTGGAGAACACCCTGATGTGGGTGGTCGGCACGGTGGTCCTGCCGCTCGTGCTCGGGCTCGCCATCGCCGTCATGACGAACGGTTCCGGATGGTCCCGGGTGGCGCGGCTGCTGGTGGTCCTGCCGTACGCGATCTCCGGCTCGGCCGTGGCCGTCGTCTGGAACTTCCTGCTGACCACGGACGGGGCGGCCAACCAGGCGCTCGACGCGCTGGGGCTGGGGTCGTTCGCCCAGGGCTGGCTGCTGGAATGGCCGGGGAACACCCTCGTCATGATCGTCGCCAACACCTGGCAGGCCACCGGGGTGGCCGTGATCCTCTTCCTGGTCGGTCTGCAGACCATCCCTCCGGAGACCCTGGAGGCCGCGTCGCTCGACGGCGCCGACGGCGTCCGGAAGTTCTGGTACGTGGTCCTGCCGCAGCTGCGGACCGTGTCCGTGATCGTCGTCGGCAGCAGTCTGGTGAACGGGCTGAAGTCGTTCGACCTGATCTGGGTCCTCACCCAGGGCGGGCCGGGCCGCAGCTCCGAGACGCTCGCGGTCTCGATGTACCAGGAGACCTTCCTCGCCCTGCGCCCCGGCGCCGGAGCGGCCGTCGCCGTCGTCCTCACCGTCATCGTGCTGCTGGCCTCCTGGCTCTACCTGCGGCGCCAGCTCACTCCGAAAGGCGCCTGAGCATGTCCATACGCCGCGTCTCCGCCGGCACCGCCGTCCGCAACACCGTCCTCGTGCTCATTTCGCTCCTCTGGGCCGTGCCGACCTGGCTGCTCCTGGTCAACGCGCTGGTACCGGCCGCTGAATACGGCGGTGCGCCGCACTGGCTGCCGCACGGAGGATTCGGTCTGTTCGACAACATGTCCGAGGCATGGTCCCGGGCCCGGCTCGGACCCGCGATGGGCAACAGCCTGCTGTACGCGGTGACCAGCTCGGCCGCGGCCATCGTGGTGGCCACGACCGCCGCTTTCGCCACGGTGATCATGCCGGTCAAGCGCAAGACCATGTGGTTCTGGCTGATCTACTCGGGCACCCTGCTGCCCCTCCAGGTCTTCCTGCGCCCGCTCTTCCTCGCCTACGCGAACACCGGCCTGTACGACGCGCAGATCGGGCTGTTCCTCATCTACGCCGCGGTGGCGATCCCGTTCGCGTACTTCATCATGCGCAACTTCGCCCAGACGCTGCCCGGTGAGGTGATCGAGGCGGCACGGCTCGACGGCGCTTCCTGGTGGCGGGTGTTCTGGCAGATCCACGTGCCGCTGTCCCGGTCCGCGATGATCGCCGCGTTCGTCTTCCAGTTCGTCGCCGTCTGGAACGACCTGCTGTTCGGCATCACTCTGGCCACGAGCCGCAACATCCGGCCGGTGATGGCCGCGCTCGCCGAACTCCAGGGCAACTACTCGAACGTGGGGCCCCCGGTCGTCCTCGGCGGAGCCCTGCTCGTCTCGCTGCCGACCGTCGTCCTCTTCTTCGCGGCGCAGCGGTTCTTCGTCAGCAGCCTCAAGCTCGGCTGAGCACCGCCGTACCTCCGATCAGCACCCGAGCCGATCCCCGAAAGGCACCCCGGTGAAACTCTCCACCCGCACCGCCCTCGCCCTGGCCGCAGCTCCCCTGCTCTGCGCCGCCCTCTCCCCCTCCCCCGCCCTCGCGGCCGGGCACCCGGGGGCGGGCCCCTGGAAGGACCGTGCCGTGCGGACGTACGACGCGCTCCAGCACGAGCTGTACCAGGGCCCGGAGAACCACGGCCTCTACCAGGAGGCGACGCCGCACCGCAGCGCCGACAACGCCCACTCCTACCTCTGGCCGATGCGGGAGGCCGCCGCCGCGACGGTCGACATGGCCGGGCTTCCGGGCTCGGGCAGGCACTACACGGCCGACGCGGCGGAACGCTTCACGACCCTGGAGCTGTACTTCGAGCCGCGCGACGGCAGGCCCGGCTACGACTCGTACCTCCCGGCGCCGCTCGGGCAGGGCGGTGACGTCTTCTACGACGACAACTCCGTCGTCGGGCTGACGCTGCTGGACCAGTACGAGGCCACCGGCGACGCCGTCTACCTGCGCCGGGCCGAGGCGGCCTTCGACATCGTCAGCCGCGGCTGGGACGACGACCCGGCCAGGGAATGCCCCGGCGGGATGCACTGGGTCGACTCGCCGGCCAACGACATGCGCGCCGCCAACGTCACGGGCCTGGCCGCGGAACTGGCCGCCCGGCTCCACCAGGAGACCCACGAGAGCCGCTACCTGACGAGCGCGCAGCGGTGGTACGAGTGGAACTGGTCGTGTCTGCGCCAGTCCCCCGGGCTGTACCGCAACAGCCTCGGCGACGACGGCTCCGTGAACTCCACCCTGTGGACGTACAACTCCGGGGCCATGGTCGGTACCGCGGCCACGCTGTACAGGACCACCGGGGACCGCTCGTATCTCCGGCGTGCCGTGGAGGACGCGGAGGGGTCGCTCGCGTACTGGAAGCAGGGCGAACGCCTGCACGACCAGCCGGCGATCTTCAACGCGATCTACTTCGACAACCTCCGGATTCTGGACGGCATCCGTCACGACCCGGCCTACCGGCGGGCCGAGAGCGCCTACGCGGAGCGCGTGTGGAAGGAGAACCGCGATCCGTCCACCGGTCTCTTCCGCTTCCAGCCCTCGGGCGGCGGCGACTACGACCCGGCCGCCTCCGCGGAAACCCTCGAACAGTCCGCGATGGTCCAGATCTTCGCGGGCCTCGCCACCGACGCCTCCTGACCCCGCCTTCCCGACCGCCTTCCCGACCGCCCCACGCACCGAACCGGCACCTTGCCAGAGCGGAGAACCCTCTCCATGCCCCGCCCCGATCTGTCCCGCCCCTCCTGGTGGGACTCCGACATCGCCCGCGACATCCTGCGCGACCGCGGCGTGAGCGCCACCGGCGTCCTCGGCGGACAGCCCGTCCGGTTCTCCTGCGAACCGCTGCTGCGCCACGATGGTGACGGCGGGCTCCTGCAGTCCGTGCGCGTCCAGGCCGGCCGCCCCCTCACCCGGGCCGTGGTCACGACCCTGTCCGGTACCCCCGTCCGCGGCGAGCTGATACCCGGTCCGGCCGGTGAGACCCGGCTGCTGGTCCCCGAGGTGGACGCTCCGCTCCCGGTGCTGGTCGAGCTGCCGGACCTGGCTCCGGGTGAGCGCGTCGAGGTGCTGCTGACCCCGCAGCGGCACTGGACGCTGCACCTGGTGCAGCACGCCCATCTCGACATCGGCTACACCGATCCGCAGGGCACCGTGCTCGCCGAGGGCCGCAAGTACCTCGACTCCCTGCTCGAACTGTGCCGTACGACGGACGACCGGCCCGACGCGTCGAAGTTCCGCTGGGCCGTCGAGGGGTTCTTCAGCTTCGAGAACTGGTCGGCCAACCGTCCGCCCGAGCAGGTCGCACAGTTTCTGGAGCGGGTGCGCCAGGGGCGCATCGAGCTGACCGCGATGCCCTTCAACCTGCACACGGAGACCTGCTCGACGGACGAGCTGCACGAGTTGCTGCGCCCGGTACGCGAACTGCGCGCCCGGCACGGCATCGACGTCACCACGGCCATGCAGACGGATGTCCCCGGTCAGGTCGTGGGCCTGCCCGACGTGCTCGCCGACAGCGGCATCCGCTATCTCTCCGTCGCCCACAACTGGGCGGGCCGGGCGGTGCCGCACCACACCGGCGGCGGAGCGCTGCCCCGGCTGTTCCGGTGGCGTGCGCCGGGCGGACGCAGCGTCCTGGTGTGGCGCACCGACACCCCGCACGGGCTGGCGTACATGGAGGGCTCGATCCTCGGGTTCGACGAGTCCTTCGACCGGGTGGACGATCTCCTGCCGCACTACCTCTCGGCGCTGGCGACCCACCAGTACCCGCACGAGGGGCGCGGGATCCCCGGTTTCCCGGTCCTGGACGAGGAGTTCAAGGGCGACCCCTACCCGTGGGACGTGCTGCATCTGCGAGTGCTGGGCAAGTTCGCGGACAACGGGCCGCCGCGCCGGATCATCGCCGACACGGTGCGCCGGTGGAACGAGGAGTGGGCCTTCCCCGTCCTGCGCACGTCACGCAACGAGGACTTCTTCGTGGACGCGGAAGCCCGTTACGGGGACCGTCTCGAAACGTTCGAGGGCGACTGGAGCGACTGGTGGGTGGACGGCGTGGGAGCCGGCGCCGTCCCGCTGGCGGCCACCCGGGACGGCCAGGCGGCGCTGGCGGACGCCCAGACGGTCGCCGGGCACGCGGAGATCCTGGGCGCGGCGGGTGCGGGCACCACGGCGTCGGCCCCGGATGTCTACCGGGCGGCCTCCCTGTTCAACGAGCACACCTGGGGCGGTGGCGACCCCTGGACGCACGGCGACCACGGGCACGCGTCCGGCGAGCGTCAGTGGCACTGGAAGTACGCCCAGGCGCTGCGCGCCCATGACGACGCGAAGACTCTCCTGGACGGCGCGGGCGCGGCTCTCGGCGGCCGGCTCCACCCGCGCGAGGGGACGCTCGCCGGTTTCTACGTGACCAATACATGCAGCTGGGCGCGATCGGAGGCGGTCCGGCTGTTCCTTCCCGAGAGCACGGTCGCGCTGGAGGACCCGGTCCGGGTGCTCGACGCGCGCGACGGCTCGGTGCTGGTCCACACCGAGGAGGCGCAGTCCAACGAGCTGCACCGGGCCGCGGGCCGCTTCCTGCTGTTCCGGCTCCCGGAAGTGCCGGCGCACGGCGCGGTACGGGTGGACATCGTCCCGGGTGAGGAGGCGCCGCCGGCCGAGGGGGCTGCTGCCGGCGACCCGGTGGTCCTGGAGAACGAGTTCCTGCGGGTGAGCGTGGACCTGCGGTCGGCCTGGATCGGCTCGGTCGTCGACAAGCGCACCGGCCGGGAGCTGGTGCGGCAGGACGCGACGGTGGGGCTCAACGGCTATGTGTACGACGAGTACGCCACGGCGGGCGGTTTCAACCACCAGTCGAGCAAGACCACGGCGAACGATTCGATGCACCTCCTCGCCTCCCGGACGGCGGCGCCGCCGGCCGCGCTGGTGGACCGTTTCCGCGACGCCACGGGTGAGACGCTGGTCTACGAGTGCGCCCCGGCCGGTACCGAGCGGCTGCGGGTGCGCGTCCACCTGCCGCACGGTCAGGCCAGGATCGATCTGGAGAACCGGATCGTGAAGCCGGCGACGCTCACCAAGGAGAGCGCGTTCTTCGCGTTCCCGTTCGCGATGAGCCGGCCGGCCGTCCGGATGGAGGCGACCGGTGGCATGACGGGCACCGGCCTGCCGGTCGTGCCGGGGTCCGCTCGGCACATGCGCGCGGTACGGCGCTGGGTGAGCTTCGAGGAGGACGCGGTGGTCGCGGCGGTCGCCACGCAGGACGCCCCGCTCGTGCAGGTGGGCGGGATCGCCGTGCCGTACGTGCCCTATCCGCAGTCGCTGGCCCAGGACGAGCCCGGCACGCTCTTCTCCTGGGTCCACAACAACATCTGGGACACCAACTTCCCCTCCGAGCAGGCTTTCGACCATGTGTTCCGCTACAGCGTGGCCTTCGGGCAGGCCCCGCACACCAGCGGGCCCGTCCTGGGCATGCACACGGCGGCCGCGGGCAGCCGACCGCTGCTCGCCGTCCGCGCTCTGGGCGAGGAGAGCGCGGCACCGGACGCCTCGTACGCGTTGCTGACGGTCGGCGACCGGCGTGTGCGCATCGTGGGGCTCACCGTTCCGGCCCCCGGTCAGGTGCTCGTCAGGCTCCAGTCCTTCGCCGAGGAACCGGTCGCCTGCCGGATCACTCCGGGCTTCCCCGTCACGGAGGCCCGTACGGCCGACTACCTCGGGGCCGCCGGGGACCTCCTGGCGCCGGACGGCGAGGGCGCCCTGACCGTCGACGTGCCCGTGCTGGGCACCCGCGCGGTGCTGCTGCGGCTGTGACCACCGGCCCTGAGCCCCGGAACGGCGATCCGTTCCGGGGCTTCGGGCTTTCTGCGGCCGTGCTGAAGAACACCCTTGACACCGCGCCCCGCTGATCACATAGTTCTCACCGCTCAGCGCAACGGCGTTGCGCTGAGCGCACCATGATCAGCGAGGAAGGGACGAGGCCATGCACGAGGTGAACGGCGCGTCCGCCGGCGGCAACGCACCCGAGGCCGGCCGGCGCGACGACGCGGACGCCCTGGCCCCACCCCAGCCCGGCGTCCTGCAGGGAGCGGACCGCGCCCTGCTCGCCCTGCTGTCGTTCACCGAGCGGCGCCCCGAGTGGGGGGTGAGCGAGATGGCGCGCCGTCACGGCTGGGACAAGGCCGTCGCCCAGCGCATCCTCACCACGCTGGCCTCCCGTTCCTTCCTGACCTGCGACACGACCACCCGCCGCTACCGGCTCGGCCCCGCCGTCTCCCGGCTGGCGCGCGCCGGGGAGCACAGCGGCGTGCTGCCGTCGCTGGTCCGGCCGATCCTGGCCGGACTGCTGCGGGAGACCGGCGAGAGCGTCGTGCTGAACGTGCCGCAGGGCGCCGGATACCGGTGCGCGGCAGCTGTGGACGGCACCGGTCCGGTCCGTTACACCGCGATCGTCGGTGCCGTGATGCCCGGCCACGCCGGTGCTTCCGGTCACGCGATCTTCGCCCACTACTCCGAAGCGGAGATCCGCCGCCTGTTCGGGGCCACCCCCCTCCAGCGCTTCAACGACCACACCGTCACCGACCTCGACACCCTCACGGCCCGGTACGCGGACGTGCGCTCCCGGGGATACAGCGTCAGCCACGGCGAGTACGACGAGGCCGTCGCCGCCGTGGCCGCCCCCGTGTTCCAGGCCGGCAGCATCGCCGCGTCGCTCACCGTCATCGGGCCGGCGCACCGTGTCACCCGCGCCGTCGACCGCATCACCGAACTCGTTCTGGCCGGGGCCGAGGAGGCCACGGCCGCCTTCGGCTCCTGACCCGCCCGGCCCGGCGGCGCTCGTCCGGTGGGCCACAGATCCGTACGACGTGCGTCGTGCCGGAGTACGCGGATCGCCGCAGCCTGCCCGAAAAGTCCCTCCCCGTCCCGGGGCAGGGCCCACCCATTAAGGGGTGTTCCGTGTCGCATCACACCTCGCCGTCGGCCACCGTGCCGCCGCCCTCCGACTCCGGTCCCGGCACCACCTCCTCCGGCGCCGGCCATCCCCGCGTACGCGAACCCGTCGTGTTCGTCGTCCTCGCCGTGCTGTCCGTCGTCGGCGCCGTCATCGGCGCGGACCTGGTCGCCAAGCTGGGCATCTCCGCCAACACCTCGGTCGTCGGCGCCCTGATCGCCATGCTCATCGGGCGCATCCCGCTCGCCGGACTGCGGTCGATGCGCTCCGTGCACCGGCAGAACCTCGCCCAGAGCGCCATCTCCGCGGCCACCTTCGCCTCGGCCAACGCACTGCTCACCTCGATCGCGGTGCCGTACGTCTTCGGCCGCAAGGACCTGGTGTGGCCGATGCTGGCCGGTTCCTTCGTGGGCCTGCTCATCGACACCTGGGTGCTCTACCGCTCCTTCGGCTCCCGGCTGCTGCCCGCCGACGCGGCCTGGCCGCCCGGGCAGGCCGCCGCCGAGACGATCAAGGCCGGTGACAAGGGCGGCAAGCGGGCCCTGGTCCTCGGCGCGGGCACGCTCGTCGGCCTCGGCGGCACCCTGTTCAGCCTGCCGCTGTCCGCCGCCGGTGTCGCCTTCCTCGGCAACGTGTGGGCGCTGCTGATGTTCGGCGTGGGGCTCGGTCTGCGCGAGTTCAGCCCCGACCTGTTCCACACCGACCTCGGCGCCGGGTACGTGCCGCACGGCGTGATGGTCGGCGCGGGCGTCGTCGCCCTCGGCCAGGCGGTCGTGCTCCTGGTCCGGCGCCGCCCGGCGCGCCCGCCGGCCGCCGCGGCAGCGCGTCCGGGACACGACGAGACGACCTCGTACACCGTTGACGAGAAGGCGCTGCGCCAGGCGCTCGTACGCGGTTACGCCCTGTTCGTCGCCGGGGCCGTGCTGCTCGCCGTCCTGGGTGGGCTGATCGGCGACATGAGCCCGCTGGGCCTGCTCGGCTGGGTGCTGTTCGCCGCGTTCGCCGCGCTCGTGCACGAGCTCATCGTGGGGCTCGCGGCGATGCAGTCCGGCTGGTTCCCGTCGTTCGCCGTCACCCTGATCTTCCTGGTCCTGGGGCTTCTCATCGGCATCCCGTCGGTGCCGCTCGCGCTCCTGGTGGGTTATGTGTCGGCCACCGGCCCCGCCTTCGCCGACATGGGCTACGACCTCAAGGCCGGCTGGCTGCTGCGCCGCGAACACCGGCCCTGGGACCCGTACGAGCGGGAGGGGCGCCGTGAGCAGTTCCGCGCGGCCCTCATCGGCTTCGCCGCCGCCCTCGTGGTGGTGGCCGTGCTGTGGCAGTCGTACTTCAAGCAGGGGCTGATCCCGCCCGTCGCCAAGGTCTACGCCGACACCGTCAAGAACGGTCTGGGCGAGCCGGGTGTGCTGCGCACCCTGCTGCTGTGGGCCATCCCCGGCGCCGCGATCCAGCTGATCGGCGGCACAAAGCGGCAGATGGGCGTCATGCTCGCGACCGGCCTCCTGATCCTCACCCCGAACGCCTGCTGGATCGTCCTCGCCGCGCTCGCCGTGCGCGTCGGCTACCGCAAGTGGCGCGGCCCCGCCGCCGACGAGGAACTGAACCTGGTCGGCGCCGGCCTCATCGCGGGCAGCTCCCTGGGCGACTCCGCCCAGATCATCAAGGCGAGCTAGCCCGCCCCTCTACCACCTTCGTTCATACGCACCACCGCAAGGAGAAATTCCATGGAGATGTTCAGCAGGCTCGAACCCCGCCCCGAGTACCTGAGCTACGAACTCGCCCTCGCCGCTCGCAAGCTCGTCGAGCAGGTCATGCTGGTCAAGCCCGGCGAGCACGTCGTCCTCACCGGCGACACCAGCAGCGACCGCCGTGTCGTGGACGCCACCGCACAGGCCGTCGCGGCCGCCGGGGCGCACCCCGTCGTCGTCTGGTACGAGACGATGCCCAGCTCCTCCATGGAGCCGCCGCGCCCCGTCGCCGGTGCCATAGCCGACGCCGACGTGTGGATCGAGTTCGCCGTCTCGTACGTGATGCACTCCGACGCGTTCCGCCGCGCGATGGCGAACGGCTGCCGCTACACCAACCTCACCGCGATGGACGTGCACATGCTCGTCGCGACGGTCGGGCGTCCCGACTTCGAGGGTGTCATCAAGCTCGGCAAGGCGCTGGTCCGCCTCCTGGAGCAGGCGGACGAGGTGCGCATCACCTCGGCCAACGGCACCGACATCACCGGCCGCAACGGGGACCGCCCCATCAATCTCCGGGGCAAGCCCGCCGAGAATCCCGGCGAGACCGTCATGCTCTCCGGCCAGATCTCCTGGAACCCGCTGGAGGAGACCCAGGACGGCGTGCTCGTCTTCGACGGTGCCCTGTGGCCGCCGGACCAGCTCGGTCTGCTGCGCACCCCGGTCCGCTGCACCGTCGAGAAGGGCGTCGTCACGAAGATCGACGGCGAGGGTCAGGACGCGGAGATCTTCCGCCGCTGGATGGAGTCCTGGGACGACCCGAACATGTTCCGCGTCGCCCACTGGTCCCTGGGCTTCAACCCGGGCGTCCCGGCGCCGACCGGCCGTATCGTGGAGGACGAGCGCGTCTTCGGCTGCGTGGAGCTCGGCATCGGCACCAAGGGCGCCTGGATCGGCGGCGAACCGTGGGTGTCCGCCGCCCACACCGACGGCTCGATCCTCGGCCCGTCCCTCTTCCTCGACGGCGAGTGCATCGAGAAGGACGGCGTGTACGTGCACCCCGAGCTGGTCGAGATCTGCCGCGAGCTGGGCGTCGCCGGCTACTGACGGCCGACCGCGCACCCGCCCCGTTCACCCCCGCCCCAGGAGCCGGACTTGACCGACGACCAGATCACGTACCGCCACAGCGGCCTCGTCTGCACCGATCACACCCTCGACGTACCACTCGACCACGCCCGCCCCGACGGGCCGGGCATCTCCGTCTTCGCACGGGAGGTCGTCGCCGAGGGCATGGAGGGCCGTGAGCTGCCGCGGCTGCTCTGGCTCCAGGGCGGGCCGGGCGGGCGGGCGGAGCGTCCCAACGCTGCGGGCGCCTGGCTGCGCCGCGCCCTGAAGGAGTTCCGCGTCGTCCTCCTGGACCAGCGCGGCACCGGCCGGTCCACCCCGGCAGACCGCACCACGCTGGCCGGGCGGACCGACGCGGCGCGGTACCTCACGCATTTCCGGGCCGACTCGATCGTCCGCGACGCGGAGCTGCTGCGCCGCCGGTTGCAGGGCGACCGGCCCTGGACGGTCCTGGGGCAGAGCTTCGGCGGCTTCGCCACACTCACGTATCTCGGCCTCGCCCCCGGGGGGCTCGACCGGGCCCTGATCACCGGTGGACTGCCCACCCTCACCGGGCACGCCGACGACGTCTACCGCGCGGCGTACCGGCGTACGGTCGCCGCCAACGACCGGTACTTCGAGCGCTACCCGCTCGACCGTGCCCTGGCCGAGCGCGTCGCGGCCCACCTGGCGGACCACGATGTCCGTATGCCGTCGGGCGAGCGCCTGTCGGTGCGACGGTTCCAGACACTCGGGATCACGTTCGGCACGGCGTCGGCCTTCGACTCCCTGCACTACTTGCTGGAGTGCGCCTTCGTGGCCGGGCCGCGCGGCCCGGTCCTCTCCGACACGTTCCTGCGCGGCGTCGACTCCGTCGTCTCGCTCGCGCCGCGTCCGCTGTACGCGGTCCTGCACGAGGCGATCTACGCGCAGGGCGGCCGTCCCACGGCGTGGTCCGCCGACCGGGTGCGGGCGGAGTTCCCCGAGTTCGACGCCGCCGCGGGCGGTCCGCTGCACTTCACGGGCGAGATGATGTACCCCTGGATGTTCGATGAGGATCCGGCCCTTGTCCCCCTGAAGGCGGCCGCGGACGCGCTCGCCCACCGTACGGACTGGCCCGCGCTCTACGACCTCGACCGCCTCGCGGCCAACACGGTGCCGGTCGCCGCGGCGGTGTACCGCCAGGACATGTACGTCGACCACGACCACGCCCTGACCACGGCGTCCCGGGTGCGCGGCCTGCGCACCTGGGTGTCCGAGACCCACCTGCACGACGGCGTGAAGGCCGACCCCGGGGTCCTGGACCGCCTTATGTCCCTGTCCTAGGGCAGCCGCCGGACACGGTACGAGCCCTCGCCTGCGGCTGCGGCTGCGGCTGCGGCTGCGGCTGCGGCTGCGGCTGCGGCTGCCAAGGATTCGCGCACGCGATGTCAACTTCTCCGCAGGTAGGGCTGACACCCTCTTAGCTGATCACCGCACCTGAACGATCCGCACCGGGGGACGAAAAGACCATGGCCTCAACTCGCCGCGCCTTCAGCGTGATGGCACTGCTCGTCGCCCTGAGCGTCACTGCCTGCGGCCCGGACGGCTCGGACGCCGACGGCGCTCCGGCGAGCCCCGACAGCGCCGGCTCCGCACCGTCTGCCACGGCTTCGGGGACGACGGACTCCGGCGACGGACAGGACGAGGACTGCGGCAAGCCGCCGACCCTGCCCACCGGGCACAGCCGGGTGAAGATCACCCTGATGCGTGACTCCGGCGGTTTCGAGGCGGCGGAGGCGAAGCCCCACTGCACGCCCAACGACTGGATCTACGGGGCCGACGAGACGGACCCTGCCAAGCACTACGTGCTGCCCGACGACGTCGAGGCGCACCTCGCCCTGATGGACGGCCCCGGTCAGTGGAAGCAGGTCGACCACGAACAGCTGGCGCTGCACATCGACCGCTGCCACGCCCAGGAGATCGGTGCCCCGACCGACGACTACCCCCAGGTGGAACCACCGTTCGGCTGCTTCGGCAACGTCTACGAGATCACCCTGGGCGCCAGGGGCGAGGTGCGGACCATCAAGGAGATCTGGAGCGTCTGAGGACGGCGCGGGTCGGCTCTTCCCGACCCGCGCCGATTCCCGGCCGCCCTACCCGTGATAGGTGATGTAGCCGTTGCCGTCACGGTCGTTGGCCTTCTTGGTGTAGGCGTGGACGTCCGCGCGGGAGCCGGAGGGCTTGTACAGGTAGATCGTGTCCTTGTCGTTGTTCCAGATGAAGTTGCAGTTCTGGCGGTAGACGACGTTCTTGGCGTCCGAGTCGGTGCCCCGGTTGCCCCGGAGCTTCACGTAGTCACCGGGCTGCAGGGTGTGGGACTTGGTGAAGGTGAACTTGTTCCCGGCGGCGTCCTTGACGACATAGCCCTTGAGGTTGACCGTCGTGGACCGTGAGTAGTTCTTGATCGTCAGGTACTCGCTCGCCGCGTTGCCGCCCGAGCACTTGTTGGAGTCACGACCCGGTGCGTCGTACTGGACGCCCTTGATCTTCAGGACCGAGGAGTACTCGGCAGCCTGGGCAGGAGTGCCGGCGGCGAGGCCGAGCGAGACGACCGCGCCCATGGCTGCGGCGGCGGTCAGGGCATGACGGGTGCGCATGGCGAATCCCCCTTGGTGGTGCGAATGGAGCGCCTCAGAGCCTACCGATAATGTGACCATACGGTGAACATAACTAGGAGGTTGTGCGTACGCCGACGGTCTCGGCTCCCCCGCACATGAGGGCCGCACCCGAGCTCCGAGCCGCGGCCCGCACGGGGTACGGCATGATGGGCGCGTGGAGTTCGAGCCGTTCCGGGGCGAGTTGATGGCGTACTGCTACCGGATGCTGGGGTCGTACCACGAGGCCGAGGACCTGGTTCAGGAGACATTGCTGCGGGCGTGGAAGGCCCGGGACCGGTACGATCCGGCGCGCGCCTCGGTGCGGACCTGGTTGTACCGGATCGCGACCAACGCGTGCCTGACCGCCCTGGAGGGGCGCGGACGCCGTCCGCTGCCGTCCGGGCTGGGGGCGCCCAGCGACGATCCTGGAGCTCCGCTCGTACCGGCATTCGACGTTCCCTGGCTGGAGCCCTTCCCCGACGCGCGGTTCGACGTGGAGGTGCGGGCAGACCTGCGGCTGGCCTGGGTGGCGGCGGTGCAGGTGCTGCCGGCCCGGCAGCGGGCGGTGCTGGTGCTGCGCGAGGTGCTGGCCTTCACCGCCGCTGAGGTCGCCGGGCAGTTGGGGACGTCGGTGGCGGCGGTCAACAGCGCGCTGCAGCGGGCCCGTTCCGCCATCGCCGAGGTGGGCGACAGCGGTGCCGTCTCCGAGCCGGACGACCCCCGGACACGGGCAGTGGTCCAGCGGTATGTGCGGGCGTTCGAGGCGGCGGACGTGCCCGCGCTGGTGCGGCTGCTGGCCGACGACGCGGTGCTGGAGATGCCGCCGGTGCCGCTGTGGTACTCCGGCAGCGCGGACTACGGCCGGTTCCTGGAGCGGGTGTTCGCGATGCGCGGCACCGGCTGGGCCATGCGGGAACTCACCGCCAACGGGCAGCCCGCTCTCGCCGCGTACGCCCCGGAGCGAGGCGGTGGGCATCGTCTGCACACCTTGCAGGTCTTCACCGTCATTGACGGCCGTGTCGCGCACAACGTGGTCTTCGCCGATCCGCGTATCTGCGACGCCTTCGGTCTCCCGCGCGAGATTTCCGTGACCGATGTCCGCCGGGAGCGATGAGTCGGGGCGGAGCCGCCGGTAGATACCGGTGAGCAACCGAACCGAGAGGAGTCTCATCGTGAGCGTCGTCGTCATCGAGTTCATCACGCTGGACGGGGTCGCGTCCGACCCGGACGGGTCCCAGGCGACCCCGTTGGGCGGCTGGGCGTTCCGGCACGGACCGGAAGCGGTCGCCGGGGACAAGTTCCGGCTCGGCCGCACCATGGACGACGGGGTGCTGCTGCTCGGGCGCGCCACCTGGGAGCTGTTCTCGCGGATCTGGCCGGGCCGCGACGACCCGTTCGCCGCGCGCATGAACGCCGTGCCCAAGCTGGTCGTCTCCCGGTCCCTGGCCCCCGCCGACATGTCGGTCTGGAGGAACTCCCGGCTCCTCGACGGCGATCCGGCCGATGCCGTCAAGCGCGAGCGGAGGGATGTGGTCGTCGCCGGAAGCCTGAGCGTCGTGCACCGGTTGATGGCCGCCGACCTGGTGGACGAGTACCGGCTGCTGACCTTCCCCACCGTCGTCGGCACCGGGCAGAAGCTGTTCCCCGCCGACGGCCCCCGCACCGACCTGGAATGCCTGGCCGCCGAGCGGGTCGGCGCGGCCGTCCTCACCCGCTACCGCAGGGCCGCCCGCTGACCGACCGCTCCCCGGCCCGGCATCGCCGCACGGTGCACGGGCCGGGATCGCGGTGGCCGCCGTCCGGTGCACACGCGCACCCCTCGGCGGTCGATCCGCTACGCGTTCCGGGCTCCGGGCCACCGGGGCGCGACGGGTGGCGTGACCTGCCCCTTCCGGGCCGCGCGCCGCCCGGCCGCGTACCCGCCGAGACCCGCTGCGGTCAGTACGAGGCCCAGGATCGCGAACACCGCGGGGCCGGTGGGCACGGTCCCGTCCGCGACCACTCGTCCTCGCACGCCCGAGGCCGCGAAGCTGCCTTCGTGCACATCGAGGTGGTAGCGGGAGTCGTTGGAGTTCGCGCGGTAGTCGCCCAGCACGAAGAGCCGGCCCGCCGGGACCCGTACGTCGTACGGGTCGGCGTGCGGATCACCCCGCGTGTCCGCCACGTACGGCTCGTCGAGCGTCTTCCCGTTCACCGCGACCCGGCTCCCGGCGCCGATGACGTGGTCGCCGCCGATGCCGATGACGCGCCGCAGCACCGGCTCGGTCATGTACCGCTCCGGCGGATCGATGAGGACGACGTCGCCCCTGTGTATGCCGTCCGAGCCGACCCGTTCCACCAGCACATGGGCCCCGGGCTGAAATCCGGGTCGCATGGAATCACCTCCGACCGTCACCGTCTCGTACCGCCCGATGCCGTGGGCGACCGAGCCGGCCAGCAGCACGAGCCCCACCGGCGTCAGCACCCGGGCCGCGACCCGCCATCCCCGGCCCGCCATCGGCCGCCCCGCGGGACCTTCATCCGTTGTCTTGATCCTCTGCACACTCCGTACAGCGTGCCCGGCGCGCGAACCGTCACCGCCTGCGCCACCGGTGTGTGGCGCGACGCGTGGGCCGGGCGCCCCGTCCTTGACGGGGCGCCCGGCCCACGCGGGCGGAACGGATGATCAGTTGCTCCAGAGAACCGGGCTGTCGCTGTACGCGTCGCCCTCCTCGAACGACGCGACCGCGATGGGGTCGGTCTTCGTGGCGCTGAGCGAGCAGGTCTCGTACGAGGCGCCCTTCGTGGTGAAGTCGCGGGGTGCCGTCTCGCTGTCGCACTTGCCCGGGAGGTCACCGATCAGGATGACGCCCGTGGGGGCGCCGCCCGCCAGCTTGCCGCGCAGCCTCAGCGACGAGTAGGAGAGGTCCGTGCCGCCGACGTTCTCCACCTTCATGCGGATGTAGTAGGGCGTCATGCCCTTCGCCTTGTCACCGAACGGGGCCATGTCGGCCTCGGTGCCCTTCTCGATCGCCGTGACCGTCACGGCCACCGTGCCCTTCTTGGACGTCCCGTACTTGAACGGCAGGACCGCCCGGTCACCGACCTTGAACTTCGTGCCCGGCGCGGCGACGTCACCACTGGGCGCGGTGGAAGCGTCGTCGCTCGGCTCCGCGGAGGGGCTTTCGCTGCTCGGGGCGGGCGAGGCCGGGGCGGAGGCCGAAGGCGATTCCTGCCCCACTGCGTCGTCTTCGCCGTCGTTGCAGGCCGTGAGCCCGAGGCCCAGGGTAGTGAGGGCAGCTGCGAGGAAGATACGTCCCTTGTGCATCATTTCGACCTGATTCGCGGTAAGGGCTGCGCGGTACTACAGCCAAAGCGTTCAACAACTGGACCACATGACGGGTGTGCCGGTTCGCACGGCGACGGCGGTGCGTCAACGAGGCGCGCCGCGACGCCCCCCTCACACTGGGCCAGGAATGACACAGGCTCGTCCCAGGGAAGGCACAGCCACGCGACGGCTGGTCGCCGTCACCGAGCGTGCGCGTGGCGGTGACACGGCCGCCGCGCAGGCACCTGCGACGACGCCGCCCGCCCGTCCGGAAGCGGCTTGTACGCTGCACTCATTCGACGGGTATCAGTACGGGCGCGGCACGGGGCGGGCGCCCACGGGCGGGAAGGCGGGGGCTTCCATGAGCGACGCACATCCGATACGAAGCCGCGGACCGCGCTTCTCGGTCGGTGCGCGCATCATCGCGGTCCTCCTCCTCACCGTGGCCGGGGCCGTCGGCGCCTGGCTCCAGCGCGACGCACGGCAACACCCGGAGCCGCGCACGGAGTTCACCGCGACCAACCCGCCCACCGGTCTGCCCGCCGCGCTCACCACCGGCCAGCACCTCCGGTGGTCCCGCTGCACCTCGCCGCGGGCCGCGCGCAAGGGCTACGACTGCGCCGTCATGAAGGCGCCCCTCGACTACCGGAAGCCGGACGGCCGGACGATCGACGTCGCGCTGATCCGGCGCAAGGCCACCGGTCCGAACAGCCGGCGCATCGGTTCCCTCGTCCTCAACTTCGGCGGGCCCGGCGTGTCCGGCGTGAGCGGACTCCCCGCACGCATCCGCCAGTACGGACCGCTGCTCGACCGCTACGACCTGGTCTCCTTCGACCCGCGCGGCGTGGGCGCGACCATCCCCGTGCGCTGCGGGAAGACCGCGGACGACACCACGTACGAGGGGGCCGACGCCTGTGCCGAGCACTCCGGGGCGATCCTCCCGTACATCAGCACCTCGCACACCGCGCGCGACCTCGACCTGATGCGGTACCTCCTCGGCGACAAGCGGCTGCACTACTTCGGCGTCTCGTACGGCACGGCGCTGGGCGGGGTCTACGCCCACCTGTACCCGTCGCACGTCGGACGGCTCGTCCTCGAAGCGTCGGTCGATCCGACCGAGGACCTGGACGAGGAGCAGGTGTCGCAGGCCGAGGCGGTCCAGGCGGCGTTCGACCGGTTCGCCGCGCACTGCGCGGCCCATGTCCGCGGCTGCCCGACCGGCAACGGGCCCGAGGAGGCCGCCCGCCGCATGGCGCGCCTGGCCGGCCGCCTGGAGAAGAAGCCCGCCCCGGCCGGAGGCGGCAGGACCCTCGACGCCGACGACTTCGCGTACGCCATCGGCGACCATCTCGCCCGCGGCACGGACGGCTGGCAGCCACTGGCCAAGGCGCTCACCGCGCTGACCGACCGCAACGACGGCCGCCCGCTGGCCAAGGGCTCGGACCTCACCGGCTCCGCCGACGGGGCGGCGGAGCCGCTCGACAACAGCCGCGCCGCCCTGACCGCGATCACCTGCGCGGACTCCAGCCTCCGCCCTGGCCTGGACCGCCTCGACAGGGACTCGGGGCGCGTCGAGGCCGCGTCGCCCGTGTTCGGCGCGGCCTGGTCCTCGGGCGTCTACCTCTGCTACGACTGGCCGTTCGACGGCGAGCGGATCACCCCGCGGGTGAACGCCGACGGCGCGGCTCCCATTCTGGTGGTCGGCGGCACCGGTGACCCGATCACCCCGTACGCCGGGGCACGCCGTATGGCCCGCGCTCTGGGCGAGGGCGTGGGCGTGCTCCTGACCGCCGAGGAGGAGGGCCACGGAACGTACCCGCAGAACCGCTGCGTCATGGAGGCGGTCGACCGGTACCTCCGCACGGGGCGCGCTCCGGCCTCGGGGACGGTGTGCCGGGGCAGCATGTCCTAGGAGGTATCAGGTGGTGCTGCGCGCCTGCTGCATGGCGGTCAGGCGGGAGACGTACAGGGCGGTCGTCACGACGGCGGGGAGCACGAGGATGCGGAGGGCCAGGCCCACCCACGCGCCGTCCGCCATGTCGTACGTGTACCAGTCGTCGTAGCCGTCCTCCCCGAAATCCACCCCGTTGTCGTGCTGGGTGAAGTCGCCGTACTCGGCCCACGCGAACGCCGCCCAGTACAGGTACAGCGGTGACGTCACCACGGTGAAGACTGCGCATCCCCACCAGACGTGGAGCCGGGTGGCCGGGGCCATGGCGCCGCCCAGGGACGTCGGACTGGAGGCGTGCCATACGTCGTTGGCGATCTGCTTGGGCAGGTAGAGGTTGCCCAGGGGGATGAACCACGAGAGGACGGCCAGCCGGGACGTGTAACGCAGCCGGCCCGGGGCGAACTCCTCGGCGGTGGCACGCGTTCTCGCACACCAGATCAGCCAGGCGATGATGAAGCCGACCGCGGTCCCGGACTGGATGTAGCCCCAGGGGTACGCCATTTCCTCGTCCAGCGAGGAGACGGACGAGATCCTGTCGCCGAGGAGGTTCAGCTGGGTGATCGTGGCGCCCAGCGACGCCAGCCCGAACAGGGCGAGGGTCACGTACACGGCCACCGTGGAGGGGGCCGGACCGTTGCGCCCGTTGCGTTCCTCGGCCAGCGTACGCGGGGATGTCCCGTGCCGGTTCCCTGGTTCCGCCCGCGCGGTGACGGGGGCGGTGGCCGGGACGGCGGGACGCTGGGCGGGAACCGTGAGGACCTCGTCCTCGGGCGGAGGCGCCGGGGGCAGGGCGCCCTCCCCCGTCAGACCGGTTCCCGGGTCCTCGTGCTCCAGCAACTGGGCCGCGTCCTGCCCGAGCCTGGCCAGGACCGGAGCGGGCAGCCAGGGGCCGAGATGCCGGAACTGCGTCTCCTCGCGCGCCCGGAGCGTGGCGAGCGACGGCCTGGCCCCGGGGTCCTTGGCGAGGCAGTCGCCAATCAGCGGAATCAGAGGCTCCGGGACGCCGGTGAGGTCGGGTTCCTCGTGCACCACCCGGTACATGAGGGCGTGCGGGCGCCCTTCGGGGGTGTCGAAGGGCAGACGTCCGCCTGCGGCGAAGGCGAGGACCGAGCCCAGCGAGAAGATGTCGCAGGCGGTGGTGAGGCGTTCCCCGCGCACCTGCTCGGGCGCCATGAAGCCCGGCGAGCCGACGACCACGCCGGTGGAGGTCAGTCCGCCGTGGGTCGGGCCGTCCAGAGCACGGACGATGCCGAAGTCGATCACCCTGGGGCCGTCGATGGTGACCATGACGTTGGAGGGTTTCAGGTCACGGTGGACGAGCCCGGCCGCGTGGATGTCGGCCAGTGCGTCGCAGAGACCGGATGCCAGCCCGCGTACCGAGCGCTCCGGCAGCGGCCCGTGGCGGGACACCACCTCGGCGAGGGTCGGGCCGGGAACGTACGCGGTGGCGACCCAGGGCCGTTCGGCGTGCGGGTCGGCGTCGAGCACGGCGGCCGTCCAGTCGCCGCCCACGCGCTGGGCGATGGCGACTTCCTCGGCGAAGCGGAGCCGGAAGTCCGGCAGCGCCGCGAGTTCGAGCCGGATCGACTTGACCGCCACCATGCGGCCGCGCGGGGACCGGGCGAGGTAGACCACCCCCATCCCTCCCTCGCCGAGCCGGCCGAGCAGCCGGTAGTCCGCCACGCGTACTGGGTCGTCCGCCCGCAGGGCCCGCACAGGCACGTCCTCCTTCAGCACCATGCGCCCCGGGGCGCACAAACGACTGGTCAGAGTAGAGGAGACGGCTCACCGGCGGTGCCGGTTTCACCGAATGCACGCCGTTCGCGCGACGGGCGGTCGGCCCGGACGGCCGCGCAGGGGCCGCAATCCCCCGCAGGGGTGACCCGACCTGATCGAACGAGTTTCAGCGGCGACACACCAGAGGCCCCAAGACCTGAGCCCTCCATGAGAACTTGCGTTCGCACAATGCCCTGCGATCCGGCCGTTACGGGACCGGATCCACCGCGTTTTTAGAGCATCAGTGCCACATCGACGCCCAGACGGAGGAACGCCATGCACCCCGCCCCTTCCCCCTCGCAGCAGCCTCCCGGAATCGAACGCCGGCTCCCGGTGAACGCGGGCGACCATGAGTGAGCCCACCGGTGTACCGGCCGACAGCATCCCGGGACCGCGCCCCGTCCCCTTAGCGCCCGCGCCCTCGGGAGCCGCCCCCAAAACGCAGATGCGTTACGTCGATCTCACCGGCAGCCGTGAGGCGGCAGGCCGGTCGATCCGGATGCGCGACATGGCCCGGCGGCTGCCGCAGCTGGTGCGCCGCTCGCTGGCCCTGGCGTGGCGGGTCGACCGGCGGGCGACGGTCGGCCTCCTGCTGTGCCAGTTGGTCACCGGGGTGATGCAGGCCCTGGGCCTGGTCGCCATCGCGGGCACCCTGACGGCCCTTCTGCGTGACGGCGACGTCTACCACCGCCTCCTGGAGGCATGGCCGTCCGTCGCCCTGCTCGCCGGAGCCGCCGGGGTGCGGGCGCTCCTGGGCATCACGGTCAGCTGGCTCTCCTCCAGGCTGGGGCCCCTGATGTCCCGCGAGGCCGAGCAGATGCTGCTCACCGGCTGCGCCGAGGTCGAGTTGTGCGCGTACGACGACCCCGACTTCAACCGTGACCGCGAGGCCGCCGACCGCGGTGCCCAGGTCACCGGCGACCTGATCAACGAGGGGCAGGACCTGATCGCCTCGGCGGCCGCCTTCCTCGCCGGGGCCGTCGTGCTCGCCGGTGTGCACTGGGTGCTGCTCCCGCTCCTGGTCGCGGCCAGCCTGCCGCAGGCCGTGGCCCAGGTCAGCGCCGCGCGCGTCCGCTACCTGGCCAACCTCCGCAGCAACGGCGACAACCGGATGCTGTCCGTGCTGCGCTGGCACATCTACACCAAGGACGCCGCCGACCAGATCCGCGCCGGGACCATGGCCGGCTTCCTGTCCGGCAGGTACCGGGACACCGTCGCCCGCATCAACCGCGAGGACCGGGCCGCCGCCGACCAGGGCGCGCGGACATCCCTGGTGGGCGCGGTGTGCGGTGGTCTGGGGTCGGCGGTGGTGTGGGCGGCGGTGGTGTGGCTGCTCGCGACCGGCCGGATCAGCGTCGGCCACGCCGGTACGGCCGTCTTCGCCCTGCAGACCGTCGGCATGTCGGTCCGCGGTCTGGTGGCGGTCGGCGCACGCGCCGTACGGACGGGGCTGTACATGGACGACTGGACCGGCTTCCTCGACAAGGCGGGCGGCTTCCGCCTGCGCCGGGGCCCGCACCATCCCGCACCGCCGGAGACGATCGAGGTCAAGTCGGTCACGCACCGCTACGCGGGCAAGGAGCACAACGCCCTGTCCGGGGTGTCCCTCACCCTGCGCCGGGGCGAGGTCACCGCGCTGGTGGGCTTCAACGGCTCCGGCAAGTCGACGTTGTCGAAGCTGGTCGGCGGACTCTATCTGCCCACCGACGGGCAGGTGCTGTGGGACGGCGTCCCCACCACTGAGGCCGACCCGCAGGCGCTGTGGCGGCACGTCGCCCTCGTACCGCAGGATTACGCGCACTGGCCGCTGACCGTGCGCGAGAACGTCACCCAGGGGCAGCCCACCGCGCGCGGCGACGCGGCGGTCCGTGAGGCGTGCGAGGCGGCCGACGCCGACGAGGTGGTCGACAAGCTGGGCGCGGGCCTGGACACCCTCCTGGCCCGGGAGTGGCTCAACGGCGAGGAGCTCAGCGGCGGCCAGTGGCAGCGCATCGCCCTGGCGAGGGCGTTCTTCCGCCCGGCCGGGCTGCTGGTCCTGGACGAGCCGACGGCCAACCTCGACCCGCGTGCCGAGTTCCGCATCTTCCAGCGGCTCAGGTCCCTGGCCCGGGACCGGGCGGTGCTGCTGGTGACCCACCGCATCGCGAACGTGGCCGTCGCCGACCGCATCGTCGTGCTCGACGCGGGCCGCGTCGTCCAGGAGGGCACGTACGCCGAGCTCGCCGAACAGGACGGTCTCTTCCGGCAGTTGCTTTCCTACCAGATCACGTCCGAACCGGACGACGGGAAACACGAGGCCCCCGCGTGAGCCGCCCCCACTTCCCCGTCCCCCGTCCGCCGTCCTGAGGTGCCGCCATGCCGCTCACCCGCACCCACATCCGCACCACCACCGAGGCGTATCTGGCACGCCGCCCGCACGAGCGGGAATCCCTCGCCGGGCTGTTGTCCCTCCTGGACGGCGTCGACGATCCGGCCGACCGTGCGACGCTCCCCGCCCACGTCACGTGCAGCGCTGTCGTCGTCGACCGCCGGTGCCGGGTCCTGCACATCCGGCACAGGGCCTCCGACGGGCTCGTGCTCACCCCCGGCGGTCACACCGAGCCCGGCGACCGCAGTCTGCTCGTCGCCGCGTTGCGCGAGCTGTCGGAGGAGACCGGGATCGCTCCGGGCGCCGTTTCCCTGACCCGGCAGTTCCTCGGCTCCCCCATCGACATCGACGTGCACGACATCGACGCGCGCCCCGCGAAGGGCGAACGGGCCCACCGGCACTACGACTTCCGCTACGTGTTCTACCTCGCCGACGAGGAACCACCGGTGATCACTCTCCAGGACGAGGAGGTGTCCGGCGCGCAGTGGCTGCCCCTGACGGAAGTCAGGTCACCGACCCTGCGTACGAAGCTTCTTCAGGCGGGCCTGGACGGGCGGCCCGAGCCCGTGAACGCCTCGGCGATCATCCACGACGGCCAGGGCCGGTACCTGCTGCACCTCCGGGACGCGAACAAGCCGTGGATCTGGGAGCCGGGGTGCTGGTCGTTGCTCGGCGGCGGCCGGGAGCCGCAGGACCGCACGCTGCTCGACACGGTCCGCCGGGAGCTGCGCGAGGAGGCCGGTCTGACGGTCGCCGGCCTGACGCCGTACGCGGTCGAGCACGTCACCGGCACGGACGGGACCCGGGTGCCGGTCCAGGTGTTCACCGGCCGCTGGAACGGTGACGCGGCCCGGCTGCCGCTCACCGAGGGTGTGATGGTCGCCTGGGTGCGTCCGGAGAAGTTCCCGTACATGACGATGCTGCCGTCGACCCGGGCGCTCCTGGAACGCCACGCCGCCGAGCACGACGCGCCCGCAGGCCCGGTACCGGGGACGGTCCCGAACGTCGTCGGCGTCCACCTCTACCTGGAGCGGGACGGCCAGGTCCTGCTGGGGCTGCGGCACCCCGGCTCGGCGTACGCGGGCAACACCTGGCACGTGCTCGCGGGCCACTGCGAGGCGGAGTCCGCCACGGCCTGCCTGGTCAGGGAGGCGTACGAGGAGGCGGGGCTGGTGATCGACCCGGCGGATGCCGAACTCGTCCACACCGTGCACATGGTCGACCGGCCGGGCGGCAGACCCCGGATCGGCCTGTTCTTCCGCGCACGGCGCTGGGAGGGCACGCCCGAGCTGAGGGAACCGGACAAGTGCGTCGCCTGGCAGTGGTGGAACGCCAAGGACCTCCCGGAGCCGCTGGTCCCGTACACGCGCGCCGCGATCGAGGGCATCCGCGCCGGGCGCGCCTACACGGAGCTGGGGTGGCCGCGTTGACCCGCGCCGACGCGCCGCTGGACGCCCACCTGCTGGCCGTGCGCGACGGAGCCCGGGGGCCGGAGGTGCTGCTGTCCCGGCGGGCCGGCGACGTGTACGCGAGCGGGCTGTGGCATGCGCCCTCGGGCCATGTGGAGGCCGAGTCCGTGGTCGACGCCGTCGTACGCGAGACGCTGGAGGAGACCGGTCTCGTCGTGGATCCGGCGCATGTGCGCGCGGCGGTCACGGTGCACCACCGGCCCCCCGTCGGCCGGGCAAGGATGGGGGTCTTCTTCGAGGTGCGCCGGTGGAGCGGCACACCTCGCGTCATGGAGCCCGACAAGTGCGACGCGATGGGGTGGTTCGCGCTGGACGAGCTGCCGGAGCCGATGGTCGCGTACTGCCGTGCGGGGCTGGACGCCTACCGCTCCGGCGCTCAACTGGCCGTGCACTTCCAGGAGCCCGGCGACCCCGTCGCCTACACCCCGTCCGCAGACCGGTCCCTTCTGGTCCCCGGCGCCGGTCCAGCGGGCGCGGTGGGTGCCTTCGCCGAGCGGGCGGTGGGCCGCATCGCCCGCTGGACGGACGTCTCCTGGGCGAGGGAGGAGAGCCGCGTATGGCGCGCGCAGGGCGCCGAGGGCGGCACCTGGTACGTCAAGGTCCACCAGAACGAGCGTTTCCACCGCCGCGAGGTCACGGCGTTACGGGGCTGGGCCACCGTCCTCGGCGAAGCCGCGCCCCGGCTGGTGGCCGCCGACGGCCCCTTGCGCGCCGTCGTACTCACGGCGGTGGGAGGCCGGTCCCTGTACGGCGCCGTCCTCCCACCCGAGGAGGAGCGCAAGGTCTTCCACCGCATCGGACGGCTCGCGGCCGCCCTGCACACCAGCGCCGCCCCGCGACGGCCGGGCGGCGGAGTGCTGCCCGTGGGAAAGCTGGAACGGCACCTGGAGGGAGCGCGGCCCCATCTCACCGCCGCTGACGAGGAGTTCGTCCGCAGCACGGCCGCGCGCGCCGTTGCCCTCCCCGCCCTCCCCGCGGTGCCCACGCACGGTGACTTCCAGCTGCGCAACCTGCGCTGGGAGGAGGGCTCCGGCACGCTGTACGTGCTCGACTTCGAGCGCTCCGAAGCCGGGCCGGCCCTACGGGACTTCGTGCGGCTGTCAGACAGCTGGCACGGCCGTCCCGACCTGCTGGCAGCCGTCATGAGCGGCTACGGTCGCCGCTTCAGCCGGGAGGAGGAGGCCCAACTCACGGCCCTCACCGCCCTGGACGCCGTCTCCGGCATCTCGTACGGCGCCGAGCACGGCGACCCCGAACTGGTGGAACGCGGCCTGCGCACCCTGGCCCGGCTGCGTGCCGACGACCACAACGCCCCATGAGGAGCGGCACGCCGACCCGGTCGTGACCGCCCCGCTGGAAGGGGCGTCCGGGGGTGCCGTACGGACGGGATACTTCAACCGTACGTACGGCACCCCCGGCCGCCACCCAAGTCCCCCTCGAACGGAGAGAGATGACCACGACATCCGCACCCGACGAACTCCCCGGCGCGGCGACGGGCGACGAGGCGTACGGGACGCTGCGCACCTCCGCCGCGCTGTGGGCCGGCACCAGCGTGCTGATCACCGATCGGCGCGGGCGGGTCCTGGTCCAGCGTGTCGGCTACCGGTCCACCCGGCTGCTGCCCGGCGGGGCCGTCGAGCGGGGCGAGTCACCGGCCCGGGGCGCCGCCCGCGAGCTGGAGGAGGAGCTCGGCGTCGCGGCGGCCGTCACCCGTGGGCTGGCCGTCGACTGGGTCTCCCCCGGCGGCCGGGCGGCGCCCGCCGCCATGCGGTTCCCGGGCGAGCTGCTGCACGTCTTCGACGGCGGCGTCTGGGACGACGAGCGGATCGCGGCCATCCGGCCCGCCCCGGGCGAGATCGACGGCATCGAGTTCGCCGAACCGGCCGGCCTTCCCTCGCTGATGTCTCCCGGCGATGCCCGCCGCGCCCTCTCCGCGCTCCGCGCCCGCATCAACGGCGCCGGCCCCGCGTTCCTGGAGGACGGCCTTCCGATCGCCCCCACTGTCCTCGACCGGGTCGGTGTCCTGCGCACCGCCCGGGCCTGCCACCACCTGCCCTTCCGGCCAGGGCCCGTGCCCCCCGGTCTGCCGGTCCGCCAGTCCTGGGTGTGGGCCTTCGCCCCGGACGGACGGGTCCTCGTTCTCTTCGAACCGGACACCGGCGCCGCCTGTCTGCCCGGCGGCACTACGGAACCGGAGGACGGCGGCGACCCCCTGGTGACCGCCGTCCGGGAATGCCGTGAGGAGGCCACCGCCGAGCTCGGCGACACCCGCTACCTGGGGTACCTGTCCGACACCGGACCATGCGCGAGGGTCCGTCACGCCGCCGTGCTGGCGAGCCTGGGCCCGGCCGCCGTCGATCCGGCCACCGGACAGACGTACGTACGCGTTCTCGCGACCCCGGAGCAGGCCCTGGAGTTCTTCGACTGGGGGCCGTCCGAGGCGGCCGAGCAGCTTGCCGCCGCCCACCGGGGGCGCGCCATGCTCGGCATACCCAGGGCCGTTCACCCCCAGCCCGTCACCGAAGTCGTGCGCCCCACCGCCTGGTAGCGCCGCACCCGTACCGAATCGAGGCCCCCATGACCGCCGCCCCCGTAGCTCCTTCCGAGCAGGCCCGGACCGGGCACTGCCAGTGCCGCCACATCGCGTACCGGGTGCTGGGCGACCCGATCGACCCGCACCTGTGCTCGTGCCCGCACGACACGCGTATCTCCGGCGCGCCCGCGGTCCTGTGGGTGGGCTTCGGCCTGGACGGGCTGACGTGGACGGGTCCGGGTGGCGAGCCGACGTGGTACGCGACCTGGCCCACGCTGCGCCGGGGCTTCTGCCCGCGCTGCGGGACGCATCTCGTCTCCGTCGCCGACGGCTCGGACACGGTCATGGTCACCGGGTTCAGCCTCACCGACCTCAGTGGCACCGAGCCCGTCGGCCACTCCTACCGGCAGGAGGCCGTTTCCTGGATGGCCGTCGCGCTGGGATAGTCAGCGCGCGGTGAAAGCGGCGGCGTGGTCGGTGGCCCACTGGCGAAACGTTCGCGGCGCCGTGCCGAGGATGTCGGCCACCGCGGTGGTGACGTACGCGGGCTGCCCGACCGCCGCGCTCCACGCGGCGAGCAGCATGTCGACAGCGGAGCGGGGCACCGTACCCTCGCACAGGCTGCGGAACTCGTCCGGCGTCATCTCCTCGAAGGCGATCCGGCGGCCCACGGCCTCACCGATGATGTCCACCTGCGCGGCCAGGGTCAGCGATTCGGGGCCCGTGAGCACGTAGTCGCCTCCGGCGCAACCGTCCTGCTGGAGCGTCCGCGCCGCGACGGCTGCGATGTCGCGGTCGTCCACCGGTGCCGACTCGGCAGCACCGTAAGGCCACCTGACGACCTGGCGGGCCCGGATCGCGGGCGCCCACCAGGCGAGCACGTTCGACGCGAACATCCCCGGCCTGAGGATCGTCGGCTCAAGTCCGGTGGCCGCGATGAGCCGCTCGATGTCGGCATGCAGTACCGCCATGGGATTGGGCTGCTGGAAGAAGGGGTGCGGCGTCCGATGCGGGGAGGAAAGCAGGACGACCCGCCGCACGTGGGCTGCCAGCCGCTCGATGACCGCCTCCGCGGTCCGAGGCGGGGCGGTCCAGACGAGGAAGACCGCACCGGCACCCCGCAAGGCCGGTTCGAGCGACTCGGGCACGGTGAGGTCACCGACGACGGCCTCGGCCTTCGCCGGCAGCGTCGCCGCCGCCTCCGGGCGACGGATGAGGGCCCGGACCGGCACGCCCGCGTCGAGAAGCCGGTCGATGACGAGGCGGCCGACGCGGCCCGTCGCACCGGTGACGAGCACGGGAGGAATGTCTGTCTGATTCATGCCACCCATAAAAACGTTACTCGGTTAATAATGCAACTCGGTAACGGGTGTTACGGTGGCCGCATGAGCGAGTCGTCGGGGCTGCGGGCCCGCAAGAAGGAGCGGACACGTGACGCCATCGGCGAGGCGGCCGTCTCGCTGTTCCTCGAACGCGGATTCGACCACGTCTCGGTCAACGACATCGCCGCGGCGGCGGAGATATCCAAGCCGACCCTCTTCCGGTACTTCCCCACCAAGGAAGACCTGGTGCTGCACCGGTTCGCGGACCACCAGGGCGAGGCAGCACGCGTCGTGCGCGACCGCGGCCCCGGCATCGAGCCACTGACCGCGCTGCACCGGCACTTCCTTGCCGGCCTCGACCGGTACGACCCCGTCACCGGCCTCAACGATCACCCCGAGGTGGTGGCCTTCCACCGACTGGTGTTCACCACACCGAGCCTGGCGGGACGGCTCACGCAGTACCGGCTCCAGGACGAAGAGGCGCTGACCGACGCCCTGGGTGAAGGCATCCAGGCACACCTGCGCGCGGCCCAGGTGCTCGCGGTCCAACGCGTGCTCGCCCGCACCAACTGGCAGAAGATCGCCGACGGTCGAACCGCCCACGCCGTCCGCCCCGAGGCCATCGCCGACGCCGACCAGGCATTCGACCAGCTGCGGTGACAGGCGGCACCCGGCGAGGGTACGGAGCGGTCGTGCGCCCCCACCCCGGCTTCCGGGGCGGGGGCGCGGGCGGGGTTCAGCAGGGGCGGATGTGGAAGACAGGGGTCCAGGACGCGGTGCCGGTGCCCTTGGCCACGTGGGACCAGCGCTCGCTGCCGTCGCTGTTGTAGAAGCGGGCCCGGGTGCCCGAGGTCTGGTTGTTGTTGAAGGTGCCGTCGCCGACACCGTTGAAGTCGTAGTAGCCGCAGCGGTAGTAGTCGTAGTTGACGCCGCGCCCGTCCGTGATGCACAGGTGCCCGTTGGCGCAGGCCAGGGCCGTTCCGGGCGACGCCAGGCCGCGGGTCTCGGACTGTCCGGGGGCCGGGAGCGTGACGGTGCCGCCGGGGATGTCGAGGGTGTTCGCGGAGGTCTGGCGGGCCTGGGGCTCCTGGGCGCGCACCGCGTCGACCTGCCGCTGGAGCTCGCCGGCCTGCCGGTCGGTGAGGCCGGCGGCCCGCGCCTGCGCTGCGTAGGCCTGCTGTCCGCTCGGGGCGGAGGGGGTCATGGCGTGAGCGGAAAGGGCGGGACCGGCGATCAGGGCCGCGGCGGCTGCCACCAGTCCGGCGGAACGGCGGAACGAGACACGCTTCAAGGTCTTCTCCTCGGGTTGGCCGTGCGCCTCTTTGAGGTGCACGGCCAGGCTTTCCAACTGACCCCCGTTTCAAGGGACATAGCGGCGATGTTCACCGTTAAGTGGTGCAGATGCCTTTTTTCGCACGCGCAGGAATCCACCGAGCGCCTGTGTCAATCCCGGAGCCCACGCAGGGCGTCGGGCCGGTGTGGTCCTCAGGCCGGGTCCGCTTCACGCAGGAACGCGCGGGCGCCCCGGAGCCGGGTGGTGAGCTTCCGCTGCGTGGCACGGCAGTCCAGTCGTACGTCGATCCCGGCAGGCAGGCCCGTATCTCCGCGGCGCGCGGAGGGCAGCCGCGCGGGGTCGAGGCCGTCGCGGCGGGCGATGAGCTCGCCGAGTTGGTGGCGGCTGAGGGCGTCCGGGCCCGCGAGGTGGAAGATCCCGGCGGCGTCGGAGCGGGCGAGCTCCCACAGGGCGGCGGCCAGGTCGCTCACGTGTACGGGACAGCGGACGTCGTCGGTGAAGAGGGCACCCTCGCGTGTTCCGCCGGCCAGGGCGTGAACCAACCGCTCGTGCTCGGAGCGGCCGTTGCCGATGATCAGCGAGGTACGGGCGACGGCCGCACCGGCGCCGATGACGCGTACGGCCGTCTCGGCGGCGGCCTTCGCGGCACCGTAGGGCGTGAGCGGGTCCGGCAGGCAGGATTCGTCGTACTGGTTGCGGCCCGTTCCGGAGAAGACCGCGTCGCTGGAGACGTGCACCAGGCGGATCCCGTGCCCGGCCGCCGCGAGGGCGAGCCGGATGCCGCCCTCGGCGGTGACCGCCCAGTCCGCCCCGCCGCTCGTCGCGTTGATCAGCACGGTGGGGGCCACCGTGTCGAGAAGCTGTTCCAGGCGCTGCGGGGCGCGGAGGTCGAGGTGGTGCCAGGCCGCCCGGGCCGGGTCCCCGGGGCGGGAGTGGTACGTGGCAGCCGGGGGCCCGTCCGAGGCGGCGGCCTGGCGTACGAGTTCGGTGCCCAGCAGGCCGCTGCCGCCGATGATCAGCACAGTCATGCCGCCCTACGCTACGGGCCGCCCGCGCGCCTGCCCCCGCGCTTCGCAGCCGCCCCGATGGCTGAAAGCGATCTTCCACATCTGGTTGAAGGCGCAAATAATCGTGTCTCCCCCCTCTCGAACGCAAAGGTGGCAGACACCATGAGCCGTAACCACCGCAGGTACACCGGAGCCGCTGCCGCGGTCTGTGGAACGGCCCTCGCGGTCGGCGCGGTTCTGGCCCAGCCCGCCGTCGCGCAGTCCGCGGGCGTCGTCTTCTACACCGGTGCCCACCAGACGGGCGCGGCGACGCCCGTGGACCTCACCAGCACCGAGTGCCACAACCTCGCCACGCCCTCGGCCTCCGCGCTGAACTACGCGGCCGTGGATGTCGACGTGTTCTTCAACGCCGACTGCCGTACGGGCGCCCCGGGGTCCGACAGCGACCTGAGCTTCGCCCTGGGCAGTCTGCACACGGCGGACTTCCCGTACCAGGCGGTGAGTTACCGCGTCCGCCCCGTGCGCTGAACAAGTCGGCCGACGTTCGCCCGGGTCGCGACGGCAAGCCTGAGCGGGCACGGGGCAGGCCACCGCAGCGAGCAGCCACGACATCCGGAGGGCCGTGGCAGCGCCCAGCAGGGCGGTTGCCACGGCAACTCCGGGCCGTGCGCCCGCGCCGCCGGACGGGTTCAGCCCGTCGGCAGCGTCGGCAGGTACCGGGGCGCGCGCCGGCCGTCCAGCCGGTGTTCCACCGCCGCGCCCAGGGCCAGCAGGCCGGCGTCCTGGTGGTCGCCGGCCATGAGGAGCAGCCCGACCGGCAGTTCGCCCACGAAGCCGGCGGGCACCGACAGCGAGGGGTAGCCGGCAACGGCGGCGGGCGTTGACGACGGGATCACGTCGTTGTCTCCCCGGCCGCAGTCGGTGGTCCACGCGGGCGGGTTCGTGGGGGAGGCGATCGCGTCCAGGCGGTGCTCGGTCATGACCTCGTCGATGGAGCGGCGGGACAGATCCGCCAGCTCGGCACGCATCGCCCGGTATTCCGGGTCGGTGGTGGGCGGTGCGGCGAGGGCCTGCTCGAAGAGCTCCTGCCCGGCGAAGCAGCTCTGCTCCTGCGGGTGGGCCCGGTTGAACTCGATGAGCCCGGCCAGGTCGCGCGGCCCCTTCCTGGTCGCGAGGTAGGCGTCGATGTCCCGGTGGAACTCGCTGAGCAGCGCCGGGAATTCGAGCTCGGCCAGGCGCTCCTGGTACGGGAGGTCCACCTCCACGACCTCCGCGCCCGAGGCCCTCAGCCGCTCGGCGGTGCGTGTCATGAGGGCGTCCACCTCGGTGCCGAGCACCGGCAGCCGCCACAGGCCGATCCGCTTGCCGCGCAGCGCACCGGGGCGGGACGCTTCGGCAAGGCCGGGGGCGGTGTTGGCGCCGCTGATGACCGACAGGGTGAGCGCGGTGTCGATCACGTTCCGGGCCATGGGGCCGGCGGTGTCCTGTTCGGCGGAGATCGGGACGACGCCCGACTGGCTGACCAGGCCGAGGCTCGGCTTGAGGCCGACGACGGCGTTCATCCCGGCGGGGCAGACGATGGAGCCGTCCGTCTCGGTGCCGATCGCCACCTGTGCCAGCGACGCGGCGAGCGCCGCGGCCGATCCGGCGGACGAGCCGCAGGGGTTGCGGTCCAGGACGTACGGGTTGTGGGTCTGGCCGCCCACCGCCGACCACCCCGATGTCGGTTTGGCCGCACGGAAGTTGGCCCACTCGGACAGATTGGCCTTGCCGAGGATCACCGCGCCGCCCGCCCTCAGCTTCGCGACCAGCTCCGCGTCGGCCGCCGGCGGCTTCCCCGCGAGGGCGAGCGACCCGGCGGTCGTCGGCATGTCACGGGTGTCCACATTGTCCTTGAGCAGGACGGGGATGCCGTCGAGCGGGCCGCGGGTCCGGCCGAGGCGGTGCCTCACGTCGCTGGCCACCGCCTGCCCCAGGGCCGTGGGGCTGAGGTGCAGGACCGCGTTGATCTTCGGGTCGACGGCCTTGATCCGCCGCAGGTAGGCGAGCGTGAGCCGGACCGAGGACAGCGATCCCCGGTCCATGCGGGCCTGGAGTTCGGGGATGGTGACCGTGTCGAGGTCGATGCCGCCGACCAGCGTGGATTCGGCGGATCGCGCCGAGCCGCCGGGGCGGGACTGGGCGGCTGCCTGCGGACCGGGCGCCACCGCGGCTAACGGGGCCACGACCAGGATCGCGGTCAGGGCCGCCATGCTTCTCGTCTTCATGGCGGACACCCCACTACACGCGGGCGGTGCGGCACAAGAGGTCCTCTCCGCGCGCGTGGCGGCAGTGGCCTTCGCCCGGGCCCCGCATGACGCGTCGCTCCGCACCGCGGCGGATCAGGGCCGGAGCACCTGGTGGGCGAGCAGTTCGGAGCGGGTCAGCTCCAGCAGCCTGCCCATCCAGTTCCGGCCCCGGTCGTCGGGGTCGTCCTTCCAGAACGGCGAGTCCCCGAAGCCGGTGTAGCTGATCGTGGCGTCCTCGGTGGCGAGGAGGACCTGCGCGGGTCCGGGGTGCTGGGTGAACTTCGCGCGAAGGAGTCCGGCCATGACCGCGAGCCGGACGTCGGGCCAGTCGCTGCGGCGCGTCGCCCGCCCGCCCAGGTCGTGCGCCTCCCGGCCGGAGGCGGCGTCCCGGATCCGGCGCCGGTCGGAGGCTTCGGCCGCCGAAAGGGCCCAGTAGCCGTGTTGTACGGAGGCGTAGGTGTCGCCCGCGAACTCGACCGGTGCGGGGAAGTCGTTGCGGAGCATGAACAGCCCCGGCTCGTCCGGCCATCCCTGCGGATAGACGGTTTCGTGGGAGACGAGCGCCGGGCGGCCCGGGCCGGCGGGATCGTCGGCGTGCTGGACGGCCCGGCGCTCCCGCTCCCCCTCGACGGCCTTGTTCGTGCGGGCGAAGTAGTCGAGAACGCTCTGGTGCATCTCCGCCGTCACCACCGGACCGTCGCCGTCGACGGCGTGGCCGATGTCCGTGAGCAGGATCCGCAGGGGCCGGTCCTGGCGGTCCATGTCTCCGAGGACATAGATCCGAAGGTGCGCGGGAACCGCCAGATAGGCCGCACGGAGAAGTTCCCGGTTGGCCTCGGTCGGCTGCTGCTCGTACTGCCGTATCGCATCCCCGCAGCGCTGCTGGGCGGTTGGCCTCCGGCCGAGGGCTTCGATGCGGTCGGCGACCTCCAGGAGGAAGCCCGTCGGTGTCAGCGGTTCACCGGAGCGCGACTCCCACTTCGACGGCGGGTCGGGCAGCGGCGGAGCCTCCGGGTCGGTCACCGCCCAACGCCCCGCCGCCAGCTTCTTCGCGAGGCCGGCCAGGTCCGTGCGTTCTCCGCAGATGATCCTTCCGTCCGCGAAAACGACCAGGTCGTCGAGGTAGTACCCGCCACCGTGCTGGTCACGCCGCCATATGTGGCACCAGGCCCCGTCGATTCTCTCTCCGTCCACCATCCGATACGTCGGTCCTCGCCATGTCATGGCCGCACGCTATCGCCCTCGGTGCGGCCATGGAGCGGGCGTCGGCAGTGATGCGCGGTGGCGACGCCCAGCAGCGGTCCCCACGCCACGATGTGCGACGGGCCCATGGCGAATCCCGGAGGCTGTCACGCGGCCCCGTACGCCCACATCCGTCCCTGTGGCGGAGTGGGCAGCGGCGATGTGCGATCGATCGTGCCCGCCCCCCCGAATCGACGGTTCGGGAAACCGCGCCCCTGCCCGGCGCCTGTCACTGGTCCGGACGCGCTCGACGGGGCAGCCGGGGCCCGCGCGGCCATCATGAGGTGGGCGGTGTGACCCATCTGTGAGGGAGAGGCATGAAGGCGACCGACGCGGACGTGGTGCGGGCAGGGCTCTCCGGGGCCGTGGATCTGCGGCGCGTCGGTGCTGATCCGGACTACTGGTACCCGGTGGCGCTGACCCGGGAGGTGCGCGTCGGGAAGGTGGTCGCGGCCGTGTTCGCCGGTGAGCGGCTCGCGCTGTACCGGGGGAAGAGCGGGGCCGTCCACGCGCTGGAGGACCGGTGTGCGCACCGGCAGGTTCCGCTGAGCATGGGCGTCGTGGAGGGTGACGTGCTGCGGTGCCGGTATCACGCGTGGGCCTACCGCGGTGACGGGCGCATCTCGCAGATCCCGTACCTGACGAAGGAGGACCGCAGGCCGCCCCGGGGCGTGCGCGGCTTCCCCGTGCGCGAGGCGTACGGCCTCGTCTTCGTCTTCCCCGGCGACCCTGACAAGGCACGGACCACCGCCCTTCCGGAGTTGCCCGCCTTCAGCTCGGGGCAGTACAAGACGCTGACGTACTCGCGGATCGTGCGCTGCCACTACTCGTTCATGCACGAGAACCTGCTGGACATGAACCACCAGTTCCTGCACCAGGGTGTCGTCGGCCGGCTCCGTCCCGAGCTCATCGGGCAGCGCAGCGACGCGCGGTCGGTGGAGGCCAGGTATCTGTTCACACACACCGGAGGCAAGCGCAACGCCGGTGCGAGCGTGCTGGCGGCCGAGGGCATCGCGGGCGGCTCCCGCGACGTGATGACCATCCGCACCGAGTACCCGTACCAGACCCTCGACCTGGTGCCGGAGGGCGCCGGCGAGCCGGTCTTCAGTCTCTGGGCGGTGTACGTGCCCGTGGGCGCCGACCAGCGGGCCTGCCATGTCTACGGGCTGCTCATGATCAAGAAGCCGCGCGTGCCCGCCGTGCTCACCGTGGCCGCGCCCCTCATCAGGCGGTTCACCGAGCGCATCTTCGCGCAGGACCGCATGGCGGTCCAGGCGGAGCAGCGGGCCTGGGACGAGCAGGGCGAGGACCGCAACCACGAGGTGTTCTCGCTGATCCTGGACGTACGCGAAGCGCTGCGGTCCAACGGTGTCCCCCTCTCCGTCTCCGCGGGCCCGCGCGGCACGGAGCCCTGTGCGGGGGCGGCGGGCGTCTGCGGGGGCGGAGATCCGGAACCCCGGCAGACGGACGCGGCGCCTGCGCGTTGAAGGCCCGCTCACCCGGACCGGTCAGCGCACGGCCAACAGCCCGTCCACCAGGGCCCTGAGGCCGTCCCGGTAGGTGTCCTCGGCCGTCAGCGCGGCCCAGCGGTCCGCTGCCTGCGCGAGGCGGGGCAACGCGTCCGGGTCGATGCCGGAGAAGACCTCCTCGCGGTACGTCGGGCGGTCGTCCTCCGCACGCCGTCGGGCGGCGGTCCCGCGGACCACGATCTCCCCGGCGGTGTAGTACCAGATCGCGCGGTAGCCGTGGACGGCCCGGTCGAGGGAGAGGCCGCTCTCGACGAGCCCGCTGACGATCTGTTCCACGAACCACAGCGCGCTCTTCGACATCAGGTCGTCGGCCGTCAGCACCTCCACGATCCAGGGGCAGGCGGCCAGCGCCTCGTGGATGGCGCCGGCGGCAGCGACGACGCGCTCGCGGGGGTCGGCGGACGGTTCCGGGCGGTGCAGGGCGCGGACGGCGTAGTCGTCCAGCAGGAGGACGAGCAGTTCCTCCTTGTCCCGGACGTGGTGGTAGAGGGCCATCGGCGTACTGCCGACTTCCGTGGCGAGCCGCCGCATGGTCAGCCGGTTCACGCCCTCCTCCGCCACGATCCTGCGAGCCGTCCCGATGATCGCCTCGCGCGAGATACGGGGAGGCCGGCCGGGGGTTCTGCGTGATGCGGGTGGCTGCGGCATGCCGTCATCATCCCCCAGGCATCGACAACGGCGTACCCCGGCGCTACATTTTCTTACATGTATAGAAACTCTCATGGGCGGCCCGGCCTGGTGCTGGCGGCAGCCGCCGTCGCCCAGTTCGTCGTCGCCCTGGACATGTCCGTGGTCAATGTCGCCTTACCCGCGATCCGCTCGGCGCTGGGATTCGCGCCGCTCGGCCTGTCGTGGGTCGTGCACGTATACGCGCTCACCTTCGGCGGGTTCCTGCTGCTGGGGGGCCGTGCCGCCGACCTGTACGGCCGGCGCCGGATGTTCGTGCTGGGGCTGACCGTGTTCGGCCTGTGCTCGCTGGGCGGCGGACTGGCCCAGTTCCCCTGGCAGTTGATCGCCGCGCGCGCCGGTCAGGGCCTGGGTGCGGCCGCGGCCGCACCGGCCGCGCTGGCGATGCTCACCACCACCTTCGCCGAAGGCCCGCAGCGCGTGCGGGCGTTGGGGGTGTGGAGCGCGGTGACCGCCGCGGGCGGTGCGCTGGGGGTGCTGGCGGGTGGTCTGCTGACCGAGTACGCGGGCTGGCGCTGGGTCATGCTGGTCAACCTGCCCATCGTCGCGGCGGCTCTCGCCCTCGTCCCGGGGGGCGTACCGGCCGATGCCCCGTCCGCCCGCCGCGAGAGGCTCGACACGCTGGGCGCCGTCCTGGGGACGGGCGGCATCGGGCTGCTGGTGCTGGGCGTCGTCCGCACCGACGCCCTGGGCTGGACCGCACCGGCCACCTGGGGGACCCTCGGCGCCGCGGCCCTGCTGCTGGGCGCCTTCGTCCTCGCCGAAGCCCGGACCGCCGCGCCGCTGCTGCGCCTCGGTCTGCTGCGCAGCCGATGGGTGTCCGGCGCGAACGTGCTGGTGTTCCTGGCGGCGGCCGGGCAGTTCACCGCGTTCTACTTCGTGTCCCTGTACATGCAGCAGGTCCTCGGCATGGGGGCCGCGGCGACCGGCGCCGCGTTCCTGCCCTTCTCGCTGGGCCTGGTCGCGGGGACCGTCGTCGCCATCCGCCTGACCTCGTCCCGTACCCCCCGGGTGGCCCTGGTGCCGGGTGCGCTGCTGGCGGCAGCGGGCCTGGCCTGGTTCGCCCTCATCAGCCCCGGCGGCAGCTTCCTGGCGGACGTGCTCGGCCCGTCCCTCGTCACCGGCGTCGGCGCCGGGCTGGTCCTTGCCCCGGTCGCCGCCGCCGCGACCACCGGTGTCGCTCCGCACGAGGCGGGCATGGCCTCCGGCCTGATGAACAGCTCCCGTCAGCTCGGCGGCTGCGTCGGCCTGGCCGCGCTGGCCACCGTGGCCGCACACCGCACCGGCCCGACCACCGACCCCGTCGCACTCAACGACGGCTATGCCCTGGGTCTGGCCGTGGCCGCCGCCATCTTCGTACTCGCGGCAGCGGTGGCCATCGGGGTGCTTCCGCGCGGCAGGACCGTGGCCGCTGTCCGGCGGTCCGACGCCGCCGCCGCAGAGGACCAGTTGGAAGGAACCTCCTCATGACGATCACGACCGTCGGCCCGCACGCCGACGGCCCCGCACCGAACCGGGGTGCGGGGCCCTGCGGACCGGGTTCAGACTCCGGTCAGGTGGTACGTGCCCGTGCCGTCCTGCCTGCCGCTGGAGTACTGGCGTATGAACTCGCCGTCCGCGTAGCGGTCGTGGCCCATCATGGAGCCGGTGTACTTGTTCTGCACGCCGATCGCGGAGCTGCCGGGTACATCGCGGTAGATATAGAAGCGCTGGAGGTCGTCCTCCGTGCAGGAGGCCGTCGTCAGGATCGCGCGTTCGGTGGAGGCGTCCTGTTCGGCGATGGTCGCGCAGCCGCCGTTGCCCCAGTTCCACAGGGTCGCTTCGAGGACGCCGTTGCTCTCCGTCACGTTGCACAGGCGCCAGTTGTCCAGGTGGGCGCTGAAGATGGAGGAGGGCCGCAGGCGGACGCCGTCGTTCGCGAGGAGCGGCGCGCCCCAGGACAGGGGCTTGCCGGGTACTTCGATCTTGTAGACGGCGGACTGGCAGTCGAGGGCGGCGAGCGCGGCGGTGCTGGGCCGCTCGGTGGGGGCCGCGTGCTGCGCGGGATCGCCGTCCTGAAGCAGCTTCGCCGTCGGTGCGACCGCGCCCGCCGGGTGCGCGGCCTTCGCGGCGGGCGAGCCGCAGTCGAGGAGGGCCTGTGCCTTGGCCATGACGCTTCCGGCGGGAACCTGGTCCTCGCAGCGCACGGCGCCCTCCTCAAGGGTGGTGTACGTGGTGAAGGCGCCGCTGCCCGGGCCCTCGGCCCACCTCAGCGCCCAGCTGCCGTCTGCCTGCTGGGCGCGGTTGCAGTTGAGGCTTCCGTAGGTGCCGGTGACCTTCTTGGTGCCCTTGTAGACGCCGTAGTAGCCGGGCTGGTTGAAGCTCCAGGTCACCGCGTTCGACTCGGTGCTCGTGGTGGAGGACTCCATCTTCACGCTGAGGCCCACGCTCACACCGGCCTTGTTGAGGGCGTCGACGGCGAAGCTCGCGTCGATCTTGTCGTCGAGGCCGACGGAGACCGTGATGGTGGTCGCCGTGGTGGTGGTGACGGATTGTTCGCCGGTGGTGCCCTCGGTGACGTACCAGCCCTTGAAGTGGGTGATCGTCGGGGAGACTTCGGTGCTCTTGATGTACGGGTGGCGGGTGCCGAGGTCGGCCGTCGTGCAGGCGTCGCCGGGCTGCGGCGAGGTCGCTGCGGTGGGCGCCGCGACGGCCGGTGCGGCGGCGGGGCCGATCGTGGTGACCGCCAGGGTCGCCGCCGTGGCGGTCACCGCGATCAGTACACCGGCGGTGCGGCTGCCGGAGCGTAAGCGTGTGGCTCGCATCGTTACGTGTTCCCCCTCAGGCGTACGAGTCAGGTCGGGGTGAATGTAACGGCCACGTGGGTTGCGGCGTGAGGGCGTAACTCGCCAGAGTCGTGCCGCACGGCGGGTTCCGGCTCGCCCGGCCGGCACCCGCCGTGCGTACCGCTGCGCTCGGACCCTCCCCGGCCACGCGCGAGCACGCGACCGCTCATGAGGGCCGGGGCTGCCGGGCCTTCCCCGCTTCGTGGCGGCCGCTGACGACTGCGCGGACGGCCCGGTCGCCCCGGGGGTCGGCCATCAGCCGGGCGATGTCCCACCAGCGCAGCAGCACCGCCGGGAAGTGCGGCGGGATCGCCTTCAGGACGTCCTGGTCGAACCGTGCGCGCACGCTCTCGTGGCGCAGGGCGGTCCGGATGTCCCCGAAGGACGGCGGCCTGGGGCGTATCGCCGGCGGCAACGCGGCCTCGTACTCCGGCGCCAGCCTGCCGCCCGGCTGGGCCATGACATTGCCGCGCAGCGCGGAGGCGACGTCGCCCTCCAGCTCCTCCTGGGCCTGCACGGCGCGCCCCCACCAGTGGTCCAGAAAGGCGGCGACGGCCTCCGGGTCGGTCAGATCGAGGGCGTCGCGCCGCCCGTCGAACTCGTCGCGCTCGTCGCGGGGCAGGGCGCCCCGTATCGCGCCGAGGGTCTTCGCGGGATGGCGGGGCGCGGCCTCGCCGAGGTGCCGCACCCACTGGTCGCCTCGCTCGTCGTCGGGGGGTCCCCAGACGAGGGCGCCGTCCAGCATGCCGGGCTTCTCCGGTCCCGCCGCAGTCAGAGGGGCTTCGAGGCTGACCGCCATGAGTTCGAGGTAGGCGGCCAGCGACGTGTACTCCCGGTCGCGGTCCCCGTACCTGGTCCAGCGGCGCACCTCGCCGGTCCGGCCGTCGAGGAAGAGGCCGGAGACGGTGTCGGCCGGGCCGGAGGAACAGAACGGGATCCACCAGGGCTCCCAGAACGCCGGGCCGTCGCCGCCGAGCCCCTTCCCGACCTCCATCTGCCGGCGGTGGACCTCGGCCACGGCGTCGAGCGGCATCAGCGCCCAGTCGCCCAGCATGAGCCCCGAGCCGTTCACCCCGTCCTCACCGGCGGACAGCCGCCACAGCGCCTTCAACTCCTCCGGGACGCCCGCGCCCAAGGCCACCCCCAGCTCGGCCAGTTCGTCGTCGGACGCGCCCGGCCGGAGGGCCGCGTACGACGGCGGGGTGTACTCGGCGAGCCATTCCAGGATCTGGGCCCACACCCGGGCGACCCGTGCGTCTTCCGGTACGTCGGTAGTCATGGCCCTACGCTCGCACCGCACCCCGGCCGGTCACGCGGCGGGGCCGGACTTCTTGAGGGACGTACGGGCGAATAGGCCATTCGACCTTGGAGAAACGATTCGACGCGGCCCGATCGGGGGAAGTCGTGTTGGCTCCCGGGCAGCGTGGGCATCCCTGGCACCGACCCGAAGGACAACAAGAAAGAGGACGATCCCCGGTGTCTCTTCGCTCTCTCACCAAGGCTGTCGGCGCGGCGGCCGGCGCGGCCGTGCTTCTCGTGGCCGTGCCCGGCTCGGCGTCGGCCGCGACCGGCCAGTTCCGCTACTCCTACACCACCGCGGACGGGTACGAGGCCGTCGGCTTCCTCAACAACCCCGAGAGCGGCCGGTGCGTCAACCTGGACGCCCCCGCATCCGCGCCCGGGGCCCCCTCCCGGGCACCCAAGAACCTCACGGACGCGACCGCCATCGTCTTCCTCGACGCCGACTGCGAGGGCGACACCTACTACGTCCTGCCGCCCGGCAGGGGCGCCTCCGACCGCCTGCTCCTGAGGTCGGTCGCCTTCTCCTGAGCCGCCCGGCCAAGAGCGTGTCCTGCCGATCGCGGCCGGTTCCGGCCGTGACCGGCAGGACACCCCCGAGGGGCTGTGCCCGGATGCCACGGGCACAGCCCCTCGGCGCGCCGCCCCGATGCGGGGCCGGGCACGTGCGGGCCGGGCGGGTGCGGTGTAGAGAGGAGTCATGGCGCAGCACGCCGAAAGACACCGCCGGGCACTGCTCGCCGTCCCCATCGGCTGGATCATCGCGGTCTCCCTGGTGGACGTTCTCGCACCGCCCGACGTCCATCTGGGCCCGCTGCTCGTGGCGGCGCCCGCGGTCACTCCCTCTATCGGCGGCCCCCGGGCCGTCGGCTTCGTGGCCGCGCTGGCGGTGGTCGCCCAGGCGGTGATCGCGGTGCTGCGCGATCCGGACGAACTGTTCTCGGCCAACCACCAGACGCAGATCGCCGCCCTGGCGCTGGTCGGGGTGTGCCTCGTGGTCTTCTGCGTGCTGAGGGAACGCCGCGCCCGGGAGCTGGAGCAGGTGCGGTACGTCTCCGAGGCGGTCCAGCGGGTGGTCCTGCCCCCACTGCCCCGGCGCCTGGGGCCCCTGCGCGCGGCCTCGCTCTACCTCGCGGCGGAGGCGGAGGCGCAGGTCGGCGGGGACCTGTACGCGGCGGCGCGCACCGAAACGGGAACGCGGCTGATCATCGGTGACGTACGGGGCAAGGGGGTCGGTGCGGTCCGTGAAGCGGCGCTGCTGCTCGGCGCGTTCCACGCCGCGGCCCGGCACCGGGCGGGCCTGGACGAGCTGGTCGCCCACCTGGACGAGAGCGTGTCCCGGGGGCTGCCCGAGTCGGGCGGCCACGGCCCCGGGGAATCGTTCATCACCGCCACCGTGCTCGACATCCCGGACCGGCACGACCGCGTGCACATGGTCTCCTGCGGGCATCCCCCGCCGGTCGTGCTGCGCGAGGGGCGGCCGTTGACGATGGTCGCCGCCTCGCCCGCTCCCCCGCTGGGGCTGGGCGGCCTGTCGCGCCCGCGCTATCACATCGACAGCTTCCGCTTCGTTCCCGGCGACCTTCTGCTGCTGTACACCGACGGTGTGACCGAGGCCCGCGACGCCTCCCGCACCTTCTATCCCCTCACGGAACGTGTCACCGGCTGGGCCGAGGGAGACCCCGAGTCCTTCATCGACCGCTTCCGCGACGATCTGCTGCGGTACGTCGGCGGGCACCTGGACGACGACGCGGCCATGATCGCGATCGGGCACGACGCCGGTCCCGGGGCCTGACTTCGCGGGCCAGGCCCGCCTCCCCCTTGACGGCTCCGTTGGTCCAGTCCAATCTGGGGCACCGCGAATTGTTGTGCCCCTGCCAAGATGGTGAGGTCCCGCCATGCCCCGTACCCCTTCCTCTTCCAGCCGGTCCCGGCGACCGGCGCGGTGCGCGGCTGTCGCCGCGGTCCTCGTCGGCACCGGTCTGCTCGCCACACCCGGCGCCGCTTCGGCCGCCTCCGGGTCCGTGGACGCGGCGGTGGTACGGGTGACGAACGGCAAGGAGCTCAAGGCCGCGCTGGCCGCCGCCGTACCGGGGCAGACGATCGAACTGGCAGACGGCTCCTACTCGGGCAACTTCAAGATCACGCGGGGTGGCACCGCGAGCGCCCCGATCACCCTGAGCGGCTCGCGGGCCGCGGTCCTCACCACCCCCACGGGCGGGGGGAACGGCATCCAGCTCACGAGCGCGCCGTACTGGGTGATCCGGGGCATCACCGTCACCGGCGGTCAGAAGGGCATCATGATCGACTCGTCCGACCACGTCGTGGCCGACTCGGTCGAGATCCACCACACGACCATGGAGGGCATCCACTTCCGTACGTCGAGCAGCTACGGCGTGGTCCGGAACTCCGCCATCCACGACACGGGGCTGTCCGGCGACGGAATGGGCGAGGGGGTGTACGTCGGCACGGCGAACACCCTCACGGACGCGAGCGACCACGTCAGCATCCTCGAAAACGTCATCGGCCCCGGCGTCGGCGGCGAGAACATCGACATCAAGGAAGGCACCACCGGCGGCCTGATCTCAGGAAACACCTTCGACGGCGACGGCCTCACCGGGGCCAACTACGACGACTCCTGGGTCGACATCAAGGGCAACGGCTACACCGTCGAGAACAACCGGGGCACCGGCACCACCAACGACGGCTTCCAGACCCACACCCAGGACCCGGGCTGGGGCTGCGGCACGGTCTTCCGCGACAACACCGCCGACCTGACCGGCGCCACCGGCCCCACCCGCTTCGCCATCGACGTCACCAACTACGCCCCGGACTGCCCCGTGACGGTGACCTCGGACAACCGGGTGACCGGGGGTGCCGGGCTGGTCAACCCCGGCGTGCCGGTCACCTGACGGTCACCCGGCGGCAGCCGACCGCACGGCCCCGCCGACCTGGTCCGGCGAGGTGCGCCAGGGCGCGCCGTGGCCCGGCAGCACCCAGGAGGCGGACAGACCGGCGATCCGGTCCAGCGAGGTGAGCGCTTCGGCGGGATCGTCCGTGAAGGGCGCCGGCTGGGGACCGGTGCGCCCGGTCAGGACGTGCCGCGTGGTCAGGGCGTCGCCCACGAAGACCGCGTCGGCGAGCGGGACGTGCACCGCCACGCTGCCCGGCGAATGCCCCGGCATGCCCACGATCACCGGACTGCCGGGCAGGTCGAGGACGTCACCGTCGGCGATCTCCGTGACCGCGCCGACGTAGCGGGGGCGCAGGCCGTTCTTGCGGAGGGAGTAGCCGAGGAACCCGAGGGCGGGGCCGGGGCGCATGGGGCCGACGGCGACCTTGGGCTTCTTTCCGGTACGGGCGCGGAGCGCGTCGTCGGCGTGGACGAACACCGGTACGCCGTGGGCGGTGCGCAGGCGTTCGGCGAAGCCGATGTGGTCCGAGTCGCCGTGGGTCAGCACGAGGCCGCGGATGTCGTCGGCGGACTTGCCCAGGGCGCGGAGTTCACTCAGCAGATCCTTCCAGTGGCCGGGGAGCCCGGCATCGATGAGGGTGATGCCCTCGTCGGTGTCGACCAGGTAGCAGGACACGACGTCGTTGCCGAGACGGTGCAGATGGGGTGCGAGTTTCATGGGTCTTCCTCCGGGAGCGCGAGCGGGCCTTGGGGATGGGTTAGCTCATCAGGGCGTGCAGTGCGGTGATGACCTGGCGGCCGGGCGGATCGGTGAAGTCACGGACCAGGTCCGTGACGAGGCTCGCCACCGAGGTCACGGAGCCTCCCGCCGCCTCGACCTGGCGCAGCGCTGCCGCCTCCGTGCGCTCCGACATGCCGCCGCACGCGTCGACCGGGACGATCACGTCGTACCCGTCGGCCAGGGCGTCGAGCGCGGTGTGCAGGACCACGATCTCGGAGGTCACTCCGCAGACGACCAGGGTGTCGCGGCCCCGGCTCGTCACCTCCTCGCGCCAGGGCCGGTCGTCCCAGCAGGACGGTCCGCCGCGGACGTACGGGGGCGCCTCGGGGACTTCGGCGATGACGTCCGGGCCACCGGGCCGGGGCGCGGCCGACACGGTGAACGGGATGCCGAGCAGCCGGGCGACCTGACCGAGGGTCCCCGCCGAGCGCCTGATGCCCGCCGGGCTGTTCGTGCGGCTCAGGGCCACGATGCTGTCCTGGAGGTCGGCGAAGACCACCTGCACGGTACGAGGGTCGATCATTGTTCTCACCTCAAATCATTCACAGCCTGAATGGTTCGAGGAAGGTAACATGCTGTCCGTGAACGATGTCAAGTGGACCGAGACGCTCAGTTTTCGCCTGGGTTCCCTGGGCTCGGTGATCTCCGATCAGTACGCGGAGGCTCTGGCCGAGGTCGGCCTGAAGCCCAAGCACGTCGGCGTGCTCGGCGTCCTCGACGCGGGGCTCGCTTCCTCGCAGTTGGAGATCGCCCGGCTGATGCGGGTGGCACCCAGCCTCGTCGTGTCCCTCGCCGATCACCTGGAGTCCAGAGGCGCGATCCAGCGGCTTCGTGATCCGGCCGACCGCCGCCGGCAGATCCTCAGCCTCACCGACGAGGGCCGGGAACTCCTGCGGCGGTGCACGGACATGGCGCTCGCGATCGACGCGCGGCTGGACGCCGTCCTCACCCCGCCCCAGCGGGCCGCCCTCCGTGACGTGATCGGCCGCTTGGCGGCGTCGAACGGCCTGCCGGTGCACGAAGAGTAGCGCGTACGCCAACTGGAGGAATCCCGGAGCGACATGCCGTGCCGCGCCCCCCGTCCGGCGACGGCTGGGGTGAGATCGCCCGATGTGCGCTCCGGCAGGAGGCCGGCGTGCGTGCACGAGCGGAATGGGGGCCGGGTGAGAGGCGTGCCGGGGCCCACGGGCCATGTCGTCGTGGTGGGTGCGGGGCTGTCCGGACTGGCCTGTGCTCTGCACCTGCTGGGGTCGGGCCGCCGGGTCACCCTGGTCGAACGGGACGCGGGTCCCGGAGGCCGGGCGGGGCGGGTCCGGCTGGGCGGGTTCGGGATCGACACCGGCCCCACGGTGCTGACCATGCCGCACCTGGCCGACGAGGCGTTCGCCGCCGTGGGCGACAGCCTGTACCGCCGCGTCGAGCTGACGGCCCTGCATCCGGCGTACCGGGCCTGCTTCGCGGACGGGTCCTCGCTCGACGTGCACACCGACGGCGAGGCGATGGAGGCGGAGGTGCGGCGCTTCGCCGGCCCGGCGGAGGCTGCGGGCTGCCGCGACCTGCGGCGGTGGCTGGAGCGTCTGTACCGGGCACAGATGAGCCGCTTCATCGACACGAACTTCGACTCGCCGTTCGGGCTGCTGCACCCGGACCTGGCCCGGCTCGCGGCGCTGGGCGGATTCGGACGTCTTGACGGCCGGATCGGCCGCTTCCTCTCCGACGAACGCCTGCGCCGGGTTTTCTCGTTCCAGGCGCTGTACGCCGGTGTGGCCCCGGCCCGCGCGCTCGCGGCCTACGCCGTGATCGCGTACATGGACACCGTGGCCGGCGTCTGGTTCCCGAAGGGCGGCATGCACGCCCTCCCCCGCGCCATGGCCGACGCGGCGGCGGAGGCCGGTGCCGATTTGCGGTGGGCGTCCGAGGTGAGCGCGCTGGAGCGTTCGGCGGGGCGGGTACGGGCCGTGCGGCTGGTGACCGGCGAGCGCATCGCCTGCGACGCGGTGGTGCTGAGCTGCGAGCTGCCCGCCGCTTACGCGCTGCTGGGGCACCGCCCCCGGCGTCCGGTCCGGCCGCGCCACTCGCCGTCCGCCGTGGTCCTGCACGCGGGGACCGACCGCACCTGGCCGCATCTCGCGCACCACACCCTCTCGTTCGGCGCCGCGTGGGAGCGGACCTTCGAGGAGCTGACCCGTACGGGCGAGCTGATGAGCGACCCCTCACTGCTGATCACGCGCCCCACCACGCACGACCCCTCGCTGGCGCCCCGGGGCCGCCATCTGCACTACGTGCTCGCCCCCTGCCCCAACACCACGACCGGCCCCCCGGCCACCGCGTGGGCGGATCTCGGCCCGCGCTACCGCGACACGCTCGTCCGCGAACTCGAACGCCGGGGCCTGGACGGGTTCGCGGACAGCATCGAGGAGGAGCTTCTGGTGACCCCGCTCGACTGGACGGCCCGGGGCCACGCCGCCGGCAGCCCGTTCTCCCTGTCCCACACCTTCGCCCAGACCGGCCCCTTCCGGCCGCGCAACCTCGTGCGGGGAACGGAGAACGCGGTCCTGGCGGGGTGCGGCACCACACCGGGCGTCGGCGTGCCGACCGTGCTCCTCAGCGGCAAGCTGGCCGCCGCCCGGATCACCGGCGTCACCGGGCTCCGCCCCCGCCGGACGCACACGGCCTCCTCCCCCCTGGTCCGGGCAGGTGCCGATGACCCGTCGTGAACTGGACGCGGCCGGCATCACCGATCCCGGGCTGCGCACCGCGTACGCCCGGTGCCGGGAGCTCAACGCCCGCCACGGCCGCACCTACTTCCTGGCCACCCGCCTCCTGCCCCCCGAGCGGCGGTCCGCCGTGCACGCCCTGTACGGCTTCGCCCGCTGGGCCGACGACATCGTCGACGACCTGGACCGGCACCGGACCCCCACCGAGCGCGACCGGCTGCTGCTGCGCCTGGAGAGCGACCTGGCGCACGGGCTGCGGACCGGAACGGGCGACGAGCCGGTGGTCCGGGCGGTCGCCGACACCGCTTCCCGGTACGGCATCGGACACGACCTGTTCGCCGACTTCCTGACCTCGATACGGTCCGACCTGACCGTCACCCACTACCCCACCTATGCCGACCTGCAGACATACGTGCACGGTTCGGCCGCGGTGATCGGTCTGCAGATGCTGCCGGTGCTCGGTACGGTCGTGCCCCGGCAGGAGGCCGAGCCGCACGCGGCCGCGCTGGGGGTGGCGTTCCAGCTGACCAACTTCGTACGGGACGTGGGCGAGGATCTCGACCGGGGCCGCGTCTACCTGCCCGGCGATCTGCTGTCCTCCCACGGCGTGGACCGGGCGCTGCTGGAGTGGAGCCGGCGCACCGGACGCGGGGACGCCCGCATCCGGGCCGCACTGGTGGCCGCGACGGAGCTGACGCGCGGGGTGTACCGGACGGCGGAACCGGGCATCGGCATGCTCGATCCCCGGGTGCGCCCCTGTATCCGCGCGGCGTTCACCCTCTACGGCGGAATCCTCGACGCGGTCGCGGAGCAGGACTACCGCGTCCTGCACCGCCGTGCGGTGGTCTCCCGGCGACGCCGCGCGGCCACGGCCGCCGCCGGGGTGCTGAGCGTTGCCGGGGCCCGGTGGCGGGCACGCGGCCGGGCGGTGGCGGACGGCCCGGAAGCCGGGCGGAAGGAGCCGGTGCGGTGAGCCGGCGGAACGGGAGGCGGTGGTCGCCGCCGCTGCGGCTGCGGGCATCCGGCCCCGGCTGGGCGGCGCAGGAGCCCACCTGGCGCGACGCGCGTCCGGCACTCGTCGCCGAGGCGCTGAAGCGGGCCACGACCCGCCCTTCCGGCAACTGGTACGTGGTGGGCGCCTCGCGCGAGGTGCGCGTCGGTGACCGCCCGTACGGCCGGACTGTCGGCGGCACGGAGGTCGTGCTGTGGCGTGCGGCAGGCGGTGAGCCGCGCGCAGGGTCCGGTGTCTGCCCGCACCTGGGGGCACCGCTGCGGGACAGCCGGGTGGTCTGCGGCACGCTGGTGTGCCACTGGCACGGACTCGCCCTGGACGGCGCCCCGTTCGCAGGGTGGCAGCCCTTCCCGGTGTACGACGACGGCGTACTGGTGTGGGTGCGGCTGGACGAGGTGGGCGGTGAGGAGCCCACCGAGCGGCCCGTGGTCCCCGTACGGCCCGCGCGCGGTGGCGCGGTGGACGCGGTGTTCACGGCGGTCGGGCGCTGCGAACCGCAGGACGTGGTGGCCAACCGGCTCGACCCGTGGCACGGTTCGTGGTTCCACCCGTACTCGTTCATCGACCTCTCGGTGGTGCGTGAACCGCGCGGCGAGGGGGACGACGCCTTCGTGGTCGACGTGTCCTTCCGGGTGGCCGGGCGCCTGGTGGTCCCGGTCCGGGCGGAGTTCACGGCGCCGGGGCCGCGCACCGTCGTCATGCGCATCACGGACGGCGAGGGCGCGTCCTCCGTGGTGGAGACGCACGCGACACCCCTGACCCGTCCGGACCACGAGCGCCCGCGCACCGCCGTGGTCGAGGCGACGGTCGCCGCGTCGGACCGGCCGGGCTTCGCGCTCGCCCGGGCCGTCGCCCCGGTGCTGCGGCCGCTGATGCGCCGTACCGCCGGGCGGCTGTGGGTGGACGACCTGGCGTACGCGGAGAGGCGCTGGACACTGCGCAGCACCGGGCGCTTCCCGGGCTGAGGCGCTTCAGGCACGCCCTGCCGCGGCGAGCGCGCGGAGCACGCGGGAGCGGCCCCTCCTGGGCACCGTCCACAGCACCTGCCCCCGGACGCCCCGGTCGGCGAGCAGGGTGTTCGCCGCCAGGAAGCCGGTGGTGGCGGCCCGTTCCATGAGGGCGACGGGCAGGTCGCAGCGGATCGCGTCCCCGGCGAGGGCCAGCCAGGGGTGCGGGGTGCACACCGTGGGGCGCAGGGAGTGGGAGCCGGCCTCGAAGAGCGGGCAGTCGGAGCGCCACTCGTGCCGGGAGTCGACCACGCGGGCGTCGCGGGTCTCCGGGTACACGCGGTGCAGCCGGTCGATGAGCCGTTCCTGCACCTCCTTGTGTTCGGCGCCGGGATCGACGGCATACGCGTGCAGTTCCACGACGGAGCCCCCGGTACGCGCGGCCCAGCGGGCGGCCTCGCCCTCGTACCGTTCCAGGGTGCTGATGTTGTCGAGCCCGTCGTAGCCGCTGGTGCCGAGGAAGCCGGGCCGGTCCGCGCGGACGGGGCGGTCGAGCCAGAGCCGGGAGACGAGGAAGGGCGGTGCGGTGCGCAGGGCGGCGACACCCTCGCGCCAGCGTGCGGTGCCGAGGCCGGGGGACGCGGCGACGGTGTGCCGCAGCCCCTCGGTGTCGAGGGCGAGCACCACGGCGTCGTACCGGTGGGTGCCGGTCGCGGTGTGGACGTGGGCCCCGCCGCCGTCACGAGGGGCGATCCGGTGCACGGGCGTCCCGGTCCGGATGTCCGCGCCGAGGCCGTCGACGTAGGCGGCGAGAGGTTCCCAGAGCGCCTGCGGGAAGGGCTCGGCCGGTACGTCGAAGAGCAGGCCCTCGGACGAGCCGAGGAAGTAGATGTGGAACATCAGCAGCAGTTCGGCGGCGGACAGCCCGCGCGGGTCGGCGAAGAAGCTGCGCGAGAACACCTCGAACGCCAGATGGTGGGCGGCCTCCGGGAAGCGCACGCTCTCCAGGAAGGCGGTCGCGCCGACGCCGTCGAAGCGCTCGTACACCTCGGGGACGCGGACGTCGAGGAGCGGGAGCGCGGACCGGGGATCCATGGCGGCCAGGTCGCGCAGGCCGAAAGTGGGGCTGAGCGCGACGAAGCCGAGCGCGCTGAGGGGCGGCGTCCTCGGGACCCTGGCGAAGCTGTCGGTCAGGCCGCCGCTGTGGCGCAGGGGGTAGTCGGGCAGCGGGACGAGGCGGGCGAGGGCGGGGTCGGTACGCCGGAGCAGGCCGCGCAGGTTGTAGTACTGACGGAAGAAGGCGTGGAACCCGCGGGTCATCGTCACCTGTGAGCCGTCGGCCAGCACGGTGCGGTGGCCGGAGAGGCGGCCGCCGAGTGCGTCCTCCTTCTCGTACAGGGTCACCCGGGCGCCGCGCTCGGCCAGCAGGGTCGCCGCGGACAGGCCGGCGATTCCGCCCCCGACGACGGCGACGGACGGTGCGTCACCTCGTCCGAAGCGTGCCGCGCCGGGTGCGGGCAGGAGGACTTCGGCCTTGCGGTCGCGGCCGCGACGGGCGGCGGGGGGTCGGGCGTTCACGCGGCGTGCTCCGGTGTCGGGGCCGGGTGGCCGTTGCGGGCGAGGAAGGTGTGCACGATGCCCCTCTGCCATCCGGCGACGGGGACGACCCGCACCGAGGTCAGACCGGCCAGGGCGAGCCGCTCGGCGAAGACGGGTGCGGTGTCGAAGGAGGTGACGCTGCGCCAGAGGTGGTGGTAGAGGGCGCGGTCGCCGGTGAGTGTGCCCGCCGGGATGATCACCCCGTGGCAGACGGCGGTCCACAGCGCCCGGTGCGCCCGGGAGCCGCTGAGGCTGTACTCGTGTGCGGCGAGGCGTCCGCCCGGCGCCAGCAGGGTCCGGACGGACCCGAGGACCGCGTCCGGGTCGGTGACGTTGCGGAACAGGTAGGCGGCGAACACCGCGTCGAAGGGCCCCTCCCCGGCCGTGGCCAGTTCCTCCGCGGTCAGGTGGAGGAAGCGCACGCGGGCCGGCCAGGGCTTGGTCAGGGCGCGGCGCAGTATGCCCGCCGACGCGTCCACGGCGGTGATCCTGGCCAGGGGCGCGGCGGTGAGCAGGGCGCGGGTGGAGGCGCCGGTGCCGCATCCGAGGTCGAGGAGGTGCAGTCCGGCGCCGCCCCCGGGGAGCCGGAGCCGCCGGGCCGAGCGCAGGAGGTCGGTGCGGTAGCCGGGGTTGAGGGAGGTCAGGCCGTCGTAGGTGCGAGAGGCGTGGTCGAAGGCCCGGGCCAGGTCGTGGTCGCGCAGAAGGGTCATGGCCGGCTCTCTCCGTCTCGGGTGCCCGGCCGGGCCCGGCGCGGGAGGAAGGGCAGTTCGGCGGCGGTGGCGAGCATCGGCCTGACGGGGGTGCGCAGTCCGATGCCCCACTCCTCCCGGAGCGAGGCCGTGCCGTCGAGGAACCTCAGCAGCCTTTCGGCCGGAACGCGGCGGAACAGGCCGGTGAAGAAGTCCGGGCCGTCGATCCGGCCGGTGTCCAGGGCGCGGAGCACGATGGCGTCCATGGCGAGCGCCCGCCGTCCGTGGGGGGCGGGGACGGCCGCCCGGCCGTCGCGCAGGGCAGCGGCGATGGCCCGGCTCTGCCGTTGCACGGCGGCGAAGGTGTAGCCGGTGGCCGGGCGGGTGGCGCCGCCCGCGGTGCCGATCCGGAACACGGCGGGCCCGGCCCGGTGCGGGAATCGGGCGTCGGTCATCGGAATGACGCCCTGCTCCGTACGCTCCACCGTGAGCGCGCCGAGCCGGAGGACGTCGCGGCAGTAGCCGTCGAGCGCCGCATCGTACGCCCGGGTGGTCAGCGGGCGGCGGGAGAACTCGGTGTACTCCACGAGCGCCCGGTCCGGGGCCAGGGGCAGCACGTAGCCGAACGCGAGCCCGTGGGCGGGCTGGGGAACGCGGAAGTCCATGAGGTCGGCGACCCCGGGATCGAACCGGTCGCCGCCGGTCCGGACGAACCAGCCGCGGAAATGCTGGAGCAGCTGGGTGCGCGCGGGCGGCAGGGCCGGCAGGGGCCGGGAGTCGAACACGCGGCGGGCGCGCACATCGACCGTGGAACCGTCCGGCAGCGTGCAGCGGATCTCGGCCCCGCCGGGCACCGCGCGCACCGCGCCCGCCGTGGCCCGCAGCAGGTGTCCGCCGTCCGCCCGGGCCAGGCGCCCGTGGACCAGGCGTTCGAAGTCGGCGGAGCGCACCATGCGGTAGGTGAAGGGAGCCGGTTCGACGGTGACCGGCCGGCCGTCGGCGCCGTGCACGCGCAGCACGGACCAGGACGCGCTGACCGCCTCGTCGAGGCCGTCCGCCCCCGCGTGCCAGTAGCACCAGGTCCGCTCCGCCGGGCGCTCCGGGCCGTCGGGGGGCTCGATCACGGTCACCCGGGCGGCGCCGGTCTCCGTCAGCCGGTGCGCGAGGCTGAGGCCGGCCGCGCCGCCCCCGACGACGGCCACGTCGCAGCGGCTCATGTCCGGCGCGCCAGGTCCGCCGCCACCTCCCGGGCGGCCCGGGTCCCCGAGGCCAGGGCGCCCTGGACGGAGCCGGTCGCACGGTGGTCGCCGCACACGTAGCGGCCCGGGCGGACGCGGGTGGTGCGGCTCAGCGGCCAGGGCGGGCGCATGGCCGGCAGGGCGCCCTCGACCGTGCGGGCGGCGATCGGCGTCCAGCCGCTCGTGTCGGTGGCGTACAGGTCGGCCAGCCGCCGCAGCACCGCCTGGTCACGGCCCGGGAGGTCGGCGCCCAGCACGGAGGTGGAGATCAGCGCGGTGCCGGGAGGCGCGTATGTGGGGGCGACCTCGCTGAGCACGCAGGTGTTCAGGACCGGTCCGATGCTGTCCACGAGCAGCGTCGGTTCGGCGAGCGGGGTGCGGTCGGTGGCGTGGTAGTACGTCGTGACGGTGCGGGTGTCCGGCACAGCGAGGCCGGGCAGCAGGCGGGCGGCGGCGGCCGGTTCGGTCGCCACCACGACGATGCTCGCGGGGACCTCGCTCCCGTCCTCCAGGGCGGCGCCCGTTTCGGTGATCTCCGCGACGGGGGCGCCGAGCCGGAGTACGCCGTCGGGGAGGCCCTGGGCGAGCTGGTGGGGCACGGCGCCGATGCCCTGCGCGGGCAGGCACAGCGTCCCGCGCACCATGCTCCGCCAGACCAGGTGGAAGAAGCGGGCGGAGGTGTCGAGCCCGTCCTCCAGGAACACCCCCGCCAGGAACGGCCGCAGTACACCGGTGATCACGTCATCCGACAGGCCGGCCCGGAACAGCGCCGCCGAGGTGGTTTCGTCGCGGCGGCGCCTGACCGAGGAAACGGGGAGCATCGCGTCGCGTGCCGTGAGTGCCGCGAGGATGCCCAGATCGCGGGCGGAGAGAACCCGGCCCGGCAGCAGGGCCCCCACCGCGCCCGGTTCCCGCGTCGGGTCGGCGAGGCGGACGGGGCCCGTCCGGGTGTGGGCGATGATGCCCGCGGTGAACGGCCGCAGGCGCAGGCTTCTCAGCTCCAGGCGCCGTTTCACCTGCGGGTACGAGGTGTTGAAGACCTGGAAGCCGCGGTCGAGCAGGAATCCGTCCCGGCGGTCCGTGCGCATCCGGCCACCCACCGAGTCGGACGCCTCGAGGAGGACCACCTTCCGTCCGGAGCGGCAGAGATCCAGCGCGCAGGCCAGGCCGGCCAGACCGGCTCCGACGACGACGGCGTCCGTGGGCCGGCGGTGCTCGTCGGTCATGCTGCTCCTCGCCCCGGCGGTCATTCGGTCCAGCGGACCACGTTCCGCGGGCCGATGCGAGGAGCCACGCATGTGCGGACCGGGTGACGCACGGGGAGCCCCGGAAGCCGGGCTCCCCGTGCGCGGGGGTCAGCCGCCCGAGCAGACCGCCCCGTTCAGACGGAAGACGGCCGGGTCGGGGTTGGGGCCGTCGTTGGCACCGACGAACCCGAAGGAGGCGGTCGAACCGCCGTCCGGCGCCAGCGGGCCCGCGCCGTCGGGAGCGGTGACCCGCACATGGGAACCGGTCTGGTGGAACGTGGCGTTCCAGCCCGAGTCCACCGACTGGCCGGTCGTCGGCCAGTCCCAGTCCACGGTCCAGCCCGTGATCGGCGTGCCCGCCAGATTCCGTACGGTCACGGTGGTCACGAAGCCGTTGCCCCAGCTGGAGTCACGGTGGTAGGTCACCGAGCAGACCGCGTCCGCCGGGGTGCCGGTGCTGAAGGTCAGCGGGGAGGACGCGCCGGAGAGCCTTCCCGCCGCGTCGGCGGCCAGCACGTTGACCGTGTGGGTGCTGCCCGGCGGCAGGTTCCGAAGGGTGACGGAGGTGCCGGTGGTCTCGCCGACCAGGCGGGTGTGGGCGCCGTCGCGCTCCTGGACCAGGTACCGGGTCGCGCCCGTCGCACCGTTCCAGGTGAGGCGCGCGGTGGTGTCGGTGACGGCGTCCAGGCGCGGAGTGCCCGGGGTGCCCGCGGCCGAAGCGCCCGGCCCCGTCCCGGTCTTCGGTTCCAGCGTCACGGTGAGCAGGGCGTACGGGGGCACCGTGACCCGGGACGCGGACGCGTCGCCGTCGGTGACCTCGGTGATGTCGCTGTCGCCGCGCGCGTAGCGGCGGACCTCCGGCGCGGTGGCGGACGGGGTGAAGCCGTCGTAGTCGAGGGCGACGGTCCGTGCGCTGTCGGGGTCCTTGTTGACGAGCATGACGCTCAGCCGCCCGTCGTCGCGGAGCACGGCGTGCGCCGAGACGTCCTGCGCGGAGGACGCGGCGGCGACCATCGTGTCGCCCGCGGTGCCCAGTTCGGCGGTCATCTTCATCCCGTAGTACGGGTGGAAGGGCGTGTTCGGCGCCGGCTGGCAGACGTCGCCGGTGCAGCCGCCGCTGGACAGCATGCCCATGTCGCCGTAGTCGGTCTCACCGTCGACGGTGGTGATCTCGCCCGCGCCGTTGTGGGTGTTCCACCAGTCGACGTTGAACACGCCGTTCTCCAGCGCCGTCATGAACGCGTCGGCGGCGAACAGGCCGTTGGGGCGGGCGGTGAGCCGGGCGCCACCGGTGTTGGTGTTGATCTCGGTGAGCGCGATCCCGATGTCGGGTGAGTGGGCACCCGCGACCCGGTCGATCTGGTTGCGCACCTCGCGGAGTTCGCCGGGCAGCTTGGCCAGCTTCGACAGGGCGGCGTCGGCGGTGGTGTCCGAGCCGCCCGCGTACCAGTGCACGCTGACGAAGTCGATGACGTCGGCCACGGCCGGGAGCACGGTGTGGTTCCAGTCGCCCGCGTCGCCGTCGCCGACGACTCCGTCCGGCCACTCCCCCGGGCTGGTGAGGACCGCGCCGATCTTGACCGTGGGGTCGACGGCCTTCATCGCCGCCGCGTAGGCGCGCACCTCGCGCGCGTACTCCTGCGGGCTCTTGTCCTCGTGCTCGTCGTTCTCCCAGCCGCTGCCGTAGTGGCCGTTGCCGTAGATCTCGTTGCCGATCTCCCAGTACTTCGCACCGTACTTCTTGGTGACGTTCGCGTACCTGACCCAGCCGGCCGCCTCCTCGGGGGTGCCGGAGCCGTAGTTGGCGATGAGGATCGGCTGCGCCCCGGCGTCGCGGACGGTGCCCATGAAGGCGTCGAAGCCGGTGCCCGGGGCGACGTAGCCGCCGGGCGCCGTGTGGGTCTCCCAGTGGTAGATGTCCGCGTACGAACCTCCCGGGTAGCGCATCACCCCGACGTCGGCCGCCGTCATCAGGTCCGCCACCTCGGGGTCGTTCATGTGCGAGTCCCAGATGGCGGTGTTGACCCCGCGGGCGGCGCCGGTCAGCGTGCCCAGCGCCGCCTGTGCGTTCACCTGGACGTCGACGTCCGCGTCGTCGGCGGCGGCCTGAGGCGCGGCGGGGGCCACACCGGTCAGCGAGGCCAGCAGCGCGAGCGAGGCGGCGAGGACGGCGGCGGCGCGGGCCGGTCCGCGTGCGGGTCTGTGCGTTGGCGCCATGGGTGATCCTCCCTGGGATCTCGGCGGCACGGTGGAGTGGGACAGGTGTGGGAGCGCTCCCATCATGGGGAGGACGTGACGCCCTGTCAACGGCGGCGACAGGCACCGAAAGAGCGCCGAATGGGGGCTTCCGGAGCGGCCGCGGTCTTCTCTACTGTCGATGACCGGCTCATCCGGAACTTCTGGGAGATCACATGAAGCCTCAGACCCTGTACTGCTTCACCTGCGATTCCGACGAGACCCACCGCCCCCTCACCGACGACGAGAAGACCTGGCTGAGGACGCGGACGGGGCGCACCAAGGTGGACGAGTTCTTCATGTGCGAGGCGCCGACGTGCCGCAACGTCCGCAGCGGGTTCGTCAAGCGCCCGTTCAATCCCGTCGTCCGGATCCCGGCGCCCTGACCCCGACCCGCTCGTCATGCGTACCACCGGCGTCGCGGGGCAGTGCGCCCCGTACGAGGAGGCCGAGGTCCGGTGTCCGTCCTGGTCGTGCAGAACACCGCGCGCGGGGGTCCCGGCCGGGTCGGTGCCTGGCTGAGCGCCGCAGGGCTCGGCCTGCGGGTGCTGCGCCCGTACGCCGGTGAGGCGTTGCCCTCCGCACTCGGGGGCCGTCCGCTCGTCGTGCTCGGCGGCGGCTTCCTTCCCGACGACGACGAACGCGCGCCCTGGCTCGCCGCCACCCGCCGCCTGGTCGGGCAGGCGCTGGCGGAGGGCACACCGATGCTGGGGATCTGCCTGGGCGGGCAGATGCTGGCGCAGGTGGCGGGCGGGACGGTGCGTGCCGCGCACGGGGAGCCCGAGTTCGGCAGCACGATCATCCGGTTGCGGGCGGAAGCGGCGGACGACCCGTTGTTCTCGGGGCTGGACGAGAAGGTGCCCGCGATCGAGCGGCACATCGACGCGATCACCCGCCTTCCGGCGGGGGCGGTCTGGCTCGCCTCCAGCGACGGCTGCCCGTACCAGGCGTTCCGGGTGGGGAGCCGGGCCTGGGGAGTGCAGTTCCACCCCGAGGCGGAGGCCCGGAACATCACCACGTGGGACCGGGACCGGCTGGCCGCCCGGGGCGTCGACCGGGACCGGCTCCACGCTCGGGCGGCGGCCGACGAGCCGGCGACGGTCGCGGCGTGGTCCGCCTTCACCGAACGGTTCGCGGTGGTGTGCGGGGCCTGATCCGGCGCCCCCCGGCCCGCCTCCCCGCGGCGGCGCCCCGGTGCGCCGTGCGGACACCGTCCCCCCGTGTACAACCCACGGATAACGTTGGCATAAGGTGAGCCTCACCTAATCATTTAAAGGTGAACCAACGAGGAGCACGTTCATGTCACATCGGCGCCGTGGTACAGCCGCAGTCGCTCTCGCCGTCGCTGCCGCACTGTCGCTGGCCGCGTGCGGCGCCGACTCCTCCGGGAAGGACGGCGGCTCGTCCTCCCAGGGGTCCAAGGACTCGAAGTCGGTCGCCAAGGGCGGCAAGGACTTCGGCGACGCGGCGGCGAAGACCGCTGCGCTCGGCACGGACGCGAAGCCCGGTCAGTGGCCGCGTACGGTCAAGCACGCGATGGGCAGCACCGAGATCAAGGAGCAGCCCAAGCGCGTGGTCGTGCTCGACGTCGGCGAGCTCGACAACGTCGTGTCGCTCGGTGTGAAGCCGGTCGGCCTCGCGCCGACCGAGGGGTCGCCGGAGCTGCCGTCCTATCTCAAGAAGGACGCGGGCACACCGAAGAACATCGGCACGATCAACAGCCTCAACCTGGAGGCCATCGCCGCGCTCAAGCCGGACCTGATCCTGGGCAGCCAGCTGCGCGCCGCCAACTCCTACGACGAGCTGTCGCAGATCGCGCCCACCGTCTTCTCCATCCGGCCCGGGTTCACCTGGAAGGAGAACTACCTCCTCAACGCCGCCGCGCTCGACAAGACGGCGCAGGCCGAGGCGAACCTCGCCGCGTACAAGAAGAAGGCCAAGGCCCTCGGGGACAAGCTGGGGGCGGACAAGCCGACCGTGTCGATGGTCCGCTACCTGCCCGACGGCCTGATCCGCCTCTACGCCAACGACTCCTTCATCGGCACCATCCTCAAGGACGTCGGCATCCCGCGTCCCAAGAACCAGGACATCGCGGACCTGGCGGCCGAGGTGAGCGCCGAGAACATCGACCAGGCCGACGCCGACTTCATCTTCACGGGCGTGTACGGCGATGCCAAGGCGACCGACAAGAGCAAGGCGCAGGCCAACCCGCTCTGGAAGAACCTGAAGGCGGTCAAGGACGGCCACGCCTTCGACGTGCCGGACGAGACCTGGTACCTGGGCCTCGGTGTCACCGCCGCCGACGCGGTCCTCGACGACCTCGACAAGTACCTGACGGCCTGAGGGCCGCGGTCCGAGAAGAGAGAGTGAGTCCGGCGCATGCCGCCACCCAACCTCACCCGCCGGCGGGCGGGCTGGCTGCTGGCCGGTGCGGCGATGCTGCTGGTCGCCGTCCTGCTGAGCCTCACCGTCGGCAGCCGCCAGATCGCGCCGGGGGACGCGCTGCAGGCGCTGTTCCACGACGGCGGCAGCGACGACGCCCAGGTGGTACGCGCGCTGCGGGTGCCCCGGACCGTGGTCGGCGTGCTCGCGGGCGCCGCGCTCGCCCTCGCGGGAACGGTCATGCAGGGGATCACCCGCAACCCCATCGCGGAGCCGGGCATCCTCGGTGTGAGCCAGGGCGCTTCGGTCGGCGTGGTGACCGCCATCGCGTTCTTCGGGGTGCACTCGTTGAACGGCTACGTGTGGTTCGCGTTCGCCGGAGCGGCGCTGGCCGGGGTGGGCGTGTACGCGGTCGCCAGCGGCGGGCGCGGCGGGGCCTCGCCGGTGAAACTCGCCCTGGCGGGGGCCGCGATGAACGCGTTCCTCGCCTCGCTGGTGTCCGGGGTCGCCACCACCAACGCGCGCGCCCTGGACGAGTTCCGGTTCTGGCAGGTCGGCTCGCTCAGCGGGCGCGACGGCGAGGTGATCGCCCAGGTGTGGCCGTTCGTGGTGGCCGGGACGATCCTGGTCGCGATGATCGCCCGGGGCCTGGACGCGCTCGCGCTGGGCGACGACGCCGCGCGCAATCTCGGCAACAACGTCGGGCGGCTGCGGGTCCTCGGTGCGCTCGGTGCGCTCGTACTCACCGGGGCGGCCGTGGCCTCGGTGGGCCCGATCGCCTTCACCGGTCTGGCCGTCCCGCACATCGCCCGCGCGCTGGTGGGCACGGCACACCGCTGGGTGCTGCCGCTGGCGGCCCTGCTGGGTCCGGTGATGATCCTCGGCTCCGACGTGCTCGGACGTGTTCTCTTTCCGCCTTCGGAGGTGCCGGTGGCGGTCATGACCGCCCTGCTGGGTGTGCCGTTCCTGATCGCGCTGGTCCGGCGCCGGAAGGCGGTGGCCGCGTGAGCAACCTCGAAGCCACCGTCGTACCCCGTCCGCGCCCGGGCGGGCATGCCGTACTGCGGCGCGGGCGGGCGAGTTTCCTCGTGCACCGCCGGGCGGCCGTGGTCGCCGTGACGCTCGCGGTGCTGCTGGCGTGCGCGGTCGTGGCGTACCTGTGCGTCGGTGAATCGTTCGTGGCGCCCTCCGAGGTCGTACGCGTCCTGCTCGGCCGCCCCAGTCCCGACGAACTCGTCGTGGGCACGCTGCGGTTGCCGCGCCTGGTCGTGGGGCTCCTCGCGGGGGTGGCGTTCGGTGTCGCGGGGGCGCTGGTGCAGACCGTCGCGCGCAACCCGCTGGCCAGCCCCGATGTCATCGGCGTCACGCACGGGGCGGGTGCGGCCACGGTGGCGGCGCTGAGCTTCAACGCCGTCGCCGCCGACGCGCTGCCGTATGTCTCCGTGGCCGGTGGCCTGGCGGCTGCCCTGCTCGTGTACGTGTTCGCGTGGCGGGGCGGGCTGCACTCCTCCCGCTTCGTCCTGGTCGGCATCGGTGTGTCGGTCGCGCTCGGCTCGCTGACGCAACTGCTGCTCACCAAGGGCGACTACCTGGTGGCCCAGCAGGCCAAGGTCTGGCTCACCGGCTCGCTCAACAGCCGCGGTTACGAGGAGGCCGGCCCCCTCGCCCTCGTGCTCCTGATCGGCCTGCCGGCGGCCCTGTGGGCGGCGCGGGCACAGCGCGGCGCGTCGTTCGACGACGACACGGCGACCGCGCTCGGTGTGCGTCTGGGCCGGGTCCGGCTCGGGCTCACCGTGCTCGGGGTCGTCCTGGCGTCGGTGGCCACCGGCGCGGTCGGACCGGTCGACTTCGTGGCGCTGCTCGCCCCGCAGATCGCGCGCCGCCTGACCCGCACGGCACAGACCCCGCTGCTGTCGTCGGCGCTGACCGGGGCGCTGATCGTCGTGGTCGCCGACCTGCTGGCCCGCCGCCTGTTCTCCCCGGTCGAGCTGCCGACCGGTGTCCTCACCGCCGTGGTGGGCGCGCCGTACCTGATGTGGCTCATCGTCCGTACCCGTGGCCGTTCCGGAGGCATCTCGTCATGAGCCGTCCGTCCGCCAGCCGACTCTCGGCGCACGACCTGACCCTCGCCTATGAGGACCGGACCGTGGTCGAGGGCCTGGACCTGGAGATACCCGACGCCAAGGTGACCATCGTCGTCGGGCCCAACGCCTGCGGGAAGTCCACGCTCCTGCGGGCGCTCGGCCGGCTCCTGAAGCCCCGCCGCGGTGCCGTACTGCTGGACGGCGCGGAACTGGCGGGCCTCCCCGCGAAGGAGATCGCGCGGACCGTCGGCGTACTGCCGCAGTCCCCGACGCCGCCCGACGGCATCACCGTCGCCGATCTCGTGGCGCGGGGCCGCCAGCCGCACCAGAAGTGGTGGCAGCAGTGGTCGGAGGCCGACGAGCAGGCGGTGAGCGAGGCCCTGGAACGTACGAACACGGCAGCCCTCGCCGACCGTCCGGTGGACGAGCTCTCCGGTGGTCAGCGCCAGCGGGTGTGGATCGCGATGGCCCTGGCGCAGGACACCGAACTCCTGCTGCTGGACGAGCCCACGACGTACCTGGACGTCGCCCACCAGGTGGAGGTCCTGGACCTGGTGCGCCGCCTCAACCTGGAGCGCGGGCGCACCGTCGTCGCCGTGCTCCACGACCTGAACCAGGCCATCCGCTATGCCGATCACCTCGTCGCGATGAAGGACGGGCGCATCGTGGCGCAGGGGGCGCCGGACGAGGTCGTCACCGAGGAGATGGTGCGGGAGGTCTTCGGCCTGTCGTCCGTCATCATCCCGGATCCCCTGACGGGCGGTCGCCTCGTCGTCCCGGGGTACAGCTGGCAGCCGTCGACGGCGGCACCGGTGGAGAGCGCGTAGGCCCGCCGCGGTCGTACCACCTGCCGCGGTCCTGTTACGGCAGCCAAGCCGCCTCCGCCCGGCGGAAGAGGTCGGAGGCCGGGGTGAGGAGCACCGTGCGGAGAGGAGTGGTCAGCCAGGTGGGGTCCATCGCCGCGCCCATGGTGTGTTCCATGAGGGCCAAGGACTCCGCGCACAGAGTCTCCGCATGGAAGTCGATGCCCTCCGCCCAGGCGGGGACGTCCGGTTTCGGTTCCATCCAGGCCGCGTCCTCGACTTCGAAGGGGTCGAACATGCCGTCAACGGTGCCGTCCAGTGCGTGCATCACCTGAAAACCGGCGTTGACGTCCGCGTAGACGCTGAAGAACTCTCCGCCGTCGGCGGAGGCGCGGCGGGCGATCTCCGGGATGCAGCCGTAGTAGCCCGATTCGATGGCGATGACGTGCGGCCCGGAGGTCACCACACCGAGCAGGTGGTGCTCCTGGTACAGGTGGTCGGCCTGCTCGTCCGCCGCCTCGTCGAAGGTCATCGGCCGCCACGCCCCCGGGTCGCCGCCGAAGGCCCGTATGACCTCGTCCTCCGTTTTTCCGGCTGTGGCGGAGAACGTGAACGCGATCGGCTCTTCGGCATCGGCCCACGCGTAACGGGCGACGAGCTCCTGCCACTTCGCCGGATCCGGGCGTCGCGCCGGCGCGGGTACGTCACGTGTCATACCGCCGCACCCTACAAGGCGACCAGCTCCGCCATCGCGGCCCGCGCCAGCGACGGGTTGGCGGCCGCCGCCGCCTCCGCGACCTGCCAGTCGGCGTCGGTGAGCAGCTCCTCGATCACCGATGGTGGCAGCGCCGGATGTGCGGCGGCGATGGGCCTCGCCCGTTCGTCCCGCAGGCAGGCGAGCAGGGCCGGCGCGGGTGCGTGGCGGTGCCCGGCGATCTCGCGCAGCGCCCTGCGCACCGGTGGCACGTGGCGGGCGATCCTCGCCAGAAGGGCCGGCGTCGCGTCCGGGTTGGCGGCCACCCCGGCGGCGACCTGGCTTCCGAACCGGTCCAGCATGGAAGCGAGTCGGGCCTCCGACTGGCCCGGGTGCGGGGCGATGGACCTCACCACCTTCGCGTCGGAGTCCGCGGCCAGCGCATCGCGTACCGCCGGCGCCAGATCGCGACGCCGGGCCAGCAGCATCCGCGCGGCCGGTTGCGGCGATGCGGCCAGCTCCGCCGCTTCGGCGGGGGACGCGGCGGCGATCCGGGGCAGCAGGGTGGCTCCGATCCGGGTGGTACCTGCGAGGTGGGTCAGCACATCGAGCGGTACCCGTGGATTGTGGGCGAGCCTGCGCCGCACTTCCGGGTCGCGGTCGGTGGCCAGTACGCGGATCAGGCCGTCGTCCACCGCGGGGTTTTCGGCGAGGTCCCCTCGTACACCGGGATTGGTGTCGGCGGCGAGCCGGGCGCAGATGCCGGGGGGCAGGTCGGGGCGGGCCGCGAGTGCCCAGCGCAGCAGCAGCGACGGGTGGTCCACGAAGGCGGCGGCGGCTGCGACGGGTGTGGCCGGGTTGCGGAGTGCCGTCTGCTGCGTCTCGTGGAGGGTGGACTCGTGGGAGCCGTCGCAGGAGGCCCCCGGCCGCAGATCGCAGTCCGGCCGCGGGCAGTGGGGGGCGTGGGCGAACGGTGTCTCCTCGCGGTCGCAGACCAGGCATCGCTGCGCGGGAGGCAGCCCCTCGCCGGTGAGCAGAGCCGCAAGTACGTCCGGTGGCGTCGCCTCGTTGGCCGCCACGCCGCGGCGGACCTCGGCGTGGGGGTGGACCGCGAGCCTCGTGGCCGTCTCCGCCGTCGTCCACAGCGCGAGCTCCGTGACGACCTCCGCGCGCGGGTCGGCGGCCAGCGTCTCCGTCACATCGGGCGGAAGCCCCGGGCAGGCGGCGAGCCTTTCCCGGCGCCCGGCGTCCGGGTCGGCCGCGAGAAGGCGGGCCCACTGCGGCATCCGGGCCCGGCCCTCGGAGAGGAGGGCGAGGGCGGCGTCCGGTTGCGTCGCGGGGTCGATGTCCTCAGAGGTCAGCCGGCCTTCGTGAGCGAGCCCCACCGCGCTCTCCGCGACCCGGGAGGCCAGCGCGACCGCCTGCGCGTGGCTGAGGTCGTCCCGCCGGGCGAGGTTCGCCGCGATCTCGTCGTCCGCCAGGGCGATCAGGCGGTCCATCAGCTCGGGCGGCACGCTCGGATTGGCGGCAAGTCCGCACAGGGCAGGGTTCACGGAGACATTCTGACGTCGCGCGGCGGCGCCCCGCCCGCGAGGGGTCGGAGCGCCGCCGGATCAGACGTGCCTCGTCATCAGTGGTCGTTGAACCACTTGACCGTGTAGTGCGTGGTGGTGTGCGGGTCGAGCTGGAAGTACACGTAGTGGTTCTCCAGCGGGTTGTACCTCGCTCCATCGCTCGCACGGTGCGACTTGCAGTCGCCCTTGCCCGACGAGACGGTCATCGAGTAGCCGACGTCGCCGGGGCTGTCCTCGTAGACGATGACCGATGCCGAACGGCCGTTCTTCGCAGAGTCGCAGACCTTGACGATGTCGCCGTGCTCCTCGAAGTACACGGTCACGCCGTCGTAGGACTTGGTGTGGTCCCAGTCGATGGCGGAGGCGCTGCCGGCGTTCATGGCGAGTGCGGCGGCGGCGAGCATGAACGTGCCTGCCGCGGTGCCGGTCCTGCGGAACTTCATGTGGCTCCTTGCATGGGCGATCGGACTTCGAGCGAGACCGACGCTACCCACAAGAAGCTGCCGCATACATGAATCGTGCTCGCCGGTGACACACCTGAGACGGCCGCGGGACATCGCACGCCCCGGGGTCCGGGGCACCCGTCCCCTGCCCCCGTGGCCGGACCTCCCGCCTTCCTCATCGGCCGACCGGCCGCGCGACGATCCGCGGCACGTTCCGGATGAACAGCACCGGCGTGACGGCGGTCGCGGCGGCGAAGAGGCCGAACGCGAGGCGCATGCCGCCCAGTTCGGCCGCGATCCCCACCACGGCGGCGCCCACCGGCATGGCGCCGAAGTTGAAGAGGCGGGATGCCGCACCGTAACGGCCCAGCATCGCGTCCGGAACCCTGCGCTGGGTAAGGGTGCGGGCGTTGACGGACCAGAGGGTGCCGCCCATGCCGCCGAGGAAGGCGCCGGCCGCCACCGCCCAGAGGCTCGTCGTGAGCGCGGGCAGCGCCACCATGGCGATGGTGCCGATCAGGTCGGCGAACATCGCGCGCCGGGCACCGAGGACCCGGTTGACCCAGGTCACCGTCAACGCCCCGGCCAGGCCGCCGACGCCGAGGGCGCTGAGCAGGATGCCGTACTCACGGGATCCGAGCCCCATGGCCTGCTGGGCGTAGAGCGGCATGAGCGCCAGCCAGGCGCCCCAGACGGCGGAGAGCACGGCGACGATCAGGGACAGGGTGCGCAGCAGGCGGTCGTTCCAGAGGAAACGTACGCCTTCGGCGATGCGGCTGTTGACCGACGCGGGTGCCGCGTCCGGGGCGGGTGCGGCGGGGCGGAAGCGGCCCACGAGCAGGAGCAGGGAGAGGGCGGCGAGGGCGTAGGAGGCGCCGGTCACGCCCAGGGCGAGGCCGGTTCCGGCGGCGAGGAGCAGTCCTCCGACGAAGGGGCCGGCGAATTCCTGTCCCACGGTTTCCGCGCCCACCATCCAGGCGTTGGCCCGTTCCCGTCCGGCGGGCGGCACCGCTGCCGGGACCAGGGCGGATGCCGAGGTCGAGGCCGCCACGTCGGCGATGCCGAGGATCGCCCCGGCGGCGAAGAGCACGGGGAGCGCGATGCCGTCGGTGACGGAGGAGAAGGTGAGCCAGGCCATCGCGGCCACACGCATGCCATTCGCCGCCCAGAGCAGTCGGCGGCGGTCGAAGCGGTCCACGAGGACGCCGATGTGCAGGGCGATGAGCAGCCAGGGCAGCGTGAGGGTCAGGGAGACGGCGGTGACCTGTGCGGGTGAGCCGGTCAGCTGGGCGGCGAGCAGGGGCAGGGCCATTTTCATCACGCCGTCGGCGAGGTTGGTCGCGGCGGTGAAGGCCACGAGGACGGTGGTGTTGCGGGACCCGCGGCGCTTCCGGGGGTCGTGCCGCGCCGTCGCGGTGTCCGTCTGTCCGAGCGTTGTCGTCGTCATGGCCGTCCATCCCCCTGGTCGTCTCGGCGGCACACACCACCTCACCGGCTAACGCGTTAGCCGGTGAGAAGACTGTGCCTGACGCCGCCCGCACCGCGCAACCGGTAAAAGCGATAGCCGGTAGAGTGGTGGGGGGGTGGAAGGAGTGACACGCATGCTGGAGCAGCCGGTCCCGGCCGTCCTGGTCGAAGCCTTCGCCAACACGGTCGACGTGGAGGAGGCGAGCGACGAGATCGCCACCGCCGCCGGGTTGTCCACCTGGCTCGCCGGGCGCGGTCTCCTCGACGCCCCCGCGGAGCTTCCGGCGGACGTGCACGCCGACTACCTCGCGCTGCGCGCGGGCCTCAGGGAGGAACTGGGCGCGCACGTGGGCGACACGCCCGACCCCGAGCTGCTCGCCGCCGCCGAGCGGGTGCTCGCCGCGCACCCGGTGCTGGTCACCGCCCGGGGCACGCTCACCGCCGCCCCGGGCCTGCCGCCCGAGCGCCGCCCCCTGGCCGCACTGGCCATCGCCTGGAACGAACTGGTCACGACCGGCGACGCGGCCCGGCTCAAGCGTTGCGCGGAACACACCTGCGCCTGGGCGTTCTGGGACGTCTCGAAGAACCGCAGCCGCCGCTGGTGCTCGATGAAGGTGTGCGGCAACCGCAACAAGTCCCGCGCCTACGCCACCCGGAAGCGCCAAACCGTCTGAGACACCCGGCCGGGCTCGTCAGGAATCGAGAAGCGGGGGCCGCCGGGGCGTACCTAGCCTGCTCGACATGGACATCTCACCCGCACGAAGTACTCCGGGGAAGCGCCCGGCCGACGTGGCGCGGCTGCGCCGCGTCCGCGACCTGATCGACCGGACCTACGCCTCGCCGCTGGACGTGGTGGCGCTCGCACGCGGGGCGGACATGGCGCCCGGCTGCCTCAGCCAAGGGTTCCGGGCCGTCTACGGGCAGTCCCCGTACGCCTACCTGACGGCCCGTCGCGTGGACCGCGCGACGCTGCTGCTACGGGGCGAGCTCGGCGTCGACGCGGTGTGCGCGGCGGTCGGCTGTGCCACCCCGGGGATATTCACCGCCCGTTTCACCGAGCTGGTGGGTCTGACGCCGGAGCGCTTCCGCCGCCTCGCGGAAGACGGAGCGGACACGCCCGACGGCATCGAGGGGCTGCCGCCGTGCCTGGCGCAGCGGGTCGCGAGAGCGGTCAGGAATCAAGAAGCCCCGGCACCGGCCTGGCCCCTAACGTGAAGTTCATGGACACCACCACCGACACCAAGCCCGCCGGCTCGCTCTCCTCCGTCACCCTTGAGGTGGCCGACGTCGAGGAGGCCCGCCGCTTCTACGCCGCCTTCGGGGTGGACACGTACGTCGGGCTGAGAGCCCGCGAGGCCGAGGACCCCGGCTTCCGCGGCTTCACCCTGGCGCTCACCGTGTCCGGGCCGGCCACCGTCGACGGCTTCGTGGCCGCCGCGGTCGACGCCGGGGCCACCGTGCTGAAGCCGGCCGCCAAGTCGCTGTGGGGATACGGCGGCGTCGTCCAAGCCCCGGACGGGGCGATCTGGAAGGTCGCGACCTCGGCCAAGAAGGACACCGGCCCGGCCACCCGCGAGATCGATGAGTTCGTCCTGCTGCTCGGCGTCCGGGACGTGAAGGCCACCAAGCAGTTCTACGTGGACCGGGGGCTGGCGGTGGGCAAGAGCTTCGGCGGGAAGTACGCCGAGTTCGTGCCCGGCGAGTCCTCCGCCGTCAAGCTGGCCCTGTACAAGCGCCGCGCACTCGCCAAGGACCTGGGCGTCCCGGACGACCCGGCCGCGTCCCACCGGATCGTCCTCGGCGGCGCCGCCGGCGCCTTCACCGACCCGGACGGCTTCGCCTGGGAGCCCACCGCCTCCGACGGCCACGCCTGACCCGCACACCCGTTCTTCGCCCTGTTTCACCCGTACGAAAGGAACCCCTGCCATGGCTACGTCGAAGTCCTCCGAGAACTACAGCGGATTCACCGCCGAGGAGCGGGCCGCGATGAAGGAGCACGCCAGCGAGGAGAAGAAGGCGGCCTCCCGGCGCGGCGCGTCCCGGGCGGAGAAGGAGGCGGCGGCGGAGCAGGACGTCCTCGCGAAGATCGCCGAGATGCAGGACGCCGACCGCGCCCTCGCCGAACGCATCCACAAGATCGTCCGAGAGACGGCTCCCGAGCTGGCGCCGAAGCTCTGGTACGGCATGCCGGCGTATGCCAGGGACGGCAAGGTCGTCTGCCATTTCCAGAGCGCGGAGAAGTTCAAGTCGAGGTACGCGACGCTCGGCTTCAGCGACCAGGCCGCGCTGGACGACGGCGCGATGTGGCCGGCCGCGTACGCCCTGACCGAGCTGACCGCCGCTGCCGAGGAGCAGATCACCGCGCTCGTCAGGAAGGCGGCGGGCTGAGCCTCCGGCACTCCCTCACGGCCGCCCCCTGGCGCCGGATCGTCCCCGACCCGGCGCCAGGGGGCGGCAGCGATGTGAGACTTGCGCCATGGACATGGGGCGCGAGTCACGGTGGGAGAAGGACGCGATGACGGTGGAGATCGTCTTCGCTCTGGTGACGGCCGCCGTGCTGGGGGCGGCCGTTTACGCGGTGTTCTTCACCGCCGCCCTGGCGTTCGACGTCACCGGACCGGCACGTGCACGCACACTGACCGGAGGTGCGCTGCTCGGAGCGGCGGCCGGGGTGTGGCGCGTGGTGCGGGTGCTGCGCCGGTTCGACGCCCGGCGGCGCGAGGGTCACTGAGCCGCCGGGCTCACGCTCCGGCCTGCAGGCGCAGGCCGGCCAGGGTCAGGTCCAGCGCGGCGCGGAACTGGTCCACGTCGTCGTGGCCGTCGAACTCGTCGACGATCTCGTGGACGAAGGGAAAGTCCGCCGGGTCCAGCTCGCGCCAGGTACGCGCGAAGTGGCGCAGGTACTCCTCGCGGTCCACGGCACCGTCAAGGACCTCCTGCGGCGGCTCCTGGCCCAGGTCGACGGCCGAGCCGACGACGACCCCGACGATCGCGGACACCGCGTGGAACCGCTGGCGCGCGTCGAGCTTCAGCCGCAGCGTCTGCCGGCCCAGCTTCTCGTACAGGCGCAGCGAATTGGTCTGGAGGCTGGTGTTGCGCATGAGGTACGCGCCGAGCCAGGGCCGGTCCACGATCGCGTGGAACAGCGTCATGGCCATCGCACGGAGATCGTCGATGGGGTCGTCGCCGAGCGGGATCTTCTCGATGTCGGCGAGCACCGTGCCCACCACGTGATCGGTGGCGAGGTCCAGCAGTTCGTCCTTGCTCTCGACGTACCAGTAGATGCTGGCGACACCGCCGCCCAGGCGCTGCGCCAGCGCGCGGAACGTCAGCGCGGGCGCGCCGGCCTCGTCCAGCAGGGCCACCGCCTCGGTCAGCACGGACTCCATCGAATGCGAAGCCCGGCGGCGTCCCCCGTCGGCCCGGCGCCGCTGCTGTGCCATGGCTTCTCCCTCTGGCTCTTTGCATCCCATCGAACGCTGTTCTATCGTAGCTCATCGTACGGCGTTCGATAGCCGAACGATGTTCGATCGAAAGGACCGCGCCATGACTACCGCCCCACCCGGAAACGGGTCCCGCTCCTATTCCTCGCTGCGTGCGGCATGGATACCCCTGGCCGCGCTGTGCCTGGCCTTCTTCGTCGAGATGGTCGACAACACCCTGCTGTCGATCGCCCTGCCCACGATCGGCCGCGACCTCGGCAGCGGCACGACCGCGTTGCAGTGGGTCACCGGCGCCTACTCGCTGACGTTCGGCGGCCTCCTGCTGACCGCCGGATCAATGGCGGACCGGCTCGGCCGCCGCCGGGTGCTGCTCATCGGGCTCACCGTGTTCGGGGCGCTCAGCCTGTGCGTCGCCCTGGTCTCGACCGCGGGCGAGCTGATCGCCCTGCGCGCCGCGCTCGGCGTGGCCGCCGCCGCGATGGCCCCGATCACGAACTCCCTGGTCTTCCGCCTGTTCGACGACAAGGCGCTGCGGATGCGCGCGATGACCGTCATGATCATCGTGGGCATGTCCGGGTTCGTCCTCGGCCCGCTGCTCGGCGGTACGGCGCTGGCGCACGTCCGGTGGGAGTGGCTGCTGCTCGTCAACGCCCCGATCGCGCTGATCGCGTGCGTCGGCGTCCGGCTCGGCGTCCCGGCCGACCGCCCGGAGGACCTGACCAAGGACAGGCTCGACGTGCCGGGCGCGCTGCTGAGCGTGGCCACCATCGGGCTCGCCTGCTACTCGCTGACCAGCGGTGTCGAGAACGGCTGGCTCTCGGGGATCACCCTGGCGTCCGTCGTGGGCGCGGTGGCGGCCGCGGTCGCCTTCGTACGGCACGAGCGGCGCAGCGCGGCGCCCATGCTGGATCTCCGGGTCTTCTCGAACGGCACGGTGCGGGGCGCCGCCCTCGCCCAGATCGGGACGTCCATCGCGATGGCCAGTGTGATGTTCGGGCTGATCCTGCACTTCCAGTACGCGTACGGCTGGAGCCCGGTCCGGGCCGGTCTGGCCAATCTGCCCATCATCGTGACGATGCTTCTGGCCACTCCGCTGTCCGAGTGGCTCGCCGGCCGGTTCGGCCACCGCATCGCGTGCCTGGTGGGCGCGGCCTGTCTGGCGGGGTCGCTGGCCGGTCTCGCCTGGGGCGTCGAGCACGGGTACGCCGCCATCGCGGTGTGCATGGTGGTCATGACCGTGGGTCTGCGCACCGTGATGACGATCTGCGCGGTGGCCCTCGTGGAGGCGATGCCCGGCAACCGCACCTCGATCGCGGCCGCCCTGAACGACACCGCCCAGGAGGTCGGCTCCAGTGTCGGCACCGCGGTGGTCGGCACGCTGATCGCCGCACTGGTCACCACGTCGCTCCCGGCCGGGGTCTGGAGCGGCGATCTCGTCGCGTCCTTCTTCCACGGCGAACGGATCACCTACGCGCTGCTCGCCGTCGTCGTCGGGCTGATCGCGACCGTCGGCGCGCTGAGCCTCACCGACTCGCACAGCGTGGAGGAGCACCCCGTCGAGGAACCGGCCTGATGCGCGCCCCGGCAGCGGAGCCCGTCGGTCCCGGGCTCAGTTGCCGGGCGGCAGCGCGTGCTACTGAGGTCTGACGGCCGGGTTGGCTCCCCGGTATGACGCCGTCGGCGCGGCCGTGCCGCTACCTTCCGGTCATCGCACCGAACCCGAGAAGGGGCTCCCCATGACGCTCGCGCCCGACGCTCTCCCCGTACGCCGTCCGCTGCCGCGGCGGGCGGCCCTGCTGCTGGTCCATGCACTGCTGGCGCTGCCCGTCACCGTCCTGGCACTGGTACTGGCCGCGACCGGCGGCGCGTCCGCCGCCGGACGGCTTCAGCGGCGCCTCGCGTCCCTCGGCGGGCGGGCCGCCTCCCCCGCGCCCGCGCCGGACCGCTTCCGCACGGTCGTCGGCCGGGCCCTCCGCGGCCTCCCGGCGAACGTTCTCGCCTTCGCAGTGGCCGCCCCCTCCGTGGTCCTTCTCCTCAGCCGCGGCCTGTTCTACCCGCTGGCGACGGCGGGCGAAGACCCCACCCACGCCTGGGGCGGCCCCACCGCGGCAGGTGCCTGGGCGGCCCACTTCGCGATCGCCCTGGTCATGGTCACGGTGGTGGCCGCACTCCTCGCCGCCACCCGCCGCCCGCGCCGGTGGTAGCCGGACGAGAGCCGCGCGTTTGCCCTCGCCGCCCCAGCCGCCGATGAGTTCGCGGGGCGGCGACGGTCAACACTGGGAGACACGCGAATCGTGAAGGGACAGTTCGATGACCAGTCTCATGGTGGACTTCATCATCTCGCTCGACGGATACGCGTCCGCAGAGGGCTGGCCCGGGTTCTGGGGAAGGGAAGGGCCCGAGTACCTCGCCTGGATCAACAGCGAGAGCGAAAAACAGCACGTCAGTCTGATGGGTGCCACGACCTACCGGCTCATGTCCGGGTTCGCCGCCCAGGCCCCCGACGACCCCGGCTTCGCCGAGCTGAACGCCATGCCCAAGGTCGTGTTCTCCTCCACTCTGGAACCTCCGCTCCTCTGGAAGAACACCGAGCTCGTCAGCGGTGACGCCGTCGAGGCCGTGCGGGCGATGAAGAAGAGCGAGACGCGCCCGCTGCGCACGCTGGGCAGCCTCAGCCTGTGCCGGGCCCTGCTCGTGGCCGGTCTCGTGGACCGCTTCCGCGTCGTCGTCTTCCCGGTCATCACCGGTGCTACCGGGCGGGAAAGGATCTTCGACGCATACCCCGACGTCCGCCTCGATCTGGTCGAGAGCCGCACCTTCGACGGCCGGCTGCAACTGCTGGAGTACGCCCCCACCATCCTCGACGCACCGCCCGGCGAGACCGGCGGACAGGAGGCCGGTGGTCCGGGTCAGGCGTCCTGAGGCCGCACAGCGGTGGCGTCCGCGTCGACGGTGAACGTCTGACCGTTGCCCGGCAGGCCGACTCCGTGCCAGGTAAACGGAATACCGCGCGCCGTCTCCAGGTCGGGCCCGTCCATCAGCTGGAAGTGCACATGGGGCTCGGTCGAGTTGCCCGAGTTGCCGCAGCGGCCGAGCAGGCGGCCGGGCTCGACCTCGTCGCCCGGCCGGACCCGCAGGGAGCCGTGCTGGACGTGTGCGTACACGGCGCACGTTCCGTCGCCCAGGTCGAGGACCAGGTGATTGCCCACGACGCGACGGCTGCCGCCCACGGTCCTGAACACCCCCTCGACCAGCCAGAAATACAGGAGCCCGGGGAGCGAGCTGCGGCTCAGGTGGTCACGCTGGCCGTCCTCCGCGTGCACGACGGTCGCACCGGCGACCGCGTACAAGGGAGCGCCGAAGGCGGGATAGTCGCGGTTGCGCCGGGCGACCGGCCAGAACAGGACGGTCTTGGGGCGGCCGGGCCCGCCCGCCGGCTCGGCCACGATATCGATGGCATAGGTCTGCGCCAGGCCGTGCGTTCCGTGGCTCGGGACCTTGTCGGCCGGGCTGTTGACCGCGGACCAGCGGCCGGTGACCGGGGGTGCCACCGCGACGGGGGCCGGGGGCCGGTTCTTGATCCGGTGGCGGGCGGAGCGGGCTGTGACCAGGCCGATCCCCAGCGCACCGAGCGCCGGGAGCCAGCTCAGCCAGTAGTTGTAGGGCAGCTTCACGAAGAGCCCGACGGCAACCTGGGCCAAGAAGATCACCCACAGCGCGTACTGGGCCTTCGCGGCGATCTTCCGTCGGTCCGCAGACATGTTTTCCCCCTTGTACGTATACGTAATCGGCGTACGCAATCGGTGTACGCCATCGGTCAGGCCACCGGGCGTGCGGCGGTGAGCACCACGAGAAGGGGCACGACCCGCCCGGCCGGAATCTCGTAGCGGCCGCGCTCCGGGGAGTGCAGCCAGCCGGCACCGGCCAGCTGACGCAGATGGTGGTAGACCTGGCCGGTCGTTCCGACGCCGTCTAGCGCGGCCAGTTCGGCCGCGGTGCGCAGGCCGCCCAGAACCTCGCGCAGCAGCGTCAGCCGTACGGGGTGGCCGAGCGCGGCGAACGACGCGGCGGCCTCCGACCAGTCGTCGTCCAGCACCGTCTCGGTGAGCAGCCCGTACTGCCATTCGTAGCGATGCCCGGTCGGTACGCGCACCGCGCCGGTGAACAGCACGGCACCGTCCGCGTCCTCCGTCACCGGGTGCCGCTCCTTCAGCGCGTCGAGCGCCCAGAAATCGGCCTCCGCGACGGGGGGCGCGGCGGGGGCCGCCGCCTCCACCAGCGCGGCCAGGCGTCGTTCGAGCGCGCTGACACGCTCCTCCAGGTCCATAGGACGAGATTACGTAATTACGGATTTACGTGCAAGGGTGGATCGCGAACACGCGACCGCGGCGGGACGCCGGAGCGACGCGCCGACGGCCGGCGCCGGGTCACGGGGCTTGGGCACCCTCCCCGCCCACCGGCTCCACGGCGTCCAGATCGTCGGCGTAGTGCTCGATCGCCGCCCGGTACTGCCGCACCCCGGGGTCCTCGGAGGCGGCGGTGAGCGTCTTCAGAAGCAGCCGCACCGCCTCACGGCCCTCGCCGCGGTTGTACAACGCCATGGCCAGGAACGCCCGGAGCGCCGGATCCTCCGGGAACGTGCCGAGCCCGCGCCGCAGCGTCCGCACGGCCTCCTCGTAGCGCCCCAGAACCCGGTACGTGCTCCCCAGCCCGAGGAACGCTCCGTGCCGGTCCCCCCGGTCCAGTCCCTCCCCCGCCAGCGCCCGCTCGTAGAACGACACGGCCTCCGCCTCCAGGCCGAGGACGTCGTGCACCCAGGCAGTCTGGTAGGCGATCACGCCATCGTCCGGATACCGCCCGGCCAGCTCCAGCAACCGGTCCCGGGCCGCCTCCGCCTCACCCTGCTCCCGCAGCCGCACGGCACGCGCCAGGGCCTGGTCCTTTTCATGGTCATCGCTCATGCGGCCCACGGTGGCACATCTCGATCAGGCGAACCCGAGCCACCCGGCGTATTCGACGCAGAGCCCCAGCGTCCCCCACAGAAGGACGTCGGCCACCGCACGCACCGGGCGGCCGGCACGCTCGCGCAGCAGGACGAAGTCGACGGCCAGGGTCGCCGGCGCCGTGGCGGTCCACAGCACGGCGGCGACCAGCGCGCCGTGCGAGGCGAGTTGGCTCCACTCGTCGGACCCCGCCCGCGCGATCAGGACGAGCGTGGGAATCCCGGCCGCCGACAGCACGCCGAGGAGGGCAGCCGCCACCACGTACCGCCGCCGCCCACCACGCCCCCGGCGCCTGCCGAACCAATGCGCCAAGACCACCAGCGGCAGGATGTACATGAGGGTGAGCAGTGCGCTCAGCGCCCAGAGCAGTGGTGCGCCGACCACCAGCATCAGCACGGCGGATCGCTCGGGCACGGCCGGCCGGCCGGACCACAGCGGACCGGACGCGAGGAAGGCCACGCACAGCACGGCCATCGAAACGGATGACGGCGCCGACCCGGTCCGCGCGGCCGCGCCCCCTCCGTCGAGCCGCGTCATGACGTCCTCCCCGTTCCGGCGCACCCTACGCCACACCCCATATCTGCCGCACCGCCCGCCCCGATGCCACGCTGTGCGAGTTGCCGCATGCGGATCGTTACCCGCACCATAAGATTATCGTCCGGGGTCGGCGCGTACGGCCTCACCGCCAGGGACGGGATGGGTGCGACTCATGGCCAGGTATTTCGAGAACGGCGCCGGTGAACTCGTGTCCGATGCGCTGGCCGGCTTCGCCCGTGCGCACGCGGATCTGGTGCGGTACGACGCGGCGGACGGGTTCGTCACCGCGCGGCACTCCGCGCCCGCGCGGCGGGTGGGGCTCTTGTCGGGGGGCGGATCGGGGCACGAGCCGCTGCATGCGGGGTTCGTCGGTGCGGGCATGCTCGATGCCGCCTGTCCGGGGAGGGTGTTCGCCTCACCGCACAACCGGCAGATCTTCCGGGCCTCGCGCGCGGTGGCGGGGCCGGACGGTGTGCTGCACATCGTGAAGAACTACACGGGCGACCGGATCAACTTCGGCATCGCCGCCGAACGCCTCGCCGACGCGGGGATCCCCTGCGCGCGGGTGCTCGTGGACGACGACCTGGCCACCGACTCGGCGGACATCGCCGCCGGGCGGCGCGGCACGGGCGCCACCGTGCTGCTGGAGAAGATCCTGGGCGCCGCCGCCGACACGGGGATGGGGCTCGACGAGCTGGTGGAGCTGGGTACGGGCCTCGCGGGCCGGTGCCGTACGCTCGCGGTCGCCTCGGCAGCGCACCACGCACCGGCCACCGGTGAGCCCGCGTTCGAACTGCCGCCCGGCGAGCTGGAGTACGGCGTCGGCATTCACGGGGAGCGCGCCGCCCGTACCCGGGCACAGGGCGCCGTGGGCGCGCTGGTGGAGGAGATGACGGGGGCGCTCCTGGACGCGCTGCGCCCCGGGCCCGAGGAGTCCGTCGTCGCTCTCGTCAACGGGCTCGGGGCGGTCACATCGCTCGAACTGTACGCGGTCTTCGGCGAGTTGACCCGAGTGCTCGACGCCCGAGGGGTGCGGCTCGCGCGCCATCTGGTCGGCGAATACGTGACGGCACTGGACATGCGGGGGTTCTCCCTCACGCTCATGTCGGCCGGCCGGGCCGCCCTGGACCTCTACGACGCGCCCGTACACACCCCGGCACTGCGATGGTGAAGGCAACAGGAGGGCCCATGACGAGCGACGCTCTGGACGGCACGCGCACCCGGGAGTGGGCGGGGCGCTTCGCGGACTCGGTCCACGCCACGGAGGCCGAGCTGACGGAGCTGGACCAGCGGGCGGGCGACGGCGACTTCGGCGCCAACCTCGTCGCCGGGGTCCGGGCCGCCGGTCCGCTGCTCGACCGGGTGGCGGCGGAGGCCGGCCCCGGCGAACACCTCGACGCCCTGGCCACCGCCTTCCTGGACGAGGTCGGCGGGACCAGCGGCCCGCTGTTCGGCCTGCTGTTCCAGGCGATGGGCCGGGCCGCCGGCTCCGGACCGGAGCTGACGACGGGCGCGCTCGCCCGGGGCGCCGCCGAGGGCCTGGCGGCAATCCGCCGCGTCGGGGACGCCTCGCCCGGCGACAAGACGCTGGTCGACGCCCTGGCCCCGGCCGCCGACGCACTCCGGGCGGCCGGGGACGCGCCCCCCGCCGACGCCCTGGCCGCCGCGGCGGACGAGGCGTGGCGAGGGGTGCGGGAGACGGCGTCCCAGGCGGCGCGCATGGGACGGGCCAGTTACCTGGGCGAGCGGGCCACCGGTGTCCCCGACCCGGGGGCCGTGGGCATGGCGCTGTTCTTCGCGGCCGCGACGGACACGGTGCGGACGCTGGCGCCCCGCCTCGCCGGTGACTGACCCGCCGCCGGTCAGGGGCCGAGGCGGCTGCGGGCCCAGCTGAGCAGTCCGGGGTCGGCCAGGCTGGTCACCCACAGGTCGGCCTGCTCTCCGTCCGGGTCCGGCGGGCGCGTACCGATGCCGATGACGCGGAGGCCCGCCCGGCGCGCCGACTCCATGCCGGTCAGCGAGTCCTCCACGGCCAAGGCCTCCTCGGGCGGTACGCCGCAGAGGCGGGCGGCCACCCGGTAGACGTCCGGCTCGGGCTTGGGCCGCACCTCCTCGCCGGCGACCACGACATGCCGGAAGCAGCCGAGGAGCCCGGCCCGGTCGAGGCACGACTCCACCGTGGCCCGGGGGCAGTTGCTCGCCACCGCGAGCGGGCGGTGGCGGGCGGCCAGCCGGACCAGCGAGGCCGCGCCCGGCATGGTGACCGGGTCCTCCTCGACCAGCGCCGTGAAGGTGCTCAGGAGGGTGTCCGCGAGTTCGACCGCCAGATCCGGCTTTCCGGTCTCCTGGGCCATCAGGGCGCCGCAATCGGTGTAGTGCACGCCCTTCGCCCGGTCGGCGAACCCGGCGGGCGGGGTGAGCCCGAAGAGCCGGAAGGTGAGGGTGCGGGCTTCCTGCCAGTGCCTTTCCGTATCCATCAGGGTGCCGTCGCAGTCGAAGACGAGGGCGGAGGGGGACCAGGAAAGGATGCGATGAGCTGTCATGTAACCGCCGTTCTCGGAGGCTGCGCCGACCGTTGAGGTACATGGGCGCAGACATGTGCCGGATGGCACGCCTATGGAAGGAAGGGATCGGACGCTGGGCGCCGCTCCGTGGGCGCGGCGGCCAGGTCGATTCCGCTGGGCGCGCCGCGGGGGACGTGCGACCCCGAGGGTCAGACCGTCCGAAACATCATGCCCATTACGTTATTTCCGCGGCCCCGAATTCCGCAATCACCAATTCGAGTGCACCGGAACATATGAAGAATTACCGGCCGACTGCGCCGCCCGGGCGATGACTAATAGGATCGTCGCGCGATGCGACTGCACCCCTCACCAAGGGACGTGACGGGCTTTCACGTCGCGGCGCTAGCACGTATGAGCGAAGGTGGAACAGGTGCAGGACAGGGCGCGCGCAACCCGAAGAGTACTGCTGGAATCGGCGGCACATCTATTCGTAGAACGGGGATATGCGGGCACGAGCGTCAATGACATAAGCGACCACTCGGGAAAGACCAGCGGCGCGATCTACTTCCATTACTCCAGCAAGGAAAAGCTCGCCCTTGCCGTCGTGCGCGAGCAGTTCGCCGCCTGGCCGCAGCTCGCCGCCACCTACGCCGCACCGGGCGTCCCCCCGCTGGAGAAGCTGGTCGCGCTCAGCTTCCGTGTCGCCCAGTCCCTCAGCGAGGACGTCGTGGCGCGGGCCGGCGCGCGGCTGTGGGCGGAGCGCCGCACCATCGGGGCACCCGTGCCGACCCCCTTCGGCGCCTGGTCGCTGGCCTGCGCCCGACTCCTCGCGCAGGCCCGGACGCGGGGCGAACTCGCGGACGGGGTCGAACCGTCGACGGCGGCCGTGACCCTGGTGTGCGGGTTCTACGGGCACTGCGCCCTGACCGACGAGATGCCGGGCAAGCGGGGCTGGCCGGAGCGGCTCGAACAGTGGTGGCGGATGACCCTCGCCTCCCTCCAGGCGGAGCCCGATCCGGCCGGCCTGCTCGCCCGGGCCCGCGCCCGGATCCCCGCACAGGCGGCCACCTCGCGGACCGGGCAGCCGGCCACCCCGACCCCTCCCTGGTGACGGGCGTCACAGGCTCCGACCTCTTGACGCCCCTCTTCCAAACCGGTTTGGTTGTCCTCGTTCGAGCAGTCAAACCGGTTTGAAGGCCTTCGCCTTCGGCCCGCCGGCAAGAAGGTCCAGGCCCATGGCACGCAAGCCCACCATCGCGGATGTCGCCCGGCGGGCCGGCGTTTCACGCGCCACGGTCTCCTTCGCGCTGAACGACCGGCCCGGTGTCGCCGAGGAGACGAAGCTGCGGATCCTCGCGGCGAGCCGGGAGCTCGGCTGGACCCCCAGCCGTCAGGCCCGGGCCCTCTCGCTGGGCAAGGCCGGCGCCTTCGGGCTCGTCCTGGCCCGCGACGCGGAGCAGGTCGGGGCCGACCCCTTCTTCCCGGCGTTCATCGCCGGGGTCGAGGCGGTGATCGGACAGCGCGGCGACGGGCTGATGATCCACATCACCGCCCCGGACAACGAGCAGGGCGTCTACCGGCGCCTCGCCTCGGAGCAGCAGGTGGACGGGGTCCTCCTCACCGACCTGCGCCGCGACGATCCGCGCCCCGCGCTGCTGCGCGAGCTCGGCCTGCCGGCCGTCGTGGTCGGCCAGCCCGAGTGGGGTGACGGCCTGACGGCGGTGAGCCTGGACGACGAGCCGGCGTACACGGCCGCCGTCCGCCACCTGGCTGAGCTGGGTCACCGGCGCATCGCCCACGTCGAAGGGCCGCAGGAGCTGCTGCACGCCCACCGGCGCCGGACCGCGTGGGAGCAGACCCTGCGCGCGCTCGGCCTGCCCGAAGGACCCGTGCTGCCCGGCGGGTTCACGCCCGAGGGCGGCGCGCAGGCGACCAGGCAGCTGCTGGCCTCGGCCGAGCCGCCGACCGCGATCGTCTACGGCAACGACCTCGCCGCGATGGCCGGGCTCTCGGTCGCCCAGGAGCTGGGTGTCCGGGTGCCCGACCAGCTGTCGCTGGTCGGCTACGACGACGCTCCCCTGACGCGGTACAGCTTCCCGCCGCTCGCCTCCGCGCGGGCGGACGCCCGGGGCTGGGGCGAGGCGGCGGCCCGCGCGCTCGACGCGGTCGTCGCCGAGGGGGCCGCCGACCATGTGCGGCTGGCACCGGCGCAGTTCGTGCCCCGTGCGTCGATGGGCCCCGCGCCCCGCCGGTGACGTAACGGGGGGCAATCGACCGGTCGTGCTCGCGCCGACCGGGAATTCCGTACGGCGACGAGGCCGCACGTGAACAGTTCGGAGATCAATCATGCTGAGGAGAACGGCGTACGCGCTGCTCGTGCTCGCTCTCGCGGGCACGGCGACCGCCTGCGGCCGGTCGGCTCCCGATCCGGCCACCGCCGCAACGGCGCGCGGCCCGATCACGGTCTGGCTTTCCAACAACGCGCAGGAGGTGCAGTGGGGCAGGGCGATGGTCGCCGCGTGGAACAAGGCCCATCCCGACCAGCACGTCACCGCGCAGCAGATCCCGGCCGGCAAGACCTCGGAGGAGGCCATCAGCGCCTCGATCATCGCGGGGACGACGGCCTGTCTCGCCTTCAACACCTCCCCGGCGGCGGTGCCGACCTTCCAGAAGCAGAACGGCCTCGTCCCCCTCAGTGACTTCCCGGACGGCGAGAAGTACGTCACCGGTCGCGGCGGCTCCCTCACCGACCAGTACCGCTCCGCCGACGGCAAGTTCTACCAGCTGCCGTGGAAGAGCAACCCGGTCATGATCCTCTACAACAAGAAGCTGTTCGCGAAGGCCGGTCTCGATCCCGAACACCCGAAGCTGGCCACGTACGAGGAATTCCTCGAAACCTCCCGGACGCTCGTGCACAGCGGCGCCGCGAAGGCCGCGATATGGCCCTCGCCGAGCAGTGACTTCTTCCAGCCCTGGTACGACTTCTACCCGGCGTTCGCCGCGCAGAGCGGCGGAAAGCAGCTGATCGAGGACGGCAGACCGCAGTTCGACTCGGCGGCGGGCCGACAGGTCGCGGCGTTCTGGCGCACGCTGTACGCGGAGAAGCTGGCGCCCCAGGAGCAGTATCCGGGCGACTCGCTCAACGACGGCAAGGCCGCCATGGCGACCGTGGGCCCGTGGGCGGTGGCCGCGTACAAGGACAGTGTGGACATCGGTGTGGTGCCGGTGCCGACCGCCGACGGCGGGAGCGGCAAGCACTCGTTCAGCGACGAGAAGTCGGCGGCGATGTTCAGTGCCTGCAAGAACCGGGCCACCGCCTGGGACGTGCTGAAGTTCGCGAGCTCCGCCGCGCAGGACGGGAAGTTCCTGGAGACCACCGGCCAGATGCCGATGCGCGAGGACCTGACGGCGAAGTATCCCGGCTACTTCGCGAAGAACCCGACGTACAAGGCGTTCGCCGACCAGGCCCAGCGCGTGGTCGAGGTGCCGAACGTGCCGGGCTCCATCGACATCTGGCAGGCGTTCCGCGACGAGTGGACGAAGTCGGTCGTGTTCGGCCGCGAGTCCACGGACGCGGGGCTGCGCAAGGCGTCGTCCGAGATCACCGACCTGCTGAACGAGTACGGGGACCCGTCATGAGCGTGAACCTGGACGCGGCGCCCGGCGCCGTACGCACGAGTGGAGCCGCCCCGCGCGGCAGGACGCGACGTGGTCTGTCGCGGGCCGGCGCGCTGTTCGTGTCGCCGTACGTGCTGTTCATCGTGGTGGTCTTCGCGGTCCCGCTGGTCTACACGGTGTGGATCTCCTTCCACCGCTTCTACTTCACCGCGCCGGGCACGGACATCGACTCGCCGTGGGTGGGTCTGTCGAACTACCGGGACGTCTTCACGGACCCGGTCGTCGGGCAGGCGTTCCTCAACATCCTGATCTTCCTCGTCATCAACGTGCCGCTGACGGTGGGCCTTTCGCTGGTGCTGGCGAGCGCGCTGAACGCGAAGATCCGGGGGCGCGCGTTCTTCCGCGCCGCGTTCTACGTGCCGTATGTGACGGCGAGCGTGGCCCTGGTCGCCGTATGGCAGTTCCTCTTCGGCTCGGACGGGTTCGTCAATCACCTGCTCGGCTCGCACGCCCCGGACCCGTCGTGGCTGGTCAACTCGCATCTCGCGATGCCGATGATCGCCGTGTTCGTGACCTGGAAGCAGCTCGGCTTCTTCGTGATGCTGTACCTGGCGTCGCTGCAGAACGTCGGCAAGGAGCTGTACGAGGCGTCCGCCATGGACGGCGCGGGCAAGGTGCGGCAGTTCTTCTCGGTGACGGTGCCGGGCGTACGGCCGGCGACGACGCTCGTCGTGATCTACGCGATCATCACCGGCGCCAACCTGTTCAGCGAGCCGTACCTGCTGACCGGCGGCGGTGGCCCCGACCACGCGTCGACCTCGCCCGTCCTGCTGATGTACCAGAAGGGCATCGAGCAGGGGCACCCCGACTTCGCGGCCGCTCTGGGTGTCGTTCTCGTCGCCTTCGTGATGGTCGTGTCGATCGCCGCCCGCAAGCTCACCGAGAGGGGCGACTGACATGAGCGCCACCAACCCGAGGCCCACCCGCCGGATCTCCCCCGGGAGCGCCGTCCGCTACGTGCTGCTGTCGCTCGGCGCCGTCGCCTTCCTCTTCCCCTTCTACTACATGATCGTCGGCTCGCTGCGCGGGCAGACGGTCGGCGACCTGTCGGCGGCGGTCCCGTCCGGGCTGACCGGTGACAACTACGCGGCGGTCAACAGCGCCATCTCGCTGGGCCGGTCCCTGCTCAACTCGGGGATCATGACCATCGGGGTGCTGGTCTGCACGCTGGTGTTCGGGGTGCTCGCCGGGTACGCGCTGGCGCAGCTGCGCTTCCGGGGCAAGGGGGCGGTCTTCGCGGCCCTCCTGCTCGTGCAGATGATCCCGTTCCAGCTGCTGACGCTGCCGCTGTACGTGCTCGTCGTCCGCGACTACGGGCTCGGCGACAACTACCTGGGCATGATCCTGCCGTTCGCGATCAACTCGACGGCCGTGTTCCTGTTCCGCCAGTTCTTCGCGCAGATGCCGCAGTCGCTCTTCGAGGCGGCCCGCATCGACGGCGCGAGCGAGCTGCGCATCCTGTGGAGGATCGCGCTGCCGATGGCCCGGCCGGCCGTGCTGAGCGCGCTGCTGCTGACGTTCATCGGTCCGTGGAACGAGTTCCTGTGGCCGTTCCTCGTCACCAAGAACGCGGACATGCAGCCGCTTGCCGTCTCGCTCGCGAGCTTCCTCTCCAACCTCCAGGGCACGGTGGCCAACCCGGCCGGTGCCCTGCTGGCCGGCGCCTGTGTGCTGGCCCTCCCCGCGGTGGTCCTGTTCCTCCTGTTCCAGCGCCACTTCACCTCTACCGACATCGATTCCGGAGTAAAGGGCTAATCGCCATGAGCAACACCACCACCGCCACCCGCATCCCGTACCGCATGGTCCGCAAGGGTGTGGTCATGTCCCCGCTGGCCGGTGAGGCGAACGAGGTCGAGGGTGTCCTGAACCCCGCCTCCGGCCGCACCCCGGACGGCACCCTGCACCTGCTGCCGCGCCTGGTCGCCGAGGGCAACGTCTCCCGCGTCGGCCTGGCCGAGGTGACCTTCGACGGGGCGGGCGTGCCGAACGGCGTCGAGCGCCGCGGCACCGTCCTCTCCCCCGACGAGGGCTGGGAGCGCGGCAAGAACAACGCCGGGGTCGAGGACCCGCGCATCACCTGGATCCCGTCGCTCGGCAAGCACGTCATGAGCTACGTGGCCTACGGCCCGCTCGGCCCGAAGCCGGCGCTCGCCGTGTCCGAGAACCTCACCGAATGGACCCGTCTCGGCCCGATCCAGTTCGCCTACCAGCCGGACCTGGACACCGACCTCAACCTCTTCCCGAACAAGGACGTCGTCCACTTCCCCGAGCCGGTCCCGGGCCCGGACGGCGAGCCGGCGTACGCGATGCTGCACCGCCCGATGTGGGACCTGGGCTGGTTCCGCCCGGGTGAGGGCGTCCACCTGCCCGCCGGTGTCACCGACGAGCGGCCCGGCATCTGGATCAGCTACGTGCCGGCCGCCGAGGTGGAGGCCGACATCACCGCGCTGACCCGGCCGCGCGACCACCGCCTGCTGGCCCTGTCCGAGTTCCCGTGGGAGTCCCTGAAGATCGGCGGCGGCCCCGCCCCGATCCGGGTGCCCGAGGGCTGGCTGCTCATCCACCACGGCGTCTCGGGCTCCATCGAGGACCCGTGGGCGCAGAACCAGGACGTGTCGTACGCGGCCGGCGCGATGATCCTCGACCCGGCCGACCCGTCGCGTGTCCTCGCCCGCTCCGACCAGCCGCTGATGGCGCCGGAGACCGAGGAGGAGCGCTCGGGCACCGTCCCGAACGTCGTCTTCCCCACGGCGATCGAGGAGATCGACGGCGAGCTGTACGTGTTCTACGGCATGGCCGACGCGCACATCGGCGTGGCACTCCTGGAGCGCACGGCATGACGGACGGCGCCCTGGGCATCGGCCTGGCGGGCTGCGGCGGGTTCGCGGAATTCGTCCTGGACGCGATCGCCGGGCTGCCCGGTCTGCGGCTCGCGGCGGTCGCCGACCCCTCGCGGGAGCGGGCCCGGCTGCTCGGCGAGCGGCACGGCGTCCCGGCTCTGGGTTCGCTGGACGAGCTCCTCGGGCGGGACGACGTGGCGGCCGTGCTGATCGCCACCCCGCCCGCCACCCATGCCGCGATGGCCACGACCGCGCTGCGGGCGGGGCGCCACGTGTTCTGCGAGAAGCCTCTCGCCACCACGACCGAGGACGCGTCGGCGGTCGTCCGCGAGGCGCGCCTCGCCGGGCGTGCCCTGGTCGTGGACCATGTGCTGCGCTACAACCCGCTGCTGCGGGCGGTCGAGCGGCTGACCGGGCGGGGGCTGCTGGCGCCGCCGCGCCGGTTCCTGTTCGAGAACGACGCGTCGGACGAGGACCTGGGCCCCGGCCACTGGTTCTGGGACCAGGCGCACAGCGGCGGCATCTTCATCGAGCACGGCGTCCACTTCTTCGACGCCGCCCGGGCCCTGCTCGGCAGTGATCCGCTGAGTGTGCGGGCCACCGCGGTCGGCCGCCCCGGCGGCCCGGTCGACATGGTCAGCGCCGATGTGGTGCACCCCGGGGGCGTGCTCGCCTCGCACCTGCACTCCTTCACGCACGCCCATCGTGCCGAGCGGCAGCTGATGCGCCTGGACCACGGGTTCGCGGAGACGCGGATCAGCGGCTGGATCCCCGTACACGCGGAGATCACGGCCTGGGTGGACGAGGAGGGCGCCCGCGCCTGGGAGGAGCTGCCGGGGCTGCGGGACGACCTGCTGGCCGTCGAGGGGTTCCGGCCCGGCGGCGGCGAGCGGATCACCGTGCGCGTGGAGCGGAACGCCGGGTCCGCCGCGCCGGCCCGGGGCCGGGGCGAGGAGCGGACCGTGCCGCACCGGGTGACCTCGGTCCTCGACCTCGGCGGCGAGCCGCGCAAGCCGTACGTGTACGCGCAGAGCGTGCGCGCCGCGATGGCCGACCTGGTACGGGCGGCCCGGACGGGCGCGCCCCCGGTGGCCGGCCCGGTCAGCGGTTTCGCGGCGGTCGCGGTCGCCGAGGCGGCCACGGTCGCCGCCGCGACCGGCGCCGAGCAGCGCGTCCTGTCCCCCGGTCCGGCCCTCTCCGAAGGAGTCCACGCATGAGCTGGTGGCAGGACATGGTCTGCTACGAGGTCTACCCCCGGGCCTTCGCCGACTCGGACGGGGACGGGACGGGCGACCTGGCGGGCCTGACCGCGCGCCTGGAGCACATCCGGGACCTGGGCGCGGACGCCGTGTGGTGCACCCCGTTCTACCCGTCCCCGCTGGCCGACGGCGGCTACGACATCTCCGACTACAACGGTGTCGCCCCGGACCTGGGGACGGACGCGGACGCGGAACGGCTGACCGCCCGCGCCCATGAGCTGGGCCTCAAGCTCATCGTGGACCTCGTCCCGAACCACACGTCGGACCGCCACCCGTGGTTCCTGGACGCGCTCGCGGCCGGCCCGGGGTCGGCGGAGCGGGCGAGGTACCTGTTCCGGGCGGGCCGGGGCGCGGCGGGTGAGCTGCCGCCGAACGACTGGCAGTCGGCGTTCGGCGGGCCCGCCTGGACGCGGGTCGCGGACGGCGAGTGGTACTGCCATCTGCACGCCCCCGAGCAGCCCGACCTGAACTGGCGCGACCCGAAGGTGCGCGATGCCTTCACGGACGTCCTGCGGTACTGGCTCGACCGGGGTGTGGACGGCTTCCGGGTGGACGTGGCGCACGCCCTGTTCAAGGCGGAGGATCTGCCGGACGCGGGGCCCGGTCAGCACACCGACCCGCTGCGCAACCACCTGATGCCGTACTACGACCAGGAGGAGCTGCACCCGCTTTACCGCGAGTGGCGGGCGCTCCTGGACACCCATCCGGCGCCGCCGGGGGCGGTGGCGCCGCACGACCGGGTGATGGTCGCGGAGTCGGCCGTCTTCGACCCGGCTCGGCTGGCCCGCTACGTCCGGCCCGACGAGATGCACCAGGCGTTCAACTTCGCCTTCCTGGAGGCGGCCTGGGACCCGGCGGAGCTGCGCCGTGTCATCGACGACTCGTTCGGTGTGCCGGGCGCCGCCGTCACCTGGCTGCTCTCCAGCCATGACGCGGTGCGGCCGGTCACCCGGTACGGCTCGCTCGCGCGGGCCCGCGCCGCCGCGCTGCTGATGCTGGCGCTGCCTGGCTCCGCGTACCTCTACCAGGGCGAGGAACTGGGCCTCCCGCAGGCCGAGGTGCCCGTCGACCGCATCCTCGACCCGCTGTGGGAGCGTTCCGGCCGCACGGAGCGCGGGCGCGACGGGGCACGGGTGCCGCTGCCGTGGTCCGGGGCGCGGGCGCCGTACGGCTTCACCACGGCGGACGCCGGGGCCACCTGGCTGCCGCAGCCCGCGGACTGGGCCGGTCTCACCGTCGCCGCGCAGGAGACGGACCCCGGCTCGACGCTCGCCCTGTACCGGGCGGCGCTCCGGCTGCGCCGCGCCCATCCGGCCCCGGACCCGGCGGCGCCGCCCGTCTGGCTCTCGGAGCCCGGCGCGCCCGTTCTGGCTTTCCGGCGCGGCGAGTTGGCCTGCGCCGTCAATCTGGGCGACGAGCCGGTGCGTACGCCCGGCCGCCCGCTGCTCAGCAGTGGACCGCTCGACGGGGACGCGCTGCCGCCCGACACCGCCGTGTGGTTCCTCGCCCCGCCCTCCTCCCGTACCGACCGTTCCGCACCTGGAGACACCCGATGACGACGCCCGTGACCGACCCGACGCCCCGGACCGACCTGTCGGGGCTCGTCAAGGCGTACGACGTACGCGGTGTGGTGCCGGACCAGTGGGACGAGACGACGGCGGAGCTGTTCGGCGCCGCGTTCGTCCGGGTCACCGGTGCGGACGCGATCGTGACGGGGCACGACATGCGGCCCTCCTCCCCCGGTCTCGCCCGGGCGTTCGCGCGCGGCGCCACCGCGCAGGGCGCCGACGTCACGGAGATCGGGCTGTGCTCGACGGACCAGCTGTACTACGCGTCGGGCTCGCTGGGGCTGGCCGGGGCGATGTTCACCGCCTCGCACAACCCGGCCCGCTACAACGGCATCAAGCTGTGCCGGGCCGGTGCGGAGCCGGTGGGCCAGGACACCGGCCTCGCGGAGATCCGCGCCCTGGTCGAGCGGTGGACGGACGAGGGGGCCCCGGCCCCGGCCGCCCGCGCGGGTGCCGTGACCGGGCGGGACACCCTGGCCGGGTACGCCGCCTATCTGCACGCGCTGGTGGACCTGTCCGCGATCCGCCCGCTGAAGGTGGTGGTGGACGCGGGCAACGGCATGGGCGGCCACACCGTCCCCACGGTGTTCGCGGGGCTGCCGCTGACGGTGGTGGAGATGTACTTCGAGCTGGACGGCACGTTCCCGAACCACGAGGCCAACCCGCTGGAACCGGCGAACATCGTGGACCTCCAGGCGCGGGTGCGCGCCGAGGGCGCCGATCTCGGGCTCGCCTTCGACGGCGACGCGGACCGCTGCTTCGTCGTGGACGAGAACGGCGACCCGGTCCCGCCGTCGGCGATCACCGCTCTGATCGCCTCGCGCGAGCTGGCACGGCGCCCGGGTGCGACGGTCATCCACAACCTGATCACCTCGCGGGCGGTGCCCGAGGTGATCCGTGCGGCGGGCGGCACACCGGTCCGTACCCGGGTCGGCCACTCGTTCATCAAGGCCGAAATGGCCCGTACCGGAGCCGTGTTCGGCGGTGAGCACTCCGCGCACTACTACTTCCGTGACTTCTGGAACGCGGACACGGGCATGCTGGCCGCGCTCCACGTCCTCGCCGCGCTCGGCGGCCAGGACGGCCCGCTGTCCGCGCTGACCAGCCGCTTCGAGCGGTACGCCGCTTCGGGCGAGATCAACTCCACGGTCACCGACCAGGCCGCCCGCACGGCGGCGGTCCGCGCGGGATGGGAGTCCCGCCCCGGCGTCACGGCCGACACGCTGGACGGGCTCACGGTCAGCGCCGCGGACTGGTGGTTCAACCTCCGCCCGTCCAACACGGAACCGCTGCTGCGGCTCAACGTGGAGGCCCGCACGGAGGAGCTGATGGTCGAGGTCCGGGACGAGGTGCTGGCGACGGTACGCGAAGCCTGACGGGCCCCGCCGGGCACAATGCGGGCCATGAGCCTGCACTACGAAGTCGTCTTCACCTGCTACCTCCGCGAGAACACCCCAGCCCCGGTACTGGAGGCCCTGCGGTGGCACCTCGGCCTGACCGAGGAGCCACCGCAGGAGTACGGCGGAGACGAGTACGCGTATCCGCTGCTCAGCCCGGACCCGCACAGCCGGCTGCCCGGCGGGGACTTCGCGTCGCTGCGGCTCCAGGACAGCGGCTGGGGCCTGTACAGCCGCAACTACTGGCTGGACGACGACATGGGCGAACTGGTGACGGTCCTGGATCTGCTGGCCCCGCACATCGCGAGCCCCGGCCCCGGCGGCTTCTTCCGCGAGGAGGACGAGACCCGTTCAACGGTCTTCGCCTTCCGGGACGGCACGTACGGCCTGCTGGAGCCGTGACGGTCGCCCCGGTTATTCGGTGCCGTCCGTCAGGGTGATGGTGAGTGTGTCCTCGTCGCGGGTGAGGTGTTCGATGCTGACCGAGCCCTCCGCTCCGTCGTAGCTGCCGGTGCCCCCCGTGACGGCGAACTCGTGCGTCCAGCGGCGTGAGTCGACGGGCAGCTCGGTCACGGCGGGGAGCGGGCGCTGGAAGGCGGTGGAGGCCGTGATCATGCCGTCGGCGAGGGCCAGAACCAGGGTCGCCATGACGAAGGAGCCGTCGGGCCCGACGGTGACGGGCAGGCAGTGCGCGTTCTCGGTGCCCACGGCGCGGCCCTCGGTGTCCGTCAGGTCGTAACGCACGAAGTACGGGACGCCGACGGTCAGCACGTCCGGGATGTTCGCGCCGGTGCGCCTGCCGTGCAGGGTGAAATGCCGGTCGGCCCTCCGTGTCGCGTGGGCGGTTCCGGCGGCTCCGGCCACCAGTCCCCCGGTGATCGTCGCCGCCGAGGTCAGTCGCATCATGCTTCTGCGGTCCATGCGGGTCATCCGTGCCTCACACCCTTGCTCGTCTTCTGCGGGGCGCGCGGTCGCACCCCACGGGTAACGGCGTCCGGGAGTGGAACGGACCGCCCTCCGCCGGAAGATCACCGGAACGCAGGAGCCGCTTTAGTCTTGCGGGTGTGGAGATCACCGTACGAACCGCCACCGAGCAGGACCTTCCCGCGCTGCTCGCCCTCTACCGCGAGCTGAACCCCGACGACGCGGCCCTCTCCCTGGAGGCCGCCCGGGCCGGGTGGGAGCGCATCGCGGCACAGCAGGGGCGCACCGTTCTCGTCGCCGAGGCCGGCGGGGCCGTCGTCGGGACGGCCGACAGCATCGTCATGCCGAACCTGACCCGGGGCGGGCGGGGCATCCTCTTCGTCGAGAACGTCGTGGTCGCCGAAGCCGGGCGCCGCCGGGGCGTCGGGCGGCGGCTGCTGGACGCGGTGGTGGGCATCGCGGAGGAAGCAGGTTGCTACAAGGTGCAGTTGCTGGCTGCCGATGACGCGTACGTGCACACGTTCTACGCGTCGTGCGGCTTCGAGCCGCGGGCCCAGGGGTTCCGGCGCTACCTCGCGCGCGAGGCGTGACCCGCCGCGCCGTTCAGCCGTCCGCGCCGAAGCGGTCCGGGGCCAGCGTCCTGAGCAGGGCGTTGACCACCAGGTCCGTCGAAGCGGCCATGTCCACGGCGCCGGGGGCCAGCAGCCACTGGACCTGGAGGCCGTCCATCACGGCGATGACGGCGTCGGCAGCGTGCTCGACCTTGTCCGACCCGTCGTCGGGGAGGCCGCACGCCTCGCGGAGGGCGTCGGCGACGAGGCCCCGCAGTCCGTCGTAGCGGTCCCGGAAGTAGTCCTGCGCCGGGTGGTCGTCCGTGACGGACTCCGCCGACAGCACGGCGTACAGGCGGACGATGCCCTCGCGTTCGGCGTTGCGGGTCGCCGTGTCGACCAGGTGGCGCAGGAAGGCCAGGCCCTGCGGGCGGTCCGGGCCCAGCTGCTGGATGTCCGACTGGTCGCGCAGTTCGAGGACGCTGGTGAGCAGGAGCGCCTTGGACCGGAAGTAGTGCAGGACACCGGCCTGGGTGAGGCCGACCCGGTCGGCGATCTCGGCGAGCGAGGCGTTGTTGTAGCCACGGGCGGCGAACGTGTCCATCGCGATGTGCAGGATGTCCCGCTGCCGCTGCTGGGCTTCCGGGCTCCTGGGCGTGCGGGGCTTTGCCGACCTGCCGGGCCTGCCTGCTGACTGGTTGCTCACCGGCACAGCTTAGACCGGGCGGAACGGGGGGCAACGAGTGCGTCGGGGCCGCTGACCTGGGGGCGCCGGGGCGCGTGAACCGCCCCGCACCAATGCGCGTACGACTACTTACTAACCACTTAGTGGGTGTGCTTTCATATCGCCGTCGTCCACGGAACCGCGCCCCGCCACGGTGTCCGAGGGACGCCATGTCCTCCCCCAGGCATGACCGAAGGAGAGCCGCACATGTCCCACGACACTTCCCCGCGCCCATGGGCACGCGCCGCAGGCGCGGCCCTGGCGATGGCCGTCGCGGCCGTCGGCCTGGCAGGCGGCGGTACGGCCGCGCAGGCCGCCGACCCCACCGCCCAGGTATGGGTCACCACCCCTGACGGCGCCAAGAAGCTGTCCGCCGAGGGCACCGTCGCCTTCACGGGCTCGCCGCAGAGCGTCGACATCCGCGTCGACGCCACCAGCAAGGGCCAGCGGTTCACCGGGGCGGGCGCCTCGGTCACCGGGGCCTCGGCCCACCTCATCCAGGGCCTGTCGCAGGACAAGCGGAACGCGCTGATGGCCTCGCTGTTCTCGTCGGCCGGTGACGGCATCGGGCTCAGCTATCTGCGCCAGCCGCTCGGCAGTAGCGACTTCAACGCCGACAGCAGCCTCTACACGTACGAGGACACCCCCGGTTCGTTCTCCATCGACCGGGACAAGGCCGAGATCATCCCGGTCCTGAAGCAGGCCACTTCGGTCAACCCGGCCATCCGCTTCATGGGCACCCCCTGGTCGCCGCCCGCCTGGATGAAGACCAACAACGCCCTGAACGGCGGCAGTCTCAAGACCGACAGCTACCAGGCGTACGCCGACTACCTGGTCGAGGCGATCAAGGCGTACGGGCAGCAGGGCATCACGCTGACCGACCTCACCGTGCAGAACGAGCCCGAGTTCGCGGCGAGTTACCCCTCGATGACCATGACGGCGTCCCAGCAGGCGGACTTCTTCAAGGTGCTCGACCGGACGCTGACGGCGGCGAACCTGCCGACGAACCTGCTCGCCTTCGACCACAACTGGGACCACCCGAACTACCCGTTGGAGGTGTTCAACGGGACCCCGGGCATGAGCCGGGTGATCGGTGCCGCGTTCCACTGCTACGGCGGCGCCCCCTCCGCCCAGCAGCAGGTCGTCGACGCCGGGAAGCGGGTGTTCTTCACCGAGTGCTCCGGTACGGAGAGCGCCGACCGGTCCACCACGTTCGCCGACACCCTCAAGTGGCACGCCGAGAACCTCGTCGTGCAGAACATGCGCAACGGCGGCGAGACGGTCATCGACTGGAACCTGGCCCTGGACCAGAACGGCGGCCCGCACCAGGGTGGTTGTTCGGACCGTTGCAACGGTGTCGTGGAGATCGCGAACGGCAATGTGACGCGCAACGCCGAGTACTACGTCCTGGGCCAGCTCGCCAAGTTCGTCAAGCCCGGCGCCACCCGCATCGGCTCGACCAGCCAGGGCAGCGGCGGCGTGGAGAACGTCGCCTTCCAGAACGCGGACGGCACCCGTGCCGCGTACGTCGTCAACTCGGCCACGAGCGCGCAGAAGTTCTCGCTGACCGACAACGGCAGGTCGCTGGTCTACACGCTGCCCGCGGGGGCGGTCGCCACCTTCGTGTGGAGCGGCACCGACGGCGGCACCACGGAGCCGCCCGCGGGCTCCATCGACTCGTCCGCCTGGTACCGGGTGAAGAACGCCAACAGCGGTGCCTGCCTGGACGCCGCCGACTGGGGCACCGCCGACGGCACCGCGCTCCAGCAGTGGAGCTGCACCACCGGCGCCAACCAGGGCTGGCAGTTCCGGTCCGCGGGTGACGGCACCTACCAGGTCGTCAACCGCCACAACAGCAAGGTGTGGGACGTCGACGGCGGCCCCGCCGCGACCGCGTCCGGCACCCGGGTACACCTGTGGTCGTACGTGGGCGGCACCAACCAGCAGTGGCGGGCGGAGCCTTCCGGCGCGGCCGGCCGCTACCGCTTCGTCGCCCGCAACAGCGGCAAGTGCCTGGCCGTGGACGGGGGATCCACCGCGAACGGGGCGCACCTCTCGCAGCAGCCGTGCGACGGATCAGCGGCGCAGACGTTCTCGCTGGAGAGCTGAGCACCCTCGCACGGTGCCCCCGTGAGCGGCACGCTCGCGGGGGCACCGTGCGTACGCCGCCGGACCCGCCCTGCGGCGGACGGCGCTACTTCCGAAACACGCGCTAGCCGAGACCGCGGTGGGCGGCCCACAGCGTGCCGGCGCGGCTCGCCCCTTCGGCGATCAGGGCCGCCAGTTCGGGCCGGTCGGGCACCGGGAACGAGACGTACGCGCCACGTCCGCCCGCCACCGGACGCCCGTACGCCTTCGCGGCGAGGCGGCCGTCGGGGAGCAGGCGGATGTTGAGGGTGGTCAGCTGGAAATCCGTCCCGCGCCGGGTGTCGGTCCAGCGGAGCTCCGCCGGAATGGTGATGTTGACGGCCAGCGCGCTCACTTCCAGGTCTCCGCTCATCCCCGCATGATCCCATGTGCCTCCGCGCGCCGGGGCATGCGGCGCAATGCGCGTGGGCTGCCGTGCTCCCGGGGGTCTCCGCACGCTCTACCGGGGCGCACGGGCGGCGGAAATGATGAGCACACCGCAGGTCAACCTGGTGATCCGCACCACTGCGGTGGAAGGAGCCCATGGTGTTGCTTCTCATCTCTCCGGACAGCGTCGAGGAAGCCGTCGACTGCGCCAAGGCGGCCGAGTACCTCGACATCGTCGATGTGAAGAAGCCCGACGAGGGGTCGCTCGGCGCCAACTTCCCCTGGGTCATCAGGGAGATCCGCGAGGCGGTCCCGGCCGGCAAGCCGGTCTCCGCGACCGTGGGCGATGTCCCGTACAAGCCCGGCACGGTGGCCCAGGCCGCGCTGGGGGCCGTCGTCTCGGGTGCCACGTACATCAAGGTCGGGCTCTACGGGTGCACAACCCCCGACCAGGGAATCGAGGTGATGCGGGCGGTCGTGCGGGCGGTGAAGGACCACCGTCCCGAAGCGCTGGTCGTCGCCTCGGGCTATGCCGACGCCCACCGCGTCGGATGCGTCAACCCGCTCGCGCTGCCCGACATCGCGGCCAGGTCCGGCGCCGACGCGGCCATGCTGGACACGGCGATCAAGGACGGCTCACGGCTCTTCGACCACGTGCCGCCGGACGTCTGCGCCGAGTTCGTCGGCCTCGCCCACGCCTCCGGGCTGCTCGCGGCTCTCGCGGGCAGCGTCAAGCAGGCGGACCTCGCCACGCTGACCCGCATCGGCACGGACATCGTGGGGGTGCGCGGGGCGGTCTGCGAGGGCGGCGACCGCAACGCAGGAAGGATTCAGCCGCATCTGGTGGCCGCGTTCCGGGCGGAAATGGACCGGCACGCCCGCGAGTTCGCGGCCGACGTCACCGTCGCGGGCTGACCGCCGGGATGCCGGCCTTCGACGCGGTGGAGCGCGGCCGTGGCACGTGGTTCGCCGTGGCCGACCCGGCCACCGGGGAGACCTGCGGCGAGGCCCCCGACATGCGGCCCGACGAGCTGGACGCGGTGATCGGCCGGGCGCACCGGGCCTGGTCCGGGTGGCGGGCCGACGCCGCCGCCCGCACACACGCACTGCTCGGCGCGGCGGACGCCGTGGAGGCGGCCGGTGACGGCCTGGCGCGGCTGCTCACCCGGGAGCAGGGCAAGCCGCTGGCCGAGTCGCACGCGGAGGTCGCCCGGACCGCGGCCCGGCTGCGGTACTTCGCGGACCTGGCCCCCAGGACGCGGCGGATCAGCGACGGACGGCCCGTGCGCAGCGAGGTCCGCTGGCGTCCCGTCGGACCGGTCGCCGCGATCGTGCCGTGGAACTTCCCGATCCAGCTGGCGGCGGCGAAGTTCGCGCCCGCGCTCGCGGCGGGCAACACCATGGTCCTCAAACCGTCCCCGTACACCCCGCTCGCCACCCGGCTGCTGGGGTCCGTTCTCGCGGCCGCCCTGCCCGATGACGTGCTGACCGTCGTCACCGGGCGCGAACCCCTCGGGGCCCGGCTGGCGTCGCATCCGGGCATCCGCCACGTCACGTTCACCGGTTCGGTGCCCACCGGGCGGGCGGTCGCCGAGGGGGCGGCGGCCTCCCTTGCCCGGGTCACCCTGGAACTGGGCGGGAACGACGCGGCCGTCCTGCTGGACGACGTCGATGTGGAGGAGGTGGCGGACCGGCTGTTCTGGGCGGCGTTCCGCAACTGCGGGCAGGTCTGCATGGCCGTCAAGCGGGTGTACGCCCCCGCCCGGCTGCACGCGGAGGTGGTCGAGGCGCTGGCCGTGCGGGCGAAGTCCGTCGCGGTGGGCAGCGGCCTCGACCCGGACACCCGCATCGGCCCGGTCAACAACGCCCCGCAGCTGGCCCGGGTGGGGGAGCTCACCGCACGGGCCCTGGCCGACGGCGCCCGGGCCGCGGCCGGCGGACACCGGCTGGACGGGCCCGGCCACTTCTTCGCCCCGACGATCCTCACCGATGTGCCGCCCGGCAGTGCGGTGGTGACGGAGGAACAGTTCGGTCCGGTCCTGCCGGTGCTGCCGTACGGGAGCGTCGACGAGGCGGTCGACGCGGCCAACAGCACCGGCTTCGGGCTCGGCGGCTCCGTCTGGGGCACCGATCCCGACCGGGCGGAGGAGGTGGCGGACCGGCTGGAGTGCGGCACGGCCTGGATCAACCATCACGCGGAACTGTCGCTCGCCCAGCCGTTCGCCGGGATCAAGGACAGCGGGGTCGGCGTCGCGGGCGGGCCGTGGGGGCTGTACGGAAATCTGCGGCCCTTCGTCGTCCACCGCCCGGAGGAGCCATGACCAGGAGATTCCGGGCGGCGGTGCTGCGCGGGTACGAGGAGCCGTTCGCGGTCGAGGACGTCGTCCTGCGGACGGAGCCCGCCCCCGGTGAGCTGCTGGTGGAGATCGCGGGCGCCGGGATGTGCCGGACCGACCTGGCGGTGCGCCGGTCCGCCGGGCGCAGCCCGCTGCCGGCGGTCCTCGGCCACGAGGGGGCAGGGGTCGTCGTGGGGTCGGGCGGCGGGCCCGGTACGGAGACCGGCGTCGGCGACCACGTGGTGCTGAGCTTCGACTCCTGCGGGCACTGCCGGAACTGCCGGGGTGCGGCCCCCGCGTACTGCGACTCCTTCGCCGCCCTCAACCTGTTCGGCGGGCGTGCGCAGGAGCCGGCCCGGCTCGGCGACGCGGACGGGAAGGCGCTGGCGCCCCGGTGGTTCGGCCAGTCCTCGTTCGCCGAGTACGCACTCGTGTCCGCCCGCAACGCGGTCCGCGTCGATCCCGCGCTCCCCCTCGAACTGCTAGGGCCGCTCGGCTGCGGCTTCCTCACCGGGGCCGGGGCGGTGCTGAACACCTTCCGCGCCGGTCCTGCCGATCCGCTGGTGGTCCTCGGCGCCGGGGCGGTGGGGCTGGCCGCGGTCATGGCTGCGGGGGCGGCCGGTGTACCGGTCGTGGCGGTGGACCTGCTGCCGGAGCGGCTGGAGCTCGCCGAGCGGTTCGGGGCGGTCCCGCTGTCCGCCGACGCGGCCGGGCTGCCGGAGCGCGTCCGCCGGCTGACGGACGGCGGCGCGCGGTACGCGCTGGACACGACGGCGTCGCCCGCCCTGATCAACGACGCGCTCCGGGCGCTGCGCCCGACCGGGACGCTGGGCCTGGTGGCGCGGCTGCACAGCGCCCTGCCACTGGAGCCGGGCACACTGGACCGGGGCCGGAGCGTCCGCCACATCTGCGAGGGGGACGCGGTGCCGGGGCTGCTGATCCCCGTACTGACGGAGCTGTGGCGGGCCGGGCGCTTCCCCTTCGACCAGCTGATCCGTACCTATCCCCTGGCCGACGTCAACGAGGCCGAACGCGACTGCGAAGCGGGCCGGGTGGTCAAACCCGTCCTGATCCCGGAGGGAAGAAGCCGATGAACGACGCATCCGGTACGACGCACCAGGACCTGGCGGTGGAAGGCGTGGACGGGGGTGTGGGGCTGACCGCGCTGCTGGTCGCCGCCGCCCGCGCGATCGAGACCCGCCGCTGTGACAGCCTGGCCCGCGACATCTACGCCGAGCACTTCGTCCGGGCCGCTCCCGCGTGCGCCGGGTGGCCGGTACGCATCGAGCAGGTGCCCGACGGGGACGCGAACGCGTTGTGGGGCCGGTTCGCCCGCTACTTCGGGCTGCGGACCCGGGTCCTGGACGACTTCGTCGTGCGGTCGGTGCTCGCGGGCGCCCGCCAGGTGGTGCTCCTGGGGGCCGGGCTGGACACCCGGGCGTTCCGGCTCGACTGGCCGTCCGACTGCGTCTTCTTCGAGGTCGACCGGGCGGGTGTGCTGGCCTTCAAGCACCAGGTGCTGACAGATCTGCCGGCCGCGCCGAAGGTGAGCCGCGTGCTCGTGCCGGCCGACCTGCGCGACGACTGGGTCACCGCGCTGACCGCGTCGGGCTTCGACCCGGCGGCGCCGAGCGTCTGGCTGGCGGAAGGGCTGCTGTTCTACCTGCCGGGCCCGGCAGAAACGTATCTCGTGGACACCGTCGACCTGCTGGCCGCCGAGGGCAGCGCGCTGGCCTTCGAGGCGAAGCTGGAGGCGGACCTCCTGGCGTACCGGGACAGCGCGATCTACACGGCGACGCGCGAGCAGATCGGCATCGACCTGCTCGGCCTCTTCGACAAGGGCCCGCGCCCCGACTCGGCGGGCCGGCTCGCCGCGCGGGGCTGGTCCGCGTCGACGCACACGCCCTTCGAGTTCACCCGCCGCCACGGGCGCGGCCCCCTGCCGGAGCCGAACGACGCGTTGGAGGGGAACCGGTGGGTGTTCGCGTACCGGCGCCGGATCTAGGGCGTGCCGGTCAGGGGCCTACGGCAACTCGCGCGTGAGCCAGACGACTTCGCCGTTCTCCTCCATGGAGAGGTGGTCCCGTACGAAGTCGAGCTTCTCCAGGACGCGGAGCGAGGGCGCGTTCCAGGTGGCCACGGTCGACCAGAGCCGCCGCCGCCCGGTCGCGGCGGCGGCACCGAGCACGGCGCGGGCGGCCTCGGTGGCGTAGCCCTTGTTGTGCACACGACGGAAGAGCTCGTAGGCGATCTCGGGTTCCTCCAGGGTGGAGCGGCCGGTGATCAGCCCGCAGTATCCGATGAAGTCGCCCTCGTCACGGCGCTGGACGGGCAGGAGCGCGATGCCGGAGTTCTCCGTGCCTGCGAGGAGACCGCCGATGGCCTTGCGGGCGCGCTCCACGGTGTACTCCTTCTCGCCGCGTTCGCAGAGGAGTTCACTGAATTCGCGGGCATCGGACTCGGCCCACGGGCGCAGGATCAGCCGCTCGGTCTCCAGGTGGTACGGCATGGTCGCGTAGGTCGGCATGCCCCTACTCTGCCGCACGGCCGCCCGCCTTCCGGCGAGGCCGGGTCTCCGGGGCGGAGGCGAGCCGGAGGGCGCGGCCGGTCAGCGAGGTGTCGTCGCCGAGGAGGGCGGCGGGGGTGCCGGTGAAGACGATCCGGCCGCCGTCGGTGCCCGCGCCGGGCCCGATGTCGATGACGTGGTCGGCGCGGGCGACCACGCGGAGGTTGTGCTCGACCACGACGAGCGTGGCACCGGCCTCCAGGAGGTCGTCGAAGAGCAGGTTGATCCGGTCCACGTCGCTGGGGTGCAGTCCGGTGGTCGGCTCGTCCAGGACGATCCGCTCGCCGGCCATGTCGTCCACGCCGTTGAGGTGGCGCGCCAGGAGAAGGCGCTGCTTCTCGCCGCCGGAGAGGGTGTCGAGGGACTGGCCGACGGCGATGTAGCCGAGGCCGACGCGTTGCTGCCAGGACATCGCCGCGACGATCTCCGGGTCGTCGGGGAACTGGTCCGCGAGTTCGTGTGCGGCCATGGAGAGCACGTCGGCGATGGTGCTGCCGCGTACCGTGACGGCGAGGGCGGTGTCGTTGAAGCGCAGGCCCCCGCAGACGTCGCACGGCGTGGAGATGTCGTCCAGGAACGCCAGCTCGGTGGTGAGGTGGCCCTTGCCCCGGCAGGCGGGGCAGGCGCCCTTGGAGTTGAAGCTGAACCAGGACGGGTCCAGGTCCGACGCCCGGGCGAACGCACCCCGGACGTGGTCGGCGACGCCGAGGATGGACAGCGAGGTGGACCGCTGCCCGCCGCGCAGCGGGTCCTGGCCCACGACGGTGAACTCGGGGTACTGGGAGGGGAGTTCCCGGGTGGCCAGGGAGCTCTTGCCGGAGCCGGCGACTCCGGTGACGGCGGTGAGGACGCCGAGCGGGATCTCGGCGTCGAAGCCGGTCAGGTTGTTGGCCCGGGCCTTCCGGACGACGGCGGAGCCCTGCCAGGGGCGGGCGGTGGTCACGACCTCCAGAGGGGTGCCGAGCAGCCGCCCGGTCACGGTTCCGCTCGTACGCAGCGCGCCCGGCGTGCCCTCGAACTCGATCCGCCCGCCGTCGGCCCCGGCGCCCGGGCCGACATCGATGACGTGGTCCGCGATGTCGATCATCTGCCCGTGGTGCTCGACCACCAGCACGGTGTTGCCCGAGTCCCGCAGCCGGAGCAGCATCTGGGTGAGGAGGTGGACGTCCACGGGGTGCAGGCCGACCGAGGGCTCGTCGAACACATAGGTGACGTCGGTGAGGGCGCTGCCCAGGTGGCGGACGATCTTCACACGCTGAGCCTCGCCGCCGGAGAGGGTGGACGAGGTCCGGTCCAGGGAGAGGTAGCCCAGGCCGACGGAGCGGAGGGCGTCGAGCGTGGCGCGGATGCCGTCGAGCGCGGGCTCGACGCGCGGGTCGTGGGTGTCCGCCAGCAGTTCCCGTAGCCGGGTGACCGACATGGCCGACCAGTCCGCGAGGGAACGGCCGTCGATCAGGCTGGCCCTGGCCGCCTCGTTGAGCCGGGTGCCGTGGCACTCCGGGCAGGTGTGGCGGGTGGTGATGCGGTCCAGTTCCTCACGGACCTGCGCGGAGATCTTCGTCGGGTGGTTCTTGACGAAGGTGTCGCGCATGCGGGTGATGACGCCGTCGAAGCGCGCGGTCTTCGGGAACTCCGGGCCCGGGTTGGGCGGTTTCAGCTGCTCGGCGTGGAGGAAGAGGTCCATCTCCTCGTCCGTGTAGTCCTTCAGCGGCTTGTCCCGGTCGAACAGACCGCTGTACGCGAACCGCTTCCACCGGTATCCGCCCCGCCGGAACAGGCTGAACCGGACGGGCCCGTCGTTGATGGACTTCTCCGGGTCGATGAGTTCGCCGGGGTCGATGTCGACCACGGTGCCGATGCCCTCGCACTCCGGGCACATCCCGGTCGGGTCGTTGAAGGAGTACGCGGGCGTGTAGCCGGCGGACGGTTCGCCGATCCGGGAGAACACGAGCCGCATCAGCGGTGCGACGTCGCAGGCGGTCGCCACGACCGAGCGGGCGTTGCCGGTGAAGCGGCGCTGGTCGATCAGCGCCGTGAAGGTGAGCCCGTCCATCGACTGGACCTCGGGGGCGGGCAGTTGTGGCAGCCGGTTGCGTACGAAGGTCGGATAGGCGTCGTTGACCAGCCGTTGGGCCTCGGCCGCGATCGTGTCCAGCACCAGCGACGACTTGCCCGAGCCGGACACCCCCGTGACGACGGTGAGCGCCTTCTTGGGGACGTCGACGGTGACGTCCCTGAGGTTGTTCGTCGCCGCGCCGACCACGCGGATCATCCCGGCCGCATGCGCATCGCTCATCAGGTGATCCTACTCAGCCGCGTGTTCCTTCACGGGTGACGGCGCCCGGCATTTCGCGTGCCGGGCGCCCCGGAGGGTCAGCCCGTGGCGGCGTTGAGGAGGTCGAGTGCGCTCTGCTGGCAGCCGTAGTCGGTGGTCCCGCCGCCGCCGTTCCAGTGCGGACCGTACTGGTCGAGGGCGTTGCGGTCGCGGTCGTGGGCGCTGTCGGCCCAGCGGGTGAGGGGTGCGGCGTACGGATGGTCGGAGAGCGCGCGGTTGAGGGTGCCGAGGCCGCGCACATAGGCGCCCTTGAAGCTGGGGCCGTCCCCGGTGCAGCCGTCGCCCTCGCCGGGTTCGCGCAGGACGCCGTCGGTCTGGAGCCGGACCGTCGACGCGTCGGCGAGGCCGCGCGCGGTCGTCAGGAGGGCCTGGTCCCCGGTTGCCCGGTGCAGTTCGGTCAGCGCGCCGAGGATGACGCCCTGGTTGTAGGTCCAGGTGGGCTGGCCGTTGTTGGCGCAGTTGCCGTCGAGGCCGTCGTTGATCATGCGGTCACCGTTGATCATGCCACTGCGCCGGAACCAGTCCCATTCGTTCTTCGCCCGCTCCAGGTACACGGTGTCGCCGGGGATGCGGTTGTGCAGGGCCGCCGTGAGGCCGAGGAAGAGTTCGTTGGTGATGGCGTTCTTGTAGTTGCCGTCGGTGTTCCACCGGACCCCGCCGCCACAGGTGCCGTTCCAGTTGGCGAACATGTGGTCCGCGTCGGCCCGGGCGGTGTCGAGGTAGCGTCGCTCCCCCGTCAGGTCGTACGCGGCGACCCAGGCGAGGCCCCACCAGCCGGTGTCGTCCAGGTACTCGTTGCGGAACTGACCGCCCTGGGCGTTGATGTTCCTCTCGTACGTGTCGGAAACGGCGTACCGGTAACTGCCCATGCCGGTGATCCGGATGTTGTCGATGACGGCGGTCAGCGCGTTGGCCGCCGTCCACCAGCCATTGCCGCCAAAGAGCTTGGTGCCCCGGTCGTACGACATCATCAGGGCGGTCGCGGCGGCGGTGCTCCTGCCGGCCGCGTTCCATGTGGTGCGGGCCCACGGGGTGCATGCGATGGCGCCGCCGCCCGCCGTCTGCCCGCAGGCGCGCAGGGCTCCGACGCCCTGGGTGTTCCAGTCGTCCACGTTGTACATCTGGGTGCGCCAGCCCCGGCCGCCGGAGGGAACGGCGGTGTCGCCCAGCTTGCTGCCCGACGCCCAGGTCCTGCCGCCGTCCATGGACCGGTCCAGCCAGACGTGGTCGCCGGCCCCGCCGTTGTCGACGGAGCCCCAGCCCATCGCGTCGGTGTCGTCGAAGTGGAGGGCGATCGTGCGGGAGCCGACGGTGGCCGTGACGGGGATCCGGTCCTGCGGACTGAGCGCCGGGTCCCGCGCGTCGCAGTACTTGTTGCACACCGCCGCCTCCGGGGCAGCGGCGGCGGGCACGGCACCCACGAGCAGTACGGACAACGTTGTCAGGGCGGCGCCGATGAGGGCCACCCGGGGGCGTGCAGGCTTCATGAAGGACTCCCGGAACGAGTGGGGGCGGCGGAGAGCGCTCCGCCGACGCACAGGAGAACGCTCTCCGACGCTAGCGATGCGCCATGGGCACGTCAATAATGCGAGCGTCGGCCGCTGGGCGGACCGCAGCCCGGCCCGTGCCCCGCCCCCTCACCCGGCGCCGGGCTCCGGCCAGCACGCGACCAGGGTGTCCACGTCCGGGAAGCGGGGGCCGCCGATCGGCTCTCTGAGCGTTTCACCGTTGAGCCAGCACACCTCGCCGGGGCTGCCGTCGCCGAGGTCGAACAGGCAGCACACTCCCCCGGCGGCCGCCGCGAGACCGGTGAACGTCTCCCGGACGGTGGCGGAGCGCTCGAACATGCGGCTCATACCCGAGGTCGCCGCCCAGAACTCGATGGACGCGTAGCCGGGGTGAGGGGTGGACGTGAAGCGGACCGTGGCGTAGATGTAGCCGACCTCCAGCCGCCCTTCGGACGGCGGTGCGTCATCGGGCAGTTCGGCGTACGCGCGTACCGCGTCGTCCAGACCGAGCATCAGGGAGGTGTCGAGTTCGAGGGTGCCGCCCGCGGAGCAGTCGACCGGGTCGCTCCGGAAGTTCGAGGTGAAGGGAAGGGCGATCAGGTCACCACCGGGCAGCGTGACGTGGAGCGGGGGACCCTCGCGATCCGGTGCGGCCAGCCCCGTCAGCGCGGCCAGCGCCCCGGCGACGTTCTGCGGGCGCAGGTAGATGTCGTAACTGTAGGTCAGCCCCATGAGCGGTGTCCTTCCCCTCGGCTCCCTCGGCCCCGCACCCTTTCATGAACGTGTTGCCGGAGCCCGCGGTTTTTCGCGGGCCGGGGTCCGTCAGGCCGGTGCGGGACGGGCCGCGTACGCCAGCGGCGGGTGCGATCGCCAGGGCGTCCGCTCCCTCGCCTGCGCACAGCCCGGTGAACAGCGCCGCCGTCGCTTCCCGGAGCCCCGGGCGTGCCAGACCGCCGCCCGGCACGTGGTCGCAGCCGGCGTCCCGTACGAGTCGGTGCACGCGCCTGACGGGGGCCCAGGTCCCGTACCACCTCGGCCCCTGCGCCTTCGAGCACGGCGACGAGGTGATGGCGGCGCAGGACGCCCGCATGGACGAGCCGGAGCGGGCGGCGCGGTCAGGGCAGGATCGAGTCGACATATCCGCCGTCGGCGCGCAGGGCGCCGCCGGTGGTGGCGGAGGCGTACGGCGAGGCGAGGTAGACGACCATGTTCGCGATCTCCTCGGGCTCGATCAGGCGTTGCAGCAGGGACTGCGGGCGGTGCCTGACCATGAACGCGTGCTGGGCCTCGTCCCAGGGGAGGTCGTCGCCGACGAGTTCCCGGACGAAGTCCTCGACGCCGCCGGTGCGGGTGGGTCCCGCGATGACGGAGTTGACCGTGACTCCGGTGCCCGCGGCCTCCTTGGCGAAGCCCCGGGAGACCGCGAGCAGCGAGGTCTTGGTCATGCCGTAGTGGATCATCTCGGCGGGGATGACCACGGCGGAGTCGCTGGCGATGTTCAGGACGCGTCCCCAGCCGTTGTCCTTCATGCCCGGCAGGTAGGCGCGGATGAGGCGGACGGCGGAGAGGACGTTGACCTCGAAGTAGCGGCGCCACTCCGCGTCCTCGATCTCCAGCGGGGCGGCGGCCCCGAAGACACCGAGGCTGTTGACCAGGATGTCGACCGCCGGGGCGGCCGCAAGGACGGCCGCGGTGCCGTCCTCGGTCGCGAGATCACCCGCCGCACCGGTGACCTCGTCGTTCCCCGAGGCGTTGCGTACGGCATGGACGGCCGCGGCGACCCGCTCCTGGCCGCGGCCGTTCACGATGACACGGGCGCCGGCGCGGGCCAGCCCGACGGCGATGGCCTCGCCGATGCCCTGGGTGGAGCCGGTGACCAGGGCGGTGCGGCCGGAGAGATCGATGTGCATGGCGGGGTCCTCCTCGCGCCGGGGCCGGTGGCACGGCCCGCGCGGTTCAGTTGAGGGTGTCGGGGTCCGGGCCCGTGCGCAGCCCCCGGTCGAAAGCGGCGATGGCGGCCAGGTCGGCGTCGGTCAGGTCGAAGCCGAAGACGTCGAGGTTCTGCCGGATGCGGGCGGGGGTGACGGACTTGGGGATGACGATGTTGCCCGTCGCCAGGTGCCAGCGCAGCACGACCTGCGCGGGGGTTACGCCGTTGGCCTGAGCGATGCGCGTGATCGCCTCGTCGTCCAGGACCGCGCCCTGCGCCAGCGGGCTCCAGGCCTCGGTCGCGATGCCGTGCTCGGCGTGGAAGGCGCGCAGCTCGGCCTGCTGGAGCCCGGGGTGCAGTTCGACCTGGTTGACGGCGGGGACGGTGCCGGTGTGCTCCATGAGCCGCCGCAGGTGGGGGACCTGGAAGTTGGAGACGCCGATCGCGCGGGCGCGGCCGTCGGCGAGGATCTTCTCCAGCGCCTTGTACGTCTCCGCGTACAGGTCCCGGGCGGGGGTCGGCCAGTGGATGAGGTAGAGGTCCACGTGGTCCAGGCCGAGCTTGTCCAGCGAGGCGTCGAAGGCGGCGAGCGCCCGGTCGTAACCCTGGTCGGCGTTCCACAGCTTGGTGGTGACGAAGAGCTCGTCGCGCGGCACGCCGGAGTCGGCGATGGCCTGGCCGACACCGCGTTCGTTGCCGTAGACCGCGGCGGTGTCGATGCTGCGGTAGCCGGCGTCCAGGGCGTGCCCGACCGCGGTGGCGGTCTCGTCGTCGGGCACCTGGAAGACGCCGAAGCCGAGCTGGGGCATGCGGACGCCGTTGTTGAGCGTGATGCGGGGCACGGAAGCCATGGGGGGTGGTCCTTTACGTGTTCGTCGTGCGCCGGGGGCCGTGCGGCGAGCCGGGGGCGACTCGCCGCACATGCATGCAAAAGCGCCTTACATGCATCGACAATACTTGCAGACGCCTACTAATGCAATCGACGGCTTCCCGCGTCGGTCACTCCCCGACGTGCAGCCCGAAGCCCGTGCGGCCCGCCGGTTCCAGGCCCTCCTTGAGATGCAGGGACGGGATCTCGTAGTCGCCGAAGTTCTGGCGGCGGTACGGGACCGGGGCGGTCGTCTCCAGCGTGAGCAGGCGCTCCCGCCACGCCTTGGCCGCTTCCGGGTAATCCGCGTCGGTCATCCGGTCGGTGCCGTACAGGACGAACGGCGGAAGCACCTCCAGGCCCGGGTAGTGGAGGATGCCGTGCTGGATCGGGAACAGCAGGTCGTCGATGGGGCCGTTGATGCCCCGGGGCCCGTAGTGGGGCTCCAGGCCTCCGACGGTCACCGACAGCAGGGCCCGGCGGCCCGCGAGGGTGCCTTCGCCGTAGCGCTCGCCGTACTTGGTGTCGCTGTGCTCGCCGACGCCGTACGCGAAGTGGTACGTGAACACGCGGTCCACCCAGCCCTTCAGGATCGCCGGCATCGTGTACCACCACAGGGGGAACTGGAAGATGACGGTGTCCGCCCACAGCAGCTTCTCCTGCTCGGCGCGCACGTCCGGGGTGAGCGTTCCGGCGTCGAAGGCGCGGCCGGAGTCGCGGGCCGGCCTGAGCGGGTCCGAGGCGTCGGGCCCGTAGTCCGCCGCGTCGACGGTGGTCTTCCAGTTCATCGCGTACAGGTCGCTCACCCGCACGTCGTGCCCGGCCGCCTCCAGGGTCGAGACCGCGAGGTCCTTGAGCGAGCCGTTGAGGGACTTGGGCTCGGGGTGGGCGTGGACGATGAGCGTCTTCATGGGAACCGCACTCCTTCGGATCGGATGGCTTCGATCCTGGAGGCCGGGGCGCCCGTTGTTCAGGGGCGCCGCTTCCGTCGGACGGGACTTCCTGGTAACGGCAGGGCCACCCTCGTGCGGGGAGGCCGTGGCCATACTGGGGGGCATGGACGATCTCGCGGGATTCCTGCGGACCCGGCGCGCCCGGGTCGACCCGGCCTCGGCCGGCATCGCCACCGACAGCCGCCGCCGGGTCGACGGGCTGCGCCGCGAAGAGGTCGCGCACCTGTCCGGAGTGAGCGTCGACTACTACGTGCGCCTGGAACAGGGGCGCGCGACGCAGCCCTCCGAACAGGTCCTCGACGCGCTCGCCCGGGTCCTCGGCCTGGACGAGACCGAGCGCGATCACCTCGACCGGCTCGCCCGGCAGCGGCGCCGGCGCGCGAAGACGCCCGGCGGGCGGGTGCGGCCGGAGCTGCTGCGCGTGCTCGACCTGGTGACCGACGCCCCCGCGCTGCTCATGGACCACCGCATGGACGTTCTCGCGGGCAACCGCCTGGCCCGGCTGCTGTACGGCCGGCCGCTGCCGGGGATGAACACCGCCCGCCACCTCTTCCTGGAGGAGACCGAGCGGGGGCTGTACGCGGAGTGGGAGCAGTGCACCCTGGACGCGGTCGGCCACCTGAGGCTCGCAGCGGGCAAGTATCCGGACGACGCGCGGCTGGCTTCGCTCATCGGGGAGCTCTCGATGGGCAGCGACCGCTTCCGACGGCTGTGGGCCCGCGCGGATGTGCGCGCCCGTACGCATGGGCGCAAGATGTACCGGCACCCGCTCGTCGGCCTGCTGGAGCTGCACCAGGAGAACTTCACCCTGGCGGACGCGCCGGGGCGGGAGATGGTCGTGCTGTCGGCGGCGCCCGGCAGCCCGGCGGAGGACGGGCTGCGGCTGCTGGCCGGGCTGGCGGCGGAGAGCGACGCCGCGCCGCCCTCCCGGCCCCGGGTCCGCGAGGACAGGCTTTAGCGCGCCGCCTCGAAGCGCGCCAGGTGGTCGTCGGTGAGCCTGACGTCCCGGGCGGCGAGCGCCTCCTCGACGTGCTGTACGCGGCTCACACCGACGATCGGGGCGATGCCCTGGTGCAGCAGCCACGCCAGGACGACCTGGTTCTTCGTCGCGGAGACCTCCTCGGCAACCTCGTCCAGGACCGCGAGCCCCCGGGTGGTGCCGGGGTGCTCGTACGTGTCGGGGAACGGCTTGTCCGGGCGCGTGTAGGAGCCCCAGAGCAGGGAGCTGTACGCCCACACATCGAGCCCTTCCGCCTCGGCGAGGTCCAGGTCCTCGGGCGTGAGGTGGCGGTGGCCGCCCTCGGCGACGGGGGTGAGCGGGCGCGGCTGGACGAGGGAGTGGCGCAGTTGCAGGGCGGTCCACGGCTCCGCGCCCTGCTCGCGGGCCAGGGACCGGGCGCGCTCGACGCGCCAGGCGGTGTGGTTCGCGGCGCCGACCCGCAACGCCACGCCCTTGGTGACCAGTTCGCCGAAGGCTCCGACCGTCTCCTCCAGGGGGACGGTGCGGTCCTCGGCGTGGGCCCACAGCAGGTCGACGTGGTCGATGCCCAGGCGTCGCAGGCTCTCGGCCAGGCCCGCGTGGACGGCGCGGGCGGAGAGACCTTCGGCGCTCTGCGGCCAGGAGTGCGGGACGAGCGGGTTCTGCCGGACCTTGGTCGCGATGCGCACGGCGTCGCGGGCGCCGGGGCGGGCCGCCAGCCAGGCACCTATGACGCGCTCACTGGCGCCGCCGACGCCGCTGGGATCGGCCCAGAAGGAGTAGCAGTTGGCGGTGTCGAGCCATTCTCCGCCCCCTGCGACGAAGGCGTCGAGGAGGGCGAAGGACGTGTCGGAGTCGACCTGGGTCCCGAAGCCCATGGTGCCCAGAACGATCCGGGGGTTCGCCTCGTTCACGTTGATGCCGTCCATGTTCGCGTGGTCCGTGTCCGTGCGGTTCATGCCCGTCATGCTCGGCGTTGAAGTGCGCTCCAGGTCAAGCCAGTCATTCGAAACCTTCAGGAGTTGTGGTGGCGGATCTCGCGGAATCGATCGAGTCGATGGAGCAACTCACCGTCGGCTGGCGGACGATGGTGCTCGACCGGGACGCCGGCGCGGATGTGAGGGACCTGCCCGGAATCGCCGTCCGCTGGGCGGACTGCGGCTTCGCGTTCTGGAACTGCGTCACCCTGACCGAGGTCGGCGCGGACGCGGCGCTGGCCGCCCGGCGCATGGCCGAGGCCGCCGACATCATGCGGGCGAAGAGCCGGCCCGGCTTCCTCTGGGTCTTCGAGGGGCTGCTCGACGCGGAGGCCCGCGCCTCGCTGGACTCGGCTGCCGAGCGGGCCGGTCTTGCGTATGCCTTTCCCGGCACGGGCATGGCGGGCGACCTGTTCCCGCTGCCCGAACCGGCGCACCCCGAGCTGGAGTTCGTCCGCGTGAGCGAGGACGAACACCTGTTGGCGTACGCCGATCTGAATTCGCGCGCGTACGGCTTCCCCCTGGACGCGGGCCGGGACGGGCTGGCGGGGGCCTCGCTGTGGAAGAGCGGGGTGCACGCCTATCTGGGGCTGCGGCAGGGTGTGCCGGTGACGTGTGCCGCGACGGTGGAGGCGGCGGGCCGGCTCTTCGTCGTGCTGGTCGCCACCGATCCGGCGTGGGAGCGCCGGGGATACGGGGAGGCGGTGACGCGCAAGGCGCTGTACGAGGGGGCCCGCGCGACCGGGCTGACCCGGGCCACCCTGCACGCGACGGCGGCGGGGGCTCCGGTGTACCCGCGGATCGGCTTCACCCCGAATTCGGCCATGCGCTTCTACGGGTTGCCGGAGTGAGGAGCCCGAACGCGCTGTCACAGAACCATGACACGCGGGGTCACAACCCGGGGCCGGGGCGGCCTGTCCAACTGGGTGAGACGACGGACCGATCCACCCGTCGTCGGCGGGACGCGGCAACCGGCCGCGCCGCCCACACGTCCTGGGGGAAAACCTTGAACACCGTCGCACGCAGCCTGCGTTCGTCCGCCGTCGCCTCGGCCGCCGGCCTGCTCCTGACCCTCACCGGAGCCGCTCTGGCCCCGGCCGCCCTGGCCGACGACAGCGGGATGCCCACGCTCGCCGTCTCCACCGACGCACCCGCGATGATCGGAGGCGGCGGTCTGCCGGTCGCCTTCACCACCACGGCGTCCAACACCGGCCCGAACGACACCTCGTCGGCGCGCCTCATCTACCGCATCGACGGCGGCAACGGCCTGCCGGAGCACGCCCTGAGCCTGGAGTACCGGCTCGACGGGACGAACTGGAAGTCCGTGCCGCTGGAGATCATCGAAGGCACCGTGTACGGCGGCGAGCTGCCCGAGCAGTTCCCGCTGGCCGCCGGGAAGTCGCGGACCGTGGAGCTGCGGCTCGGCATGCCGATGGGCACCCCGCACAACGGCGCCAGCAACGGCGGCACCGACCATCTGAAGCTGACGACGATGATCTCCTACGGCGCCGCGGGGGCGGCGAACGACACCGATGTGGACGACATCGCGGTCGACGGGCTGGACACCCACCTGTCGGGGGTGCCCGCCACCGCGGTGGCGGGCGGGCCGGGGATCACCTTCACGGCCACGGTCGACAACCCGACACCGTCCGCGTACGAGAACGTGAGCGATGTGCTCATGACGAGCCGCCATGCCTCCGTCCAGGTGCTGCGCTCGGGGAAGTGGACCACGCTGAAGCCGATCACCGACAGCGCCGAACCCGATGTGTACGGCTTCAACGTCATCGGCCCGGACGTCTCCCTCAAGGCACACGGCAGCACGTCCGCGCAGGTCCGTGTGACCTACCTCAAGGACGCACCGGCCGGGAAGACCACGCTGAACCCGTGCGCGATCGTCAACGAGGGGCCGGGCACCTTCCGGGGCACGACCAGCTGCGGCAAGGGGGCCGCGGTCACCGTGAAGAAGGCGGCGGCCACCACCCCGTCCCCCTCCCCGACCGCCACCGCGTCGTCCTCCCCCACCCCGTCCGGCACCGGCACCGCCTCGACGTCGTCCGGCGTGTCCGCGCAGCTGGCCGAGACCGGGAGCGGCGGCCTCTCGGCGGCGGCGGTGGGCGCGGCGGGCCTCGTCGCGGCCGGCGCGGGCGCCCTGGGCTTCACCGCGGTGCGCCGCCGCCGCGCCCGGGTCTGACCGGACGGCGGACGGGTCCGGTCCCCGGCGGCAGGACGCCGGGGACCGGACCCGTCCGGGGTCACGCGGGGTTAGGAGGCGACGAACCGCGCGATCTGACCGAGGACGATCGTGTCCGCCAGGTACCCGATGTGGGTCTGGCACAGCACGTTGTTGTTCGTCGCACCGCTCAGCCGGGTGCTGGTGTACGGGAGGATGACGCCGTCGCACGCCGAGTACCAGGTGGCGTACTTGGTGTCACCGGGGGTCTCGTCACCGGAGCTGATCTGCGAGATGAACGAGGAACCCGGGTACATCTGCTGGCAGGTCGTGTAGATCAGGCAGGCCCCGGCGGCCGTGGTGCCGTGGTTGGCACCGGCGATGGACGCGAGGTGGCTGACACTGGTGTTGCCGCCGAGCACCTTCAGGTAGTACTGGCTGACCAGGCCGCCCATGGAGTGGTTGACGATGGCCACCTTGCTCGCCCCGGTCCTGGACTTCACGTTCTCGACGAAGGTGGCGAGGCCCTGTGCGTTGGTGATGTTGTTGCCGTAAGAGTTGTACTCGTACGCGAACAGGTTCGAGCTCGACCAGCCGTTGAGGCGGAAGACGCTCATGGCGGTGACCCAGTTGGAGGCGCTGCCGGTGTAGCCGTGGACGAAGACGACCGGGGTGCTGGTCGACAGCGGCTGCACGGCGGCGGCGCGGGCAGCCGCCGGGGCCGGCGTCTCGGCGGCACCGGCCGCGGACGCCGGGGAGAACAGGGTGAACGCGACCGCCAGGGCCGCGAAGACGCCGAGGAGCCGACGCGGTGAACGACGAGGCATGGGGCACTCCTGAGGGGGATGCGGGTTTGGGGTTGCCTGCCCGCACAAGGTGCCTGGCACGGGGTGCCCCCGCCATCGGCTAAATCACCGGTGTCGACTCCCGGTTGGGCCGGGGCGAGGAAATCGCAGACCTCGGCGCGCCCCAGCGCCGTCAGCCGACGACATGGAAGGCGTTCCCGCCCGGATCGCGGTATGTGCCCGGCCCGGCACCGGGCCGGCGGACCGTGAGCCGCACCCGTTCCCGCTCGGCCCGCGGCGCGGCGGGCGGCCCCATCACGAGCGACACCGGGGCGCCCGGGGTGCGGCGCAGTCGCACGCACCGCTCCCCGTCCTCCTCCACGGGCCAGCCGGACCAGGCCGCCCAGAAGTCCCGCTGCGCGTCGCGTTCCCCGTCGGTGACGTCGAGGCAGACCGCGACGAGCCCGGAGCCGACGCGCACGCCCGGATGCCCGGGGCGCAGGACGCAGAACTCGTTGCCTTCCGGATCGGCCAGCACGTCCCACGGCACCTCGCCCTGGCCGATGTCGGCCCGGGTCGCCCCCAGCGCGAGCAGGCGTTCGGTCTCCGCCTCCCAGCGCGGTCCGCCGGCCAGGTCGAGGTGGAGGCGGTTCTTGTGCGCCGGCTTCGGCCGGTCGACCCGTTCGCAGCGCAGCCGGAGACCACCGGTGCGGCCCCTGGTCGCGTCGTTCCAGAAGCGGGCCAGGCCCGTCACGTCGCAGGCGTCGATCACGATTCCGGTCAGCATCCCGTACCTCTGTCGTGGACGGCATCGTACGGCCAGTCTTCCCTCACCCCTCCTGCGGCGTGAACTCGCCTCCGGTGTCGGTCTTATGGACACAGCGTCCTCGGCGTGCTCTCATGCCACTTGCACTTTTCCAACGATGCACAACGAGCGGCGCGGTGCCGGACGGACCTGCCGGTCGGGGTGAGAACGGAGTCGCACATGAAACCTCCCTCCACGAGGCGGCGCAGAGGGCTGCGGCGGTGGATCGGTGGGGCCGCCGTCCTCGGGACCGCCGCCGCCATGACGGTGACGGGCACGGCGGGTCCGGCCTCGGCCGGTGCTCCGCGCAGCCGCCCCGTCCCGACGGTGACCTCGGGCGACGCCCGGTTCCAGGTCCTGTCGCCCACACTGATCCGGACCGAGTACGCGGGCGACGGGGCGTTCACCGACGAGGCGACGTTCAACGCCATCGGCCGCGGTTCCTTCACCCCGGCGGCGTACACCGCGAAAACGGCGGACGGCTGGCTCACCCTCAGGACGAGCGCGGTGACGCTGCGGTACAAGGTCGGCTCCGGGCCGTTCGACGCGAGCAACCTGTCGGTCCGGCTCAACGCGGGCGACTCCCCCGTGACCGCCACCCCCTGGCACCGCATCACCTGCCCGCCCGGAGCGCTGTGCGAGGCGGAGAACCTGCGGGCCGCGGGGGTCTCCGTGGCGTCCGACCACGACGGCTACACCGGGACCGGGTTCGCCGCCGGGTTCGAGAGCACCGGCGCCTCGCTGTCCTCTGACATCGATGTCAAGGCGGCCGGTTCCTACCGGTTCGCCGTGCGGTACGCCAATGCGCGTGGCGGCGACGGCAAGAGCGAGCCGCGCACCCTCACCCTGTCGGTGGACGGCGGTGACGATCAGCGGGTGACACTCCCGCCGACGGCGGACTGGGACAGCTGGGAGACCGCCTTCGCCGATGTCCGGCTGGACGCCGGGCACCACACGGTCGCCCTGACCCGGGGCGCGTCGGACTCCGGCAGTGTGAACGTGGACAGCGTCGCGCTGCTGGGCCGGGACGAGGCGTTCCCGCCCGCGTCCAGCACGGCGATCGCCGACTGCCGGTTCGGGGTGAGCTGTGAGGCGGAGGCCGGGCGGGTCGTCGGCGCGGCGGCCGCCGCGACCGATCACCAGGGCTTCGCCGGGAGCGGCTTCGTCGCGGAGCTCAACCAGGGTTCCTCGCTGACCACGCATGTGGTGGAGGTCCCCTCGGCCGGCACGTACACCCTGCGCGTCCGTTACGCCAACGGCCCGGGCGGCGACGGCCGGCACGAGACGCGCACCGCCACCGTGTCGGCGGGCGGCGCCACCGGCACCCTGTCGTTCCCCGCGACGGCCGACTGGGACACCTGGTCCACGGCCACCCTGCCCGTCCACCTGGCGGCGGGCGCCAATGACGTCACCCTCGCCTGCCCGGACGCGGGGAGCTGCCATGTGAACGCGGACACCGTGTCCGTCGCCGCCACCGGCGACCCGGCTCCGCAGCCGCATCTGGCCCTCGGCGGCTACCGGCGCGGCCTCGACGGCGTCACCGGCAACGGCGCGCCGCCCGTCACCACGCCCGGCCTGCTCAACCAGGACGGCTGGTACCTCCTGGACGACACCCCGTCCGCGCTCTACGACACCGCCACCCACAAGGTGACCCAGCGCTCCGAGCACGGCGGCGCCCCGTACCAGGACGGCTACCTCTTCGGCTACGGGCACGACTACAAACAGGGCCTCGGCGATCTGGCGACGCTCACCGGGCCGTCCGCGCTGCTGCCCTCCTGGGCGTACGGCGTCTGGTATTCGGAGTACATCGACCGCACGGACGCGGACTACCGGAACACCATCCTGCCCACGTTCCGGTCCGAGGGCGTGCCGTTGGACGTTCTGGTGACGGACACCGACTACAAGGCCGTCAACGCGTGGAGCGGCTGGGAGATCGACACGGCCAAGTTCCCCGACCCCAAGGGGTTCTTCGACTGGTCCGAGTCCCAGGGCCTGCACAACACGCTGAATGTGCACCCCAGCATCCTCGCCGCCGACCCGCAGTTCGCCCAGGCGCAGAAGACCGCCAAGGGCAAGCTGAAGAAGGGGAGCTGCGGAGGCGGTGCGGGGCCGGACTGCTACGTCTTCGACTTCGGCGACCCCGACCAGCTGCAGGCGTACATGGACCTGCACCGGACCATGGACGAGCAGGGCAACGACTTCTGGTGGCTGGACTGGTGCTGCGACGCGGCCCAGTCGTCGCTTCCCGGTGTGACTCCGGACGCGTGGATCAACCAGCAGTACGCGGACGCCACCGGCCGGCACCTCGACCGGCCGTTCGTCCTCTCGCGCGCCTACGGTTCGCTCCAGGCCGCCGGTTACAGCGGCCAGCAGTCCGTGCCCACCGGCCCCTGGGCCGACAAGCGCACCACGGTCCACTTCACTGGCGACACGTCGTCCACCTGGGGCACGCTGAAGTTCGAGGTGGGGTACACCCCGGCCGAGTCGGCGGCGACGGGGATGGCCAACGTCACGCATGACATCGGGGGCCACAACGACACGACGGGCCTGAAGGGTTCGGAGACGTACACCGACGGCGGCGGTACGCACACCACGACGAAGCTGCCGGACGACCTGTACGCGCGCTGGGTGCAGTTCGGCACCTTCCAGCCCGTCGACCGGCTGCACAGCAATCACAGCGACCGGCTGCCCTGGCAGTACGGCCCCGAGGCGTCGGCGTCCGCGAAGAAGTTCCTCAACCTCCGGGAGAAGCTGCTGCCGTACACGTACACGCTCGCCGAGGAGGCCAACCGGACGGGTGTGCCGATCGTCCGGCCCATGTATCTGGAGTACCCGGAGGAGCCGCAGGCGTACGAGACGGCCGGCAGCGAGTACTTCTACGGCTCCGACATGCTGGTCGCCCCGGTCACCACGCCCGGTGCCTCCGCGAAGACGTCGGTGTGGTTCCCGCCGGGGCAGTGGACGGACTACTTCACCGGCAAGACGTACGAGGGCGGCACCACCCAGGACGTCACGACGACGCTGGACACCATGCCGGTGTTCGTCAGGGCGGGCGGGATCGTCCCGAGCCGCACGCATGACGTCGCTCACGACGGGGCGGCCGGCGCGGCGGACCTCACGCTCACGATCGCCCCGGGCGGTTCCGGTTCGTTCAGCCTGTACGAGGACGACGGGGGCGCCGCGGGCAAGGCCCGGAGCACCACGACGAAGGTCTCGTACAAGGAGTCCGGCGGACGCCACACGGTGTCCATCGCCCCGGCGAAGGGGTCCTTCCGGGGCCAGGCCAAGGACCGTGCGTGGACCCTGTCGGTCAAGGCCGACCACGCGCCCGCGCGCGTCACCGCGAGCGGGACGCACCTGTCCGTTCGGGCGTACACGTGGGACGCGGGGTCCAAGACGCTGACCGTCACCCTGCCGAAGCGCAACGTGCACGCTCCGGTGACCGTGACGTACTGGTAGGAGCGGTCCGCCCCCGGTGGGAGCCGGGGGCGGACCGGTGAGCGGAGCGGATCAGCGGACTTCGAGGGTCCGCTGCTCCTTGAACGCGGCGCAGTTGGAGTTCTCCACGGACACGTACACATTGGCGATCTGGCCGCCCCAGCTGACGCAGTGGCCCTTGCCGTAGACGTAGGCCGGACCGGCGTACGACGTGTAGCTACCGTAGTCGCTCGCCGACGCGTCGGTGTCGGGGACGTAGATGTACGCCGACATGTCCTTCGCAGTGCCGGGGGTGGACCGGATCGTCACGACACAGTTCTTGCCGTTCGTCGCGTTGTACGTCAGGTAGACCGTGCCGAGGGAACCGATGGCGGCGGAGTTCACGGTCTTGTACGAACTCCCGCAGACCTTCTGCGGGGTGGTGTTGGGCGCGGCGGACGCGGTCGGGCCGAAGGCGGCCGTCGCGCCCACCATGAGGGTGGTCAGGGCCCCGGCGGTGGCGAGAGTACGGATGTTTCGCATATTTCCCCCTTGTAGTTCCAGGAGTGTTTTGCTCCCACTTGTTGGGACCTTCGGGAAGCACGGATGGTTGTATGCGAATTGCCGGGGACCTGACGATTGATGATCGTTTACGCTCCCGGCAGCGCTCCGGGGGCCGGCAGGAAGCCCGTGACCTGGAAGTACGTCAGATAGCGCGTCAGAACCTCGTCGGTGAGCGGCTTCTGCCGCACGCCCGCCTCCTCGGCCGCCCGGGCGGTGCGGCCGGAGTCGAAGCTGCGGTGGTCCGCCTCGTCCTCACCGGCCCCGTCGTCGCCGAGGAACAACTGAGCCGCGTTGTCCGGGTGTTCGGCCACACAGGCCCGCCACTCCTCGGGGGTGACGGGGCGCAGCTCGTACCCGAGGCGGGCCGCCGCCCCGAAGACGCGGTCCAGGCCCGGCGCGTCCGGGTTGGTGTAGTGGTACGCCGGCGCCCCGGGCCTTTCGGCGGTGCTGAGGGCCACCACGGCGGCGCTGACGTAGTCCACGGGCACCCAGTCGGTCGTGCCGTGCGCGAGGTCGGGCACCGCTCCGGCCTGGAGGCAGCCCTTGATGAGCTGCCAGAGCAGGTCGCGGTCCTGGCAGGCACCGGTGGTGGTGTCGCCGCTGATGCGGCCCGGGCGGTGGACGGTCACCGGGAGGCCGCGCTCGCCGGCGAGGCCGACCAGTTGCTCGGCGACCCATTTGCTCTGCGCGTACCCGTCGGGCAGACCGGCGGCCGGGCCGGTCGGGGACGACTCGGTGAGCGGTACGGGGTCCGTCCCGCGCGACGGGGCGTACACACCGGTGGTCGAGACGTAGTGCAGGCCGGGCGAGCCGGAGTCCGCGAGGAGGCGCAGCAGTTCCTCGGTGCCGCCCACGTTGGGCGCGCGCAGATCACCGTACGGGGCGGCGAAGTTGACGCGTGCCCCGTTGTGCAGCACGGGGCCCAGCCGCCGGGCGAGGGCGGCCCGTTCCCCGGGGTCGAGGCCGAGGCCGGGGGCCGCGAGGTCGCCGGGGACGGGGTGGATCAGGTCGGCGTACCGGGACTGCCACAGGCCGTAGTGCTCCAGGTTGGCGCGGAGCCGCTGGGCCGCGCTGTCGGGGCTCGCGGCCCGGACCAGGCAGTCGACCGGGCCGTCCGTGGCCTCGATGAGGTCGCGCAGCAGGAACGCGCCGAGGAAGCCGGAGGCCCCGGTGAGCAGGGGCCGTGCGGAGGGGTGGACGGGCCGGCGGTCCCGGCGCTCACCGGTGATGTCCGGCGCGAGCCGCACCTCGGCGGCGAAGTCCGGGGCCGCCGCCTCCTCGGGCTCCTCCTCCCCCGGGGCCCGGCCGAGCAGCCGGTCGACGCCCTCGACGGTGGGGGTCGCGAACAGGGCGCGCAGGGAGGGCCGTACCCCGCAGCGCTCCCCGATCCGGCGGGCCAGGGTGACGGCGAGCAGGGAGTGTCCGCCGAGCGCGAAGAAGTCGTCGGTGACACCGACTTCGGGCACGCCGAGGGTCTGCGCGAACACCTCGCACAGGGCGCGTTCACGGGCGGTGCGCGGGGCCCGTCCGCCGGCCGGGGCCGCGCTCTCCGGTGCGGGCAGGGCACGCCGGTCGGTCTTGCCGTTGGGCGTCACGGGGAAGGCGTCGAGCCGGACATGGGCGGCGGGCACCATGTGTTCGGGCAGGGTGGCGGCGAGGTGGGCGCGCAGGTCGGCCCAGCCGGGGCCGGGCTCGCCGGTGGCGGGCACGGTGTAGGCGACGAGGCGCCGGTCGCCGGGGCGGTCCTCGCGGACGGTGACGCAGGCCGCGGCGACCCCTGGGTGCGAGGTGAGCGCCGCCTCGATCTCGCCGAGTTCGATGCGGAAGCCGCGCAGCTTGACCTGGTCGTCCACGCGGGAGACGTAGAGGAGGCGGCCGTCGGGCGTCCACCGGACCAGGTCCCCGGTGCGGTACATCCGGCCGCCCGCGTGGTCGAAGGGATCGGCGACGAAGCGGGTGGCGGTGAGGGCGGCGCGGCCGTGGTAGCCGCGTGCGACGCCCTCGCCCGCGACGTACAGTTCGCCGGTGACTCCGGGCGGCACGGGGGTCAGCCGGTCGTCCAGGACGTGGACGCGGGTGCCGTCGACGGGGGCGCCGATGGGGACGGTGCGGTCGGGGGCGAGGGGCCCCTCCGCGTGCTGGAAGGCGCTCATGGTGGCGCAGACCGTGGTCTCCGTCGGACCGTAGGCGTTGACGAGGAAGCGGTCGCGGGCCCAGGCGTGGACGAGAGCCGGCGGGCACGCCTCTCCGGCGAGGACCATGGTGAGGCCGGTCGGCAGGGAGTCCGGGGGCATCACGGCGAGGGCGGCGGGCGGGATGGTGAGGTGGGTGACGCCCCGGTCGCGGACCAGGCCGGCGAGCGCCGGGCCCGGCAGCAGGGCGTCGCGGGTGTCGATCTCCAGGCAGGCGCCGGTCAGCAGTCCCATGCACAGCTCCCAGAACGCGGCGTCGAAGCTGACGGACGCCATGTGCAGCACCCGGCTGCCGGGTCCGACGCGCAGCCGCTCGCCCTGGGTCCGGGCCATCGCCCGCACGCCCCGGTGCGTGACGACGACGCCCTTGGGACGGCCGGTGGAGCCCGAGGTGTAGATGACGTACGCGGGGTTGGCCGGGTCGATGCGGACGGGCCCGGGGGTCGCACCGCTCCCGGCGAGGTCGTCGGTGAAGAGGTGCGGCACCGGGTGCCCGGGAAGGCGGCGGTGGAGTTCCGGGGTGGTGAGGAGCAGGCGGGGGCGTGCGTCGTCGAGCATGTACGACAGGCGCTGGGCCGGGTAGTCCGGGTCCAGCGGCACATAGGCGGCGCCCGCCTTGAGGACGGCGAGCAGGGCCACGACGAGCTCGGACGTCCGGGGCAGCGCGACGGCCACCCGGTCCTCGGGGCCCACACCGCGCTCGGTGAGGTGCCGGGCCAGCGCGTCGGCCCGGGCGTCGAGTTCGCCGTAGGTGAGGGTGGTGTGCGCGTCGCGGACGGCCGGGGCCTCGGGGGTGCGCCGGACCCACTCGTCGAAGAGCGCGGGGACCGTCGTGGCGGGCAGGTCGTCGGCCGGTCCGGTGCCGAGGGCGGTGAGGCGGCTGTGCTCGGCAGGGGTGAGCATGTCGTACGCGTGCAGGGGGCGGTCCGGGTCCGCGGTGACGGCGCCGAGGAGCCGGACGAGCCGATCGGCGAGGCCCTGGACGGTGGGCGCGTCGAAGAGTTCGGTGGCGTAGTCGACGGTGCCCCGCATCCCGTCCAGGGCGCCCGTGTGGTCGTAGGTCTCGGTGAGCGCGAACGACAGGTCGAACTTGCTCACCTCCGCCTCGGCGGGCACTCCGGTGACGGTGAGGCCGGGCAGGTCGATGGCGGCGGCCGCCTGGTTCTGGAGGACCAGCATGGTCTGGAAGAGCGGGTGGTGGCTCTGGGCGCGTGCGGGGTTGAGGAGTTCGACCAGCCGCTCGAAGGGCACGTCCTGGTGGGCGTAGGCGGCGAGGTCGAATTCCCTGACCCGGCCGAGGAGTTCACGGAAGGTGGGGTCGCCGCTCAGGTCGGTGCGCAGGACGAGCGTGTTGACGAAGAAGCCGACGAGACCGTTCGCCGCCTCGTCGGTGCGTCCCGCGACGGCCGTGCCCAGGGGGATGTCCTCGCCGCCGCCGTGCCGGGACAGGACGGTCGCCAGGGCGGCCTGGAGCACCATGAAGGCGCTGGAACCGCAGCTGCGGGCGAGCTCCGTGACGTGGCGGGCGGTGGCCCGGTCCACCGAGAAGCCGAGGGTGGCGCCGGTGTGCCGGGAGGTGGCGGGGCGCGGCCGGTCCCAGGGCAGCTCGATCGCCTCGGGCAGCCCCTCCAGCGCGTGCCGCCAATGGGAGAGCTGGCGGCACACCAGGCTGTCGGGGTCCTTCTCGTCGCCGAGCAGGTCGCGCTGCCAGAGGGTGTGGTCCGCGTAGTCGACGGGCAGCGGGGCCCAGTTGGGCGCCTCGCCCCGGGCGCGGGCGCGGTAGGCGAGGCCCAGGTCGTGGGCGAGGGGCGGCAGGGAGGTGCCGTCGGCGGCGATGTGGTGGACGACGAGCACCAGAACGTGGGCGTCGGGCGCCAGGCGGAGGAGGGTCGCGCGCAGGGGCAGGCTGCGTTCGATGTCGATGGCCTCGGCGGTGGCGGCCGCGACGCGGTGCCGCAGCTTCGCCTCGTCGACGCTCTCCATGGCGAAGGGGATGACGACGTCGCCGGGTGGGGTGATGTGCTGGCACGGCCCGTCCTCGCCCTCGGGGAAGACGGTGCGCAGGGCGGCGTGCCGTGCGATGACGTCGGCGACGGCGGTGCACAGGGCGTCGGGGTCGAGCGGTCCGTCGATGCGTACGGCGAGCGGGATGTTGTACGTGGCGGAGGGCCCGTCGAGCCGGTGCAGGAACCACAGCCGCTGCTGGGCGTACGACAGCGGGAGTTCGGCCGGGCGCGGCTGCGGGACCAGGGCGGGGCGGGTGCCGCCCTCCGCGCCTTCCAGTTCGGTGGCGAGCGCGGCGACGGTGGGGTGCTCGAACAGTGTGCGGATGTCGGTCTCGGTGTGCAGGGCGGTGCGGATGCGGCCGACGAGGCGCGTGGCGAGCAGGGAGTGGCCGCCCAGCGCGAAGAAGCTGTCGTCGGTGCCGACCCGGTCCACGCCGAGCACATCGGCGAACAGCCCGGCCAGGATCTCCTCCATGGCGCTGCGCGGCGCCCGCCCGGCCGCCGTGCGCGGCACGGTGGGCGCGGGCAGGGCGGCCCGGTCGATCTTGCCGTTGGGGGTCAGGGGCAGGGCGTCCAGCGGCTGGATGACGGCCGGGACCATGTACGCGGGCAGCAGCCGGCCGACGTGGGCGGCGAGCAGTCCGGGGTCGGGTGTCTCGCCGGGGGCGAGGACGACGTAGCCGGTGAGGGTGCGGTCGCCGGGCAGGTCCTCGCGTACGAGGACGCAGGCGGCGCGTACCGCCGGGTGGTCGCGCAGGACCGTTTCGATCTCGGCGGGTTCGATGCGGTGGCCGCGCAGCTTGATCTGCTGGTCGGCCCGGGCCACGTAGCGCACGGTGCCGTCGGCGTCCTGGCGCACCAGGTCGCCGGTGCGGTACATGCGGGCCCCGTCGCCCGCGAAGGGGTCGGCGACGAAGCGGGTCGCGGTGAGGGCGGGCCGGCCGAGGTAGCCGCGGGCGACGCCGGGTCCCGCGAGGTACAGCTCGCCCTCGGCGCCGGGCGGCACCGGGCTCAGCGCGGCGTCCAGGACGTAGGCGCGCATGCCGTCGAGCGGGTGGCCGATGGGCGGGGCACCGCCGGGGGTGTGGTCGGGGCCGACGTGGTGGGCGGTGGCGAAGGTGGTGGTCTCGGTGGGGCCGTAGACGTGCAGGACGGTCGTGCCGGGGTGGGCGGCGGCGACGCGCTGCATGACCCCGGGCGCCGCGGCCTCCCCGCCGGCGGCTACCAGGCGCAGTTGTCCGAGGGAGCCGGGGTCGGTCTCGGCCAGCACGTTGAAGAGGGCCGTCGTCAGGAACGCGGCCGTGACGCCGTGCCGGGTCACCAGGTCCCGCAGGGTGTCGGGCTGGAGCGGGCCGTCCGGCGCGACGACGACGCGTCCGCCGCGCAGGAGCGGGGCCCAGAGCTCGAAGGTCGAGGCGTCGAAGACGTAGGCGGAGTGCAGCAGGACGGCGTCGGCGGCGTCGTCCCAGCCGTGGTGGGCGGCCAGCGCGGCGATGTCGCCGTGGCTGACGCCGACGCCCTTGGGCAGTCCGGTGGACCCGGAGGTGAACATGACGTACGCGAGCCGGTCGCCGCCCGGCGCTGCGGGGAGCGGGCCGGGCGTGGCGGGGCCGCCGGTGAGAACGCGGCCGGCGCCGTCGACGGTCAGCAGGGCGGTGTCCGGGCCGAGCCGGCGGACCCACGGCAGCGAGGCGGTGGTCTCGTCCACGACGAGGACGCGCAGGGGGACGACGTCGGTGACCCGGTTGAGCCGTTCGGTGGGCCAGCGGGGGTCGAGCGGCACGTAGGCCCCGCCCGCGCGCAGGGTGGCCAGCGAGGCGGTGACGGTGGCGGCCGAGCGGGCGAGGAGGATGCCGACGCCGTCCTCGGCCCCGGTCCCGAGTCCGGTCAGGGCGGCGGCGAGCCGGTCCGCGACTCCGGTGAGCTGTGCGTACGTCAGCTGCTCGCCGGCGCCGGAGACGGCCACCGCGTCCGGGTGGCGGGCCGCCCGCTCGGCGACGGCCTCCGGGATGCTCAGGGCCGTGGTGCCGTCGGGCAGGCCGGCCCCGGTCCCCCGGGCGATCAGCTCCTCGCGTTCGCCGTCGAGGAGGAAGGGCGCGGTGTCGGCGCGGCGGCCGAGGTCCTGGGCCATGGCGGTCAGCAGCTGCCGCATGCGCGAGACGGTCTCGGCCACCTCCTGGCGGTCGAGCACGGCGGCCCGGTAGCCGAAGGTGATCCTCAGGGTGTCGCCGGGGGCGACGGTGAGCGTGAGCGGGTAGTGGGCGGCGTCGGTGCCGCTGAAACCGGTGACGGCGAGGCCGGGCAGTCCCCGCTGGGCGGTGCGCAGGGCCTCGGCGTCCATCGGGTAGTTCTCGAACACGACGAGGGTGTCGAAGAGTTCGTCCAGCCCGGTGACGCCCCGGATGTCGCTGAGGCCCACGTGCTGGCTGCCGAGGAGCCGGCCCTGCTCGGCCTGGAGCCGGGTCAGGTACTCCGCCAGGGTCTCGCCGGGCGCGGGCCCGGTGCGCACGGGCACGGTGTTGATGAACAGGCCGACCATGGACTCGACGCCGGGCAGCTCCGGCGGGCGCCCGGACACCGTGGTGCCGAACACCACGTCGGAGCGCCCGGTGAGGTGGCCGAGCAGCAGGCCCCAGGCGCCCTGGACCAGGGTGTTGAGGGTGAGGCGGTGGGCACGGGCCGTCTCGCGCAGCCGGGCCGTCACGGCCGCGTCCAGGTCGAGGACGAGCGTCTCGGGCAGTTCGGCCGCGCCGTCGGGGCCGTCCCGCTCCGCGAGGAGGGTCGGCGCCTCGATGCCGGCGAGGGCGGTGGACCAGGTGTCGAGGGCGGCGGCGCGATCCTGCCGGGAGAGCCAGACGAGGTAGGCGCGGTACGGGGTGACGCGCGGCAGGGCGCTGTCGTCGCCGCCGGCCGCGTACAGCTCGAAGAGCTCCCGTACGAGCAGGGGCAGCGACCAGCCGTCGAAGAGGATGTGATGGCTCGTCATGACGAGCCGGTGGCGCTCCGGCGCGGTCCGCACGAGGGTGAACCGCATCAGTGGCGGGGTGGCCAGGTCGAAGCGGCGGGTGCGGTCGGCGGCGAGGAAGGCGGTCAGCCGGTCCGGCACCTGGTCGGCGCCGGTCAGGTCCAGTTCCTCCAGGGGTGCGGGGACCTCGGCCGCGACCGCCTGCACGGGTTCGTCCAGGTCCTCGTGGAGGAAGCCGACGCGCAGGTTGGCGTGGCGTCGGAGCAGGCCGGCGACGGCGGCGCGCAGGGTGGGGACGTCGACGGGCCCTTCGAGGTCGAAGACGAACTGCGCGGTGTAGACGTCCACGGCGTGCGAGTCGTACAGGGCGTGGAAGTACATCCCGGCCTGCAGGGGCGTCAGGGGGAGTACGTCCTCCAGCTGGAACCCGTTCATTTGCGTCCACCCCACTTGTTCTGCAGTCGGTCGATCTGGGCCTGGTTGAGCGAGACCAGGGGAAGGTCGGACGGCGTGTAGCCGCCTGCTCCGGGCTGTTCGGCGTGTTCCGCGACGGCGCGCAGGGCGCGGTTGAACGCCTCGGCGAGTGCGCCCACGTCCTCTTCCTTCAGCAGGTCGCTGGGCCACGTCCAGCGGGCCACCAGGCGGGGGCCTTCGGGCAGGTCCTCGGTGTGCGCGTTGATGTCGAGGACGTGGTGCACGGGCATGTCGGGGTCCTGGCTGCGGGGTCCGCCGGCGTCGAGCAGGACCTCCCAGTCGCCGTCCGCCGCCCGGCCCGGGGCCGCGTACCGCCCCAGATAGTTGAAGCCGATCTGGGGTGCGGGGGCGGCCAGGCGGGGGCCGGTGGCCGGGTTGAGGTGGCGCAGCATGCCGTGGCCGACGCCGTGGTCGGGGACGGCGCGCAGTTGTTCCTTGACGCGCTTCACTGCACGCTCAACGAGCGAGGCGCCGAAGCGTGCCGGGTCGCGGGCGTCCAGGGGGCCGGGGTCGACCCGGACGGGGTAGAGGCTGGTGAACCAGCCGACCGTGCGGGACAGGTCGATGTGGTCGGCGATCTGTTCCCGGCCGTGGCTCTCCAGGTCGAGCAGGACCGCGGTGTCCGTGCGGGGCCGCCAGGTGTTGACGGCGAGCGCGAGCGCGGTGAGCAGGATGTCGTCGACTCCGGCGTGGAAGGCGCCGGGGACGCTGGTGAGGAGGGGCTTCGTCCAGGTGGCGGGCAGGTGGGTGGTGAGGGTGCGGGTTCCGTCGGCGGTGTCCAAGAAGGGGTCGAGCGGCCGGTAGCCGAGCTGGGGGTCCGCTGTCTTCAGCGCTTCCTCCCACAGGGGCAGTTCGCCGGTGCGGGCGGGTGTGCGGGCCTGTTCGGCGAGGAGCTGGGACCAGCGCCGGTACGAGGTGGTGGCGGCGGGCAGCGCGGATGCGGTGCCGGTGGCCACCTGCCAGGCGTGGGCGAGGTCGTCGGCGAGGATGCGCCAGGAGACGGCGTCGACGGACAGGTGGTGCACGACGAGGAGCAGCCGGCCGCGCGCTCCGGGTCCGGCGTCGCCCCAGACGGCTTCGAAGACGGCACCGGCGGAGGGCCGCAGGCGTCCGCGGGCCCGTTCGCCCGCTTCGGTGAGCGCGGCCCGGGCCGCCTCGGCGTCGAGCCCGGCGATGTCGATACGGGTGAAGCGGCGCCGGGCGGTGACGGCGCCGGGCGGCAGCGCTTCGAGTACGGGGTCGCCCCCGGCGGTCCGGGTGACGCGCAGGCGGAGCATGTCGTGGTGGTCGGCGAGGAGCTGGAGCGCGGCGACGAGGGTGTCCTCGCGGGCACCGGCGGGGGTGCTCAGCACGCCGGACTGGTTGTAGCCGTCGGTGGTGCCGGGGCGTTCCAGGAACCAGGCGGCGATGGGGGTCGGTTCCATGGTGCCGGTGCCGTGGCCGTCCGGTTCGCCGGTGGCGCCGTCCAGCGGTGCGGCGACGGCCGCGATGGCCTCCGGGGTGCGTTGGACGAAGACGTCCCGGGGTGTGACGGCGAGCCCGGCTTCCCGGACGCGGCTGACGAGCTGGATGGACAGGATGCTGTCGCCGCCGAGCGCGAAGAAGTCGTCGTCGGTACGGACGGCGGGCGCGCGCAGGACGGAGGCGAACGCCTCGCACAGGACGCGTTCGGGCGCGGTGCGCGGCTCCCGGCCCGGCCGGGCGGCGTCGGGGCGCTCCGGCGCCGGAAGCGCGGCCCGGTCCGTCTTGCCGTTCGGCAGGAGCGGCAGCGCGTCCAGGGCCACGAAGGCGGCGGGCACCATGTACGGCGGCAGCGCCTCGGTGAGCCGGGTGCGCAGTGCGCCGTCGGTGAGGCGGGCGCCCACGGTGTACGCGGTCAGGCGCCGTTCGCCGGGCCGGTCCTCGCGGACGAGGACGCAGGCGGCGGTGATCCCGTCGACGGCGGTGAGGGCGGCCTCGATCTCGCCGAGTTCGACGCGGAAGCCGTTGAGCTTGACCTGGTCGTCGGCGCGGGAGACGTAGTGGAGGAGTCCGTCGGCGTCGCGCCGGACCAGGTCGCCCGTGCGGTACATGCGGCTGCCGGCGGGGCCGGAGGGGTCGGCGACGAACCGGCCGGCGGTGAGCCCGGGGCGGCCGAGGTAGCCGCGGGCGAGGCCGTCACCGGCGAGGTACAGCTCGCCGGTGACACCCGCCGGTACGGGCTGGAGCGCGGTGTCCAGGACGTGGGCGCGGGTGTTGTCGACCGGGCGGCCGAGCGGAACGCCCCCTTCTTCTCCGTGGGCGGTGATGTGGTGGGCGGTGGCGTCGATGGTGGTCTCGGTCGGGCCGTAGAGGTTGTGCACCTCGGTGCCCCAGGCCCCGGCCGCCCGGGCCGCCAGGGCGCGGGTCAGGGGCTCGCCGCCGCAGGCGACGGCCCGCAGCGCCGGGGGCGCCGCCTCGGTGCCGGTCTCGGCGAGCAGGAGCGCGAGGTGGGAGGGGACGAACTGGGCGAGGGTGACGCCCTCGTCCCGCATCCGGGCCAGCAGCCCGGCCGGGTCGTGGTTGAGCGCGGCCGGTACGGGGCAGGTGGCACCGCCGTGCAGCAGCGGCAGCCAGGTCTCCCACACCGAGGCGTCGAAGCTGGGCGAGGTGCGGGCGAGGACGCGGTCGTCGTCGGTGAGACCGAAGTGGTCTGCCATCCAGGCCATGTGGTTGGTGAGCGCGCCATGGGTGACGACGACGCCCTTGGGCCGGCCGGTGGAGCCGGAGGTGTAGATGACGTACGCGGCGTCGTGGGGGCCGGGCCCGGCGGCGGCAGAGGGCGCCCCGCGTCCGCCCGGCCAGGCGGACCGGTCGCCGAGCGCGAGGCGGGGCACGGCAGCGTACCGGGCGGCCCGCGCCGCGTCGTCGACCAGGAACAGGGCCGGGTGGGCGTCGTCGAGCATGTGGGTGACGCGGGCCTCGGGGTAGTCCAGGTCGACGGGCAGGCAGGCGGCCCCGGCCTTGGCGACGGCGAGCATCGCGACGACCCGGTCGGCGGTGCCTTCGGCGGCGAGGGCGACGAGGTCGCCGCGGCCGACGCCCCGGTCGTGGAGGTGATGGGCCAGGTCGTCGGAGCGGGCGTCCAGCTCGGCGAAGGTGAGCTGCTGGGCACCGGCCCGGACGGCGATCCGCCCGGGGGTCCGGGCGGCCTGGGCACGGAACGCCTCGGGGGCGGTACGGGCGTGGACCGGGCGGACCGGGCCCGGCGCGGCCCGGTCCAGCTCGGCGCGTTCCGCCGTGTCCAGGAACTCGGCGGTGCGGACACGCCCTCCGGGGTCGGCGGCGAGCGAGGCGAGCAGTCGGGTCAGTCGCGCGGCCAGGGCGTGCGCGGTGGCGGGGTCGAAGAGGTCGGTGGAGAACTCCAGGTTGCCGTCGAGCCCGGTGGGGCGGCCCGCGGCGTCGCGGGTCTCCGTGAAGGTGAAGGTGAGGTCGAACTTGCTGATCCCGGTCCGCACGGGCTGCTCGGTCACGGCGAGGCCGTCCAGGTCGAGCGCGGTGTCCGCCTGGTTCTGGAGGACGATCATGGTCTGGAAGAGCGGGTGATGGTCCTGCGCCCGGGCCGGGGCGAGGACGTCCACCAGCCGTTCGAACGGCAGGTCCTGGTGGGCGTAGGCGGCCAGGTCGAACGCCCGGACGCGGTCCAGGACTTCGGTGAAGGCGGGGTCGCCGGTCAGGTCGGTGCGCAGGACGAGGGTGTTGACGAAGAAGCCCACCAGATCGTCCAGGGCTTCGTCGGTGCGTCCGGCGACGGCGGTGCCGAGGGGGATGTCCTCCCCGGCGCCGTGCCGGGAGAGCAGGACGGACAGGGCTGCCTGGAGCACCATGAACAGGCTGCATCCCCGGGCGCGGGCCAGCTCGGCGAGCGCCCGGTGGGTGTCCGCGTCCACGCGGAACGCGAAGGCGTCGCCCCGGTAGGTGAGGACGGCGGGGCGCGGCCGGTCCAGGGGCAGGGCGAGCAGTCCGGGGCTGCCGGCCAGCGCGGTGCGCCACCAGTCCAGCTGGCGGGCGGCCCTGCTGTCCGCGTCGTTCTCGTCGCCCAGGAGGGAGCGCTGCCAGAGGGTGTAGTCGGCGTACTGGACGCGGAGTTCCGGGCGGCCGGACTCCTCGCCCCGGCTGCGGCGGCGGTAGGCGTCGCCGAGGTCGCGGGCCAGTGGGGCCAGCGACCAGCCGTCGCCCGCGATGTGGTGGACGAGGAGGACGAGCACATGGGTCTCGGCGCCCGGGCTGAGCAGCCGGGCCCGGACGGGGAGGTCGGCGGTGACGTCGAAGGCGTGCGCCACCTCGGCGGCCAGCGCCTCGTCCAGGCCGTCCGGGCTGATCTCCCGGGGCGTCAGGTCCAGGTCGGCGTGGTCGGCGGCGAGGACGAGCTGGCGCGGGACCCCGCCGGTCTCGGGGAATACGGTGCGCAGGCTTTCGTGCCGCTCCACGACGTCCATGAGGGCGCGTTCCAGGGCCGGGACGTCGAGCGGTCCGTCCAGGCGCAGCACCAGCGGCACGTTGTAGGTGGGGCTGGGGCCCTCGAACCGGTTGAGGAACCACAGGCGCTGCTGCGCGAAGGACAGCGGCAGCGGGTCCGGCCGGTGCGGCGTGCGTACCAGCGGCGGGGCGGCTGCTCCGGCTCCGTCGAGGGCGGCGGCGAGCGCGGCGGGCGTGGGGTGCTCGAAGACCGCCTTGACCTGGACCTCGACGGCGAGCGCGGCCCGGATGCGGGCGACGAGCCGGGTGGCGAGCAGGGAGTGGCCGCCCAGGGCGAAGAAGTCGTCGTCGGCGCCCACGGCCGGGAGGCCGAGGACGTCGGCGACGAGGCCGCAGACGATCTCCTCACGGGCGGTGCGGGCGGTGCGCCCGCGCGCCGCGGTGTGCTGTTCGGGCACGGGCAGGGCGCGCCGGTCCACCTTGCCGTTGACGGTCAGCGGCAGCGCGTCCACGAGGACGAACGCGGAGGGCACCATGTAGGCGGGCAGGGACCGGCCGACGGCTTCGGCGAGATCGGCCGGATCGGGACGGAGAGCCCCGGCGGGCACCACGTACGCGACGAGCCGCCGGTCGCCCGGGACGTCCTCGCGTACGAGGGTAAAGACGTCGGCGACCCCGTCGCAGCAGGCGAGAACGGACTCGATCTCGCCGGGTTCGATGCGGTAGCCGCGCAGCTTGACCTGGCTGTCGGCGCGGGAGACGTAGGCGATCTGCCCGTCCGGGGTCCACTTCACGAGGTCGCCGGTGCGGTACATGCGCCCGCCGTCCGGGTCGAAGGGGTCGGCGACGAACCGGGTGGCGGTCAGGGCGGGCAGGCCGGTGTAGCCCCGGGCGACGCCGCGCCCGGCGAGGTACAGCTCCCCCGTGACTCCCGCCGGGACCGGGCCCAGCGAGCCGTCGAGCACGTACAGCCGCATGCCGTCCAGGGGCCGGCCGATGGGCGGCGGGCCCGCCGGCAGGTCGGCGGCCACGTCGTAGCGGGTGGCGAAGGTGGTGGTCTCGGTGGGGCCGTACACGTGCAGGACGCGGACACCGGGCGCGGCGCCCGCGACGCGCTGCATGGCGTCGGGCGAGGCGAGTTCGCCGCCCGCGCAGACGAGGCGGAGTCCGGCGAAGGCGCCGGGGTCGGTGTCCGCGATGACGTTGAGCAGGGCGGTCGTCAGGAAGACGGCGGTCACGCCCTGGTCGCGGACGGCTCGGCGCAGCGTCCCGGCCTCCAGGACGCCTTCCGGTGCGACGACGACCGTGCCGCCGCGCAGGAGTGGCGCCCACATCTCGAAGGTGGACGCGTCGAAGACGTACGCCGAGTGCATGAGGACCGCGTCGGCCGCGCCGTCGTGCCAGGCGGAGTCCTCGGTGAGCGCCGCCACATCGGCGTGACTGACTCCGACGCCCTTGGGCAGCCCGGTCGAGCCGGAGGTGAACATGACGTACGCGAGGGAGTCCGGCCCCGGTACGGGGGCGGCCCTGCCGGGCGCCGGGGGCGCGCCGCGCAGGACGCGGCCGGTCCGGTCCACGACGAGGACCGGGATGCGGCGGGCGGCCTCGGTCACCCAGGCGCAGGCGGCGGCCGGCTCGTCCACGACGAGGGCCCGCACGCCCGCCGCCTCGGCGACCTGGTCGAGCCGTTCCCCGGGCCAGCGCGCGTCCATCGGCACATACGCGGCGGCGGCCCGCACCGCGCCGAGGGACGCGGAGACGACGGCCGGTGACCGGGAGAGCAGCACGCCGACGCCGGTCTCGGGGCCCGCGCCGAGAGCGGCGAGGGCGCGGGCCAGTTCGGCGGAGACGGTGTCGAGTGCGGTGTACGTGAGGGTGGTGCCGTCGCCGGTCACGGCCACGGCGTCCGGGGTGCGGCCCGCCTGTGCGGCGAAGAGCGCGGGCAGAGTGGTGTCCGGTGCGGGGGCGGGCAGTTCGCGGCCGGTGCCCCACCCGGTGGTGCGGGTGCGCTCGTCGGGTGTCAGCAGGTCGTAGTCCGCGACGGGCCGGGCGGGGTCGGCCGCCACCTGTTCCAGCAGCCGCAGCAGGCGCGCGGCCAGGGCCTCGACGGTGACGTGGTCGAAGAGGGCGGTGGCGTACTCGATCCCGGCGGTGAGTCCGCCCCCGCCCCGCTCCTCACCGAAGGCGAAGGTGAGGTCGAACTTGCTCAGGCCGTTGTGGACGAGCCGGTCCTCGACGTCGAGTCCCGGCAGTTCGGGACGTACGGCGTCCTGGTTCTGCAGGACCAGCATGGTCTGGAACAGGGGGTGGTGGTTGCGGGCCCGGACCGGGTTGACGCTCTCGACCAGCCGCTCGAACGGCACGTCCTGGTGGGCGTACGCGGCGAGGTCGAACTCCCTGACTCTCCGCAGGAGTTCGCCGAAGGTGGGGGCGCCGGACAGATCGGTGCGCAGGACGAGCGTGTTGACGAAGAACCCGACCAGGTCCTCCAGGGCCTCGTCCGTGCGGCCCGCGACGGGCGTGCCGAGCGGAATGTCGTCGCCCGCGCCGTGCCGGTGCAGCAGCGTGGCGACGGCTGCCTGGAGCACCATGAACAGCGTGGTGCCGGACTCCCTCGCCAGGCGCAGGAGTCCGGCGTGCAGTTCGGGCGGTACGTCGAAGGTGTGGACTTCCCCCGAGGGGTCGGTGGTGACCGGTCGCGGGCGGTCGAGCGGCAGGTCGATGAGCCCGGGCAGTCCGGCGAGCGCGGTGTGCCAGTGGTCCAGCTGCTCGCGCAGCAGGTTTCCCGGGGCGTCCGGGTCGCCCAGGACGGCCTGCTGCCACAGGGTGTAGTCGGCGTACTGGATCCCGTCGCCGGCCTCCGGCTGCCGCCCGGCGAGGCGGGCCCGGTAGGCCTCGCCCAGGTGGCGGGCGAGCGGGGCGAGCGACCAGCCGTCGCCCGCGATGTGGTGCAGGACCAGCACGAGGACGTGGTGGCCGGGCGCGGTGCGCAGCAGCCTGGCCCGCAGCGGCGGATCGGCGGCCAGGTCGAACGGCGCGCCCACGGCGTCCGTGACGGCCGCCTCCAGCCAGGCCGGTGCCGTGCTCTCGACGGGCAGCCGGGGCGCGACGGGCTCGGCGGGCAGCACCAACTGGTACGGCACGCCGTCGCGTTCGGGGAAGACCGTGCGCAGCGCCTCGTGCCGCTCCACGATGTCCAGCAGGGCGGCGCGCAGGGCGTCGGTGTCCAGCGGTCCGTCGATGTCGAGCACCAGCGGGATGTGGTAGGAGGAGCTGAGCCCGTCGAGCCGGTTCAGGAACCAGAGCCGCTGCTGCGCGTACGACAGGGGCAGCGGGTCCGGCCGCTCGGCCACGGGGCGGACCGGCGGGCGGGACCGCCCCCGGGTGTCCAGGGCCCGGGCGAGACCGGCGACGGTCGGGTGCTCGAACAGGGTCCGAACGGCGAGGTCGGCGCCGAGGACCGTGCGGACCCGGCTGACGACGCGCATCGCGAGGAGCGAGTGCCCGCCCAGGTCGAAGAAGCTGTCGTGCGGGCCGACAACGGAGCGGCCCAGGACATCGGCGAAGATCCCGGCGAGCAGGTCCTCGCGGGGGCTCGGCGCGCCGGAGCCCTCGGGGGTGGACGCGGCCTCCTCCTCGGGCGGGGGCAGGGCGCGCCGGTCCGTCTTGCCGTTGGGCAGGAGCGGCAGGTCGTCCAGGACGACGACCGCGGCGGGCACCATGTAGTGCGGCAGCGCCTCCGCGAGGGCGTCGCGCAGGCTCGCCGGGCGCGGCCCCCGGTCCGTGGTGACGGCGTAGGCGACGAGCCTGCGCTCCCCCGGCACGTCCTCCCGGATCACCGCGCAGGCGGCGGTGACACCGGGGTGGGTGAGCAGGGCGGCCTCGATCTCGCCGGGTTCGATGCGGAAGCCGCGCAGCTTGACCTGGTCGTCGGCGCGGGACACGTAGTCGAGGAGCCCGGCCGCGTTCCAGCGGACCAGGTCGCCGGTGCGGTACATGCGGGCGCCGGTGTCCTCGAAGGGATCGGCGACGAAGCGGGCGGCGGTGGGACCGGGCCGGTTCAGGTAGCCGCGGGCGAGGTTGGGGCCCGACAGGTAGAGCTCACCGGTGACGCCGGGCGGCACCGGGCGCAGCCGGTGGTCCAGGACGTAGGCGCGCATGGTGTCGACGGGCCTGCCGATCGGCACCGTCTCGTGCGGGGTGTCCGGCGTGGCGGCCACGCGGTGGGCCGTCGCGTCGATCGTGGCCTCGGTCGGCCCGTAGAGGTTGTGCACCTCCGTACGCCACCGCGCGGCCGTCTCCTCGGCGAGGGCGCGCGGCAGGGGCTCCCCGCCGCACAGGACGGCGCGCAGGCCCGGCAGGGGCGCGGCGTCGGCCGCCTCGGAGAGGACGAGGGCGAGGTGCGAGGGCACGAACTGGGCGACGGTGACACCGAACCGGCTCATCCAGGAGACCAGCGTGTCCGGCTCCGTGTTGGCTCCGGACGGCAGTACGCACACCTCGGCGCCGTGCATGAGGGGCAGCCAGACCTCCCACACGGAGGCGTCGAAACTGCTGGATGTCCTCGCGAGCACCCGGTCCCGCGGAGTGACCGTCAGGTGTCCCGCCAGCCAGGCCATGTGGTTGGCCAGGGCGCCATGGGTGACGACCACGCCCTTGGGGCGGCCGGTGGACCCGGAGGTGTAGATGACGTACGCGGGATCCGCCGAGCGGGGTGTGCAGGGGAGCGGAGTGACCGGGAGGGCGGGCGGCTGGAGTGCGTCGAGGGCGAGTCGCGGTATGTCGCCGGTGGGGACGTCGCCCTCGGTGAGGACCAGGGCGGGGCGCGCGTCGTCCAGCATGTGGCGGATGCGGGCGGGCGGGTAGGCGGGGTCGACCGGCAGGTACGCGGCGCCCGACCGGAGCACGGCCAGCATCGCCACGACGGTGTGCGCGGAGGGCGGCGCGGCGATGGCGACCCTGGTCTCCCGGCCCGCACCGCGCTCGCGCAGCGCGTGGGCGAGGGCGTCGGCCCGGGCGTCGAGCTCGGCGTAGGTGAGGCGGGTGTGCGCGTCGCGCACGGCGACGGCTTCCGGGGTACGCAGGGCCTGTTCCCGGACCGCCTCGGGGGCGGTGAGCACCGGCAGGGCCCGGGGTGCGCCGAGTCCCCGGGCGAGGAGGTCGTTCCGCTCGGCCGGAGTCAGGGGGTCCAGTTCGCCGATGGGGCGGCCCGGTTCGGTGACGGCCTGGGTGAGGACGTGGGCGAAGCGGGCGCAGAGGGCGCGGGCGGTGGCGGCGTCGAAGAGGTCGGTGGCGTACTCCAGGTAGCCGCCGATGCCCCCGGCGGTCTCCTCGGCCTCTCCGGTCCCGATGGTTTCGGCCAGGGAGAACGTGAGGTCGAACTTGCTGCCGCCGTGGTGCCGGGACCGGTCGCGGACGGTGATGCCGGGCAGCTCCGGTTCGGCCCGGTCCTGGTTCTGGAGGACCAGCATTGTCTGGAAGAGGGGGTGGTGGTCGCCGGACCGCTCCGGGTTGACGGCCTCCACGACCCGTTCGAAGGGCAGGTCGCTGTGGCCGAAGGCGGCGATGTCGGACTGCTTGACCCGGTCGAGGAGTTCACGGAACGTCGGCTCGCCGGAGAGGTCGGTGCGCAGCACGACGGTGTTGACGAAGAAGCCGACCAGCTCGTCCAGCACCTCGTCGGTGCGGCCGGCCACCGCGGTGCCGAGCGGAATGTCGCTGCCCGCGCCGTGGGCGCCGAGCGTCACGGCGAGGGCCGCCTGGAGCACCATGAACGGCGTGCACCCGGCGGTACGGGCGAGCCGGACGAGCGCGTTGTGCGCCGGGGCGGGCAGGTCGAAGGGGACGGACGCGCCCCGGTGGCTGGGCACGGCGGGGCGGGGCCGGTCGAGGGGCAGGTCGAGCAGGCCGGGGGCGCCGCGCAGCGCCTCCTGCCAGAAGGCGGTCTGCCGGGCGGCGAGGCTGTCCGGATCGCCGCCGTCGCCGAGCAGTCGGCGCTGCCAGAGGGTGTAGTCGGCGTACTGCACGCGCAGCGGCGCCCAGTCGGGGGTGCCCATGCCCCGGGTCCTGGCCAGGTAGGCGGCGGAGAGGTCGCGGCAGAGCGGGGCGAGGGACCAGCCGTCGGCGACGATGTGGTGCAGCACGAGGACCAGGACGTGCCGGGCGGGCCCGCGCCGGAGCAGGTGGGCACGGACGGCGGGGTCCCGGCTCAGGTCGAACGCGGCGGTGCTCAGGCGGCGTACCGTTTCCGCCTCCCAGGCGTCGGCGTCCCCGTCCGGCGGAGGCTGTTCAACGGTGAGGGGGACGAGCGACGCGGCGGCGTCCGCTTCGACGACGCGCTGCCGGGCGACGCCGTCGTGCTCGGCGAACACCGTGCGCAGGCTCTCGTGCCGGACGGCGACATCGGCCAGGGCGCGGCTCAGCGCCTCGGCGTCCAGGGGGCCGTCGAGCTCCAGGACGAGCGGGACGTTGTAGGTGTCGCCGGGCGCCTCGGACCGGTTGAGGAACCAGAGGCGCTGCTGCGCGAAGGACAGCGGCAGCACCTCGGGCCGGGGCTGCGGTGCGAGGACGGGCCGGGCGGCGCCCGCGGTGTCCAGAGCGGCGGCCAGGGAGGCGACCGTGGGGTGGTCGAAGAGCGTGGCGAGGGCGAGTTCGACGCCGAGGGCGGCCCTGACCCGGCCGGTGAGGCGGGTGGCGAGCAGCGAGTGGCCGCCCAGGGCGAAGAAGCTGTCGTCCACCCCGACCGCGCTCACGCCCAGCACGTCCGCGAACAGCCCGGCGAGCACCTCCTCGTACGCGGTGCGCGGCGCCCGTCCGGTGCCGGTGGCGGTCCGGGGCGCGGGCAGGGCGCGGCGGTCGACCTTGCCGTTGGGGTTGAGGGGGAGGGCGTCGAGGACGACGAAGGCGGAGGGCACCATGTACGCGGGCAGCGTGCGCCCGGCCCGGCGGGCCAGCGCGGCGGTGTCCGCGCGGGCTCCGGGCGCGGGCACCACATAGGCGACGAGCCTGGGGTCGCCGGGGGTGTCCTCGCGGACGACGACGCAGGCGCCGCGCACGTCCGGGTCGGTGAGCAGGGCGTGCTCGGTCTCGGCCGGTTCGATGCGGAAGCCGCGCAGCTTGACCTGGCCGTCGGCGCGCCCGACGTACTCGATGTGGCCCGCTCCGGTCCAGCGCACGAGGTCGCCGGTGCGGTACATCCGGCTGCCGGGCGGACCGTACGGGTCGGCGACGAAGCGGGTGGCGGTGAGCGCGGCGCGGCCCTGGTAGCCGCGGGCGACGCCGTGCCCGCTCACGTAGAGCTCCCCCACCACGCCGGGCGGCACCAGGTCCAGGGCGCCGTCGAGGACGTACAGGCCCATCCCGTCCAGCGGGCGGCCGATGGGCGGCGCACCGGGCGTTTTGGCGGTGACGGGGTGCCGGGTGGCGAAGGTGGTGGTCTCGGTGGGGCCGTACACGTGCAGGACGTTCGTGCGCGGTGAGGCGGCGGCCACGCGCTGCATGAGGCCGGGGGTCGCGGCCTCGCCCCCGGCGGCGACGAGGCGCAGTCCCGCGAAGACCGCGGGGTCCGCCTCGGCCATCACGTTGAACAGGGCGGTCGTGAGGAACAGCGCGGTGACGCCGTGCCGTTCGACCGCCTCCCGGACGGCGCGCGCCTCCATGACGCCGCCGGGGGCGACGACCACCCGGCCGCCGTTGAGGAGCGGCACCCAGAGCTCGAAGGTGGAGGCGTCGAAGACGTACGCGGAGTGCATGAGGACCGCGTCGGACACCCCGTCGGTCCAGCCGCTGTCGGCGGCGAGGGCCAGCACGTCGGCGTGGGTGACGCCGACTCCCTTGGGCAGTCCGGTGGAGCCGGAGGTGAACATGATGTACGCGAGCCGGTCGGGTCTGCTGACCCCGGGCAGCGCTCCGGGCCGTTCCGGCGCGCCGTCGAGCACCCGGCCGCACCCGTCCACGACGAGGAGCGGCAGACGGGTGGCGGCCTCCCGCACCCAGGGTTCGCGGGCGGTCCGCTCGTCGGCGATCAGGGCGCGCACGCGGGCCGACCCGGCGACACGGCCGAGCCGTTCGGCGGGCCAGGCCGCGTCCATCGGGACGTAGGCGGCGCCCGCGGCGACGGTCGCGAGGGTGGCGGCCGGGACCGCGGCCGAGCGGCCCAGGAGCACCCCGACGCCGTCCTCCGCACCGATGCCCCAGCCGGTCAGCGCGGCCGCCAGGTCATCGGCCACCCGGTCGAGTTGCCGGTACGAGAGGGTGTGCGCGCCGTCCTCGACGGCGGGGGCGTCCGGGGTCCGGCGGGCCTGGTCCCGGAACGCCTCCGGCAGCGTCCGCGCGACGGCCGGCCCGGGCAGGGCGGTGCCGAGTCCCTGGGCGCGCAGGGCGGCGCCGGTGGCTTCGTCCACGAGCGGCAGGTCTCCCAGGGGCAGGCCGGGGTCGGCGGCCGCCAGGGCGGAGACGAAGGACACGACGGCCTGCTCGTGCAGCCGCACGTCCTCGGGGTGGTAGAGGTCGGGGCGGGCGTCGAAGCCGATCAACGGCCCCTTGCCCTCGGCCCGTTCGGAGACGAAGAGCGACACGTCGTCCACCGGGCCGACCGACAGCACCCGGGAGGGCGCGGGGATTCCGGCGAAGTCCCGGTCGTAGTCGTAGCCCATGATGTTGACGACGATGCCGGTGAGGCGGGCCGCGTCGTCGCCCGTGTTGAGTTCGCGGGCGAGTTGTTCGCGGGAGAAGCGGCGGTGGCGCAGGGCGCCGCGCATCTCGGCGGCGGCCGCGCGGACGAGGTCGCCGACGGACATGGCGTCGGTGGGCGTCAGGCGCAGCGGCAGGATATTGGCGGTCATGCCGACGATGTGCCGCAGCCCGCCGTGCCGGCCGTTGGAGGCGAGGCCCACGGTGACCTCGCGGGTGCCGGTGACCCGGGCGGTGTACGCGGCGACCGCGGCGACCAGGACGGCGCTCCACGTGGTGCGGTGGGCGGCGGCGAGCCGGCGCAGGTCCTCGAAGACCTCGGCGGACAGGGACTCGCCGGTGTGGAGCCGTGTGCCGGGTGCGGCCGGTGCGCGGTCCGCCGGTGCGGGGAGGTCGGTGCGGCGGCGGATGAGTGTCCGGCCGCTGTGCGTGCCGTCGTCCCCGGTGGTGTCCGGGGCCCGCTCCGCGAACCTGGCGGTCCAGTAGGCGCGGTCGGCGTCATGGCGGCCGGATTCGCGGTAGGCCGTCTCGTCGGCGACGAGGTCGCGCAGGGGTGCGGCGGGCAGCGTGACCCCGGCGAGGTCCTCGCCCCGCACCGCGCGTCCGTAGAGGTCGGCCACGACGCGGGTGAAGACGGCGCCACCGAGGCCGTCGACGGCTATGTGGTGGAAGCGGACGTACCAGTAGGACAGCCCGTCACCGGCACGGAGCAGGGCCAGGTGGTGGCGGGGGCGGTGCAGGGTGTCCGGCGTGGCCATGTCCGTCGCCAGGTAGCGCTCGACCGCGGCGGCGGGGTCGGCGGCGCCGGACACGTCCACGATCCGGAGCCGGCGGGCGCCCGGCTCGCGGACGACGCGCTGGAGGAGGGTGTCGCCCTCCGTGACGAACTCCAGGTTCAGGCTGTCGCACAGCTCGCAGGCCCGGTCGACGGCGGCGGCGAACAGCGCCTCGTCCAGATCGCCCCGGATCTCGAAGCATTCACCGATGTTGTATTTCGGGCTGTCGGGGTCGACCAGTTGCCCGTACCAGACTCCCTGCTGGGCTGCGGTCGTCCCGAAGAACTCTTCGGGAGCGGATTCCGGGGATACAGAGCGGTTTTCGCGCATGCCGGGACACACCTTCGGGGAGAGCTTTCGGGGGGACGAAGAGGGCAGGACGAAGCCGGCCGTGCCGGTGCGGCATCCGTGACCGACAACGGGCGGGTAAAAACGAGGAGAACGTCACCGGCGCCCGGCGTCGGGCACCACGGGACCGGCGTCCCGTTCCGGAGAACGGGCGCGAACTCCCTTATCGAGGACAGGCCGACGCGCGGACCTTCAATTCCGCGCGCAGCCCATCAGTGCAGTCCATCGATGAGGAAATAAGGCCGCGTGACAACGGAATGAACATTTCTCGCCGAAGCGTGATCGATCGCCATCACGGGCTGATCGAATATGCCCGTACGAGAGCGACGCCGATCGAATGAGTCGCGCGGGCCCGCGGACCGAGCCGGCCCACAGGCCCGCGCACCGCCCTACCCGGCGTCGGCCTCCATCGCCCGCACCAGGCCGGCGGGCCGCATGTCCGTCCACGCGGCCTCGATGGCGTCGAGACACTCCTGTCGCGAACCCTCGGGACCTCCGACGCTCCAGCCCCCCGGAACCTCGATGTGCGCCGGCCACAGCGAATACTGGCCCTCGCCGTTCACCAGCGTCACGAACCGACCCGACTCGTCATCGAAAGGATTGGTCACGACCGTCCCCCCACTTGTTTTCCCACATGCCACCGCATGTTCTTCAGATATACCCGGGCCTGCCGCGCGGATTCACCGCTCCCCCGCCACCGGACCGCCCGCCCCCTGTCGCGCAAGTACGGCCGCACGGCCGGAGATACGTTACGCCTCGGGATACCGGCGTGACGCCGATGGCCGGCCGGTCGTCCGGCTTCGCCCGTTCACGCCAATCACCATAGAGGACCACCGACAGCCCCAGAGACGAATTCGGCCCATTACTTATCAGCCCGCACGACGGTGACGTGCGGGAAGGCCGGCCGGAGACATATGCCAAGCCCACTCCTCCGGAAATTTCCAGCCACCCGATGTCCCGATTGTGCGCATTTCACTAAATACGACCCGCGCACATTCGGATAACCGCCGGCGTACACCCCGTACTGCACGGGCACGCGCCGAACACATCACGCTCCCGTGCGCCGGGTGCGCGCCCCATTCGGAATCAATGGCCATTCCCCTCACTCCGTGTAATTCTCCGGGCTTCGGCGCCCCCGGCCACCCGCCGGGGGCGGCCGGGCCCGCATGCGATACGAATGCCGGGTGACCGAAGAGACCCCGCCCGCGACCGTGCGCGTGTTCATCGCACTCGCTCCGCCCGACCCGGCGAAGGACGAGCTGGCCCAGGAGCTGCGGCCCGCCTACGCGACGCACCCGCGGGTGCGGTGGAACCGGGTGGAGGACTGGCACATCACCCTGGCGTTCCTGGGCGCCCTCCGTGTGGACACCGTTCCGCTGCTGTGTCCGCCGCTCGCCGCCCTCGCCGCGTCCCAGCCCGCTCCGCGCCTGGCACTGCACGGCAGCGGCACGTTCGACGGGCGGGTTGCGTGGAGCGGGGTCGCCGGCGACCTCGACGAACTGCACCGGCTCGCCAATGGCGTACGCGCCGTGGTCCGGGACCGCGGGATCGCCCTGGAGGACCGGCCGCTGCGCCCCCATCTGACCCTCGCCCGGGTGCGCCGGGGCGACCACACGTCGGCCGGGGAGATCGCCGCGCTGCTCACGGAGTTCCGGGGCCGCACCTGGCCCGCCGAGCGCCTGCATCTGGTGGGCAGCAACGCCGGGAGCCGCCCGGGACAGCTCCACTACCGCGACATCGAGGCGTGGCCGCTCGGCACGGCTTCCGCCGCCGCGGTGCCGCCCGCGCGTCCCTGAGCACGGGCCCGCCGGGGTTACGCCAGCCTGACCGGAGTGGGGCGCGGCTCCGTGTGTTGGTGAGGTTCGGGGGTACCCCTGTGGAACGGTGAGCTGACTTCGGCTCGCACCACACACAGCGGAGAGGGTTGCACTGATGGGACACGGCGGAAACGTGATCGCGGAGCTCACCACGGACCACCGCGAGGTCGATGAACTGTTCGCGAAGATCGAGGCCCAGCCGGTCGGTGACGAGCAGCGCAGGAAGCTCGCCGACGAGCTGACGATCGAGCTGGTCCGGCACTCCGTGGCGGAGGAGATGCACCTCTACCCGGCGGTCCGGCGGTTCGTGGACGACGGCGACGACATGGCCGACAAGGAGCTTGAGGACCACGCGAAGGTGGAGCAGCACCTCAAGGAGCTGGAGGGGCTGCCGGCGGACGACCCGCAATTCGACCATCTGGTGGCGAAGCTCAAGCTTGAGGTGAGCGAGCACGTGCGCGACGAGGAGGACCGTCTCTTCCCGCTCCTGGCGGCGGCCGTCTCCCCCGAGGCCCTGGACCAGCTGGGCGAGAAGGTGCGCGCGGCGAAGAAGACGGCCCCGACGCGTCCGCACCCCTCCGCCCCCGACACCCCGCCCGGCAACAAGGTCCTCGGCCCCGGCGCCGGGCTGGTCGACCGGGCCCGCGACCTGCTGAGCGGTCGCGGCAAGGGCTGAACCACCCCGGCGTCCCGGCGTTCCCGGGAAGCGAGCCGGCGCCCCCGGGGTCTCAGCAGGCGCGGGCCGGGCCGAGGCGCAGTCGGTCGAGCAGGTCCGCGTGGTGGAGGCGGGCTATCGGCTCCAGCAGGTCGGGGTGGCGCAGCAGTGCGGTGGCGGCCAGATCGTGCGCGCTGGGCTCGGTCAGGCGGCGGAATTCGGCGGGTCCGGTCAGCCGGTGCTCGGTCTCTTCGAGCGCCTTCACCGCCTCCCGCGCCGCGTCGGGCGCGGTGAGCAGATGGGCGGCCCAGCTGGCCACGACCTCGTCCACCCAGCTGCGCCAGGCCACGTCGGCCGGGCCGGCCGGTATCCGGCCGTGGCCGCCGGTGACCTCGTCCAGGCGGGCGGATCCGCCGGGGCCGGTCAGCACCACGAGGGCGGCGTCCAGGTCGGTCGGGTAGCGGAGCCAGGTGGCGACCGTGACGGCCTGCCGGGCCTGTGCCTCGGCCAGGGCGGCGGTGAGCGGGCCCCCGCCGGCCGGGAACGCGCGCGTCAGCCACTGGGTGGTGGCGGCGATGAGCGGGGCAAGGTCTGCGGGCATCGGGGCGTCCCCTCGGGTACTGGATCGCCGTGCAGCGTACTGCGCCCCGTCCCGTCCCCCGTATGACGCAGAGCACCTTCCGGCCGTGGTGATGGTCATGACCGGCCGGCCATCCCGGGCCCCGAACGATTGGGAGAGCACACGATGAACCACCCCCGCCCTCTTCCCGGGCTGGACGAGTCCTTCTGGATGGACAGCACCGACGCGCCCGAACACCCGCGGCTGGCGTCGGACACCGACGCGGACGTCGTCGTGATCGGCGGTGGCATCGCGGGCCTGAGCACGGCGTGGGAGCTCAGCCGCGCGGGCCGGAACGTCGTGGTCCTGGAAGCGGACCGCATCGCCTCCGGGGTGACCGGCTACACGACGGCCAAGGTGTCCGCCCTCCAGTCACTGGTGTACGACCGGCTGCGGCGGACCCGGGGCGTGGACGCCACCCGCCTGTTCGCGGCCTCGCAGCTGGACGCGGTGGACCGGGTGGCCGGCATCGTGGAGGAGCTGGGGATCGCATGCGACCTGGAGCGGGTGAGCGCGTACAGCTACGCGGCGGGCGAGGAGTCCCGGCATCTGGTCGAGGCGGAGGCGCGCGCCGCCGCCGACGCGGGTCTCGATGTCGCGTACGTCTCCGGGACGGAACTGCCGTTCGCGATCGGCGGGGCGGTCCGGGCGGACGGCCAGGCCCAGTTCCACCCGCGCAAGTACCTGCTGGCGCTGGCCCGGGACCTGGTCGCGCGGGGCGGCCGCGTCTTCGAGCGCAGCCGGGTGACCGGGCTGTCCGAGGGGACGCCGTGCCGGGTGACCACCGAGTCGGGGCGGAGTGTGACGGCACGGGACGTGGTCGTCGCGACGCACTACCCGGTCTTCGACCGCGCGATGCTGTTCGCCCGGCTCTCGCCCCGGCGGGAGCTGGTGGTCGCCGCGCCCGTCCCCGCGGAGCAGGCGCCGAAGGGCATGTACATCACCGAGGACGAGGGGAAGCGCTCGATGCGCTCCACCCCGCTCGACGACGGGCGGCGTCTGCTGATCGTGACCGGGGAGAGCTTCACTCCGGGCACCGGCGACCCCGGCGAGCGTTTCCGGCGGCTGGACGCGTGGCTGCACGAGCGGTTCCCGGCGGCGGGCCCGACCGCGTACCGCTGGGCGGCGCAGGACAACGATCCCAGCGATACGGTCCCGCTCATCGGGCCGTTCCACATCGGGGCCCGGCACACGTATGTGGCGACCGGATTCGGCGGCTGGGGGATGACCGGCGGGGTGCTCGCCGGCCGGCTGCTGACCTCGCTCATCGCGGACGGTGTCCCGCCGCTGCCGTGGGCGGAGCTGTACGACCCCCGGAGGCTGGGGAGCGCGGTGCGGGAGGCGGGGTCGCTGCTGGGCGCGCAGGCGGAGGTGGCGAAGCACTTCGTCGGCGACCGGCTGCGCGTCAGCCACCTGGACTCGGTGAGCCAGGTGGTGCCGGGCACGGGGGCGGTGGTCCGGGTGAAGGGCCGCCGCTGCGCCGTGTACCGGGAGCCGGACGGCACGGTGCGGGCGGTGTCCGCGCGGTGCACTCATCTGGGGTGCCTGGTGGCGTTCAACGAGGCGGAAACGGCGTGGGAGTGCCCGTGCCACGGTTCGCGCTTCGGGGTCGACGGCTCGGTGCTCCAGGGCCCGGCGGTGCGGCCGCTGGAGGCGCTGGACCCCGGCGACGAGGGGTGAGCTACCGCCGCGCCATGTAGAGGCTGAACGCCTTGTGCAGGACCTTGTTGAGCGGGTAGTCCCACTCTCCGACGTACTCGGCGGCCTGTCCGCCGGTGCCCACCTTGAAGCGGAGCAGCCCCAGCAGGTGGTTGCTCTCGTCCAGGGTGTCGGTGGTGCCGCGGAAGTCGTAGACGTGCGCGCCCATCGCGTGGGCGTCGCGGATCATCTGCCACTGGATGGCGTTGTTGGGCTGGACCTCGCGCCTGCGGCTGGTGGAGGCACCGTACGAGTACCAGACGTGCCCGCCGACGGTGAGCATGGTGGCGGCGGCCAGCACCTCGCCGTCGTGCGCGGCGAGGTAGAGCCGCATCCGGTCGGGGTGTTCGGCGGTGAGCGCCTTCCACATGCGCTGGAAGTACGCCAGGGGGCGGGGGATGAACCGGTCCCGCTCGGCGGTCTCGGTGTAGAGCGCGTAGAAGGTGTCCAGGTCGGCGTAGTCGCCCTGGACGACCTTCACGCCGGCCTTCTCGGCCTTCTTGACGTTGCGCCGCCACAGCTGGTTGAACCCGGCCAGGAGGTCGTCGGGCGAGCGGCCGGCGAGGGGGAGCTGGAAGACGTAACGCGGCTGGCCGGCGGCGAACCCGTCCTCGCTGTCGCCCCCGGACCGCTGCCAGCCCATGGCCCGCAGACGGTCCGTCAGGGCGAAGGCGCGGGGGTCCTGTTCGGTCGGTGCGACCTCGCCGAGGCGGTGGGCCGCCGGGTCGGCGATGGCCTCCTTCACGGTGGCCGCGTCCCAGCGGCGGGCGACGACGGGCGGGCCCATCTTCACGGTGAACGCGCCCTGCCTCTTGAGGTGGTCCAGGAGCGGGTCCAGCCACCGGCCGAGGTCGTCGTCGTACCAGTCGATGACGGGGCCCTCGGGGAGGTAGGCGAGGTGGCGCTTGGTCTTCGGCAGCGGCCGGTACAGGACCAGGGCGGTCCCGGTGATCCGGCCGGTGCCGTCGAACCAGCCCAGGCTCTGCGCCCGCCAGTCGGGCTTCACGTCCCCCCATGAGGGGACCTGCATGTGGCTCGCGGACGGCAGACTGCCGACGTGGGCCAGGTGCTCGTCCCGGGTGATCGTCCTCAGGCGGAGGTCCATCGGTCTGCTCCTCGTCCACGGGTCGTGATCCTCCGGCAGCCTACTGGCGGTGGTCGTACCCCACGACGCGAGCGGGCGTTGGAGGGAGACCTCGCTGCCGGGGCAGCAGGGACGCAGGGAGCAGCCCGAGCGCGGCAAGCACCGCCACCGCGGGCAGCGCCTGGCCCATCGCGAGATCCGTTGCGGGGATGAGCCGGTGCCCCGGGTCGGTCACGGCCGACGGGGTGAGCGGCATCAGTCCGGCGGCCACGGCGATCCCGAGGACGGGGCCCACGTTCATGGCGGTCTGTTTGAGGCCGCCGACCACGCCGGCGTACCCGGGCGGCGCATCCCCGACGACGGTCCCGGTGGCGGTGACCATGACGGCGGTGAAGCCCGCGCCCAGCACCGCGAGGACGAGGCCCGTCACCTGCCAGGAGGTCTCCGGGGTCAGCCGGGAGAGACCGAGGACGGCGAGTACGACGCACAGCTGGCCGGTGATCGCGGTGCGGCGCGGCCCGAACCGGCCGAGCGCGGCCGAGGCCACGGGCGCTCCGGCGATCATGAGCAGGGTCAGCGGCAGGCAGCGCAGCCCGGTGGTGAGCGGATCGAGACCGAGCCCCTGCTGGAGGAAGAACGTGACGACGAACAGCGCGCCGAAGAGGGCGCCGGAGGTGGTGAGGAGCAGCGCCATCGAGGCCGTCACGGGCACCGAGCGCGTGACCGCCGGTGGCACGACCGGCTGGGCGCTGCGGCGTTCGTACGCGACGAGCGCCGCCCCGAGGAGCACGCTCAGCAGCAGCCCGAACCCCGTCCGGGTGCCGGTCCATCCCTCGTCGGGGATGCCGGTCAGGGTGTGGACGAGGGCGGCGAGTGCTGCGGCGAGGAGGACGCCGGCGGTGAGGTCGAACCGCCGGTGCGCGGCGGGCGGCACGTCCGGGGTCCGCACGGCGAGGGTGAGCGCGGCGATGGCCAGGGCGGCCGGGATGTTGATCAGGAAGACGGCGCGCCAGCCCCAGTGCGTGACGAGGGCTCCGCCGAGCACCGGGCCGGCAGCGGCGGCCACCCCGATGGCACTGGTCCGGAGGGCGACGGCCCGGCCGATGCGCTCGGCAGGGTAGGCCAGTCGGAGCAGGGCGAGCGTCGCCGGTTGCAGGAGCGCCCCGAAGACGCCTTGGGCGGCGCGCAGGGCGATCACGAGGCCGATGCCCTGGGCGAGGGCGATGCCGGCCGACGCGGCGCCGAAGCCGAGCACGCCGACGCACAGCAGCCGCCGGTGCCCGTACCGGTCGCCGAGCCGGCCGGCGATCACGAGGAGGGCGGCGACCGCGAGGAGATAGGCGGTGCTGGTCCACTGGACCTCGGTGACGGTCGCTCCGAGGTCGCCGCGCAGGTCCGGCTGGGCGACGAGCAGCACGGTGCCGTCCAGGGCGACGATCATGGCGCCCGCCACCGAGGCGAGGAGCGCGGCGCGGGGCCGTGCGGCGGTGAGGGTCACGCGTCCGCCCGGCCGAGGTGGGCGTCGAGCACGGCGGCGACGAGCGGGGCCGGTCCCTCGCTCGCGCCGGGCAGGGCCAGGCGCAGGCTGCCGTTCGCCCGGAGCACGGCGATGCCGTGGAGGTTGGTCCACAGGGCTGCCGCGGTCAGGGCCGGGGGCGGGGCGGGTTCGTACGAGGGTCCGGTGCCGTGTTCCGCGCGGTGGGCGCGGTCCTGGGTGACGAGCTCGACGAGCCGCGCGAACAGCGGGAGGGTCGAGTCGCGCAGGCGCGGCCCGGGCGCGTCCGCGTCACTCGCATGGGCCTCGCTGTCGAGCAGGTCGTGGCGGAACATCAGCTCGAACATTCCACCGTGCTCACCCGCGTAGTCCAGGAAGGCGTCGGCGAGGCCCCGCAGTTGGTCGCGCGGCGCCTTGCCCGCTTCGGTCGCCGCCTCGAACCGGGCGGCGAGCTCGGTGAAACCGCGCCGGGCGATGGCGGAGAGGAGTGCCTGGTGGGTCGGGAAGTAGCGGCGCGGGGCGCCGTGGGAGACCCCGGCGCGGCGGGCGATCTCGCGGAGTCCGAGCGCCGCGGAGCCCTCGGTCATGACGAGATCGACACCCGCGTCGATCAGGCGTTCCCGCAAGGAGTTCGCTCGGTCTGCTTGGTTCGCTTGGTCCATGGACAGTGTCTACCAGGGCGACGTAGACACTGTCTACACACCTGCGCTCCGGGTCACCGCGAGGCACACACCCCGATGCCGCCGCCCAAGATGCGGGCGTGGCAGGAGTGAGCAGACTGGGTGCCATGGCAGATCAGCGGCGCTCCCCGGCCGGAACCACGAAAACGGCGACCACGCGGCGCGCCCCGGCCGCACGGGGCCCCGAGCACGCGGCCCGCGCCGCCGTCCAGAGCCTGGAGGGCCTCATCGACCACCACGCGGAGGGCGTGTCCGCCGTCCGTCGCACCGACGACGGCTGGTGCGTGGTCGTGGACGTGCTCGAAGTGCCCCGGATTCCGGACACGACGAGCCTCCTCGCCTCTTACGAGGTGCAGCTCGACCGGTCCGGTGAGCTCCTGGAGTACCGCAGGGTCCGCCGGTACCGCCGGGGCGCCGCCGACGAGTGAGCGGCGTCCACTCCCCTGCCGGAAGGACATTCCATGACCGCGACCACCTACTCCGACGAAGTCGTCGCCTGCCCGCCGCGCGCCGGCACCCTGTACGACGTCCTGGAGCTGATCCTCGACCGGGGCATGGTGATCGACGTCTTCATCAGGGTCTCCCTGGTCGGCATCGAGATCCTGAAGATAGACGCGCGCATCGTCGTCGCGAGCGTGGACACCTATCTGCGGTTCGCCGAGGCGTGCAACCGGCTGGACCTCGAACGGGACTCCGGCAGCACCACGGTGCCGGAGCTGATCGGGGGCGGCGCCGTCAAGTCCATCGGCAAGCGGAAGGTGCGCAGGGCCGCCGAGTCGGTGGGCGACACCGTACGCAAGGCGGTCGGCGGCGACGACGAGGAGGAGCCGGAGAAGCGGCCGAGGAAGCGGCGTGCCCCGGCGCGCGACAGCGAGAACCGTCGCCGCCGTGCGGAGGCGTGAGCCATGACGGCCAACGATGTGTACGTGTACGCGATCACCCGGGCGGGCACCGCCCTCCCGGACGGCCAGGGCGGTGTGGGCAGCCCGCCCGCACAGCTGCGGACCGTCCGGCGGGGGCGGCTCGCCGCGGTCGTCAGCGACGCTCCCCCGGACCTCCGGGCGCGCCGCCGCGATCTGCTCGCCCACCAGGATCTGCTGCTGCGCCTGATGGACGAGGGGCCCGTGCTGCCCATGCGGTTCGGCATGGTGGCCCCCGGCCAGGAGACCGTGGAGCGGCAGCTGGCCGCTGATGAGGACAGCCATCTGGCGGCTCTGAAGCGGATCTCCGGCTGCCACGAGATCAACGTGAAGGCGCTGGCGGCCCAGGACGCGCTCGCCGATGTGGTCGCCGAGGACGGCACCGTACGCAAGCTGCGTGAGGCCGCGCGCCGGCGTCCGGGCTACGAGGCCAGTCTGCGGCTGGGCGAGGCGGTGGCCGCCTCCCTCGCGCGCCGGGCCGCCGATGCCGGGCGGCGGGTGCTGCGGGAGCTGACGCCGAGGGCCCGGGCGGTGTCTGCGGGCCCGGAGGTCCAGGGGTGCGCGCTCAATGTGTCGTTCCTGGTGGAGCGCGGGTCCGGTGCCGCGTTCCTGACCGAGGCTCGCCGGTTCGCGGACGAGAACCGGGGCCACGTGGAGCTCCGCCTCGCCGGGCCGCTGCCGTGCTACAGCTTCGTTTCCGCCGAGGCCCGGCCGGTCCCCGTGGGCGGGGGCTGAGATGGGCCTCATCACCGGTCTGCTGACGCTGCCCGTCGCCCCCGTGCGGGGGGTGGTGTGGGTGGCGGAGCGGCTGAACGACGCCGCTGAGCGGGAGTTGCGCGACCCCGGCGTACTGTGCGCTCAACTGGCCGTACTCAACCAGGAATTGGAGGCCGGGGACATCACGATCGAGGAATTCGAACGGGAAGAGGAGCGGCTGCTCGACCGGCTGCACGCCGTTCGGGCGAGCCGAGTGCCAAGCGATCGAAGGTGACGTGCTCATGGATGACGAGGCCAAGGTAGCGCTCGCAGCCGCGGTGGTCGGCGGCTACGTGCTGGGGCGGACCAAGAAGGGCCGGATGGCCCTGACCGTCGCGACGTACCTGGCGGGCCGGAGATTCGGGCTCGAACCCCGCCAGCTGGCCGCCGAGGGCATGCGCCGCCTCGGCGGTGTCCCCCAGGTCGCCGAGCTCCAGGAACAGCTCCGGGGCGAGGTCATGGACGCGGGCCGCAAGGCCGTGACGGCGGCGGCGAACCGCGGCATGTCCTCCCTGGCGGACGCGATCGGCGACCGCACCGCCCGGCTCTCCGAGGGCCGGAGCGAGGAGGACGAGGACCGGGACGAGTACGACGAAGAACCGTACGAGGACGAGGACGAGGGCGATTACGAGGACGAGGACGAGGAGGAACCGTACGAGGAAGAGCCCTGGGACGAGAACGAGGACGAGAACGAGGACGAGGAACCGTACGAGGAAGAGGAAGAGGACGACGAGGGGGACGACGAAGATCGCGAGGAGCCCGAGCCGCCGGCCAGGAAGGCACCCGCCAAGAAGGCCGCGGCCAAGAAGGCCCCCCCGAAGAAGGCACCCGCGAAGAAGCAGGCCGCCAAGAAGTCCGCCCCGGCGAAGAAGGCCGGCCCCGCCAAGAAGGCCGGAGCGAAGAAGAGCGCGGGCGAGAAGCCCGCGGCGAAGAAGACCGCACCCGCGAAGAAGGCGGCCCGGGCCAAGAAGGCGGAGCCGAAGAAATCCGCTCCGGCGAAGAAGTCCGCGGCCAAGAAGACCGCACCCGCGAAGAAGTCCGCAGCGAAGAAGAAGACGTCCTCGTCGTCCAAGCGGGCCGCTTCCAAGCGCACCGCCCGTCGGAGGTAGCGAACCATGGCCAGGACAGATCAGGAAGGGTCCGAGGCGCAGGGGTCGGGTCTCGACCGGCTCCGCGAGGAGCTGTCGGGCTTCCTCAGCGCGAAGGTGGAGGACCTCGCGGGCAAGGCGAGCGGCAAGCTGACGGATGTCGCCCAGCAGCTCACCGACTCCGCGGAGGACGGCGGCTCACTTCCCGCTGTCGCCTCGCGGGTCCTCCAGGGCGAATCGCCCCTGAAGTCGTTCGTCTCGGAGAAGGCCAAAGGCGTGAAGGACAACGTCACGGAGAAGGCCAAGGAGGCGTTCGGCGGCGGCAAGGGCAAGAGCAAGTCGGGCGGGGGCGGCAAGTCGATGAACATCGTGGAAGTCCTCGACGTCGGCGTGCCCCTGCGTACGGCGTACGACTACTGGACCCAGTACGACCGCTTCAGCAGCTTCGCGAAGGGCGTCGAGAACGTCTCGGCGGAGAACGAGGCCAAGAGCGACTGGAAGGTCAAGATCGGCCCGTCCTCGCGCAGCTTCAAGGCGACCGTCCAGGAACAGATCCCCGATGAACGCATCGTCTGGACCTCGGAGGGCTCCAAGGGCACGACGCGCGGTGCCGTCAGCTTCCATGAGCTGACGCCGAACCTGACTCGCATCGTGCTGGTGGTCGAGTACTACCCGTCCGGCTTCTTCGAGAAGACGGGCAACCTCTGGCGGGCCCAGGGGCGCCGCATCCGCCTGGACTTCAAGCACTTCCAGCGGTACGTCACCCTCACCGACGAGGAGCCCGACCCCTGGCGCGGCGAGATCCGCGACGGCGAGGTCGTCGTCTCCCACGAGGACGCCGTGGCCGAGGAGGAGGAGTCCGAGGGCGACGAGGAGCAGCCGGAGGACGAGGAGTACGAGGGCGAAGAGGACGAGGACGAGGACGAAGACGAGGGCGAGGAAGGCGAAGAGGACGGGGAGGACTACGAGGACGAGTGGGAGGACGAGGAGGAACCGGAAGAGGAACCGGAGGAAGAAGAGGAAGAGGAAGACGAGGACGACGAGGAGGAGCCCGCCCCGAGCAGGCGGCGCACCCGGAGGTCCCGTCGTGACTGATCTCGACTTCCGGCAGGACGCCGCCTACGCGCCCGCCGGCCCGCACACGACCAACCTCGCCGACATCCTCGAACGCGTCCTGGACAAAGGCATCGTCATCGCCGGTGACATCAAGATCGATCTGCTGGACATCGAACTGCTCACCATCCGGCTGCGCCTGTTCGTCGCCTCCGTCGACACGGCGAAGAAGGCTGGGATCGACTGGTGGGAGACCGACCCGGCGCTCAGTTCGCACGCGGCGCGCAACGCGCTGCAGGACGAGAACCGGGAACTGCGGGCCCGCCTCGACGCCCTGGAGTCACAGGCGTCCGACCCGAGTCAGTCGTCGAAGTCACGGAACTGAGCCGAGGAGACCCCCGCACATGACCGAGGACACCCGCTCGTCCGCGGATGCCCGTGCCGTTTACGTCTACGCCGTCTGCCGCACCGATGAGCACCCGGTCCCCAGCGGCCCGACGGGCGTCACGCGCGAGAGTCCGCTGCGGGCCCTGGCCCTCGGGCCCGCGCTCGCCGCCGTCGTCCAGACCGTACGGGCGGCCGACTTCACCGACGAGGCGTGGCAGGCCCGGCTCACCGACGAGCGCGAACTCGAACGGTACGCACGAGCCCATCACGAGGTCGTGTGCGCGACGGCCGCCCGGCACCCGACGGTGCCCCTCCCGCTGGCGACGCTCTACCACGACGAGGATCGGGCCCGGGCGGCACTGGCCAAGGAGACGGGGCGCTTCCACGCCGCGCTGGACCGTACGGCGCGCCACGCCGAGTGGGGCGTCAAGGTGTACGTGGCCGACGCACCGGCCCGCGAGGCGGCGGAGACCGGCTCGCAGCGCCCCGCTCCCGGCGCCGGGCGCGCCTATCTCGACCGGAAGCGGAACCTGCGGGACCGACGGGAACGGAACCGGATGGATGCGCTGCGGATCGCCGACGTGGTCGACACGGACGTCAGCGGCCTGGCCACCGCCTCGCGCAGGCTGCCCCCGCACGGCCCCCGGGTGCCGGACGAGCGGCGCACCCAGGTGCTCAACGCCACGTATCTGGTGGCCGAGGACCGGGCGGCGGAGCTGGCGCGGCTGGCGGAGAGCCTCCGCGAGCGGACCGGGGCACAGGTCGAGCTGTCGGGGCCCTGGGTCCCGTACTCCTTCGTCGGCGAGGTGTAGAGGTGGAGCGCTCCGTCGTGCCGTGGGACGAGCCCGAACCGCTGAGCGGGCCGATCGGGGTGCCTCTGGTCGATCTGCTGGACCGGGTGCTGGCGACCGGGGTGGTCATCAGCGGGGACCTGGTCATCGCGATCGCCGATGTGCCTCTCGTACGCCTGTCGCTGCACGCGCTGCTGTCGTCGGTCAGCGAGCGGGTGCCGGCGCCCTGGGCCGACGGGGGGCCGCTGTGACGGACGCGCGGGTGGATCTGGACTCCGGCAAGGTGGGCCAGGACCTCGTCACGCTGGTGCTCACTGTGGTCGAGCTGCTGCGCCAGCTGATGGAGCGCCAGGCGATCCGCCGGATCGACGAGGGCGACCTCACCGAGGAGCAGACCGAGGAGATCGGCACGACGCTGATGCTCCTGGAGCAGCGGATGACGGAGCTGTGCGAGCAGCACGGGGTGCGGCCCGAGGACCTGAATCTGGACCTCGGGCCGCTGGGGACGCTGCTGCCCCGCGACTGAGCCGGAGGTCTCCCCCGGGTGCGGCGATCACCCGAATGGCGGGGCCGCGGGATGCGGAGGAGAGTGGGATGAGGGGCGGAACGGCTTCCGCCGGGCAGCCCCTCTCCCACCCCAGCTCTTCCCGTGTGAGGAACTCATGGCGACCAACGAAAGCGGCGGCACCACTCTGGACGGCGGCGCGGCAGGCGGCACGCGAGGCACGACGACCATCGCGGACAACGTGGTGTCGACCATCGCCGGTATCGCGGTACGGGAGACCGACGGGGTCAATTCCGTCGGCAAGGGCCCGTCGCGAGCGCTCGGAGCCGTCAAGGACAAGGTCTCCCGCTCCAACGACCCGGGGCGGGGCGTCAAGGTGGAGGTCGGCGAGAAGCAGACCGCCATCGACGTCGACATCGTCGTGGAGTACGGCGCCCCCATCCTGGACACCGCGCGCAGCCTCCGTACGAACGTCACGGACGCGGTCGAGACGATGACCGGTCTCGAAGTGGTCGAGATCAACATCAACGTCACCGACGTCCATGTTCCGGGTTCGGACGACGACGAGGACGAGGACGAATCGTCCTCGCGCGGTTCGCGCGTCCGGTGACCGTCCCTAGTCCTCGGTGAGGATGCCTTCGCGGAGCCTGCCCAGTATGCGGGCGATGAGCCGTGAGACGTGCATCTGGGAGAGACCGAGCCGTTCACCTATCTGGGACTGCGTCATCTCCTGCCCGAAGCGCATCTGGACGATGGCGCGCTCCCGTTCGTCCAGCGTCTCCAGCAGGGGCGCGAGGGCGTGCAGGTTCTCGACCAGTTCGATTCCCGGGTCGCACTCGCCGGTGATGTCCGCGTGGGTGCGGCTCACCCCGCTGGGACTGTCGGACTCCGCCCCGTCGAGGGGTACGTCCAGCGAGTGCGCGGTGTAGCCGTTGGAGGCGACCAGGCCCTCGATGACCTCCTCCTCGCTGATGCCGAGCCGTTCCGCCAGCTCGGCGACGGTGGCCTCCCGGCCGAACGAGGTGGCCAGCTCCTCCTTGGCCTTGGCGAGGGTGACCCGGAGTTCCTGGAGCCGCCGGGGCACATGGACGGACCAGGTGGTGTCCCGGAAGAAGCGCTTGATCTCACCGACGATATAGGGAATGGCGAACGAGGTGAATTCGACTTCCCTGCTGAGTTCGAAGCGGTCGATGGCCTTGATCAGGCCGATGGTTCCCACCTGGATGATGTCTTCCATCTGGCCGTTGCCGCGGTTTCGGTACCGGGCCGCGGCGAAGTGCACCAGGGTGAGGTTCATCTCGATGAGCGTATTGCGGGCGTACTGATACTCCGCAGTGCCCTCTTCGAGGGTCTGCAACCGGTCGAAGAACAGCTTGCTGAGTGCCCGGGCGTCCTTGGGCGCCACCTTCAACGGATCGGCGATCTGCGGGAGTTCGGCCGGAGCACCAGTCGTGGTTCCCGGCACCTGCGCAGATACGGATGTCGGCATGGCGATCATTCCCTTCCGTCGGACAGCGACTGCTTACGCATGCGCGAAGCTGCGACTACCCGGAGCCATGCGTTCCACACACACCTGTGCGACAAAGACCGTGACGGATCCGCCGCCCGGAGCGGAGGGAGGCTCAGCGCGGGGGGCGACCCGGAAGACGTCGGCGCTCACCTCGTGGGCACCGTCCTCGTTGCCGAGGACGGCCGCCATGCCCCCCTTTGCCGGAGGGAACTGCTGCCCCTCGTCGTCGGTTTCGGAGATGCCGGCGTTCGGCAGGAATACAGGAGAAGGGCCGGGGCATCCGTTGTTTCGGAGGTTGATACCCATGGTTCCCGTGATTCTGGTTCTTCTGCTCGCGCTCATTCTCTTCGGGGCGGGTTTCGCCCTGAAGGCCCTGTGGTGGATAGCCGTCGCCGTACTCGTGGTGTGGCTGCTCGGGTTCGTCGTCCGCCCGGCGGGCGGCGGTGGAAAGCGAGGCCGCTGGTACCGCTGGTAGATCCGGCCGGGCGACACGTCGCAGCGGCGCATGAAGTGAGGGCCGGCCGGGAATTCCCGGCCGGCCCTCACTTCTTCGTACGGCGGCTCGGTACTGTCTCAACGATCCGACGACATGGATCCACCCAAGGTGAGGCCCCCGGCCGCCTCACATTCCGGCGGGCTGTTCCGTCGAACCGTCAGCAGCGGAATCGGACCACGACGATCAGGGGCGGTCGCGTACATGAGCACACCTTCCGAGCCGGACCTCAGCGCCGTCATGGGCGAGCGGCGGCAGCTGATGAACCTCGCCTACCGGATGCTCGGTTCGGTCGCCGAGGCGGAGGACGCCGTACAGGAGACGTACGCCCGGTGGTACGCGATGCCACCGGCGCAGCGGGACGCCATCGCGTCGCCCGGGGCGTGGCTGACCACAGTGGCCAGCCGGGTCTGCCTCGACGTACTGGGGTCGGCGCGGGTCAGGCGGGAGCGTTACGTCGGCGAGTGGATACCGGAGCCGCTGCCGGACCGTTCCGAGTGGGTCGGCGGGCGCGCCGACGGCGGCCGCGCCGACCGGGCGGACCCCGCGGACCGGGTCACCCTGGACGAGTCCGTGAACATGGCGTTCCTGGTGGTGCTGGAGTCCATGACTCCGGCCGAGCGGGTGACGTTCGTCCTGCACGACGTCTTCCGGTACCCCTTCGCCGAGGTGGCGGACATCGTCGGCCGGAGCGCCCCGGCCTGTCGGCAGCTCGCCGCATCGGCCCGCAGGCGCCTCCGGGACGCCCGCGCCGAGGCGGTCCCGGCGGCCGGGCAGGCGGTCCTGGTGCGGGCGTTCAAGGACGCCTGGGAGGCCAAGGACATCGGGGCGCTGATCGGACTCCTCGGCCCGGAGGCGGCGATGGTCACCGACGGCGGCGGACTGGCCGGGGCCGCCCTGCGCCCGGTCGAGGGCGCCGAGCGCGTCGCCCAGTACCTGGTCCACTTCGCGGACAAGGTGCCCGAACTCCTGCTGCTGGAACGCACGGTGAACGGGCGGCCCGGCCTGGTCGCCCAGCACGCCGGGGTCACCGTCACCGTGGCCGCGTTCGGCATCGCAGGGGGCCGCGTTCACCGCGTCTGGGCGGTGCGCAACCCGGAGAAGCTGCGGCCGTGGCCCGGGCACGGCGGATCGGGCGCGCCGTCTCAGTCGTGGGGCGGGTAGGTCAGCCGGCCGTCGCGGACCCGCGCGTCCTTGTTCAGGACCGCGGGCCGCGTCGAGGTGGGTGACAGGATGTCCACGACCTCGGCGCCCGCGACGATCAGCGCGTCGGTGATCAGTCTGCGGTGGCAGCGCCACGGCACGGCCTCGCTGCACATGATCGCCGGCCGGGAGTCCTCGGCGAGTTCCAGGAGTTCGTCCAGCCCTTCCCGGAACGCGTCCGTCGCCATGTAGTCGGCGTAGTCGCGGAATGCCTTCACCCGCCAGGCGCCGTTCTCGGTCGGAACGCCCTTGGGAGTGTGCCGACGGCCTCCCAGCTTCGGGAGCCACCGGTATCCGATACCGGGCGGCAGCGCATCGACGATGTTCCGCTGGTTCCACTGCGGAAGCTTCCGGGACGACGGGTACGAGCGCACGTCGGCCAGCAGGGTGACGTCGTTGCGGCGCAACAGCTCCACCAGCTCACCGAACTCCCTGGTCGAGTGGCCGATCGTGCAGATCCGGTGCACGGCGCCGGCCCTCAGGCCTTCTTCAGCGCGCTGCCCTTGTGCATGGCCAGGTGGCCGGTCCTGTCGCTCTTGATCTCGTACTGCGGTTCCTCCTTGCTGCAATGCCGGGTGCGGCCCTTGAATTCGACGTCGCTGGTGTGTTTCCCGGTGATGACGCCTTCGACGTGACCGGCTTCGGAGTTCCATCGCACGTGGTCCCCGACGGCGAAGTCCTTCATGGTCCGGTTTCCTTTCGCTTCTCGTCGTGGTCAGGGCCGTTTCGACGGCCTTGGTCCCTTTCGCCCTGGGTACGCTCATTCCGGTGAACACGCCACCGGGCGGAAGTCAGGAACGCGGAAGCGGGTCGATCATGTCCACCGCCGAGGACTACCCCGTACGGGCCGCCGCCCGCTCCCGTACGCTGGCCGGGCTCGACGGGCGGCTGGTCACCTGCCGTGCCTGCCCCCGCCTCGTGGAGTGGCGCGAGGAGGCCGCCCGGACCAAGCGCGCCGCGTTCCGCGACTGGGAGTACTGGGCCCGTCCCGTACCCGGCTTCGGGCCCCCCGACGCCTCCCTGGCCATCACGGGCCTGGCGCCTGCCGCGCACGGCGGGAACCGGACCGGCAGGATGTTCACCGGCGACCGGGCCGGGGACCTGCTGTACGCCACGCTGTACGAACTGGGGCTGGCCTCCCGGGCCACGGTGACGGACCTGGCCGACGGGCTCGAACTGTACGGGGTCAGGGTGACGTCGCCGGTCCACTGCGCGCCTCCCGGAAACCGCCCTACTCCGGGCGAGCGGGACACGTGCCGGCCGTGGCTGGCCCGGGAGCTCCAGTTGCTGCGGCCCACGGTGCGGTCGGTCGTCGTGCTCGGCGGCTTCGGCTGGCAGGCGACCCTGGCCGCCCTGGAACGCGCCGGGTGGCGGGTGCCCCGGCCCAGGCCGGTGTTCGGCCACGGCGCCCGTACGGTGCTGCAACCGGCCGGCGGGGCGGGCCACCCGCTGACGGTGTTCGGCTGCTACCACGTCAGCCAGCGCAACGTCTTCACCGGCCGGCTCACCCCGGCGATGCTCCGCGAGGTGCTGGCCGGGGCGGCGGGGACGGCGGGGCTGCCGGTGGTCCGGCCGGATCCGGAGTGACGCGCCCCACCGCGGCTGCTCAGCGTGATGCCCAGCTCCGCCGCCTCGGGGCCGCTCCGGAGCAGCTGGATTCTTTGCCAGATCATCAGGTTGGACCGCAAGAAAATCGAGCACCCGTCCCTTATGGGCTCACTTTCTCGCACCACCGCCGCCCCCGCACCGTTCGGACACGCGCCCCGTCCGCGAGGGCGCAAGGCGGCCGGGAGAGCGCGTACGCTCCGCCGCTGCCTCCTCGCGCCGGTCGCGATGATGTCCTTCGCCCTCGTCGCGGCGGGCTGCGACGACGACGGCTCCGGAGTTGAGGGCGCGCCCTCGCCCGCGGCCCACGCCGGGACGACGGCCCCCGCCCGGACCTCGCCGCAGCCTTCCGGCCCGGCCTCCTCGCCCCCGGCGACGGCGCCGTCCTCCCCCGCCGCGTCCAGCGGGTCCGGGGCCGGCGCCTCCGGTCCCGGCCGGTGCACGGCCGAGGGCCTGGGCATGAGCGTGAAGCGCGGCGACGGCGGCGCCGGGCAGGTCTACTACGAGCTCACCTTCGTGAACAAGTCCGGGCACTCCTGCGCCCTGAACGGCTTCCCCGGCGTGTCCCTGATCCAGCGCGACGGCGCCGTCATCGGCGCACCGGCCGAACGGGACGGCGCCTCGCACGGGGCGACGACGCTGGCTCCCGGCAGGACGGCGCACGTCGTGCTGCACACGCTGAACCAGGGCATCGCGGACGGCGGCTGCTGGAAGCAGGGCGACTACCTGCGGGTGTACCCGCCGGGCTCCAAGGAGGCGCTGACCCTGCGGGACCCGCAGATCCGTGTCTGCGGCGACCGCTTCACGACCACGTCGGTCGAGCGCTGACGTCTCCCGCCCGGGGCCCCGTCAGGCGGGGAGGTCGTCCACCGTGGCGGCGACGGGGGCGAAGAGGTCGCCCACGGCGGTGAGCGCGGCGGTCTTCAGCGCTGCGGCCGGGACCACCGTGCCGTCGGGCGAGGCCAGGCTGCGGGTGGCCGTGGCCTCGGCGACGACGGCGGGCCGGTAGCCGAGGTTGAACGCGCCCTGCGCGGTGTGCGTGACGCACATGTGGGCCATGAACCCGGCGAGCACCAGGTCCTTGCCGCTGCCGGGCTCCGCGCCCAGGGCGGTGAGGGTGTTCTCCAGCTCCGTGCGGTGGAAGGAGTTCGGGAACTGCTTGACGACCACCGCCTCGCCCTCGCGGGGCGCCACTTCGTCGCTGAGGGCGCCGATGTGCTCGCGGATGTCGTACGGGGAGCCCTCGCCGCCGTCGTGGATGACATGGATCACCGGCGTGCCCGCGGCCCTGGCCCGGTCCAGGAGCCGCGCGCAGGCCGCGACGGCCTCCTCGGCGCCCTCCAGGGCCATGACGCCGGTGCGGTAGGTGTTCTGGACGTCGATGAGGATCAGGACGGATTCGCTCAGCCGGGGCAGCCGGGCGTCCAGGCCGGAGACCTCGCGGAGGGTCGCGGAGGGCTGGTTCGTGGTCATGGTGGTGCCTTTCTGGGGGTTGTTTCCCGGTTCGCCGGAAGTGTTTCGGGCAGGGCGGAGCCGTCCGCCGTGCCCGGCGGTGGTTGTCGGGGTGTCCGGACCGGTCAGGCCGCGTGGGTACGGAAGCGGCGGCGGTAGGCGGCCGGTGTGGTGGCGATCTGCCGCCGGAACACACGGTGCAGGGTCTCCGCCGACCCGAGTCCGGAGGCGGACGCCACCCGGTCGAGCGGGTCGTCGGTCGTCTCCAGGAGCCGGCGGGCCGCCTCGACGCGGGCGGACTCCACATAGGCGGCCGGCGAGACGCCGGTCTCCTGTTTGAAGACCCGGGCGAAGTGGCGCTCGCTCAGACACATCCGCGCCGCGAGCACCGGTGCGGACAGGTCCTGGTCGAGGTGGTCCGCGATCCACAGCCGCAGCGCGTCGATCTCGCGCCGGGAGGCGGCCGGTCTGCTCAGGGGTACGGAGAACTGGCTCTGTCCGCCCTGCCGCTTGAGGTACATCACCAGCTGGCGTGCCACAGCGAGCGCGGTGTCCTCGCCCAGGTCCTCGGCCACCAGGGCGAGCGCGAGGTCCAGGCAGGCGCTGATGCCCGCGCCGGTCCACACCCGGCCCCGGTCGGCGCGTACGAAGATCGGGTCCGCGTCGACCGTGACCTCCGGGTGCGCGGCGGCCAGCTGGGCGGCGGTCGACCAGTGCGTGGTCGCCGTCTTCCCGTCCAGGAGCCCGGCGGCTGCCAGCAGATGCGCGCCGACGCACACGGACGCCACCCGGCGGGCGTGCGGGGCGGTCTGCCTCACCCAGGTCACGATGTCGGCGTCGATCCGGGCGACGGGCCCGGCGTCGGTGACGTCGACCGCGCCGGGCACCAGCAGGGTGTCGACCTCCCGGCCCACCTCGCCGAAGGTGAGGTCGGTCAGCAGCCGCACCCCCGCCGAGGTCCGGACCTCGCCCGCCTCGGGACCGGCGAGCCGGACCCGGTAGCGGTCGCGGCCCCCGGAGACCCTGTTGGCCAGGGCGAAGACCTCGGCGGGGCCGGAGACGTCGAGGAGATCGACGCCGGGGAAGACCGCGATGACGACGCGGTGTGCGGTGGACATGACTCCATCCTCGTGGGCCCCGCGGATGGCCGCAATGACGGTTCCCTGTCACATCCGGACATCGATGCGGCGCGACCCGCGTCCGAGATGCGGGTGCGCGGGCGCGCTGGTTCGCTGGGATGGACGGCTCTCCACCGAGAACCTGGAGTGATCATGAGCGTTGCGGACGAGACCGGCGGCCGGGCCGAGCGCATCCGGGCGAAGGCCGAGGAGATGCGGGAGACCGCCGAGCGCACATCGGACCCCCGGGAGCGGCGGCGCCTGGAGGACAAGGCCCGCCGGCTCCAGGAGCGGAGCGACCAGGTGACCACCAAGGGCGACCACGGGATGAACGCGCTCTGAGCCGACGGACCCGTCCGCTACTGGGTGAACCGGGGCAGCCACTTCACCAGGTAGTCGGGGTGGCCCGCGTTCTCGGCGGCCAGCTGCCGGACCACGAAGCCCAGGCCGAAGGCCCGGCCCGAGGCGAAGTCGCGCTGCGGGCGGTCCACGTCGAGCGCGGCCACCTCGGCGTACTCGTCCAGGAGGACCCGGTTGGTCTCGATGCGCTGGAGCGTCCGGGCCGGGTCCTGGCGGACGATGTGCCGGTCGTAGGCGTGGCCGTGCGTACGCAGGGTGAAGGCGATCGCGCCGCCCCGGTCGTGGATCTCGCCCGGCGACTCGGCCGGGCACCGCCATGCCTCGCCGCCGGCCGCCCGCGCGAGGTCCTCTTCCTCGTCGAGGCGCGCCCTGACGAAGGCGACGAGGTCGGAGTTGTCTGTCGTCATCTGGTTCCGCATCCTTCCGCTCGGCCCCACCCCCTGGGGGCCGAGCTGGACACTATCCCGACGTGCCTCAGTGGCTCCCGTCCACCGGCTCCAGTACGAACACCGGGATCTGCCGGTCCGTCTTCTTCTGGTAGTCGGCGTAGTCGGGGAACGCGTCGACCGCGCGTTCCCACCACTGCTCCTTCTCGGCGCCGGTCACCTCACGTGCCGTCATGTCACGCCGCTCCGGGCCGTCCTGGAGCTCGGCGCGCGGCTCGGCCTTGAGGTTGTGGTACCAGACGGGGTGCGTCGGGGCGCCGCCCTGGGAGGCGACCACCGCGTACCGGCCGTCGTGCTCGACGCGCATCAGGGGCGTCTTGCGGATCTTCCCGCTCTTGGCTCCCACGGTCGTCAGGATGATGACGGGCATGCCGCGCATCGTCGTCCCTTCCGTGCCGCCCGAGCTCTCGTACTGCTCGACCTGGTCGCGAACCCACTGGGAGGGGCTCGGCTCGTACTCGCCCTGGAGAGGCATGTGTTCTGTCCCGTCGTCGGTCTGTCCGCCGTGGCACCTGGTCGGCCGCGGCATCTCATCATGGCTTCAACGACTTCTGGGGCCGGGCTAATCCGCCCCGGCCGTCGTGTCGCGGTCAGGAACGGCCGGTGCCCTCGGTGCCGTAGCGGACCGTGACCTGCTCGAAGCCCAGGGATTCGAGCAGGCCCTTGAGCATCGCGGTGGTGTTCTTCTCGGCGCGCTGCGCCAGGCCGCTCTCCTTTGCCGCGTCGCCGATGTGGCGTGCGGCCAGCTTGTTGACGGCCTGTTCACTGCCGGGGTTGTCGGAGAAGAAGTCGCCGAGCCGGTCGAGGAGGCCGCGCTGCTTCGACACCGCGTAGGAGCGGTCGGGGTCGAGCGCCGGCTTGCCCAGGACCGCGTGCGGGAGCCGGAGTTCGGCGGTGGTGCGGTCCTCGTTCACGACCACTCCCCCGCTCGTCACGCGCCCGAGGTCGACGTACGCGGACACGGTGCCGGCTCCGACGTACAGCGTGCGGCTGCCCCGGATCACGTCGGGGACGTACTTGGTGTCCTTCTCCAGGTCGACCACGACCTGGAAGTTGCCGGCCGCCGCCTCGTACCTGCTCATGTCCTGGATCGACTTGAGCACCGCGGGGCCCGTACGGTCGTGGGTCTCCTCGCCGAAGATGTCGCCCAGGCCGGGCAGCAGGCTGAGGCGGGTGCCGAGGAGCAGCAGGGCGAGTGCGCCCGCGCATAAGGCGGCGGCGCGCCCCCAGCGGCGGTTGCGACGGCGGCGGCGGCCGTCGTCGGCCGGGCCGGGCTTCGTGGACGGTTCTGTCGCCGGGTCGGTGGAGGTCATACGGTCCGTATGACCCGGCCCGCCGGGTTCACGCAGGACGGCCCGCGCCGGGGCCGGCCCCGGCGCCCGCCCAGGCCCCTCAGGCCCCGGTGACCCCGTCCAGCCGCTCGCGCACCAGGTCGGCGTGGCCGATGTGGCGCGCGTACTCCCCGATCATGTGGACGTGGACGAGGCGCAGCGAGTACACCTCCCCGTTGTGGGTGAACGTGTCGTCCAGCGAGGCGCCGGCGACGATCTCGTCGGCGAGCCGGCACTCCTCGACCAGCCGGGCGTAGTCCTCGGCGGCCGTGGCGGGGTCCAGGTCCTCGAAATCCGCGTCCCTGCCCTTGGCCGGGTCGTACAGGGGCTCCAGCTCCTGCCCGGCGAACCGCTGCCGGAACCAGGTGCGTTCGACCTTGGCCATGTGGCGTACGAGCCCCAGCAGGGACAGGTTCGACGGCTCCACGGTCCGTTCGGCGAGCTGTTCACCGGTGAGTCCGGCGCACTTCTGGAGGAGGGTCGAACGGAACCAGCCGAGATAGCCGGTGAGCATCTCCCGTTCGGCGGCGACGAGCGAGCCGGGCGTACGGGTGGCTGCGGGTGCGGTCCAGGTCATCCAGCGATCATGCACCCTGAACGGCTGTTCGTACGAGTGGTTTTACGCGCCCATGCCGTAGTCGTCGCCGTTCGAGCCGGAGCGGGTCACGGAAGTCGTGGCACCGCCGACGAGCCCGAGGACCAGGAAGAGGACCACCAGCGCCTTGCCCGCGGTGCTCATGACCAGCGGCCTGGTGGCGGAGCGTGGCCGGCCCTGCGGTACGGAGAGGTCGTCGTCGCCGAAGAGTCCCTTGGGGTAGGCGGGGCTGAGCAGGGAGAAGTAGGCGGAGACCCGCATCTCGTAGCGCAGGGTGGCCGCCGTGGCCTCGAACAGCGGGCGGGGCATGCGCCCCAGGATGAGGGTGATGAGCCACCACAGGAGGGCCAGGACGGACCAGCCGGACGTCGCGAGGCCCTGCACGATGGCGGCGGGGATGACCAGGATCAGCCGGAAGAACACGGCGAGCCGGTTCAGCCGCGTCGGGCGGACGTCGATGCGGACGGGGTGGTCCGGCGGCTGGGACAGGCTGAAGGGCGGGTAGCGGTCGACGAGGAGCATGGCGCTCGCGCCGACGCGTGTCCGGTAGGCCAGGACCTGGGCGAGGAAACGGTAGACGGGCCCGGGCAGCCGGCCGAGCGCCAGGGCGGCGAACCAGCCGAAGACGACGGTGAAGAAGGCCCCGATCTCCAGGAAGAACAGCACGATGAAGTGCGGGATCAGCAGGAGCAGCCGGAAGAGGACGGTGAGCCGCCGTTGGCGGGCGGGCTCCACGACGTCCAGCACGGGCCGGAACTCGTCGGCGTCCCCGGCGCGCGGCCCCGGGCTCCACTGGGCGTCGGTCATGTCGCTCCTCTTCGGCGGTGGCCTTCCACCGTCGGCCCGCCGGACAGGGGCCGCAATCGGCCACGGGCCGATCGGGTAGCCGTACCGCCGCAGGTCAGCGCTTGCGGGGCCGGCCGCGCACGGCCCCGCGGCGGACGCCGTGCCGCAGCCGCGACCAGACGGACGCGGGCCGCCCGGTACGGCGGGGCGCGGCCTTCGTACGGGGCTTCGGCTTCGTACGCGCGGCCTTCGTACGGGGCGCGGCCTTCGGGGAGTCCGCCGGCGCTCGCTCCGGGTCCTCCGCGAGGACGTGGTAACGGTGGCTCAGGCGCCGCCCCACCAGCAGGTAGGCCAGCAGGGCGCCCGCCGTGTTGAGGATGACGTCGTCCACGTCGAAGGCGCGGCCCCGTACGACCGCCCCCTGCACCAGTTCCACGAGGGCGATGACCGCGACGGTGAGCAGGAACATGCGGAGCATCCGGAGCCGTCGCGGGACGAGGATGGGCAGCAGGACGCCGAAGGGCATGCCGAGCAGCAGATTGCCGCCGGCCTGCTTGCACGCCGCCAGGAACGTGTAGTCCTCGGCGTACTGCCGCAGCGAACGGCCCGGGTGCAGGTTCGACTTCACGAGTTCCTCGGAGGCGGGCGACGGGGTGAGCGTCACCTTCGCCAGCACGACCGAGAATCCGACCATGGCCACGAAGGCCAGCACCAGGATGGAGACGCGCAGCAGGAGCCGCCCCCATCCCTTGCGCCGGGCCGTGTCCCGCTGAGGTCTTGCCGCCGCTGCGTCCATGGGCCACGGATGCCCCGCGAGCGCCGGACCACTCCCGCGCCGTGCGGAACGGGCCTTCCGGCGTCAGACTGGTCGCGACAGGCCGGTCCCGCACGGCCCGGCGCATCCGGACCGATGCGGAGGTCCCATGACGGACGACCACGCCGACGCCCCCCTGAACTGCCTGGTCACCGGAGCCAGCGGCTACATCGGCGGCCGCCTGGTCCCGGAGCTGCTGGCGGCCGGGCACCGGGTGCGCTGCCTGGCCCGCACCCCGGAGAAGCTGCGCGACCACCCGTGGGCGGACGAGGTGGAGACCGTACGCGGCGATGTCACGGACGCGGCCTCGCTCGCCCCGGCGATGGACGGCATCGACGTGGCCTACTACCTGGTGCACGCGCTGACGACCGGGGCCGGTTTCGAGGAGACCGACCGGCGGGCCGCCACGGCCTTCGCGGAGCGGGCGCGGGCCGCCGGGGTCGGCCGCATCGTCTATCTGGGCGGCCTCACCCCCGAAGGCGTGTCCGAGCGGGAGCTGTCGCCGCATCTGCGCTCCCGGGCCGAGGTCGGGCGCATCCTGCTGGACTCCGGCGTGCCGACGACCGCGCTGCGGGCCGCCGTCATCATCGGCTCGGGCTCCGCGTCCTTCGAGATGCTGCGCTACCTCACCGAGCGGCTGCCGGTGATGGTGACGCCGAGCTGGGTCTCGACGCGCATCCAGCCCATCGCCGTCCGCGACGTGCTGCGCTATCTGGTGGGCAGCGCCCGCATGCCCCGGGACGTGAACCGCACGTTCGACATCGGCGGTCCCGACGTCCTCACGTACCGGGACATGATGCAGCGTTACGCGGAGGTGGCGCAGCTGCCCCACCGGGTGATCCTGCCCGTGCCGATGCTGTCACCGGGTCTTTCCAGCCACTGGGTCGGGCTCATCACTCCCGTGCCCGCGTCGATCGCCCGGCCGCTCGCGGAGTCCCTGCGGTACGAGGTGGTGTGCCGGGAGCACGACATCGCGGGATACGTCCCCGACGGGGCGGGGCAGCCGTTCTCCTTCGACACCGCGCTGCGCCTGGCGCTGCAACGGATCCGGGAGGCCCGGGTCACCACCCGGTGGTCCTCCGCCTCGGTGCCGGGCGTGCCCAGCGACCCACTGCCCACGGACCCCGACTGGGCGGGCGGCAGCCTGTACACGGACGTGCGGGAGCGCCGGGTGGACGCGTCGCCCGAGGCCCTGTGGCGGGTGGTGGAGGGCATCGGCGGGGAGCACGGCTGGTATTCGTTCCCGCTGGCCTGGGCGGTGCGCGGCTGGCTGGACCGGCTGGTGGGCGGGGTCGGCCTGCGGCGCGGCCGACGCGACACGGACCGGCTGCGGGTGGGCGACTCGCTGGACTTCTGGCGGGTCGAGGAGATCGAGCGGGGGCACCTGCTGCGGCTGCGGGCGGAGATGCGGCTGCCGGGCCCGGCCTGGCTGGAGATGTACGTGGAACGGGACGGGGAGGGCCGTTCGCGCTACCGGCAGCGGGCCCTGTTCCATCCGCGCGGGCTGCTCGGGCACGCGTACTGGTGGAGCGTCTCGCCGTTCCACGCCGTGGTGTTCGGCGGGATGGCGCGCAATATCGCGCGGGCGGCGGAGAACCGGACGTCACCCGGACGGGCGATACCGGCGGTGTCGCCCTGAACGGTGCGTCCCGGGCCGGCCGGGTGACGGCAGCATGGCTGTCCCCGCCCCCATCTGGAGTTGCGCCATGACCGTTGCGGTCGTCCTGTTCACCGCCGACCTCCGTCTGCACGACCATCCGCCGCTGCACGCCGCTCTCGCGTCGGCCGGTGAGATCGTGCCTCTGTTCGTCCTGGACAGCGCCATCGGGGCGGCGGGTTTCGACGCCCCGAACCGGCGCGCGTTCCTCGCCGACTGCCTGCGCGACCTGGACGCCGGACTGCGCGAGCGGGGCGGGCGACTGGTCATCCGGTCCGGGGACGTGGCCGATGAGGTGTGCGCGGTCGCCTCGGAGGCCGGCGCCGACGAGGTGCACGTGGCGGCGGGCGTCAGCGCGTACGCCCGCCACCGCGAGGAGCGGCTGCGGGAGGCGCTGGAGGCGGACGGGCGCCGCCTGCGCGTCCACGACGGCGTGGTCACCGCGGTGGCGCCCGGCGCCGTGACGCCTGCCTCCTCGGACCACTTCGCCGTCTTCACCCCGTACTTCAGGCGCTGGTCGCAGGAGCGGCTGCGCGACGTGTTCGGCGCACCGCGCACGGTCCGGGTCCCGAGGGAGCCGCGCTCCGAGAAGGTGCCCGCCCGCGGCGACGTCTCCGGTGTGTCGGAAGGGCTCGCCGATGGGGGCGAGGAGGCGGGGCGCAAGGCGTTCGCGGCCTGGCGGCGGCGCGGGCTCGCCGCGTACGAGGACCGGCACGACGACCTGGCGGCCGACGGCACCTCGCGGCTCTCGCCGCACCTGCACTTCGGCACCCTGTCCCCCGTCGAGCTGGTCCACCGGTCGCGGGAGGCGGGCGGCGCGGGGGCCGAGGCGTTCGTGCGGCAGTTGTGCTGGCGGGAGTTCCACTACCAGGTGCTCGCGGCCCGGCCCGCCTCCTCGCACGTGAACTACCGTGACAAGCACGACCGGTGGCGGTCCGAAGCGGACGCGGCGGACGAGGTCGAGGCATGGCGGCAGGGGCGCACCGGCTATCCGATGGTCGACGCCGCGATGCGCCAGCTGCGCCACGAGGGCTGGATGCACAACCGGGGCCGGCTGCTCACCGCCTCCTTCCTGACCAAGACGCTGTACGTGGACTGGCGGGTCGGGGCACGCCACTTCCTGGACCTCCTGGTGGACGGCGACGTCCCCAACAACCAGATGAACTGGCAGTGGATGGCGGGCACGGGCACCGACAGCCGCCCCAACCGGGTGCTCAACCCCGTCGTGCAGGGCAAGCGGCTGGACCCGGACGGCGAGTACGTCCGGCGCTGGGTGCCGGAGCTGTCACCGGTCTCCGGATCCGCCGTGCACGAGCCGTGGAAGCTGCCGGACGAGGAGCGGGAACGGCTGGACTACCCGGAGCCCGTGGTGCGGCTGGCCGACGGCCTGGCCCGGTTCCGGCAGGCGCGTGGGCTGGAGTGAGGGGGCGGGAGCGCGTCTCGCTGTTGCTGCTGTCGGCGGCGTCCGGGGCGACGGACGCGTTCGTCTTCCTCTGTGTCGGCCAGGTCTTCGCCGGGGTGATGACCGGGAACCTGGTGCTGCTGGGTGCCTCGGCCGCCGGGGCGGGCGAGAAGGGGGTCGCACTGCGCGTGGTCACCGCGCTGGTCGCGTACGGCTGCGGGGTCACCGGTGCCGCACTGGCCGGTGAGCGGATGTGGCGGCGGGTGCCGTTGATGCTGCTGGCCGAGGTGGTTCTGCTGGCGGCGGGGGCGGGGCTGTGGGCGGCCGGGCTGGTGGCGTCGGATACGGACCGGCTGGGCCTGCTGGTGCTCATGGGGCTCGCGATGGGCATCCAGGGGCGGGTGCGGGCAACGCCCACGAACTACTTCACCGGCACGCTGACGTCGCTCATCGGCCGCCTCGTGGGGGGAGCGCGGCGGGGCGACGACGGCTGGGCCGCGGGGAGGCTGGGCGCCGTGGTGGCGGGTGCCGCGCTCGCGGCGCTGGCCGTGCGGCTGTGGCCCGAGGGCGGCGCGGTGGCGGCCGTGGCGCCGGCGGTGGCCGCGCTGCTGATGGAGGCCGGGCCGGGGCAGGCGGCGGCCGGGCCGGGAAAGGGGAAGCCCCGGCCGGATCGGGGGAATCCAGCCGGGGCGGCTTGAATGCGGGCGCTCAGGGCGTCATCCACATATAGGTGAACGATAAACCATCACTGTCTGTTCCCCGTAATCCGTGCCCCGGACTGTGATCGAGGGCACGGGGCGGGCGGCCCGCAGGGCGCCCGGCTCACCGGGCCGCGGAAGCCTCGTTGCCGTAACGGCGGTGGAACCGTTCGATCCGGCCCGCCGTGTCCAGCACCTGCCGGGCACCCGTGTAGAAGGGATGGCTCGCCGACGAGGTCTCCACGTCGATGACGGGGTAACTGCGGCCGTCCTCCCAGGTCACGCGCCGCTCGGAGTCGGCGGTGGAGCGAGTGAGGAAGGCCGTCCCGGCGGCACGGTCACGGAAGACCACCGGACGGGAGACGGGGTGGATACGGGACTTCATGGGCGTTCCTTCCTGGACGCGGACGGTCGTACGCGGTGACGATCACGGACCCCGGACGTCTATGAGAACGGGATTCGTTTTCGTTCTGCCCGTACAACACGGCACCCCTCCCCCGCATTCCCGGCTGCTCCCGCCCTCCGTTCGACTCGCGACTTGCACCAACCACCGCCAGCAGCAAGGCTGTTCGAAAAGGGATGGGTTACAGTCAGCCGCTGGCATATGCCGGATGCAAGAACGCATCGAGTGTTGCCAAACCACTTACGGGCCTCCTCCGGCTGTGCGAAAGTCGTATGCGGTCCACCCTTCGTCACTGGTTGTACCGCCCTGTATCGGAGTACGACATGCCGTCCCCCCTCTCCGCGGACCGATCCGCCCCGCAGCCGCCCGAGCGCGGCGCAGTCGACGCGTTGATCCACCGCACGCGCCGCCTGCGCGGCGATGTGGACGCGGTGCGTCGCGACGCCGTGCGCGTGGATGAGGACGACCCGCGAACGCGGTGGCAGCGTGCGCTGTGCGAGCTGGCGGTGCACCACCTGGACGACCTCGGCGCGCATCTGGGACAGCTCCGGGACGTCCTGCCGGCGGAGCCCTCGGACACCGCCGACGAACCCGCGGGCTCCTTGATCGGCAGGGTCGGCAGCGCCGAGTGGAATCTGCTCACCGACGAGGTCAGCTGGTCCGACGAGCTGTTCCGGATCTTCGGCCGGGATCCGGAGGCGGGCGGGCTCTCGCTGGATGCCCTGCCCTCCCTGCTGCTCCCCGAGGACCAGCCGTTACTCACCGCGCTCGTCACGGACTGCCTGGTGGACGGCAAGCCGATAGACGGCGAATTCCGCATCCGGCACACCGACGGGCGCGTCCGGACCCTGCACATGATGGGCGAGCCCGTGCTCGACACGGACGGCTGCACCGCTTCCATGTGGGCCGTCCTGCGGGACGTCAGCGCGCTGCGACGCAGCCAGCAGGTGGTGCGCCGCACCCACGACTCGCTGCGCCGCGAACGGCCCGGCGCCGGACACCGGGCCGCGGCGGAGCCGGCGGAAGCCGTCCTCCCGCCGTGGCAGACCTCCCTCCGGCTCCCCGACAGCGGGCCGGACGCCCTGGACATCGCCGCCCACTACCTGCCGTCCGAGACGAGCGCCCTGGTCGGCGGCGGCTGGTACGACGCCATGGAGCTGCCGGACGGCAGGACGATGCTCACCGTGGGCGATCTCACCGGCCACGGCGTCCAGGCCACCTCCGCCATGGCGGTGGTGATGGGCGCGGTGCGCGGCATGACGATGGCCGGCATCGAGCCCGGCGCCCTCCTCGGGCACCTCAACCAGTTGCTGGACACCTCCATTCAGCCGGCGCTGGGCAGCGCCGTGTGCGGCAGGTTCGACCCGGCGACGCGCACCCTGGACTGGGCGCAGGCCGGACACCCCGCTCCCCTTCTCTTCCGTGACGGCACCGGACGCCCGTTGCCGATGCCGGACGGGGTGCTGCTCGGAGCCGCCTCCGGTGCCGCCTACGAGCAGGCCGAGACACAGCTGCTCCCCGGCGACGTGCTCGTGCTGCACACCGACGGACTGGCCCGCAACGATGCCGCCGGGCACGGGGGTGCGCGCCCGGGCACGGACACACTGCTGGGGCTGGCCCCTCGCTTCGCTGAGGCAAGCTCGGCGCAGGAATGCGTACGGATCGTCGTCGAGGCGTTCGGCTCGGCGGAGCGACTGGACGACGCGTGCTTGCTGATCGCCCGCGTCGGGGCGTGAGGAAAGGGCAGACCCCTCCTGCGGAACCCGGCGCTCATCGCGTCCCGGGACTCCTCAGATCTCGGCGCTCCCCGCCTTCTTGCGCTGGCTCGGCGGCACGGCGAGCTGGATCTCCTCCCGCAGGTTCTCGATCTTCGCGTAGCCGGAGAACTGCCCGGTCAGCCGGTACATCTCGCGCAGCCGGTCCCACGTCCGGTGGGACGAGGTCTCCCCCATCGTCACGAGCGCGAGCCGGGCGTAGCGGTCGGCCTGCTCCGGGTCGTCGGCGATGAAGCACGCCGAGGCGAGCGAGATGTAGTCGAAGATCTTGGACCGCTCGCGGCCGTTGACCCGCAGCTCCAGGGCCTGCTTCGCGTGCCGCTGGGCGATGACCGCCGCCGAGGGGTCGTGTTCGGCGAGGGTACGGAAGGCGAGGGCCTGCATACCGTGCATGTCGGCCTCGTCGAACATCTGCATCCAACTGGGCGGGGGCACATCGGCCTTGTCCGAGACGAAGAGCTCCTCGGCCCGGCCCAGGGTGCGCCGCATGGCCTGCCCCCGGCCCATAGAAGCCTGCGCCCACGCCTCGATGGTGCAGAGCATCGCCTGGGTGCGCGGCAGGACGGCGTCGCCCGAACCGGACTTGGCGAGCTTCATCAGGTCCAGCGCGTCGTCGGGACGGCCGAGGTGGACCATCTGGCGGGCCGCGCGGGACAGGGCCTCGCCGGCGCGCGGGCGGTCGCCGCCCTCGCGTGCCGCGTGCGCGGCGATGACGAAGTACTTCTGCGCGGTGGGTTCGAGGCCGACGTCGTGCGACATCCACCCCGCCAGGACAGCGAGGTTGGCGGCGACGCCCCACAACCGCTTCTGGAGGTGGGCGGGGTGGTGGTAGGAGAGCATGCCGCCCACCTCGTTGAGCTGGCCCACCACGGCCTTCCGCTGGAGGCCGCCGCCCCGGGAGGCGTCCCAGGCGCGGAAGACCTCGACGGACCGCTCCAGGGCCTCGATCTCCTCGGAGCCGATGGGGGCGGCCTCGTACCGGTCGAAGCCGGCCTGGTCCGCGTGCAGGGGGTCTCCGGCGTGCGGGGCCGCCGCCGCCAGTGCGGGGTCGGTGTGCAGCCAGTCGTACATGGGGCCGGCGATGGCGGAGCCGGCGGCGAGCACGGCGCCCGCGCTCATCAAGCCGCGTCGGTTGAGCATGAGGTCCATTCCCGTGAATTCGGTGAGGACCGCTGCCGTCCGTTCGGGCGGCCACGGGAGTTGCTCGGGATTGTCCTGCGTCCCGGCCTCTCGCCGCTTCCCTGCACGCCCGCGCCGGCCGAACCCGAGGTCCTCGATGGTCACGACACGACCGAGCCGCTCGGTGAACAGAGCCGCCAGCACCTTCGGAACGGGATCGCGGGGGGACTCCCCCATGTCGATCCAGCGCCTCACGCGCGAGGTGTCGGTGGCCAGTTGCAGGTGGCCCATGGCCGCCGCCTTCCGGTTCACCATTCTCGCGAGTTCGCCCTTGGACCAGCCGGCAAGGCCGAACAGGTCGGACAGGCGGGTGTTGGGTTCTCCGGTCACGTCAAGCCCCCAGGTTCTCGGCTGTGTTGACAGTAACCCCGTGTCAGATGCCTTGCGACTATTCGCCAGGGTTCGCCAGGGTGCGCTATGTCGAGAGACACCCGTGCGCCGGTGTCAGGTAAGAAAGCGCAACCCCGCCCGGCAGCCCTAGGTACTCCCCAGGGTGCCGAACGGCCGCCGGCCGGGGTGGCGCACGCAACTTGTCGGCGCACGAAGGGATCTGTATCGCCCATGTACACAGCATCGTCCTCCGTGTCCGCCCCGCCCCGGCCGCTCCGTCCCCTCCAGGCGGGCGGCGGACCGTATCTCGACCCGCGCGCCACCCTTCCGGCCCCCGGCATCGGGCGGCCCCGGCGGCCGGGGGGGCCCGGTGCCCCCTCGCTCGGCGGACGGCTGGACCTGTCGGGCGCCCAGGGTGCCCAGCTGAGGATGGTGATCGCCTCCGTGCACCGGATCTGCCCGGAGTTCAATCCGGTGCAGGTGCTGCGGCGCAGCGGGCGCTCGGTGCTGCTGGTCGGTTCCACAGGGCGCGCGACGGCGGTCGCTAAGTGTTTACTGGACCACTCCCCCGCGTGGTCGGAGCGGTTCCAGCACGAAATAGCGGCATACCGGGCGTTCGTCCGGCACCGCCCGCCGGTACGGGTGCCCCGGCTCATCGCCGCCGACCCGGAGAACTGCACGCTGGTCATCGAGCGGATGCCGGGCCGGGTGGCCGCCCTGACGCGCCACCCGGCCGAGGCGCCGCCCCGCGCGGACCTGCGCGCCGTGCTCGGGGCGGTCGCGCGGGTGAACGCCTGGCGTCCGCCGGCGGGCCTGTTCGAGGCGCCGCTGGACTACGCGGCCCGGATCAACCGCTACCACGAGCTGGGTCTCTTCACCGACCGGGACCTGGGCGACCTGCAGAAGCTGCTGCACGGGATCGCCCACTCCGGCGGGCGCCAGGCGATGGGGCAGTTCTGCCACGGGGACGCGCTGCTGTCCAACATCCTGCTGTCGCCCACGGGTCCGGTGCTGGTGGACTGGGAGCACGCGGGCTGGTATCTGCCGGGGTACGACCTGGCGACGCTGTGGACCGTGCTGGGTGACGCCCCGGTGGCCCGGCGCGAGATCAGCAAGCTGGCGCAGGTCGCCGGCCCGGCGGCTCGCGACGCGTTCCTGGTCAACCTGATGCTCGTACTCACGCGGGAGATCCGTCGGTACGAGACGGCCGTGCAGCGGGCCATGCGGGAGGGCGGGCCGGCCCGGGCCGCCGTGCAGGAGCGGCCGGGCGCGCTCGCCCCGGGCGAGGAGCAGCGGCTGCTGCTGCGCCGGCTGCACGACGACTGCGCGATGGCCCGGAACGCCGTGCGGGCGGCGGTCGGCACGCGCTGACCGTCCGGCCCCGCGGGGCGCGCCGCGGGTCCGGTGCCGACACACCGGGTCCGCGGCGCGCTGTTGTGTGCGGGCGCCGGGCCTCAGCGGGCGCGCACGATGTCCACGTCGGACGCCTTGACGAAGGCGACGCGGTGGCCGATCTGGACCGTCACGTACTTCTCCTTGCCCGTGAAGTACGAGTGGTCCAGCGGGTAGGAGGCGTCGATCGTCGGTGCGTAGAAGAAGCCGGTGGGCGCCTCGCCGCCGCCGGGGTACGACTGGCCGGCCTTGATCGTGTACTGGAGGGGCGCGCCGACCCGCTGGTCGGCGAAGTCCGCCGGGTACTCCGACTTCTCCGGGTAGGCGACCCCGTACACCGGCACCTCCGTCCTGCCCGCCTTCGGGCGGACGACGTAGCCGGAGGTGGGGACGGTGGTGCGGGTGTGGGCGGGGGTGCGGAACCACGCCTTCTCGCCGTACCACCAGATGGCCGTCCAGCCGGGGGCGTGGCCGGCGACGACGGCCTGCTGGGTGGCGCTGATCTTGCTGCCCCAGTCGGCCGCGCAGTTGGTGCCGGGCGAGCCGTCCGGGTGGATGCCGGGGTCGGAGAAGAGGGGCGCGTCGTCGGAGGGCGCGGTGTGCAGCGGGACGGCGCTGGAGCCCTGGACGGGCAGGTCCACCTTCTTCTCGCAGTCGCGGAACGCCTGCTTGTTCTTCCTGAAGTCCGGGCTGACGGTGACCAGTTGGCTGCCGGGGCGGGCGGTCGGCACGGTGGGCTCGCCGAGCAGCGTCATGAAGTGGTTCCAGTCCCAGTAGGTGCCCGGGTCCCAGTGCATGTTCTTGGTGCCGGCGGCGCTGGTGGGCGGGACGCCGTCGTGGCCGATGATGTGCTGGCGATCGAGCGGGATGTCGTACTTGGCGGCCAGGTAGCGCACGAGGGTGGCGGTCGAACGGTACATCTCGGGCGTGTACCACTGGGCGCCCTCGACGGCGACGCCTTCCTGTTCGATGCCGATGGAGTGGCTGTTGACGTACCAGTTGCCGGCCTGCCAGGCGACGTCCTTGTTCTTGACCATCTGGGTGACGTGGCCGTCGGCGGAGCGCACGACGTAGTGGGCCGAGGTCTGCTTCAGCGGGTTCTGGAAGATCTTCAGCGTGGTGTCGAAGTCCTCCTCGGTGTCGTGCAGCACGATGAACTTGATCTTGTTGGTGTGCGGCCGGTCGGCGGTGTCGTAGTTGCCGTACGTCTCCTTGTCGGCCGGGTCGCCGGTCTGCTGGTAGGCGGCCGGGACCCAGTCGCAGGCGAGACCTCGCGGGCACTCGGGCCGGACCCCGTCGGCGCCGGCCTGGGCGGCCGGGCTGAGCAGCGCGAGGCTCAGTGCCCCGGCGGTGGTGAAGGCGAGTGCGAGCCTGGTCCTCTGCTTGGACGTCATGACAACCCTTCGTAGAGCCGGGTGGAGCCGTTGCGGACGTGCGCGCACACTCTGTGACCTGAGGTGAAGGGGCGTCAAGAGTACTGGGCCAGCCGCGCGTTGAGCCAGTGGACCAGACCACTGACAGGGCCTGTGACCTGCGAAGGGCGGGAAACGGCGAGGGTGTGGCGCCGACGCGTTACCAGGGTTTTACGCGTACGGACCGGCACGGGTGTCCCTCGAACGGGCGCTCTGCGGTGTGACTAATCGCGGCTGTGCGTGCCCCGAACGGAGCAAGGGTAGTGCTGGCGCCGACAGGACCGATGCGCGTGGGACTCACGCGATGGCTCTCGGAAAGGCCGGACGCACATGGCTCAGCCGTTCACCCTGCCGGACTTCTATGTTCCGTATCCGGCGCGTCTCAACCCCCATGTGGAGGAGGCCCGGCAGCACACGAAGACGTGGGCGCGGTCCATGGGGATGCTGGAGGGGTCCGGTATCTGGGAGGAGCGGGACCTCGACGCGCACGACTACGCGCTGCTGTGCGCGTACACCCATCCCGACTGCTCGGCGGAGGCGCTGTCGCTGGTTACCGACTGGTACGTGTGGGTCTTCTTCTTCGACGACCACTTCCTGGAGCTCTTCAAGCGGACCCCGGACCGCGACGGCGGGAAGCGGTATCTGGACCGGCTGCCCGCCTTCATGCCGATGGAGCGCGGCGCGCCGGTGCCCGAGCCGGAGAACCCGGTGGAAGCGGGGCTCGCAGATCTGTGGGCGCGTACGGTGCCCGCGATGTCGGACGCGTGGCGGGTGCGGTTCGCGGAGTCGACGCGGAACCTGCTCAACGAGTCGCTGTGGGAGCTCGCCAACATCAACGAGGGCCGCATCGCGAACCCCGTCGAGTACATCGAGATGCGCCGCAAGGTGGGCGGGGCCCCTTGGTCGGCCGGTCTCGTGGAGTACGCGGCCGGGGCGGAGGTACCGGAGGCGGTCGCCGGTGAACGGGCGCTGCGGGTGCTGCGTGACGCGTTCTCGGACGGGGTCCATCTGCGCAACGACCTCTTCTCGTACCAGCGTGAGGTGGAGGACGAGGGCGAGAACAGCAACGGGGTACTGGTCCTTGAACGTTTCCTCGGCTGCTCGACGCAGGAGGCGGCCGAGGCGGTGAACGACCTGCTGACGTCCAGGCTCCAGCAGTTCGAGAACACGGCGCTGACCGAGGTGGGCCCGCTCTGCGCGGCCCGGGGCCTCGACGCGGCGCAGACGGCCGCGGTCGGGGCGTATGTGAAGGGGTTGCAGGACTGGCAGTCCGGCGGCCACGAGTGGCACATGCGCTCCAGCCGGTACATGAACGACGGCGGGGCCGGTGAGGCGGAGCCGGGCTTCGGGATGTCCGCCGCGTCGATCCGCTTCACCCGGCGCTCCGAGTCGGCCCGGCTGCGCCGTCACAGCCATGCGCTCTTCCAGCACGTGGGCCCGTCGTTGCTGCCCGACTTCGACCTGCCCTTCGGCACGACGCTGAGCCCGCATCTGGAGGGTGCCCGCGAGCGGATGGTGGTCTGGGCCGACCGGATGGGCATCCTGGGGCCGCAGCCCGGGGTGCCGGGTTCGCACATCTGGGACGAGGAGCGGCTGCGGGCGATCGACCTGCCGTTGTGCGCGGCCGGAATCCACCCGGACGCGACGCCGGACGGGCTCGACCTGTCCTCCGGGTGGCTGGCCTGGGGAACGTACGGCGACGACTGGTTCCCGGTGGTGCACGGCCGGTCGCGCGATCTGGCGGGGGCCCGGCTGGCCAACGAGCGCCTGTCGCTGTTCATGCCGCTGGACGGGGGCCCGGTGCCGGAGCCGGTCAACGCGCTGGAACGGGGGCTCGGTGACCTCTGGGAGCGTACGGCGGGCCCGATGGACGACGCCGGGCGGCGCGCCTTCCGCAAGTCGGTCGAGGACATGACGGAGAGCTGGCTGTGGGAGCTGGCGAACCAGGCGCAGCACCGGATTCCGGACCCGGTGGACTACGTCGAGATGCGGCGCATGACGTTCGGCTCGGACCTGACGATGAGCCTGTGCCGGATCGGGCACGGCCGGAAGGTGCCCCGGGAGATCTACGAGAGCGGCCCGCTGCGCTCCCTGGAGAACGCGGCGGCCGACTACGCGGCGCTGCTCAACGACCTGTTCTCGTACCAGAAGGAGATCGAGTACGAGGGTGAGGTGCACAACGGGGTCCTGGTGGTGCAGAACTTCTTCGGGGTGGACTACCCGACAGGGATGGCGATCCTCTACGACCTGATGAAGTCGCGGCTGCGGCAGTTCCTGCATGTCGCGGAGAACGAACTGCCCGTGCTGTACGACGACTTCGGCCTGGACGCGGAGGCGAGGGAGATCCTTGCGGGCTATGTGCAGGAGCTGAAGCACTGGCTCGCGGGGATCCTGATCTGGCACCGGGGCTGCCGGCGCTACCGCGAGGAGGATCTGCGGCGGGGCACCGGCGCCCCGTGGCACCTCAACGGCCCGACGGGGCTGGGCACTTCGGCGTCGAAGGTGGCGGCGCTGTTCGGCCGGCCGTCAGCGGTGAAGGTGTAACTCCCGCCGGTGCCACCCCCGGTCACCGGGCCGTGCGGCCCGGTGACCGGGGGTGGCAGGTCAGCCCTGCTGGAAGAGTTCGGCGGGCAGTGGCTTGAGGAGGGCGTACAGGTCGTCGGTGATGGGCCGGTCCCAGCTGGCGATGGTGACGAGCACACCGTCGCTGCGGTCGAACTGCACACAGGAGATGCGGCTCTCCGAGAGCTTCACCCGGCGCACGATCATGAGGTTGTCGCCCTGCATGACCGGCATGTCCTCGGTGCCGGTGACCTCGACCGGCTCGTCGTTCTCCAGCGCCAGCAGCAGCTGGGCCACCTCGAAGGGGACCTGCCCCTCCTCGGTCTCGCGCGCGGGCGAGCCCTCCGGCAGGTTGCCGATGATCATCGCGGGACCCCGCCCGCCGAACAGGTCGTACCGGAGGAACACACCCTGGCAGCTGCCGTCGGGTGCGGGGAGCAGACCGGCGCCGAGGTTGCCGGGCCAGTCACCGGGGTCCATGGCCAGGACGTCGAAGTCGGGGCCCGCGGGTGTGGCGGCGCTGCGGCGGCGGAGGAAGGACATGCACATATGTTACGTGTCCCAGCTCACCTCGCAGAGCCGGGCCCGGACCGGCATATGCCCAGGCCCGGGGGCACACCTCCGTACACCGCACACGTCCCTCGTGTGCACACCTCTCACCCGGTGCGCGACTCCGCGGCCAGCCGTTCCAGCACGGCGACGGCGTCGTCCACCCGCTCGTACGGCACGAAGAGGTGGTCGTGGTGGAACCCCGCGACCACGTTGCAGCTGATCCCCGCGTCGGTCAGCGCGAGCGACACCGCGGCGGTCAGGCCCACCGCCTCCAGCGCCGAGTGCACCCGCAGGGTGATCCAGCCCGCGACATAGGTGTACGTCAGCCCTGCCGCCGCGGCCTCGGCCTCGGGGAGCACCAGGGTGAGCCCCTCACTCTCGCGGACCGTGACGACGGGGGCGACACCGCCGGGCAGGGTGCCGTCGGGCACGGTGGCGTACACGTACCGGCCGGGGTGGGGCTCGGGGCTCAGGTCGCTCAGCAGGACTCGGAGATCACGTTCGGCTGTCACGGCCACCACGCTAGCGAGAGGGGGCGGACGTGAGCCATTCGGGCACGTCCCGCGTCCAACCGGTCACCGTGCGTGGCACCGGGCCGGGATCGCCCATAGCTTCGGCTCATGAGGAAACGACACATCACACGCCTCGTGAGCATCGCAGCCGCATCGGCCGCCGGACTGGCCGCGGCGGTGCCGTCCGTACCGGCCGCCGCGGCCGGTGCCCGCGTGGTGGCACCGGGGCAGTCCATCCAGGCGGCCGTGGACGCCGCGCGGCCCGGGGACACCATCGTCGTCCGGCCCGGGACCTACCGCGAGAGCGTCCGGATCAGCACGCCGGGCCTGACCCTGCGCGGCTCCGGGGACGAGACGGTCATCATGCCCGCGGCCGGCCGGGCCGCCTCCGGTGACGACTGCGCGGGTGCGGGCAACGGGATCTGCGTCCTGGGGACGGCGGACGGCACCGTGGACGGGGTGACCGTCAGGTCCCTGCGCGTCACCGGGTTCGCCCGCAGCGGCCTGTGGGCGTCCTGGACGGACCGGCTGTCCGTCCGCTCGGTGACCGCCGACTCCAACGGGGTCTGGGGCATCGCGGAGCAGCGGTCCACCCGCTCCGACATCCGGGACAGCACCGCCCGCTCCAACGGGGACGCGGGCGTCTTCGTCGCCAACAGCGTCGACGAGGAGGGCGGCGCCACCGACACCGGCGGCACCCGGGTCCGGGGCAACACACTGGCCGGCAACCGGATCGGGTTCACCGCGCGGCGGGTGCGCAACCTGTCGGTGCGCGAGAACACCTTCACCGCGAACTGCAGCGGCGTGTTCGTCGTGGGCGACGAGGGCACCCCGCAGGCCGGGGCCATGTCGGTCCGCTCCAACCGGATCATCGGGAACAACAAGTTCTGCGCCGCCACCGACCGGCTGCCCGCGATCCAGGGGTCCGGGATCGTGCTGACCGGCACCGAGTCCACCGAGGTGCGCAACAACGTGATCCGCGACAACGTGGGCGCGACCCCGCTGTCGGGTGGTGTCGTGCTGTTCAAGAGCTTCGTGGGCGCGAAGAACACCGACAACACCGTCAGCGGCAACGTCGTCCTCGGCAATCAGCCCGCGGACCTGGCGAACCGGGACACCGGTACGGGCAACCGGTTCACCGGCAATGTCTGCACGACCTCCGCACCGGCCGGGATGTGCTGACCGGTGACCCCCCGCACGAGGAGAAGCGAGACGGCATGACCACCGTGAGCACCACCCCCGGCACCACTCCCGTCCAGCCCCTTCCCACCCCTCAGCCGGCGATGCGGCTGCGCGAGCTCGTGTTCGGCGCGGCCCGCTCCGCCGCCGTGCGGGCCGTCGCCCGGCTGGGTGTCGCCGACGCGCTCGGCGACACCCCCGAGACCCCGGAGCGGCTCGCCGAGGTGGTGGGCACCGAGCCCGGGCCGCTGCGGCGGCTGCTGCGGGCGCTGGCCTGCTACGGCGTCTTCACGGAGAACGCCGACGGCACCTTCGCGCACACCGACATGTCCCGGCTGTTGCGGGAGGACACCCCGGACAGCCTGCGGGCGATCTCGCTGTGGTGCACCGAGCCCTGGACCTGGGAGGTCTGGCCCCGTCTTGAGGACGCGGTGCGCACCGGCGGAAATGTCTTCGAGGACGTGTTCGGGAAGGAGTTCTTCGACTACCTCCACCAGGACGCCCACGAGTCGGCGCAGGTGTTCAACGCGGCGATGACCACCTCCAGCGTGCAGTCGGCGCTGGACGTCGCCGCCCTGCTCGACCTCACCGGTGTCTCGTCGGTGGCCGACATCGGCGGCGGTCAGGGGCATGTGCTGGCGAGCCTGCTGGAGAAGCACCCGTCGGTGAGCGGCACCCTGATGGACCTGCCGGGGGTGATCGCCCGGGCCGACGAGCGGCTGCGGGACGGCGGCGCGCTGGCCGGACGGGCGTCCATCGTGGCCGGGGACTGCCGGGAGGGCATTCCGGTCGCTGCCGACCTCTACATCATCAAGAACATCCTGGAGTGGGACGACGAGAGCACCCGCCGGGCGCTCGCGGCCGTCGTCCGGGCGGCCCGTCCCGGTGCCCGGGTCGTCGTGATCGAGAACCTGGTGGACGACACCCCGTCCATGCGGTTCACGACCGCCATGGACCTGCTGCTGCTCCTGAACGTGGGAGGCGCCAAGCACACCCGGCAGAGCCTGGTGGACCGGCTCTCCGAGGCGGGGCTGCGGATCGGCGGTGTCCGGCCGGTCAATCCGTATCTGCACGCCTTCGAGTGCGTGGTGCCCGGCTGACCTCCGGGTGTACGCGAAACCGCCCCGGTCCCCCTCGCGGAGGGGGGCCGGGGCGGTCGGCGTCGCTCACGCGGTGGCGCCGCGCTCCCAGCGGTAGAACTCCTGGGCCATCGCGTCCTTGGGCCCGCGCCAGGTCTCGGGGTCGTACGGGCTGACGAAGGCGGTGAGCCGTTCGCTGATCGCCCGGAACTCCGGGTGCTCGGTCACCTTGGCGATCTCCGGGCCGGGCGGGCGCTCGGACTCGATCATGTGCAGGTAGACGTCGCCGAACTGGAAGAGCTTGCGGCGGGTGACGCCGACCAGGTGCGGCAGTTCGCTGTTGTCGGACGCGGCGAACAGTTCCGCGATGTCCGGGGCGGATCCCGGCGCCATCCGGGCGACGATCAGTGCGTGGTGCATGCGTGGTGCCCTTCTGGCGGTCAGCTGGCCGGGACGGCGGCGGAGCGGCGCTCGCGGTCGCGCTGCTCGATCTTGTCCCGGATCAGCGCCATCTGGACCTTGGAGTTCCGGTTGATGTTGTCCGTCATCCAGGCGTCGTCCACCGGCGCGTCGGGGCGCATCGCGAAGTCCTGCTGCCAGTGCATGCGGGTGCCGCCGGGGACCTCGGCGTACTCCCACCGGATGTCCATGTGCTGGAACGGTCCGGGCTCGACGCGGCGGGCCCGCACGGTGCGGCCGGGGCGGTCGGTGGTGCGCTCCGAGACCCAGCTCCACACCTTGTCGTTCTCGTCGGGGTGCATGGTCAGGCGGAAGGTGGTGCGCTCGCCGTCCCGCTCCAGGACCTCGACGGCCGCGTACTCGCTGAAGAGCTGCGGCCAGTTCTCCAGGTCGTTCGTCATGTCCCAGACGAGGTCCAGGGGGGCGGCGATGACGATCTCGTTCTCGGTGTGTCCGGACACGTCAGGCTCCTGTCATGAGGCTGTTGTTGACGAGGTCGAGGAACTCGCGGGGCGTCTTGCACCGGTCCGCGTCGGCCGGCAGCGGCTGCCCGTGCCGGTTCTCCAGTACGCCGACGATGCCGAGCAGCCCGAGGGAGTCGAGGCCGTACTCGTCGAAGGCGGCGTCGGCGCGGTTCTCCATTTCCTTGGGGTCGACGGACAGGCCGGCGCCCTTCTTCATGAGGGCGGCGAGTTCTTCGTACGTCAGTCGTTCGGTCATGAGGGGCTGCTCCTTCTCACGAGGGGTGGACGGGGTGGACGGGGTGGGCGGGCTCACGCGGGGCGCCGGAGCACCAGGGCCGCGTTCGAGCCCATGAGGCCGCGGCTGAGCACGAGGGCGGTGCGCAGTTCGGCCGGGCGGGCCCGTTCGGTGACGACATCGAGGTCGTGGCAGACCTCGAAGACGTTGGGCGTGGGCGGGACGAGGCCGTTCTCCATGGCGAGGACGGCCGCCGCCGCGTCCAGGACCGGACCCCCGCAGTAGGCCCGGCCGATGCCGGTCTTGGGGGCCGTCACGGGGACGCGCCGGCTGTGCGGGCCGAGCGCGTCGGCCAGCGCCAGCGCCTCGGCCCGGTCGGCGGCCGGGGAGCCGAGCGCGTCCGCGAAGACGACGTCGACCTCGTCGGGGGCGCAGCCGGCCTCCCGCAGCGCGCCCTCGATGGCGTGGGCGAGGCCCTCGCGGGACTCCTCCCAGTGGGCGGCCGTGGTGAAGGTGGCGGCGTGGCCGGCGATCTCCGCCCGGACCCGGGCCCCGCGGTCGCGGGCCGACTCCTCCTCCTCGACCACGAACATCGCCCCGCCCTCCGCGGGCACGAAGCCGCAGGCGTCCGAGGTGAAGGGACGGTAGGCGCGCGTCGGGTCCTCGGCCGCGCTCAGGTCGCGGTAGCCGAGCTGGCAGACCACGGAGTACGGCGCGAGCGGCGCCTCCGCGGCGCCGACCACGACCGCGTCGGTGCCGCGCCGCACGGAGCGGTCGGCGTGTGCGAGCGCGTCGAGGCCGCCCGCCTCGTCGCTGGCCACCACCGCGCAGGGGCCCTTGAAGCCGCCGCGGATGGAGATCTGGCCGGTGCTCGCCGCGTAGAACCAGGCGATCGACTGGTAGGGGCCGACGTACGTGGAGCCCTGGCCCCACAGCCGCTGCAGTTCGCGCTGGCCGAACTCGCCGCCGCCGGAGCCGGCCGCGGTGACCACGCCGACGCCGAACGGCCGGTCCTCGTAGTCGGCGCGGCCGAGCCGGGCGTCGTCCAGCGCCATGTCGGCGGCGGCCATCGCGAAGTGCGTGAACCGGTCGGTCTGGACGAGGTAGCGCTCCTCGATGAGCGCGACCGGGTCGAAGCCGCGGACCTCGCCGGCGACGTGCAGCGGCAGGTCCTCGCACCCTTCGCGGGTGACCCGGTCCAGGACGCTCATGCCTTCCTGGGTGCGCTTCCAGAAGGCTTCGGTGCTGGTGCCGTTGGGTGCGACGACGCCGATGCCGGTGACAACGGTGCGCCGGGCCTTTCGGGTACTCATCATGTCCTCCCTCGGGTCAGGGCCACCGCGGACTGGAAGCCGCCGAAGCCGCTCCCGACCGAGAGGACACTGCGCAGCTTCAGGGGGCGGGCGGTGCGCGGCACGTAGTCGAGGTCGCACTCCGGGTCCGGGGACTCGTAGTTGGCCGTCGGCGGCACCGTCTGGTTGACCAGGGCCAGGACGCAGGCCGCGATCTCGATCGCCCCGATCGCGCCGAGGGAGTGGCCCACCATCGACTTGATGGAACTCATCGGCACCTTGTGCGCGTGTGCGCCGAGGGCCCGTTTCACGGCGGCGGTCTCGTGGCGGTCGTTCTGCTTGGTGCCCGAGCCGTGCGCGTTGACGTAGTCGATGTCCTGCGGAGAGATCCGGGCGTGGCCGAGTGCGCTGTTGATGGCCTCGGCCATCTCCAGGCCCTCGGGGGTGAGCCCGGTCATGTGGTACGCGTTGCCGAAGGTGGCGTAACCGGCGATCTCGCAGTACACCGTCGCCCCGCGGGCCCGGGCGTGTTCCAGTTCCTCCAGGACGAGTACGGCTCCGCCCTCGCCCATGACGAAGCCGTCGCGGCGTGCGTCGAAGGGGCGGGAGGCGTGTGCCGCGTCGTCGTTGTTGGGGGACGTCGCCTTGATGGCGTCGAAGCAGGCCACGGTGATCGGGGTGATCGGCGAGTCCGACGCACCGGCTATGCAGACGTCGACCCGGCCCTCCTCGATGGAGTGGAAGGCGTAGCCGATGGCGTCCAGGCCCGAGGTGCAGCCGGTGGAGACGGTCTGCACGGGGCCGTGTGCGCCGACCTGCTCGGCGACGGCGGAGGCCAGCGAGCTGGGCGAGAAGGCGCGTTCCAGATGCGTGCCGGCCCTGCGGTGGTCGACGTCCCAGCGGGCGCCCTTCTCGCTGACGGCGACGTAGTCGTGCTCAAGGCGGGTGGTTCCGCCGACCGCGGTGCCCAGGGACACGCCCATCCGCCAGGGGTCGGTGCGCTCCGGGTCCAGCCCGGCGTCGGCCAGCGCCTCGCGGGCCGCGACCATCGCGAACTGCACGTAGCGGTCCGCGCGGGCGGTGTCCTCGTCGTCCAGCCCGTGGGCGGCCGGGTCGAAGTCGCACTCGGCGGCGATCCGGGAGCGGAAGCCCGCCGGGTCGAAGAGGGTGATGCCCCGGGTCGCGGTGCGGCCGTTGGAGAGCAGGTCCCAGAAGGCCGGGGCCCCGATGCCGCCCGGGGCGACGACGCCGACTCCGGTGACCGCCACGCGCCGGGTCATGAGGCGGCCTCGGTTCGTTCTGGCGGGGCACCCCGCTCGGCGGTCTCGGTCACCTCGGTGTCGACGTGGCCGAGCTCGGGGCGCGGGGCGAGCGGGCCGAGGTGGAAGACCATGCGGGCCTCGGTGTCGCCCACGTTGCGGAAGCGGTGGCGCACGTGCGGCGGGATCAGCAGGCCCTGGTCGGGGCGCATGGTGTGCGTCTCCCCGTCCAGGTCGACCTCCAGGTGCCCCTGCACGACGTACACGAACTCCTCGGAGTACGGGTGGTAGTGCTCGCCGATGCGGTCGCCGGGGTCGACGAGGGCGAGGCCCATGAAGCCGCTGGTGGCGCCCACCGCGGTGGGGGTGAGCATGGCGCGCAGGTCGCCTCCGCGCCTGGTGTTGGGCTGGGTCTCACTGAGGTCCACGATGCGTGGCCGGTGGGTGGTCATCTCTGCTTCTCCTCCTGGGCGCGGGGCGCGTGGTGGTGACGGGTCGGGCGAGGGCCCGGGTGCCGGAGCGCGGTTCAGGAATCCGCGGCGCGCCGGTCGGTGATCAGCCGCATCTCGGACCGGGCGAGGAAGCGCGCGGCGTCCTCGTCGGTGGCGGGGACGGTGTTCGCCTCGCCGGCGAGGAGGCGGGCCAGTCGGGCCGCCTTGCCGGCGCCGTGGATGCCGAGGGCGTGGGCGGGCTGCGCGTCGAGCGGGCCGTCCGCTTCCAGGAGGCGTACGACGACGTCGTCGCGCTGGAAGATGGTGCTGCTGTCGATGGGGCTGCCGGTGTCGTCGGCGGCCTCCTCGTCGTGCCCGGCCAGGAGGCGGGCCAGGGCCATGCCGCAGCCCTCCTTGGCCTGGTAGAACACGGCGTGCCGGCGCAGGTTCTCGGGGGCGTGGCGGCCGGCCGAGACGTGGTGCACGGTGGGCAGGGCCGCGCGGGTGAAGAACATCCGGGCGGAGTCGGGGTCGGAGAGGTCCCGGTCCTGTTCGAGGTAGGGGTTGATGGCCTCCTCGACGGCGCGGATCTCGGGCTGGCGGGACACGTGCCGCAGCGCGGCCATCAGGTCGCCCTCGACCTCGACGGCGCGCACCACGCGGTTTCCGTGCATGAACAGCGAGGTGCGGCGCAGCCGGGTGTGGTCGTCCACGCGGGAGCGGGGCGACTCGTAGTCGGCGAGGAGCCCCGCGACGATGTCCTCGGTGCCGGGCTTCACGGTGAAGGTGAGCGCGTGGCGCACGACGCCGTCGCCGAGGCGCGGGGACGTCTGGAGGCTGCCCTTGACCGGTTCGGGGACGGCCTCGAAGCCCTTGCCGGTCTCGCGCAGCACGCTGAACCGCAGCGACCTGGTGTCGCGTACGCAGCTGTGCAGGGGCTGCACGGTGGCCACGTGCTCCTCGCTGTTCACCCAGGCGAGGAAGGGCGGGGCGCTCTCCCACTCGCTGGTGATCAGCCACTGCGAGGGGTTCTCGATGGACTGGCACAGCTGGTCACTGATGTGACCGGGGATGGACGCGACCTGGTTGCGCATGTGCTCGTACGCCTCCAGGAACTGCTTCTGGGCGCCGTCGTGCAGGTCCAGCAGCAGCACGACGCGCAGCCGGGATCCGTCGAAGGCGGATTGTGAGATCCGTTCCGAGAGGGTGGTGGTCATCTGGCGAACTCCTTCGACGGTGGGGGGAGAGCAGGAACGCGGGGAGACCCGGCCGTCTCCGTGACCGATCGTGAAACGCTGGTCCGCCTGACGCGAGATTTATGAACCGTTCAGGTGAGCAGGCGTCCGAAGGGCTCCGACCCCGCTCCGGCCCGGGCATGGACAGAGCATCTGTACGGCGTCGGAGCTGGAGCAACTGATGAACGAGAACGTCGACCTCCATGTACCGGTCCTCATCGTGGGCGGTTCGCTGGTGGGTCTGTCCGCGTCCCTTTTTCTCGGCCGGCTCGGCGTCGAGCACCTGCTGGTCGAGAAGCACGCCGCCACGTCGACCCATCCGCGTGGTCGCGGCAACAACGTCCGCACGATGGAGGTGTTCCGCCGTGCGGGTGTCGAGCAGGAGATCCGGGCGGCCGCTTCGGTGCTGGCGGACAACCACGGCATCCTCCAGGCGGGCTCGCTGACCGGCGAGGACCAGGAGTGGCTGTTCAAGGAGATCGACCCGGGCGGGGCGCTGGCCCGGTTCAGCCCGACGGGCTGGTGCCTGTGCAGCCAGAACGACCTGGAGCCGGTCCTGCTGGAGCGGGCCCGGGAGCAGGGCGGTGACCTGCGCTTCGCCACGGAGCTGATGTCGTTCGACCCTGACGCCTCGGGGGTCACGGCGACCCTGAAGAACCGGGAGACCGGTGAGCACACGACAGTGCGGGCGGACTACCTGATCGCCGCGGACGGGCCGCGCAGCCCGGTCCGCGAGCAGCTGCGCATCGGCCAGTCGGGGACCGGCGACCTGTTCCACAACGTGAGCATCACCTTCCGGTCGCGCGGACTGGCGGAGGTGCTGGGCGAGCGGCGCTTCATCGTGTGCTACCTGACGAACCCGCAGGCGGAGGGCGCGCTGCTGCCGGTGGACAACGAGCGCGAGTGGGTGTTCCACGCCCCGTGGCAGCCGGAGCGGGGCGAGACGCTGGAGGACTTCACGGACGAGCGGTGCGCCCGACACATCCGTACCGCCGTGGGCGCGCCGGACATCGACGTGGAGATCACCGGCAAGGCGCCGTGGCACGCGGCGGAGCGGGTGGCCGAGCGGTACGCGCGAGGGCGGGTGTTCCTGGCCGGTGACTCGGCGCACGAGATGTCTCCGACCGGGGCTTTCGGCTCGAACACCGGTATCCAGGACGCGCACAACCTGGCGTGGAAGCTGGCCGCGGTGCTGCGGGGCGAGGCGGGCCGGGGGCTGCTGGAGACGTACGGGCGGGAGCGGCTGCCGGTGGCCCGGGCGACGAGTGAGCGGGCGTCGGCACGGTCCGAGGAGCACAGCCACCCCGGCTACGCTCCCCCGCCCTCGGTGGGCGGCGGGAAGCGGGGCGGGATGCTGAACGTGGCGCTGGGCTACCGCTACACGGCGGGCGCGGTGCTGGGGGTGGCGCCGGACGCGCCGGTGGTCCCGGAGGGGATGCGGCTGACGGGCGAGCCGGGCAGCAGGGCGCCCCATCTCTGGGTGCGCCGGGCCGGGGACCGGATCTCGACCCTGGATCTGTACGAGCGCTCGTTCGTGCTGCTGACGGACGGCGCGGACACGGTGTGGCGGCGGGCCGCGGCCCGGGTGGCCGGCCGGCTCGGGGTCCGGCTCGACGCGTTCGGCATCGGTGCGGGCGCCGAGCTGGAGCCGGAGGACGGGGCGGACTGGGCCGAGGCGCACGGGACGGGCCGGGACGGCGCGGTCCTGGTGCGCCCCGACGGCTTCGTCGCCTGGCGCACGGAGTCGGGCTCCGAGGACGCCGAGGCGACGCTGCACGACGTCCTGGTGACGCTGCTGCACCGTGACTGACGCGGTGCCGGTTCCGTGATCAGATGCCGAACGACCGGAGGGCGGCGACGAATTCCTCCGGCCGTTCGGCGTGTACGAGGTGGCCCGCGTCGATGGTGACGAACTGCGCTCCGGGGATGGCGTGGGCCGTCCGGGCCAGGTCCTCCTGGGCGATCCGGCTGCTGGGGCCGCCGCCGATGACGAGGGTGGGGGCGGTGATGTCGCCGAGGAGTTCGCGCCCGGCCGGGTCCGGGTCGTTGAGCTGGGCGTCGATGGCGGGGACGAGCGGCCAGTCGAAGTCCAGCTCCTCGTCCGGGCGTTGGGGAACGGGACGGGGCGGGTCGAGCGGGATGAGCGGGGGCGCCTCCTCAAGGACCAGGCGGCCGATGAGTCCGGGGTGCCGTTCGGCGAGCAGGCAGGCGGCGGCCCCGCCCATGGAATGCCCGACCACGGTGGCGCCGGCGAGGTTGCGGGCCTCCAGGAAGCCGTGCAGGTCGTCGCGGAACAGCTCGAAGCTGTAGCGGCCGGGCCAGTCGCTGAGCCCGTGGCCCCGGAAGTCGAAGGCGTACACCCGGTGCGTGGTGGCCAGTCGGGCGGCGATGTCCGCCCAGTCGCCGCTGTTGCCGCACCGGCCGTGGGCCAGGACGACCGGTGGGGCGGCCGGGTCGCCCCACACCCGGTACGCGAGCCGCGTGCCGCCGGCCCGGACGCTGTGCACCGCCGGATCGAGGAACGCCTCGACGCTCCGGGCGAACGCCCCCGCGTCGTCGATCCACGGGAAGTGCGCGGCGCCGCGCTGCACGGCGAACTCCGCGTGCGGGAAGAGCGCGGCCAGTCCGGCGGCCCGGTCGGGCGTGGTGATGGTGTCGTACTCCCCCGCCAGGACGAGGACCGGTGCCGCCAGGGTACGCAGGGCGGGAACCGTCGCGGCCGGGTCGAAGGCGCCCTCCCCGGCGTACCGCGCGGCGGCCTCGGCGTTGATCTGCGCGGGCGAGGCCGCGCCGTGCTCCTGGGCGGCGGCGTCCCACCGGGCGTACGAGAACGGCCTCGTCCTGGCCCGCAGTTCGTCGGTCATGCGGCCCGCCCAGACCTCTTCCAGGGCGGCGAGCGCGTCCTCGTACCACGGTTCCGAGGCGCGCAGGGCTGCCGTCTCGCGGGACTCGCGCACCGAGGCGGGGAGGCCGAGGGCCCGGGTGGTGGGCGTGACGAGGACCAGGTTGCGCAGCCGGTCCGGATGGCGGGCGGCGTAGAGCGCGGCGAGTTCGCCGGCCGCCGAGTGGGCGAGGAGGTCGAAGCGTTCGAGGCCGAGGTGGGCGCGCAGGGCCTCGACGTCCTCGGTCTGCCGGTCGCAGCGGTAGGTGGAGGGGTCCTCGGGGGCGGCCGATTCACCGGTGCCCCGGAGGTCGAGGAGGACCAGCTGCCGTCGGTCCGCGAGGCCGCCGAGGGTGCCGAGGTAGGCGCTCGCCCGCATGGCACCGCCGGGCAGGCAGACCAGCGGTGTCCCCTCCCCCACGAGGCGATAGGCGAGCTCGGTTCCGTCGTACGTGTGGAAGGTCGGCATGCCTCCATCCAAACAGGGCCGTCCGGGTGACGCAGCCGTGTTCGGTACGGGCGTACTCGCAGTCCGGGCCGGATGCGTCCCCCCTCTTGCCAGGGGGTGCAAGATCCTGAATTACTGCTCCCGGAGAAAGCGACCGAACGACCGGTCGCCCGCTCGGCGCGCACGGACGAGGGAGGCCCGACATGACGGCTCTGCTGGACACGGCGGAACGGATGAGCCGCACCGAGCTGGCGGCGCTTCAGCTCGAACGGCTGCGGGCCACCCTGCGCCACGCCTATGAGAACGTGGCGCACTACCGGGACGCGTTCGACCGGGCGGGTCTGAAGCCGGAGGACTGCCGCTCGCTCGCCGACCTGGCCCGCTTCCCCTTCACCACCAAGGCGGATCTGCGGGACAACTACCCGTTCGGGATGTTCGCGGTCCCCGAGGACCAGGTGCGCCGGGTCCACGCCTCCAGCGGAACGACCGGTCGCCCGACCGTCGTCGGCTACACCGGGAAGGACCTGGAGACCTGGGCCGACGTGGTCGCCCGTTCCATCAGGGCGGCGGGCGGGCGGCCGGGGCACAAGATCCATGTGGCGTACGGCTACGGGCTGTTCACCGGTGGTCTCGGGGCGCACTACGGGGCGGAGCGGCTGGGCTGCACGGTGATTCCGGCGTCCGGCGGCATGACGGCTCGCCAGGTCCAGCTGATCCAGGACTTCAGGCCGGACATCATCATGGTGACGCCCTCGTACATGCTGACCATCCTGGACGAGTTCGAGCGGCAGGGCATCGATCCGCGTACGACCTCGCTGAAGGCGGGGATCTTCGGGGCCGAGCCGTGGACGGAGGAGATGCGGCGGGAGATCGAGGAGCGGTTCGCGATCGACGCGGTCGACATCTACGGCCTGTCCGAGGTGATGGGCCCGGGAGTGGCCCAGGAGTGCGTGGAGACGAAGGACGGGCTGCACATCTGGGAGGACCACTTCTATCCGGAGGTGGTCGACCCGGTCTCCGGCGAGGTGCTGCCCGACGGGGAGCGGGGCGAGCTGGTGTTCACCTCGCTGACCAAGGAGGCGATGCCGGTCATCCGGTACCGGACGCGGGACCTGACCCGGCTGCTGCCCGGCACGGCCCGGGTGTTCCGGCGGATGGAGAAGGTCACCGGGCGCAGCGACGACCTGGTGATCCTGCGCGGGGTGAACCTCTTCCCGACGCAGATCGAGGAGATCGTGCTCCGCACCGCCGGGGTGTCGCCGCACTTCCAGCTGCGGCTGACCCGGGAGGGCCGGCTCGATGTGCTGACGGTGCGTGCCGAGGCCAGGGCCGGTGCGACGCCGGAGCAGCGGGCGGCGGCCGCCGCGTCGGTCGCGGCGGCGGTCAAGGACGGGATCGGGGTCTCGGTGGGCGTCGAGATCCTGGATCCGGAGACGCTGGAGCGCTCGGTGGGCAAGTTCCGGCGGATCGTGGACGAGCGCGGCTGAGCGCCCAACCGCCCTGCTGCCTCTTGGGGTTGCTGTGGCAGGATGAGCCCGCTTGAGCGATTGTCCGCCGGGGGACTCGTGTTCTCCGGCCGAGGGGTGGGGAGCACATCATGACGGCAGGCCCGGTCGACACCAGCAGGCCGCATCCGGCCCGTGTCTACGACTACCTCCTGGGCGGCAAGGACCACTACCCCGTCGACCAGGAGCTCGGCGAGCAGATGCCGGAGCCGGCGAAGGTGGGGGTCGCGCAGAACCGGGCCTTCATGCACCGGGCGGCAGACTGGGCGGCGCGGGAGGGCATCGACCAGTTCCTCGACATCGGGACCGGCATCCCGACCCAGCCGAATCTCCATCAGATCGTCCAGGAGATCAACCCGGCGGCCCGGATCGTCTACACGGACAACGATCCGATCGTCCTGCGGCACGCGGAGGCGCTGCTCGTCAGCACGCCGGAGGGCGTCACCGACTATCTGGAAGCCGATGTGCGGTCGCCGGAGAAGATCCTCGACCACGCCCGGACGGTGCTGGACTTCGAGCGGCCGGTGGCGCTCTCGCTGATCGCTCTGATGCACTTCCTGTCGGGCGAGGACGATCCGTACGGCATCACCCGCACGCTGGTCGACGCGTTGCCCGCCGGAAGCTGCCTGGTGCTCTCCCACTTCACGGTGGACTTCCTCGCCGGGCACGAGGAGGCCCTGGCTCGCTACCGGTCGAGCGGCATCACGCTGCAGCCCCGCAGCGGCGCGGAGGTGGCCCGCTTCTTCGACGGGCTCGACCTGGTCGCACCCGGTCTGGTGGCCGCTCCGCGCTGGCACGGGGTGCCCGCGCCGGAGCACGGGCAGATCCCCGACACCATCTACGCGGCGGTCGGCCGCGTCCGCGGGTAGGGCCAGGCGGGGCGCCGTCAGGCGAGGCGGTCGCGCAGTTCCCGTTTGAGGATCTTGCCGCTGGCGTTGCGCGGGAGGGCGTCCGTGAAGACGACCCGCTTCGGAGCCTTGAAGTGGGCGAGCCGTTCGCGGGTGTGGGCGATCAGCTCGTCCTCGGTGGCCTCGCCCTTCAGGACGACGACGGCGGTGACGGCCTCGATCCAGCGCTCGTCGGGCAGCCCGACGACGGCGGTCTCGGCGACGGCGGGGTGGGTGTAGAGGGCGTCCTCGACCTGCCGGGAGGCGACGAGGACCCCGCCGGAGTTGATGACGTCCTTCACCCGGTCGACCACCGTGAAGTAGCCGTCCGCGTCCCGGACGGCGAGGTCGCCGGAGTGGAACCAGCCGTCGCGGAACGCCTCCGCGCTCTCCTCCGGCTTGTCCCAGTAGCCGGTGCACAGCTGGGGCGAGCGGTAGACCACCTCGCCCGCGGTGCCGTCGGGGACTTCCTTGCCGTGCTCGTCCACGACCCGGGCCTCGACGAAGAGGACGGGCCTGCCGCAGGAGTCCATCCGGCCCTCGTGCTCGTCCGGTCCGAGCACGGTGGCCAGCGGGCCGATCTCGCTCTGCCCGAAGCAGTTGTAGAAGGCCAGCCCGGGCAGCCGGTCGCGGAGGCGTTCCAGCACAGGGACGGGCATGATCGACGCCCCGTAGTACGCCTTGCGCAGGCCGCCGAGGTCGCGGGCGGCGAAGTCGGGGTGGTTGGCGAGGCCGATCCAGACGGTGGGCGGGGCGAAGAGGCTGTCGGCCCGTCCCGACTCGACCAGGTCGAAGATCCGGTCCGCGTCCGGTGCGTCCAGGACCGTGTTCTCGGCGCCCACCGCGAGATAGGGAAGCAGGAACACGTGCATCTGTGCGGAGTGGTAGAGCGGCAGCGCGTGGACCGGGCGGTCCCCGGCGCGCAGGCCGAGCGCGGTGATCGCGCTGACGTACTCGTGGACGAGGGCGCCGTGCGTCATCATCGCGCCCTTGGGGAGCGCGGTGGTCCCGGAGGTGTAGAGCAGCTGCACGAGGTCGTCGGCGGCCGGTTCGCGTACGGGGGTGAACGGGCGCGGGGTGCCCAGTTCGGCCAGCAACGACCCCTCGTCGTCGCGCAGCGCCCGTGCGGGGAAGCCCTCGGGGACGCGGTCCGCGAGGGCCGGGTCGGTGAGAACCAGGGAGCTGGCGGACTGGCGCAGGAGGTACGCCAGGTCGTCGCCCGTGAGGTTCTGGTTGACGGGCACGTGGACGAGCCCGGCCCGGGCGCAGGCGAGGAAGGCGATCAGATAGGCGTCCGAGTTGTGGGCGTAGGCGGCGACCCGGTCGCCCGGGCGCAGGGCGTGGCCCTCGGTGAGGGCGGCGGCCGCGGTGGTGACGGCCTCGTCCAGCTCGCGGTAGGTCCAGGCCCGGTCGGCGTAGCGCAGGGCGGTCCGTGCGGGGGTGCGCCGTGCGCTGCGGGTCAGGACGCCGTCGACTGTGCTGCTGCGTACACCGTTCATGGCGTGATCCTGGGTGGCCGGGACGCCGCGGTCAAGGGCCTGACGCGACATCAGATTCTTTCCGGCTCCCACCCCTACGGCGTGGCGGAGCCTGACAGTACTCTCTGCTCGGCAGGAAGTTTCACGCTCGGAAGAGATTTCGAAAGTTACTTTCAGGCAGCGAGAAGGGGTTGTGCATGACGGAGGACACGGCGGCCGGGGAGATCAGCCGGCGGAGGCTCGGTGGTGGGATGCTGGCCCTGGGCGGGGCACTCGCCCTGGCGCCGATCCCGTTCGCGGGCACGGCGTCTGCCACGGAGCCGGGGGCGGGGTCGTCACAGATGCACGCGGGCAGGGGCGCGAAGCCGACGCTGCGGCGCGGACCGGCCGCCCGTGCCGGGCTGTTGCAGGAACCGCTCGACAGGCTGGTCACCGAGGCGGAGCGCTACCTGGCCGCCTCGCCGAAGCACCCGTGGTACGCGGGCGCGGTGCTGCTCGCGGGCCGGGGCGGGACGGTGGCGCTGCACCACCCGATCGGCAAGGCGGTGCGCTACTCGGCGTACGACGAGAAGACCGACACCGGGGTGGAGTTCCCCGACGACCAGCAGATCCCCATGGCCGAGGACACGGTCTTCGATCTGGCGTCGGTCTCGAAGCTGTTCACCTCGATCCTGGCCGTGCAGCAGATCGAGCGCGGCACGCTGGAGCTGGAGGCGACGGTCGCCTCCTATCTCCCGGAGTTCGCGGGCGGTGGCAAGCAGGACATCACGATCCGTCAGCTGCTCACCCACACCTCGGGGTTCACCGCCTGGATCCCGCTCTACAGCGCGCCGACCCGGGAGGGGAAGCTGGAGCTGCTGTGGAAGGAGGTCCCGGCCAACCCGCCCGGCACGGTCTACCTCTACTCCGACCTGAACCTGATCTCGCTCCAGCTCGTCCTGGAGAAGCTGACCGGGCGGACCCTGGACGTCCTGCTGCGCGAGCGGATCACCGGTCCGCTCGGGATGCGGCGCACCCGGTACAACCCGCCCGCCTCCTGGAAGCCGAAGATCGCCGCGACCGAGGACGCCCGGCTCCCCTGGTCCGGGCTCGACCGCGGTCTGGTCTGGGGCGAGGTGCACGACGAGAACGCGTTCAGCCTGGACGGGGTCGCCGGGCACGCCGGGGTGTTCTCCTGCGCCTGGGACCTCGCGGTCCTGGCCCGCACCCTGCTCAACGGCGGGGTCTACGGGCGGGCCCGCGTCCTCTCGGAGGAGTCGGTCGACCTGCTGTTCACCGACTTCAACACGGCGTTCCCCGGGGACGCGCACGGTCTGGGCTTCGAGCTCTACCAGCACTGGTACATGGGCGCCATGGCCACGCCCCGGACCGCCGGGCACACCGGCTTCACCGGGACCAGCCTGGTGCTGGACCCGACCACGGACTCCTTCCTGATCGTGCTGGGCAACTCGGTCCACCCGGTGCGCAACTGGCGGTCCGGCAGCGCCCCGCGGGTGGCCACCGCCAACCAGATGGCCAGGGCCGTCGCGGTCCGCCCGGCCCGGGGCCGTACCGCCTGGTTCTCCGGGATGGCGAGCGCGTCCACGGCCACCCTGGCGCTCCCCGCCCTGCCGCTCGACTCCTCGCGGGCCCGGCTGAGCTGCGCGCTGTGGTGGGACACCGAGCCGGCGTCGGACTTCCTCCACCTGGAGGCCTCGGCGGACTCCGGTGCCACCTGGCAGCCCGTCCCGTTCACGACGACGCCGACCGGGCAGGGCGGGCGCGCCCGGCCCGAGGACCATCCGGACGGCTCGCTGTCCGGCTGGTCGGGCCGGGTCTGGCACCGGCTGGACGCCGGTCTCGCCGGAGTGCGCGGCGCCGGGGTCCTGCTCAGGTGGCGCTACACCACGGATCAGCTGTACGTGGGCCGGGGCGTGTACGTGGACGCCATCAAGGTCGAGGACGGCGGACGTACGGTCTTCGACGAGGGGCGGCCGTCGGACGCCCGGCGGATCGAGGCGACGGGCTGGACCGCGTCCGCCGACTGACCGGCCCCCGGGACGCGGAAGCGGGGCGGGCCCGGCCGCCCCGTTCCCGCGCTCGCGGCCCGCGTCAGGGCGCCGCGTGGCCGTGCTGCCGGAGCGCCGCCACCTCGCGGTAGAGGTCGGCGGCCTCCCGGGCGCGGCCCAGCTGTTCGAGGCAGTGGGCCTCGTCGTCGCGGCCGGCGAGCGTGTCCGGGTGGGCGGGGCCGAGCAGCCGGGTCCGGGCGTCGGCGACCTGCCGGTACAGCGCGAGCGCGTCCGTCCAGCGTCCCAGCCAGCCGAGGGCGACGGCGACCTCGCGGCGGCTGACGAGGGTGTCGGGGTGATCGGGGCCCAGGACGTGTTCCCGGGCCCCGCACACCGTCCGCGCCTCGGCCAGGGCCTCGTCCCAGCGGGCCAGCCGCCCGAGGTTGACGCCCAGTCCGTGGCGGGCGCGCAGGGTCTCCGGGTCGGTGGGGCCGTTGACCCGGGTGCGGTCGGCGACGAGCGCGCGGTACAGCTCCAGCGCGTCCGCGCTGCGGCCGAGGCGGCCCAGGCTGATGCCGACCTCGTAGCGGGTGGCGAGAGTGTCCGGATGGTCGGAGCCGAGCAGCCGGGTCCGTGCCTCGGCGACCTGGCGGTACGTGTGCAGGGCCTCCGTCCACCGGCCGATCCGGCCCAGCGTGTAGCCGACCTCGTAGAGCGTGACCAGGGTGTCCGGGTGGTCGGGGCCCAGCACCCGGGCGCGGGCGGCGGCCACGTCGCGGGCCATGCGGTACGCGTCCTCCAGGCGCCCCAGTCTGCTCAGGCTGAAGGCCAGGTTGTGGCGGCAGCGCAGGGTGTCGGGATGGTCGGGCCCCAGCGCGCGCTCCCGCGACCCGAGCACGGCGCTGTGCAGTTCGTGGGCCTCGGTGTGCCGGCCGAGGCGGCCGAGCGCGTACGCCATCTGCTGCCGGGCGGCGAGCGTTTCGCTGTGCTCGGGGCCGAGGGCGCGGGCCCGGTCCTCGGCGATGCGGCCGAACTCGCGCAGCGCGTTCTCGGCGCGGTCCTTGCGGGTGGGGCCGGGGCTCAGGACCTGGCGGTCGGCCCGGTTGCCGGACGTGGTGGTCCCGGTGGTCCAGGCGAGGGTGAGGCCCTCCGCGTGGTCGGGCGGGGCCGTGGGGTGCGCGCTGCCCGTCGCCTTGTGGCCGCCGGTCATCGTGCGGGCCCAGGCGGGCAGCGGCGCGGTGGGGGCGGGCATGCGGCCGGAGAGGGTGACGGGGGCGGGCGGCGCTTCGCCGACCGGGCCGAGGGAGGGCTGCTCGCCGGTGCGGCCGACGGCGATGCGGCGGCGCAGGTCGTGGGCGTCGGCCGGGCGCTCCTCGGGGGTCTTGGCGAGCAGGTCGAGGACGACCCGGTCGAAGAACCCGGGGAGTTCGGCGCGGTGGGAGCGCAGCGGCTCGGGCGGGGTGTCGCGGTGGCCGACGAGGATGCCCCAGGAGTCCTCCAGGTCGAAGGGCGGGGCGCCGGTGGCGATCTCGTACAGCACACAGCCCAGTGAGTAGAGGTCGCTGCGGTGGTCGACCTGGCCGCCGCTGATCTGCTCCGGGGACATGTAGTGCGGCGTGCCCATGGCGATGCCCACGCCGGTGAGCCGGGAGGTGACCGGGATGCCGTGGCCCGGCCGGGCGATCCCGAAGTCGCAGATCTTCACCGTGCCGTCGGACAGCCGCATGATGTTGGCGGGCTTGAGATCGCGGTGGACGATGCCCTGCTGGTGGGTGTAGCCGAGGGCGTCGGCGACCTGTTCGGCGATGTCCACGATGTCGTCCACGGGCAGCGGATGCTGCTCGTTGTCCTCCAGGAGCTGGCTGAGGTTGCGGCCGTCCAGCAGCTCCATCACGAGGTAGAGCACGCCCTCGTACTCGCCGAAGTCGTGCACGACGGTGACGCCCCGGTGCTGGAGGGCGGCGGCGACCCGGGCCTCCCGGCGGAAGCGTTCACGGACGATGCGGGTGTGGTCCTCGTCGTGCTGGGCGCTCATGGGCTTGAGGCATTTGACGGCGACCTGACGGCCCAGCGCTTCGTCGCGGGCGCGCCACACCTCGCCCATGCCGCCGCGACCGATCAGGTCGAGCAGCCGGTACCGGCTCTGGATCAGCCTGGTTTCCGCCATCCCTGTTGCCGCCCCCGTCGTTCAGCCCGCTGTCGCCGCACCCTCCCAGGTCCGTCCAGTATGGCTGCCTGCCTCTTCAGTGTGTACGGGGTGGGGCGGCTGCCGGGTCCGAGCCGCGCCATCGCGTTCATGATGTGACCGGGCGGAAGCCGCCAGCGCAGCCGCGCGGGAACGGCGCGCAGGAGCACCCCTGCGGCGCGCAGCCGTCGGTCCACGGCCGCGGGCGGCGGCGCCGTCCTCCCGTACAGCTCGTGGGCGAACGGCGGCAGCGACTGGTAGGCGAGGGTCGCGACGCGCCGCCACAGCAGGGCGCGTGCGGGGACCAGGAGCGGCGGCACGGGCGGGCGGCGCAGGAAGCTGTCGACGTCCAGCGCCTCCGGGGTCCGGGCGAGCCGGGGCCGGGTGCGGGCGAAGTAGCCGGCCAGTTCGGCGGTCGTCGCGGGCACGTCCTCGGGGTCCAGGCCGACGAGCCGGGCGCTGTGCCGGTGCTCGGCGATGTACTGGTCGGCCTGCCGGGCGGTGAGCGGGTAGCCGGAGCGGCGCAGGACCTGGAGGTAGGAGTCGGCTTCGGCGCAGTGCACCCACAGCAGCAGCTCGGGCTCGTCCACCCCGTGGATGCGTCCGGTCGCCGGGTCGGTGACCTTCAGACGGGCGTGGATCTTCCGGACCCGGGCGCCGGCCTTCTCGGCGGCCTCGGTGGTGCCGTAGGTGATCGTGCCGACGAAGCCCGCCGTGCGCATGAGCCGGCCCCAGGCGTCCTCGCGGAAGTCGGAGTTCTGCGTCACGCCGCGCACGGCGAGGGGGTGGAGCGCCTGGAGGTAGAGGGCCCGCACCCCGGCGATCCACATCATCGGGTCGCCGTGCAGCTGCCAGGTGACCGATGCGGGCCCGAAGAGCCCTGGGTCGGCTTCCGTCATGTGCGTGTCCCTCCCGCTCGGGGCGCTCCGGCGCGGAGTGGCCGGACCCCCAGTGTGGCCGGGGACGCGTTCGGAGGGCACCCCGCGGCGGGGTCGTCAGACCGGCGGTGTCCGGAGGCGGTCCAGAAGCTCCGCCTCCGCGTCGTCGGAGTGCGTGCCCTCCCAGCTGGCCAGGGGGACGGCTCGCAGATGGCGGCCCTGCGGGTCGAGGAGGTGACCGGCGAGCTTCATCGGCCAGAGGGTGAGCGCCCGGTCGGCCACCGTCAGTTCGGGGTGGCGGGCGGTCAGCCGGGACTCGAAGGCGCCGATGTCGTCCACCGAGCGCAGCCACGCGGCCAGGAGCAGGTTGTGCGGGCCGGTCAGCGAGGCGCAGAGCCGGATCTCGCGGATCTGGCTGATGCTCTTCGCGAGCTGGGGCGCCCGGCTCTGCGGCACCGCCGCCCAGTACGAGACCGAGACCGGCCAGCCGGAGAGCGACCGCGCCACCTCGCACCGGTAGGAGAGGGCCCGGTCGGCGTCCAGGCGGTCGAGGCGGCGGCGGACGGTCGTGGGGCTGAGCCCGGTGCGTTCGGCGATGTGGGCGACGGGCCTGCGCGGGTCCTCGCCGAGGACGCGGACGAGTTCGAGGTCGCGCTCGGGAACGGTGTGGGCGGGCTGCCGGTTCGCGGCGGGCGGGGCGAGCCTGCGGCGCTGCTCCTCGGTGAGGCGGTCGAGCCGCCAGCGACTGCCCTCGGTGTGCAGGGTGGTGGCGACCTGGGTGCGGGAGGCGGCGACGCCGTCGAGGGCGCCGAGGCGGAAGCCGACGTACCGGGCGAGCTGGGCGTGGTCCGTGAAGACCGCGGTGACCAGGAGGTCCCGGCTGCCGCTGACGTGCTCCAGGTTGAACACGTGCGGGTCGTCGGCGATGTGTCCGGCCACCTCGTGCAGCCGCCCGGAGACGCAGTCGACCTCGATGAAGGCGACCAGGGTCCAGGTGTGGGGGCCGCTCGCCGCGACCGAGGGGTGCACGCCGATCCAGGCGTGCCCGGCCCGGGTCAGCCGGGCCCAGCGCCGGGCGACCGTCGAGGCGTCGAGGTCGAGCACGTCCCCGATGGTCCGCCAGTCCGCGCGCGGCGCGATCTGGAGCGCGGTGACGAGGAGCAGATCGAGTTCGTCCAGCACGGGGCCTTCCTCCTGATGGCTGTTTCCGGCAAACGATCTGTGCGCATCGGAGGATCCTGGCGTTGGAGCCGCGCCGTACGACCGGATCGGCACCATACCAGGCATGTTCGCACGCACTGACGCCCTCGCCGTCGAAGACTCCCTGGTCCGGCTGCGCCACGCCCTGCACCGGCAGCCCGAGCTCGGCCTCGACCTCCCCCGCACCCAGCGGGCCGTCCTGGACGCCCTGTCCGGACTGCCCCTGGAGATCACGACCGGCCGACAGCTCACCTCGGTGACCGCCGTCCTGCGCGGTGGCCGGCCCGGCCCCGCCGTCCTGCTGCGCGGAGACATGGACGCGCTGCCCGTGCAGGAGGACAGCGGTGTGCCGTACGCCTCCGAGGTACCCGGGCGGATGCACGCCTGCGGCCACGACGTGCACACCGCGGGGCTGGTCGGGGCGGCGCGGCTGCTGGCCGCGCGGCGCGAGGAGCTTGCGGGGGACGTGGTGTTCATGTTCCAGCCGGGCGAGGAGGGCATGGGCGGCGCCCGGCTGATGATCGAGGAGGGCGTGCTCGACGCGGCCGGGACCCGGGTCGTCGCCGCGTACGCGCTCCACGTCATCTCCGCGGTACTGCCCGTCGGCACCGCCGCCGTACGGCCCGGCCCGATGCTCGCCGCTTTCGACGAGGCCACCGTGCGGGTCGTGGGCGCCGGGGGCCACGGATCGTCGCCTCACCTGGCGAAGGACCCGGTCCCGGCCGTCTGCGAGATGGTCACCGCGCTCCAGACCCTGGTCACGCGCACCGTCGACATCTTCGACCCGGCCGTGATCACCGTGGGCTCGCTGCACGCGGGTTCGGCCGGGAACGTCATCCCGGGGACCGCCGAGTTCACCGCCACCGTCAGGACGTTCTCGGAGGAGACCCGGGGCCGGGTCCGGTCGGCCCTGGAACGGACCGTGCGGGGGATCGCCGACGCGCACGGCCTGACCGCCGTGACCGACTACCACGAGGGTTACCCGGTCACCGTCAACGACGCCGCCGAGGCCGCGTTCGCGCTGCGCACGGCGCGCGAGGTGCTCGGCGCCGCGCAGGTCTTCGAGGCACCGCGCCCGATGGCCGGCTCGGAGGACTTCTCGTACGTGCTGCGCGAGGTGCCTGGCGCCTACGTGGGCCTCGGCGCGTGCCCGGCCGGTCAGGACCCGTCGGCAGCCCCCATGAACCACTCCGCGCAGGCGGTCTACGACGACCGGGCGGTGGCGGACGCCGCCGCCCTGCTGGCCGGGCTCGCGGCGCGGCGCCTCCAGGACGCCGAGCAGCCGTCGTGAACACGACCGGGGCCGCCGGGTCCGCCCCCGCGGAGACGGCTTCCGTCGGCGCGGTGGTGGGCCTGCTCGTCCTCTTCGAGCTGACCAGCGGTTTCCTTCAGGGCGGGATCGCCCCGCTGCTGCCGGACATCGGCACGGAGCTGGGGATCGCGGACGCCGACCTCAACTGGGTGGTCGCCGCCCAGCTGCTCGCCGCCGCCGTGTCCGTGCCCGCCTTCGGCCGGCTCGGCGACGTGTACGGGCACCGCCGGATGCTGCGGGTCTCGCTGGTGTGCGTCGCCGTCGGCTCGCTGCTCGTGGCCTTCGCCCCCTCGCTGCCCGTGCTGCTGGCAGGCCGGGTGCTGCTGGGCCCGCTCGCCGCCCTGCTGCCGCTGGAGATCGCGCTCGTACGCGACCGGCTCTCCGTCGAACGCGCCCGCGGCGCCATCGCGCGCCTGGTCGGCGCGCTCACCCTCGGCACGCTGCTCGGCGGGGTGGTCATGGGCCTGGCCCACAAGGCGTCCGGCGATGTCCGGATCACCCTGCTCCTCCCGGCCGTGCTGGCCCTGCTCTGCGTGCCGGTCTCGTTCGTCGCGATCCCGGAGTCCACCAGGACGCCGGACGCACGGCTCGACTGGCCGGGCGTGGGCCTGCTGAGCCTGGCGGTGCTCCTGCTGCTGGCGGGGATCTCCGCGGCGAAGACCGGCCCCCTGCTCTCCGGCGCGGTGCTGGTCCCGGTGCCGCTCGCCCTGCTGACGGGCGCGGTGTGGGTGGTGCGCGAACTGCGGGTGCCCGATCCGTTGGTGGACCTGCGGGCGCTGGCCGACCGCAGTGTCGCCCCGTACTTCCTCTGCGCGGCGGCGTTCGGCGTCGTCTATTTCGGCAGCCTGGCTCCGGACTCGACGTTCCTCGCGGCGGACCCGGAGCGGACCGGCTACGGCTTCGGGCTCTCCGCCCTCGCCATCTCGCTGACCGCCCTGCCCGCCGGGGTCGCCGCCGTCGTGGGCTCCTCGCTGACCGCCCATGTCGCGGGGCGCGTCGGCTACCGGCCCGCCCTGATCGCCTCGTTCGCCCTGATCGGCGTGAGCTTCCTGTCCACCGCCGCGTTCCACACGGCGATCTGGCAGCTGGTGGCGGCCAAGGTGCTCGCCGGGGCCGGGATCGGCGTGGCGCTCGGTGCGCTGCCCACGGTGATCGCGGAGGCCGGCGCCCCCTCCCGTACGGGGATCACCACCGCGCTGTACAACAACGTGAAGACCCTGGGCGGGGCGGTCTCCGGAGCGGTCATCGCCGTCATCCTGGCAACCCCGGCGTCCGAGACCGGGAGCACCGTCTCCGATACCCAGGAGGCGGCGAGCGAGTCCGGGTACGTCGCGGTCTGGCTGCTGTGCGCGCTGCTCTCCGCGGGCGCGGCCGTGGCGGCGGCCGCCGCGCGGCGCGGAGCGGCGGAACAGCCCGGCGAGCGGAATGGCCGGGCGGACGGAGCACCCGGCTTGTCATACTGCTCCGATGATCGACGCACCCGCCCCCGCCCTCGACTCCCTGGCCGGGCTCGCCTTCGGTGACGCCTTCGGCGACCGCTGGTTCGGCATCCTGCGTCGCGAGGGCACCGGGCCCTTGGAGGCGCGGGCGCTGCCCGACGAATCCGTGTGGCAATGGAGCGACGACACCGCGCAGGCACTGGTCCTGGTCCGCGAACTCGCCGAGGGCGACGGCACCGTGGACCAGGACCGGTTCGCCCGGCGCCTGGCCGAGGAGTACGCCGCCGACACGCACCGCGGCTACGGTGCCTCGATGCACGACGTGCTGCGCCGGATCGGCGCGGGCGAGCCCTGGCAGAAGCTGGTGACCGAGCAGTTCGAGGGGATGGGCTCCTGGGGCAACGGGGCGGCGATGCGCGTCGCCCCGCTCGGTGCCTGGCACGCCGCCGACCTGGACACCGCCGTCGAGCAGGCCGCCCGCCAGAGCGCGGTCTCGCACCACCACCCGGAGGCGGCCGCCGGGGCAGTGGCGGTCGCCGTCGCCGCGGCGCTGGCCGTGCGCGGCCGGGGCGGCCCGGCCCCCGAGCGCGCCGCGTTCCTCCAGGAGGTGGCCGCGCACCTGCCCGACAGCGAGGTGCGCTCGGGCGTCCGCATCGCGTCCCGGATGCCCGCCCATACCTCGGTCCGGCACGCGGCGGAGGTGCTGGGCTCCGGCTACCGGATGGCCGGGCCGGACACCGTCCCCTTCGCGCTGTGGTCCGCGGCGGGGCACCTGGACGATCTGGAGGAGGGGCTGTGGTGCACGGTCGCGGGGCGCGGTGACATCGACACCACCTGCGCCATCGCGGGAGGCGTGATCGCCGCCCGTACCGGCGTCGCCGCTCTGCCCCCGGCCTGGCACACGGCCCGCGAGCCGCTGCCGCGGTGGGCGGCGCTCAGCGCCTGACCGCGCGCAGCACGACGAACTTCGGGTCGCCCGCCACCGTCTCGCAGTTACCGAAGACGCGCCGCAGGGTGGTGTGGTGGCCCAGGTGGCGGTTGGCGACCACCCAGAGCTCGCCGCCCGGGCGCAGCGCGCGCCGCGCCCCGTGGAACATGGTCCGGGCGGTCGCGTCGGTGGTGGCCTGGTGGGAGTGGAACGGCGGGTTGTTGAGGACCAGGTCCGCGCTGCCGGGTTCGGCTCCGGCCAGGCCGTCCCCGACGACGAAGCACGCCTTGGCGTCCGGCCCGGTGTTGTCGCGGAAGGTGGCCTCGGCGGAGGCGACGGCCTGGTACGACTCGTCGATGAAGGTGAGGGTCGCGTCGGGGTTGGCGAGGGCGGCGGCGAGGCCGAGGACGCCGTTGCCGCAGCCGAGGTCCACGACGCGGTCGGGCCCGCTGCGGTCCGGCAGGTGCTTGAGGAAGAAGCGGGTGCCGATGTCGAGCCGGTCGGCGCAGAAGATCCCGGCGTGGTTGGTCACGGTGCGCCCGGCGGCCGCCCCGGCGTCCGACGGCAGCTCGTAGCGCAGCGGCCAGGGGCTGGGGGTGCGGGGCAGGGCGGGGTCCGGGGTGCAGTGGATGAGCCGCGCCTTGCGGACGGCGAGGGAGGTCCGGGTCGGGCCGATGAGGCGCTCGAACAGACTGAGCGTGGAGGTGTGGATCTCCTTGACCATCCCGGTGCCGACGACGACCGTCCCGGCGTGCACGGCGGGCGCGATGCGGTGGAGCTGGTCCTCCAGGAGCGCGAGGCTCTTCGGGACGCGTACGAGAAGCACGTCGACGCGGTCCGGCGGGGTGTCGCGCGGGGACAGCAGGCGCACCGCGTCGGCGGGCAGCCCGTTCCGCTCCAGGTTCGCCGCGGTGGCGCGCTGCCCGAGGTAGGAGTCGCTGATCTGGACGGGGCGGTGTGCGGCGAGGACGGTGCTCAGGGCCCCCCAGCGGTCGCCGGTCACGACGACGTTCCCCGAGACGTCGACCGCCTCCTCCAGGTGCTGGAGCAGATAGGCGTCGGCCGCGTCCCAGGCACGGAACGGGTCGCGGGGGTCCTCGGGGAAGCGGGCGAGGTCGTAACCGGCCTCTGACGTCGTCAAACGGTTCATTGTGCGTTCAGGCTAGCCGAGCGGCGCCCGGCGCCCGAAACCGTGAGGGGCGCGACGGCCGGGGCCGCCGCGCCGTACCGCTGTCTACGGCAGCCGCTTGTCGATGGCCGCCCGGCCCTCCCTGGCCAGGGTGCGCTCCGCCCACTTGAGGTTCTCCGGGGTCAGGTCCCGGCCCGACGCGAGCACCAGATCCTCGGCGGACGGGTTGTCGGTGGCACCGGTGTGCAAGAGGTCGTCCGGAGTGAGGCCCCGGGTGCTGGATACGGAATCGGACTCGTCGCTCATGCCGCCTCCTTGTCCTTCCCGTCATTCTCGCCCGCCCCCGGCGCTCCCGCATCCGAGCCCGGGGCGGGGTCCCGGAACGGGTTCCGAGCCCTCACTTGACCTGCACATGATAGATACGCGGGGTTCACACATCGTGACGGTCCGCATGGAAAGCTCCCGCGTACACATAGCGGACACGACCACCGCGGAGCCGCCCCCCACCCCGTGACGGCGCCGCGGTGCGCGTATTCCCGGAGAGGACACCCCACATGTCCCGTCGTCACCTTCCCGCCCGCCACGCACTGCCCGCCGCGCTCGCCGCACTGGCGCTGTTCGGCGGTACGGCCGCCGCCGCGCCCGTCGCGACGCCACCGCCCACAGCCGCCTCCGCGCTCTCGGCCCTGGACGACACGTACTACCAGGACGCGACCGGAAAGACCGGCGCCGCTCTGAAGAGCGCCCTGCACACGATCATCAGCGACCAGAGCAAGCTGACCTACAGCCAGGTATGGGACGCCCTGAAGGACACCGACGAGGACCCGGCCAACTCCTCGAACATCATCGAGCTGTACACCGGGCGCTCCGAGCCGAAGAGCAACAACGGCGGCAGCACCGGCCAGTGGAACCGCGAGCACGTGTGGGCCAAGTCCCACGGCGACTTCGGCACGGCCACCGGCCCGGGCACCGACATCCACCACCTGCGTCCGTCCGACGTCCAGGTCAACTCCACCCGCGGCAACAAGGACTTCGACAACGGCGGCGCGGAGCTGAGCGACGCCCCGGGCAATTACACCGACTCCGACTCCTTCGAACCGCGCGACGCGGTCAAGGGCGACGTGGCGCGGATGATCCTCTACATGGCCGTGCGCTACGAGGGCGACGACGCGTTCCCCGACCTGGAACCCAACGACAGCGTGTCCAACGGTTCCTCACCGCACATCGGACGGCTCTCCGTACTCAAGGCCTGGAGCGAGCAGGACCCGCCGGACGCCTTCGAGAAGCGGCGCAACGACGTCATATACGAGGACTACCAGCACAACCGGAACCCGTTCGTGGACCACCCCGAGTGGGTGGAGGCCATCTGGTGACGACCGCGCGCCGCTGACTCCGGCCGCCGGCCGTCAGCCCCGCTCCGCCTGGGCGATCCGGGGGAACGACTTGACGCCGGCGGCCTTGCGGCTGTTGGCGTGCTGGCTGACGGTCTTGTCGGTCGGCGCGTCCGGGAAGCCCAGCACCACGGAGTCCAGCACCTTGCCCGACGCGTCCACGAACTCGACGCGCACGGCGAAGAACGCCGGCTTGTCGCTCCGGTTGGTCACGCGCACCAGCGCGCTGCGGAACCGCTCCCCGGGACGGACCGCGATGCCGTTGACGGAGACGTCGTCCATCGCGTTGCCCTTGCCGTCGACCCCCTTGAGGGTCGCCGCGGCCTTCTGCCGGTTGCGCTCGACGTCGGCGGAGACGGAGGAGGCGAACTCCTCCGGGGTGCGCTCGCTACGGGTCGGGCTCGGGCTCGCCGTCGGCTCGGCGGAGAGCGTGCGGGTGCTCCTGGCCGTACCCGGCGACGAGGTGTCGGAGTCGCCGCAGGCGGCCGCTCCGGCGGCGAGCACCGCGACGAGTGCGGCGGGAGTCAGGCTGCGGATGGCGCGGCCTCGGAAGGGGCTCCGCGCGGGGCCGGTCCGGTTCACAAACGCTCCGTCCACTGAAGCGGGCACGGGGAAGCAGCGCTTCCCGCACCCGGAATGACCAACTCGCCCATATTAGGATCAAAAGGTATGAATTGACTCGTTGAATCACCACCCGCTCCGCACGCAGTGCGCAATTCCCCGGGAGGGAACAGATGGACACGGACGCCCTGACCGCCGGCCTGCTGCAGGAGCTCCGCAGGACCAGGCCCTATCCGGCCCTGTCCCTGACCATGCCGACCCACCGGCGCGCCCCGGACAACGCGCAGGACGCCGTACGACTGCGCAACCTGCTGTCCGAGGCCCACAACCGGCTGGAAGCCGATCCGCAGGTCGGCCGGGAGGAGTGCGCCGCGATCAAGCAGCAGCTCGACCGCGCGGCCGGCGAGCTCGACCAGCGCCGCGCCCTGGACGCGCTCGTCCTCCTCGCCACCGCCGACGAGTACCAGATCTGGCGGCTGCCGCGCACCACACCCGAACGGGTGGTGCTGAGCGACAGTTACCTCACCCGCAACCTGGTCGCCGCGAAGGCGCAGGCCCGCCCCTTCTGGGCGCTGACCGTGGCCGCCGACCACGCCGCCCTCTTCAGCGGCACCACCGAGTCCGCGCAGGAGGCCCACGTCGGCGACTTCCCACTGGCCGCCCCGCGCGAGGAGTTCAACCCGCAGCGCATGGAGCGCATCGGGGACACGGCGAGCAACTTCGCCAGCGAGGACACCCGGAACTTCCTGCGCACGGTGGACGAGAAGCTGCGCGCCGTCCTGGCCACCGACCCCCGCCCGCTGTACCTGGTGGGCATCGCACCTGCGCTCGCCCTGTTCGACGAGGTCAGCCCGTGCGCCAAGGACGCGGTCGGCCGGGTCACCAAGGGCGCGCCGGCCGACAACGCGCCCCGCGACCTGCTCACCGAGCTGCGCCCGGCCCTGGACGCCCGGCGCGCGCACTTCGCCAAGGAGATCGACGGGCGGCTGGACGCGGCGCGCGGCCGCAAGGCGTTCGCCGGGGGCCTGGACGAGGTGTGGGCCGCGGTGCGAGAGGGCCGGGCCGGTCTGGTGGCCGTGGAGGAGCACTACCAGCAGACGGTACGGGTCGACCAGGAGCACCTGAAGCCGGTGAACGACGACGTGGTGGACCCGTCCGACGCGAGTGTCCGCGAGGACATCGTGGACGAGCTGGTCGAAGGGGCGCTGGACAGCGGCGCGGAGGTGTTCTTCGTCGCGGACGACTCGCTCAAGGGGCACGGCCGGATCGCGGCCGAGCTGCGCTTCTGAGCCCCGGGCGTACGGCGAGGGCCCGGACGGGAATTCCCGTCCGGGCCCTCGCCGTACGCGGGGTAGCGGGTCAGCCCTCCCAGGACCAGCCGGCCACCTCTGGCAGGTCGGTGCCGTGTTCGCGGATCCAGGCGTGGTGGCGGGTGCGGGTGTCCGCCATCTCCTGACGCACCGCCACGGCGCGCACGCCCAGGCCGGGGACCCGGTCGATGACGTCCATGACCAGCCGGTAGCGGTCGAGGTCGTTGCGGACGACCATGTCGAAGGGCGTGGTGGTCGTGCCCTCCTCCTTGTAGCCGCGCACATGCAGCTCGCTGTGGCCGGTGCGGCGGTAGGCCAGCCGGTGGATCAGCCACGGGTAGCCGTGGTAGGCGAAGATGACCGGTTTGCCCCGGGTGAACAGCGCGTCGTACTCGGAGTCCGTCATGCCGTGCGGGTGCTCGGAGTTCGGCATGAGCCGGGCCATGTCGACCACGTTGACCACCCGTACCGCCAGCTCCGGCAGATGTTGCCGCAGCAGCTGGGCGGCGGCCAGGGTCTCCAGCGTGGGTACATCACCCGCGCAGGCGAGGACCACGTCGGGCTCGCGGCTGCCGTCCTCCGTTCCCGCCCACTCCCAGAGCCCCGCGCCGCGCGCGCAGTGCGCCCGGGCCTGGTCGAGGGTGAGCCAGTCGAAGCCCGGCTGCTTGCCGGCCACGATGACGTTGACGTAGTCCCGGCTGCGCAGGGCGTGGTCGGCGACGGAGAGCAGGGTGTTGGCGTCGGGCGGCAGGTAGACGCGTACGACTTCGGGGCTCTTGTTGAGGATGTGGTCCACGAACCCCGGGTCCTGGTGCGAGAACCCGTTGTGGTCCTGGCGCCAGACGTGCGAGGTGAGCAGGTAGTTGAGCGAGGCGATGGGGCGGCGCCAGGCGAGGCGGCGCGAGGTGCGCAGCCACTTGATGTGCTGGTTGACCATCGAGTCCACGATGTGCGCGAACGCCTCGTAGCAGGAGAACAGCCCGTGCCGCCCGGTCAGCAGATAGCCCTCCAGCCAGCCCTGGCACAGGTGCTCGGACAGGACCTCCATGACCCGGCCGTCCCGCGACAGGTGCTCGTCGGTCGGAAGGGTGCGGGCCTGCCAGGCCTTGCCGCTGGCCCCGTAGACGGCGTCGAGCCGGTTGGACGCCGTCTCGTCGGGGCCGACGAGCCGGAAGTCCCTGCGGTCCGCCGTCGCCGCCATGATCGCTTCGAGGAGCCCGCCCAGTACGCGGGTGGGCTCGCGGAGCGTGGTGCCGGGCCGGTCCACGGGGACGGCGTATCCGTCGAGGTCCGGGACGGGCAGATCGCGCAGGAGCAGGCCGCCGTTGGCGTGCGGGGTGGCACCGAGGCGGGCGGCGCCCTCGGGGACGCAGGCCAGCACCTGTGCGGTCGGGCGGCCGTCGGCGTCGAAGAGCTCGTCCGGCCGGTAGGACCGCATCCACGCCTCCAGCCGGCGCAGGTGGTCCGGGTTCTCCCGGACGCCGGGCAGCGGGACCTGGTGGGCCCGCCAGGTGCCTTCGACGGGCAGCCCGTCCACATCGGCGGGCCCGGTCCAGCCCTTCGGGGTGCGCAGCACGATCATCGGCCAGCGCGGCCGGTCGGTCTCCCCGCCGGTACGGGCGGCGGCCTGGATCTCCGCGATGCGGTCGGCGGCGCGGTCCATGGCGAGGGCCATCGCCCGGTGCACGGCGCGCGGTTCGTCCCCCTCCACGTAGAGGGGATCGTGTCCGTAGCCGCGCAGCAGGGCGTCGAGCTCGGTGTGCGGGAGGCGGGCGAGGACCGTGGGGTTGGCGATCTTGTAGCCGTTGAGGTGGAGCACCGGCAGGACGGCCCCGTCGTGGACCGGGTCGAGGAACTTGTTGGCGTGCCAGGACCCGGCGAGCGGTCCGGTCTCCGCCTCGCCGTCGCCGATGACGCAGGTGACCAGCAGTTCGGGGTGGTCGAGGGCGGCGCCGTAGGCGTGGGCGAGGGAGTAGCCGAGCTCGCCGCCCTCGTGGATGGAACCGGGGGTCTCGGGGGCGACGTGGCTGGGGACGCCGCCGGGGAACGAGAACTGCTTGAACAGCCGGCCCATGCCCTCGGCGTCCCTGCTGACGTCCGGGTACGCCTCCGCGTAGCTGCCCTCCAGCCAGGAGCCGGCGAGGACGGCGGGACCGCCGTGGCCGGGGCCCCAGATGCACAGCGCCGGTGTTCCGCGCGCGCTGATGAGGCGGTTGAGGTGCGTGTACACGAGGTTGAGCCCGGGCGAGGTGCCCCAGTGGCCGAGCAGCCGGGGTTTGATGTGCTCGGGGGCGAGGGGCCGGGTCAGCAGGGGGTTGTCCATCAGGTAGATCTGCCCGACGGCCAGGTAGTTGGCAGCCCGCCAGTGCGCGTCCAGCGCGTCGAGCTCCTGGTCGGACGGGCCGGACGGTGGCGGGGCGTCGCTCATGGTCACCTCTCAGCGGGGCGGTTCGGGGGCGTCGCGCGGACGGTCACCGGGGCTCGGCGCCGTACCAGACGGTGGTGGCGTTGCAGAACTCGCGGATGCCGTGTCCGGCGAGCTCGCGCCCGTAGCCCGAGCGCTTCACCCCGCCGAAGGGCAGTGCGGGGTGCGAGGCGGTCATGCCGTTGAAGAAGACGCCGCCGGCCCGGAGGTCCCGGACGCAGCGTTCGGCCTCCTCGGCATCGCGGGTCCAGACGTTGGAACTGAGCCCGAAGGGCGTGTCGTTGGCGACCTCGACGGCCTGGTCCAGGCTGTCCACGCGGTAGAGCGTGGCGACCGGGCCGAAGGTCTCCTCGCGGTGGACGCGCATCTCGGGTGTGATGCCGGCGAGGACGGTGGGCGCGTAGAACCAGCCGTTCTCCAGGCCGCCGCCCAGACCCTCGGGGCGTCCGCCGCCGCACAGCGTCTCGGCGCCCCGGTTCACCGCGTCGTCCACCAGCGCCGCGAGGTCCGCGCGGCCCTGTTCCATGGCGATCGGCCCGACGTCGGTGGACTCCTCCAGCGGGTCGCCGACGGTCAGCTCGCGCATGCCGACGGTGAAGCGTTCGGCGAACTCCTCGTAGACCTCGGTGTGCACGATGAACCGCTTGGCGGCGATGCACGACTGGCCGTTGTTCTGGGCGCGGGCGGTGACGGCGGTGCGGGCGGCCTTGGCGACGTCCGCCGAGGGGAGGACCAGGTACGGGTCGCTGCCGCCGAGTTCGAGGACGGTGTGCTTGATCTCGTCACCGGCGATGGCCGCGACGGAGCGGCCGGCCGGTTCGCTGCCGGTGAGCGTCGCGGCGACCACCCGGCGGTCGCGCAGGATGCCCTCGACGGCCTTGGAGCCGACGAGCAGGGTCTGGAAGCAGCCGGCCGGGAAGCCGGCGCGGCGGAAGAGGTCGCCGAGGTACAGCGCGGTCTGCGGCACGTTCGACGCGTGCTTCAGCAGGCCCGTGTTGCCGGCCATCAGGGCGGGCGCGGCGAAGCGCACGACCTGCCACAGCGGGAAGTTCCACGGCATCACGGCGAGGACCGGGCCGAGCGGCCGGTAGCGGACGTACGCGCGCACCGCGCCGGAGTCCTCCACATCGGCGGCGGCGGGGTGCTCGTCGGCGAGCAGTTCCTCGGCGCGCGCGGCGTACCAGCGCATGGCTTTGGCGCACTTCGCGGCCTCGGCGCGGGCGGCCTTGACGGGCTTGCCCATCTCCAGGGTCATGGTGCGGGCGATGTCCTGCTGGTCCTCGTCCAGGAGGTCGGCGGCCCGGTCGAGCAGCCGGCCCCGTTCGGCGAACGTGGTGGTGCGGTAGTCACGGAAGGCGGCGTCGGCCGCGGCGATCCGCTTCTCGATCTCGTCGTCCTCCAGCGCGTCGAACGTCCTGAGCGTCTCGCCGTTCGCGGGATTGACCGTCGCGATGGGCATGACTGTGGCCTCCTTGCCTCGGTACTTCGACCGTGCCGCGCGGCGGGCCCACCCGCAACGCGGGCCGTGGCACGGCGCGCCCCCGCCACCGCATACCCGTCCGGCGCGGATCATGCATGCTCGGGACATGCGATCCGCGCCGGACGGGGGTTTCGGGGGGCGGGGCCGTACGTCTCAGACGAGCGCCGGGGCGGCGTCGCGGACGGGGGCGGTCTCGTCGGCTGCGGCCGGGACCGGCTCGGGGATCTCCGCGACCGCGGCCGGCGGGCGGCGGAACTCGCGGACGCCGGGCAGCGGCGGCAGCGGCACCAGCTCGATGTGCTGCGGCTCCTGGGCGTACCGGGTGAACCAGACGACCTTGCCGTCGGCGGTCCGGCAGGTGCCCCAGCTGTCGCTGAGGGCCATGACCCGGCTCAGGCCGCCGCCCTCGTGGAGCAGCCGCGGCATCTCGGAGCCGTTGTCGGCGACGGAGACCGTGAGGTGCCGTCCGGACCACCGGAGTTCGACGACGCAGCGGTTGTCGTCACCGACATGCCGGTGGACATTGGTCAGCAGCTCCTCCACGGCACGGCACACGGGCCGTACGTGGAGTTCGAGACTCCAGTGGCGCAGATGGGCCGCGACTATGCGTCGCAGCTGGTCCACACGGTCTGCGGAAACCTGGAGTTCGACCAGATAGTGCCGGTCGAGTGGAACGGTCATCGTCGAGGCTCCTCACATCGAGGCCCACGACTTCGCCTCGTTGAACCAACGACCCCCGAATACGAAGAGTGAGCAGATGTCTCTTCTGGGTCACTCCACAGGGTGACCCGGCTGGGCCGGTCGCGCAACATATCGGAGCGCGCACCCGGGGTGACCGGTGCTTCCGCGTCAGGCCAGGTGGGCGAGCACCCGGTCGGGTGTGAGGGGAAGTGCGCGCGCCCGGACTCCGGTCGCGTGCCGGAAGGCGTTCCCCACGGCCGCGGCGGCGCCGACGATGCCGATCTCGCCGATGCCCTTGCTGCCCATCGGGTTGAGGTGGGGGTCGTCCTCCTCGATCCAGTGCGCGTCGACGGCGGCCACGTCGGCGCAGACGGGGACGTGGTAGGAGGCGAGATCGCACTCGGTGAAGTCGCCGAAGACCGGGTCCAGGGTGGAGCCCTCGGTCAGGGCCATCCCGATGCCCATGGTCATGCCACCGGTGAACTGGGAGCGCGCGGTACGGGGGTTGAGGATGCGGCCGGCCGCGAAGACACCGAGCATCCGGCGCACCCGGACCTCGCCGGTGCGGGTGTCGACGGCGACCTCGGCGAAGTGCGCCCCGAAGGCGTGGCGGGCGTACGGGGAGGTCTCGGCGGTCTCCTCGGTGGTGTCGGCGGTGACGGTCACCCCTTCGGCGGGGAGCGGGCCGTTGCGCGCGGCGAGCTCTTCCGCGAGCCCGGAGGCCGCCTTGTGCACGGCCCAGCCCCAGGAGGCGGTGCCGGACGAACCGCCGGCCAGCGGGGCGTCGGGCAGGTCGCTGTCCCCGATGTCGATGGCCACGTCGTCCAGCGGTGCGCCCAGTGCCTCGGCGGCGATCTGGGCGAGGACGGTACGGGCGCCGGTGCCGATGTCCGTGGCGTTGACGGCGATGCGGTAGGTGCCGTCGGGGGCCGCCTGCGCGGAGGCGTGGCTCGCACTGGCGTAGACGGGGTACGTGGCCGAGGCGACGCCCGTGCCGAGGAGCAGGGCGCCCTCGCGGCGGACGCCGGGGGCGGGGTCGCGGTCCCGCCAGCCGAAGCGTTCGGCGCCCTCGCGAAGACAGGCGGCCAGGCCCCGGCTGCTGAAGGGCTTGCCGGAGTCGGGTTCGTCGGCCGGGTCGTTGCGCAGCCGCAGCTCGATGGGGTCGATGCCGAGTTCCGCCGCGAGTTCGTCCATCGCGGACTCCAGGGCGTACATGCCGGGGGCCTCGCCCGGGGCGCGCATCCACGACGGGGTGGGCACGTCGAGTGCGGCGACCCGGTGCGTGGTGCGGCTGTGCGGCGAGCCGTACATGACGCGGGCGGGCACGGCGGCCTGCTCCACGAACTCCTTGATCCGGGAGGTGTGGGTGATGATCTCCTGGGCGACCGAGGTGAGCGTGCCGTCCGCCCCGGCGCCGAGCCTCACGCGCTGCACGGTGGGTGCGCGGTGACCGACGAGCGCGGGCATCTGCCGCCTGGGCAGCGCGAGTTCGACAGGCCGGCCGGTGTGCAGGGCGGCCATCGCGGCGAGCACGGCCTGCGGGCGCGGGGTGCCCTTGGAGCCGAAGCCGCCGCCGACGTGCTCGGAGACGGCGGTGACCCGGTCGGTCCCGATGCCGAAGGCGGCGGCGAGGCTGTCGCGCACCTTGGTGGCGCCCTGACTGGAGTCGTACACGGTGAGGTGGCCGGCGGGCGACCAGTGAGCGGTGGAGGCGTGCGGTTCCATGGGGTGGTTGTGCAGCGGCTCCAGGGTGTACGTCACGTCGACGCGTACGGGCGATGCCGCGAAGGCCTGGTCGAAGTCGCCGCGTTCCCGGACGGCGGGGTAGCCGCCGTTGGCCTGTTCCGGGGTGTAGAGCCCCGCGTGGTCCTCGGTGAGCACGGCGTCGTGCGGGGTCGTCTCGTAGGTGATGTGCAGGGCGGCCGCGCCGGCCCGGGCACTCGCGAGGCTGTCGGCGACGACGAGCGCGACGGGCCAGCCGCGGTGGGGCACCCGGTCGTCCTGGAGGACGGCGAGGATCGGGTCGTCCGGCTCGGCCAGGCGCGGCGCGTTGTCGTGGGTGAGGACGCTGTGGACGCCCGGCTGGGCGAGGGCGTCGACGGTGCGGACGGCGGTGACCCGGCCGGACGGCACGGTGGCGGGCACCGGCCAGGCGTACAGGCAGCCGGGCAGGCCGCGTTCGGCGGCGTAGCGCGCGGTGCCGGTCACCTTGGCGCGGCCCTCGCGGCGGACGGCGGGCGCGCCGAGCGGCTGGGGGGCGTGGCTCATGGCGGAATCCTCGGCTCTTCAGGTGCGGGCGGTGAGTTCGGCGAGGGCGTCGACGGCCAGGTGCCGGGCCAGGCGGACCTTGAACGCGTTGTCGCGCAGCGGGCGGGCCGCGGCCAGCTCGGCGTCGGCGGCCCGCAGGAAGGTCGCGTCGGTGGCGGGTGCGCCGCGCAGGATCTCCTCCGCCGCGCGGGCCCGCCAGGGCCGGTGGGCGAGCCCCCCGAACGCGAGGGCCGCGTGCTCGACGCGCCCGTCGCGTACGCGCAGGACGGCGGCGACGGAGGCCAGGGCGAAGGCGTACGAGGCGCGGTCGCGGGCCTTGCGGTAGAGGCAGACCGTGCCGTCGGCCAGGGGTGGGAGCAGGACGTCGGTGACGAGTTCGCCGGGCCGGACGACCGTGTCGGCGTCGGGGTTGTCGCCGGGCAGCCGGTGGAAATCGGTCACGGCGACGGTCCGTTCGCCCTCCGGCCCGTGCAGCACCACGTCCGCGTCGAGCGCGGCGAGGGCCACGGCCATGTCCGAGGGGTGGGTGGCGACGCACTCCTCGGAGTGCCCGATGACGGCGAGGTCGCGGTGGCTGCCCTCGATGGCGGGGCAGCCGGTGCCGGGTTCGCGCTTGTTGCAGGGCTTGGACGTGTCCTGGAAGTAGGGGCAGCGGGTGCGCTGGAGGAGGTTGCCGCCGGTGGTCGCGATGTTGCGGAGCTGTCCGGACGCGCCGGCCAGCAGGGCTTGCGACAGGGCGGGGTAGCGGGTGCGTACGACGGGGTGCGCGGCCAGGTCGCTGTTGCGTACGGTGGCGCCGACGCGCAGGCCCCCGTCGGCGGTGTCCGTGACCTGGTCCAGCGGCAGTCGGCTGACGTCGACCAGCATGCCGGGGGTCTCCACCCCGAGCTTCATCAGGTCGACCAGGTTGGTGCCGCCGCCGAGGAACTTGGCACCGGGGTGGGCGACGCAGGCGCGCACCGCGTCGGTGACGGTCTCGGCGCGCAGATAGGCGAAGGGTTTCACGACGCCACGTCCTCGATGGCCTCGACGATGCGCGGGTAGGCGCCGCACCGGCAGAGGTTGCCGCTCATCCGCTCCCGGATCTCCTCCGGGCCGAGCCGGGCGGGGGTGGCGACGGGTGCGTCGTGCGGGGTGACGTGCGAGGGATGGCCCTGGCCTGCCTCGGCGAGGACGCCGGCCGCGGAGCAGAGCTGGCCCGGTGTGCAGTAGCCGCACTGGAAGGCGTCGCGTTCCAGGAACGCCTCCTGGAGCGGGTGCAGCCGGTCGCCGTCCGCCAGGCCCTCGACCGTGGTGATGCGCGCGCCGTCGTGGGCGACGGCCAGCAGGAGGCAGCTGTTGGCGCGGCGGCCGTCCACGAGGACGGTGCAGGCGCCGCACTGGCCGTGGTCGCAGCCCTTCTTCGCCCCGGTGAGGTCCAGGTGGTGGCGCAGGGCGTCCAGGAGGGTGGTGCGGTGGTCGAGGGTGAGGGTGCGCTCGGTGCCGTTGATGTGCAGGGTCAGGGTGGCGGAGGGGAGGTCGCCGGGCGCCTCTGCGGCGCCGCCCTCCCACGAACTGGCCGGGTCCACGCGCGACACCTTTCGACGAGGTCACTTTGTCCGATTTCTACCAGATGCAGGCGATGCCTCGGGTTCCTCGCGGCCCCGCACGCGGCGTTCGGCCTACTTGTTCTCCAGGCGCAGCCGCACTTCCTCCTCCTGGTCCCCCGACACCGTGCCCACCACCCGGACGGCGAAGGCGTCGGCCAGTCCGCCCCTGAGCCGGTCCACCGCGTGGTAGCCGCCCTGCACATCGAGCGTGACGGGGACGCCGAGGGTCACAGACCCCGAGACCACCCGGGCCTCGGACACGTCCACGGTCGCGGCCCACGCCGTGGGCCGCCTGCCCGTCGTCTCGTGGGGTACGTCGGCGGAGGAACGGTCGGTGGTGAAGGCGGCCCTCAGCACGTCGAAAACAGTGCGCGCATCCTCCTCGGGGCACTCGCTGAGGACGACCGACACCTCCTGGTCGTGGTGGTCCTCCGTGGTCTGTCGCTTGTCCTGTGCGCTGTTCACCGCGGCTCCTTCCGAAGGGCATTGCCGTCATAACCAGGCTGAACCCGCGCGCGAGCGGCGGCGACAGGAGCGGCCCGGACTCCCTCGCGTGCCCGGCGCGGCCCGGGCTCACACCCGCGAAACATTTTCGGCTCCCATATCCACTTAAAACATGAATTCGATCGCCGGACCGAGTGACGCCTGTGTCCTGGGGTATCCGGCAAGCATGGACGTTTCGGATGGAGCCCTGAATTCCCTGGCGGTCACTCTCGCGGACGGACGCGGCGCGACGGGCGTCGTGATGGGCGTGATCGGCGTGCTCCTGGTGATCATGCTGATCGGCGCTTTCCTGCTGGGCAAGCGACGGCACGACCAGGAACTGCCCCCGCCCCGGCCGGACGAGCAGCCGGTCGGCCCCGAGCACCGCAGCCACGAGGAGAAGCCGGACGTCCACGGTGACGACCACTTCCCGGAGAACGGCCGGGGCCTGTCCCCGTACGAGCTCGGTGAGCACGGCAACGAGCCGATCCGCCACGAGGACGACGACAAGCGCGACTGACCCGGCCCGCCCCGGCGGGCGGCGGCGTCGCGTTTGCGGGAGCGGCCGCCCCCGGCGAGGCTGGTGACGGCCCCGAAGCCCGTCGGCACATCTGCCGCGTCCCCCATGAAGGCAGTGGCACCATGACCCCAAGCACCTCCGGCACGGCGCCCGCGCGTGCGGCCCTGACCGGATCCGCCGCTCCCTGCTGGGTCAATCTGATGACCCGCGATCTTGAGTCCGCCCAGAAGTTCTACGGCCCGGTGATGGGCTGGAGCTTCCGCCCGGGCAGGCTCGGCGACGATTTCTCGGTGGCCCGGCGCGGAGACGTGCCGGTCGCCGGCATCGGGGCCGTGGCCACCGCCTTCCGGGTCGCGGTGGCCTGGACGCCCTACTTCGCCGTCCGGGACGCCGATGTGGCCGCCTCCCGCATCCGGGAGCGCAGCGGCACGGTGGCGGTGGGCCCGCTGACGCTCGGCAAGGGGCGCGGCGCGCTGGCCGCCGACCGGGACGGGGCCGGGTTCGGCATCTGGGAGCGGACCGCGCCGGCGACGTCCCCGCCCGCCCCGGACGGCCACGCGCACGCCTGGCTGCGGCTGCGCACCCGGAGCGCCTTCGACGCCGCGATCTTCTACGGGGAGGTGCTGGACTGGGCGAGCGGGAAGCCGGGGGCCTGCGAGGTGTCGTACGCGAAGGACGAGGTGATCGTCCAGTGCGGGGGCCGCCAGCTGGCCCGGATCAGCTCCGGCGCGGTCGAGGCCGCGCCCGACCCGCTGGTCCGCCCGCACTGGCAGGTGAACTTCCCGGTGGACGACGTGACCCTCGCCGTGGAACGGGCCCGTGAGCACGGGGGCTCCCTGGTGGAGGAGCTGTCGCAGCCCGAGGGCCGGGAGGCGACGCTCCTGGACCCCGACGGCGGGCTCTTCACCGTCACGGACGTGCACCGCGCGGCGGACGGCTGAGGGCGCGGCTCAGGCGACCGGCAGGACCAGTTCGGGCCGGTCCCACATCACCGCGGGCGGCGCGGCCCGTACGGTGCCGGTACGCTCGGCGCCCATCGCCAGGTAGAACCCCTCCGCCGGAGGATGCGAGACGACGCGGACGCCGGGCAGCCCCCGCGCCTCCGCCTCCACCCGCAGGTGGCCGATCAGCAGACGTCCGGTGCCGGTGCCCTGGGCGTCGTCCGCGACGAAGAGCAGGTCCAGCTCGGGCGGGTCCAGGACGAGCGCGTAGAAGCCGAGCACACGTTCCGTCGCCTCCTGCACGGCCACGAAGACCTCATGGGCCTCGATGTAGTCCGGCCCCACCCGGTACCCGGCGACCATCGGCGCATAGGGGCCCTCGTAGGCGCGCGAGGACCGGACCAGCCGGGTGAGGCGCCTGGCGTCGCGCGCGGTCGCCCGTCTGACGCGGACCGGGCCGCCGGATGCCCGGCGGCCCGTCGGCGTAACGCTTGATCTCATGGGGCGAGTATCACGCATCCCCTTCGGGGACGGCCCCGGGCCCTTCAGCGGGCGGCGCGTTCGGCGCGCCACTCCGCCACCAGGGCGTCCACGTCGAAGGGGCGCAGATTCAGCAGCGGGCCCGGGGGCGGTCTGCGGACGGCCGCGCGGATCTTCTCGTTCACCTCGTCCACCACCCGGCGGACCTCCGCCTCGGTCCGGATCTCCGGCAGCCCGGCGACGACGTCCTCGGCCTCCTTGCGCAGCGCCAGCGCCGGCGGGAGCACCGACACCCCTTCGCGCTGCATCTTCGACTTGATCCACCACGCCTCGTCGTACGGGGCGCTCAGCGCCTCGATCGGCTTGCCGAACCCGGGCAGTTTCGAGACGTCGCCCTTCCGCTCGGACTCCCGGATCTGCTGGTCCACCCATGATTCGAAGCTGACGCCCGCGGGCTTGCGCTCGGTCACCGTGATCCCCTCTCGGTGTACGCCTGTTGCGGCGCTCCCCACCCTACCGAGGGGCCTGCGGCGGATACCGGGCCCGGCGCGTCTCGAACGCGTTCGCCGGGGTACACGAGCGTCACGCCCGGCCGGAAGGCACGCCGGGCACCGAACCCGAAGGGGTGGTGGGAGTGGAACACAGCGACCCGCGGACCGACTACCGCCGGGGGTGGGGACGATGACGACCCTCGTGATCATCCTGGCGGTCGTCGTGGTGGTGGCCGCCGGAGCGTTCCTCGTCGTCGGCCGGAAGAACGGCGGCCACGGACTGCGGCGGCGTTTCGGACCGGAGTACGAGCGTGTCGTGGCCCGGCACGACGGCGACACCAAGGCCGCCGAACACGAACTGAACGAACGGCTGAAGCGGCACGGCTCGCTGGACGAGCGCCCGCTGGCGCCCGAGGAGCGGGAGCGCTACGTCGCCCGCTGGGCGCGGGTACAGGACCGGTTCGTCGACTCGCCGCAGCAGGCGGTGGCCGAGGCCGACACGCTGCTCGCCGAGCTGGCCCGGGACATGGGCTTCCCCGACGGCAAGGACTTCGAGGAGCAGAGCGACGCGCTCTCCGTCCACCACGCCAAGCACGTCCACGGCTACCGGCGCGTGCATGCCGCCCAGCGCGGCGAGTCCGACACGGAGCAGCTGCGGACGGCGCTCGTCGAGGCCCGGGGCCTCTTCGACGTCCTCGTATCCAACGGCACGGACCGCCCGGTCCGCCGGGACAAGCACCACGCGGAAGGAAGTGGCACGGCATGACCAGGGAAACCGACCCCGTCCCGCGGCCCCCGGCCGCACCCACGAGCCGTCCGGCCACCGAGGACCGGTCCGCTCACGGCGGCTCCCCGTACTTCTCCGACGACACCTCGGCCCGTCCGCCCCGGACGGCGCCCTCCGCTCCCCCGGCGGTCACCCCGGTCCCGCTCGCCGAGAAGGACCTCGAACGCAATGACAGGGGCATGGACACCGCGGTTGCGGAACGGCCGCACACGCCGGACGGGGACGGCCGGGCGCACACCGCTCACGGCGGCGCGGACCCTCTCCTCCCGGCCGGCGACCAGGACAAGCTGGCCCACCGGCTGCACCAGGCGGTGACCGACTTCGTGGAGAGCCCGCACCGGGCGGTGGAGGAGGCCGAGTCCACGTTCGACGCGGTGGTCGCCGGACTCACCAGCGCCCTCAAGGAGCGCCGCAGCTCCCTGCACGTCGGCGAGGGGGACGGCGGCGACCCCGGGGCGCGGACCGAGGAACTGCGGATCACTCTCCAGCACTACCGCGACCTCACGGAACGGCTCCTGAAGGTCTGACACAAGCACGGCAGACGGACGCTGCCCCGGCACCGAGTGTGCCGGGGCAGCGTGCTGTCCGGGGACAACCACGGGCTACCGGCCGGTGTAGACGACCAGTTCGCTGCGCAGCCGTCGCAGCGTGGGGCCGGGCACGCGCAGGCAGTCGCGTACGTAGCCGTCCAGGCCGCCCCAGCGCTCGTCCATGGCGGCCAGGGCCGTTTCGAGGTATCGGGGGCGGACCTCGATGATGGCCGAGGCGATGTCCGGATCTCCGCCGGCGTCGAGGAAGCCCTGCACGTAAGGCCGTCCGACGACCCGCAGCACCGGGTTCACCGCGAGGAATTCCTGTCGCACGACATCGCGCGAGGCGCCGAGGATCAGGAGCAGCAGGGCGGCCCCCCAGCCGGCCCGGTCCTTTCCGGTGGCGCAGTGGAAGAGCACCGGCCGCGCGGCGGGGTCGGCGGCCGTGTCGACGAAGGCGCGGTACGCGGCCGCGGCCCCCGGCGAGAGCACCAGTTGCCGGTATGACCGCGCGACCGCTTCCTCCGCCTTGCCGTTGCCCAGCAGCCGCTCGGCCTCGACGGGGTCGGCGAGCAGCGCACGGAACCGGGCGGGAGTCACGCCCGGGTTGTCCCCCAGCACGTCGGCGACGAAGAGCCGGGCGCCGGGCGGCAGGGAGTCGGGGGCCGAGCCCCGCTCGTCGGCGGTGCGCAGGTCGACGACCGTACGGATGCCGAGCGCGGCCACGGCCGCCGCGTCCACCGGGTCGAGTCCGCCGAGCCGGCCGGAGCGCAGCACCACTCCCGGCCGGACCTGACGGCCCGGGCCCAGCGTGATGCCGCCGAGATCGCGCAGATTGAGGGCGGAAACGGTCGGGACGGCCCTGACGGTTTGCACGATGGATTTCCTCTTTTCCCGGCGCGCATCCGAATTGATTTCGGCCTGGCCGGATCAAAGTCGCATGATGTCGTCACATCGACAAAGTAAAACGCCGGAGATCATCGAACGGCCGCGCGGGCAGCCGGGAGCCGCGCGGAACGGCCCCCGGTACGCACTGTTCGCGGTGGTCGCCGGCCGGGCGTCGCCGTCATGCGCGCGGGCGGAAGGGGCGACGGGGCGGACGCCCCGCTCCACCTTCCTCACCCGGCGAGCAGCCGTGCCTTCTGGGCCTCGAACTCGTCCTCGGTCAGGATGCCCTGCTGCTTCAGCGCGGCCAGCCGTTCCAGCTGCCCGATCATGTCCTCACCCGGTGCCGCGGCCGGCGGCGCCGCGGGCTGCGGGGCGGGCTGCACCGGCTGCTGCGCGGCGTACTGCTCCGCCTCCTGCTCGGCGAACCGGTTCTGCTGGTGCTGCTGGACGCGCCCGGTGACGGCGGACGCGGTGCCGGCGATGACGGCGGTGCGCGCGGCGGCCCCGATGAGGCCGGGTCCGCGGCGGTTCATTCCGGGTCCTCGGAAGATCGGCATGGCGTGTTCCCCTTCCGGTACGGGCGTCAGCTCTCGTGGCCGGCGGCGGAGGCGGCGGCCTCGGCGACCTCGGCGGGAATCCGTTCGTGGGCGATGACCTGCCCGCCCGACGCGCGGACGGCCTCGGCCAGCGGGACGGCCCACAGGTCCTCCCAGACGATCAGGGCTGCGGAGCTCCCCGGCGGCACGCGCTCGCCGAGCAGCCGGATGTCCTCGCTGCTGAGCATGCCGCTGACCTCGCCCTCGACCGGCTCGAAGGAGACCAGGTCGTCCGGGTCGAGATCGTCCAGCTCGACGGCCTGGATGGTGCCGTCCTCGGACCTCTGCACGAAGGTCAGGTCCAGGATGCGCACCGCCTTCGAGGCGACCGCGTCGGCCAGCGCGGGCGCGATGGCGCCCGTGAACCGGCTGCCGGGAAACGCGACGACGAGGTATTCCACTGGTCCCACGGTCACGGGTGCGTCCTCTCCGCATGAATGGATTGGCAGCAGCATAACTTCGGGCATTACGGCCCGCACTGCGACAAATGACTGCATAACCGGGGCGCGTGGCTACGCGACAGTACGTAAAGGATCAAGTGCGCTGGGGGAGGGCAAGGTCACAGGCCGACGCACTGCTCCTCCCCCGGGAGCTGCCCTAGCATCTGGGCCATGACGGTCCAGCCTGCTGACGGGCTTCCGCTGGCCGCCGGATTCCCCGAGCCCGCCCATGAGCAGTGGCAGAGCCTTGTCGAAGGCGTGCTGCGCAAATCGGGCAAGGAAGTGTCGGGACCGGCCGCCGAGGAAGCACTGTCCACCACGGTGGAGGACGGGCTCATCACCCGGCCCCTCTACACCTCGCGCGACGACGCGCCCGATGCCGGTCTCCCGGGCTTCGCCCCGTTCACCCGCGGCAGCAAGCCGGAAGGGTGTACGGCGGGCGGCTGGGGCGTACGCCAGCGGCACGCGTTCACCGACCCCGCCCGGCTCAACGAGGCCGTGCTCGCGGACCTGGAGAACGGCGTCACCTCGCTGTGGCTGGCCGTCGGGGGCACCGCGGGGGTGCCGGTCTCCGGTCTGGCGCGGGCGCTCGACGGCGTCCTGCTCGACCTGGCGCCGATCGTCCTGGACGCCGGGGCGGAACTGGACGACGCCGCTGCCGAGTTGCTGCGGCTGCACGCCGAACGCGGTGTCCCGGCCGGACAGGTACGGGGCAGCCTCGGCGCCGATCCGCTGGGGCGGGCCGCGCGCGAGGGCACCGAGCCCGACCTGACGCAGGCCGTCCGCTGGGCTCGGCGGTGCTCCGAGGAGCATCCCGGGCTGCGCGCTCTCGTCGTGGACGCGCTGCCGTATCACGAGGCGGGCGGTTCGGCGGCCGAGGAGCTGGGCGCCTCGCTGGCCACGGGCGTCGCCTATCTGCGGGCGCTGACGAAGGCCGGGCTGGGCATCGAAGCTGCGTGCGGGCAGCTGGAGTTCCGGTACGCGGCGACGGCCGACCAGTTCCTGACGATCGCCAAGCTGCGGGCGGCCCGGCGGTTGTGGGCGCGGGTCGCCGAGGTCTGCGGGGCACCCGGCGCCGGGGCGCAGCGGCAGCACGCGGTGACGTCGCCGGTCATGATGACTCGGCGCGATCCGTGGGTGAACATGCTGCGGACCACACTGGCGAGCCTGGGCGCGGGCGTCGGTGGGGCGGACGCGGTAACCGTCCTGCCGTTCGATCACGCACTGGGCCTGCCCGACGCGTTCGCCCGGCGCATCGCCCGTAACACCTCCACGATCCTCCTTGAGGAGTCGCACCTCGCCCGGGTGATCGACCCGGCGGGCGGTTCCTGGTACGTGGAGCGGCTGACCGACGAACTCGCGGAGGCGGCCTGGTCGTTCTTCCAGGAGATCGAGCGGGCGGGCGGTCAGGCGGCCGCGCTGGGCTCGGGTCTTGTCGCGGAGCGGATCGCGGCGACCTGGGCGGCGCGCAGCAAGGACCTGGCACGGCGTAAGGAGCCGGTGACCGGGGTGAGCGAGTTCCCGCTGCTGGCCGAGCGCCCGGTGGAGCGTGAGCCGTTCCCGGCGGCCCCGGCCCCGGGCGGCCTTCCGGTCGTCCGGCGCGACGAGGCGTTCGAGGCGCTGCGGGCCCGCTCGGACGCCCATCTCGCGGCGACCGGGAGCAGGCCGCGTGTGTTCATCGCCGCGCTGGGCCCGGCGGCGGTCCACACCGCGCGGGTCTCCTTCGCGGCGAACCTGTTCCAGGCGGGCGGCGTCGAGCCGGTGCACGAGCCGGTGCGGGTGGACCCCTCGTCGGTGGCCGGGGCGTTCGCCGCCTCGGGCGCGGACATCGCGTGCCTGTGCTCCAGCGACGCGCTCTACGCCGAACAGGCGGCGGAGGCCGCCGCGGCGCTGGTCGCGGCGGGCGCGCGGCGCGTGTATCTGGCGGGGCGCCCCGGCGCGTACGACGGTGTGGACGAGTACGTCTTCGCCGGCTGCGACGCGGTGGCCGTGCTCTCTTCCCTTCTCGACCGGATGGGTGTGGCGTAATGCGTATCCCCGACTTCTCCGACATCGGGCTCGGGCCGGGCAGCGCCCCCGAGGTCACCGAGGACCAGTGGCGCGCCGCGGTCAAGGAGTCCTCCGGCGGCTCGGTGGGCGACCTGCTGTGGGAGACCCCGGAGGGCATCTCGGTCAAGCCGCTGTACACCGGCCGGGATCTGGAGGGCCTGGACTTCCTCGGTACGTATCCGGGGATCGCGCCGTATCTGCGCGGTCCGTACCCGACGATGTACGTGAACCAGCCGTGGACGATCCGTCAGTACGCGGGTTTCTCGACGGCTGAGGAGTCCAACGCCTTCTACCGGCGGAATCTGGCGGCCGGGCAGAAGGGTCTGTCGGTCGCCTTCGACCTGCCGACGCACCGCGGTTACGACAGCGACCACCCGAGGGTGACGGGCGACGTCGGTATGGCGGGCGTGGCGATCGACTCGATCTACGACATGCGTCAGCTCTTCGACGGCATCCCGCTGGACCGGATGTCGGTGTCGATGACGATGAACGGGGCCGTGCTGCCGGTCCTCGCGCTGTACATCGTGGCCGCCGAGGAGCAGGGCGTACCGCCCGAAAAGCTGGCCGGGACCATTCAGAACGACATTCTGAAGGAGTTCATGGTCCGCAACACCTACATCTATCCGCCGAAGCCGTCGATGCGGATCATCTCCGACATCTTCTCGTACGCCTCGCAGAAGATGCCGCGCTACAACTCGATCTCCATCTCCGGCTACCACATCCAGGAGGCCGGGGCGACGGCCGATCTGGAGCTCGCGTACACCCTCGCCGACGGGGTGGAGTACCTGCGTGCCGGGCGGGACGCGGGGCTCGACGTCGACGCGTTCGCGCCGCGGCTGTCATTCTTCTGGGCGATCGGCATGAACTTCTTCATGGAGATCGCGAAACTGCGCGCCGCCCGGCTCCTCTGGGCCAAGCTCGTGCAGCAGTTCGAGCCGAAGAACGCCAAGTCGCTGTCGCTGAGGACGCACTCGCAGACGTCGGGCTGGTCGCTGACCGCGCAGGACGTGTTCAACAACGTCACCCGCACCTGCGTCGAGGCGATGGCCGCCGCCCAGGGCCACACCCAGTCGCTGCACACCAACGCCCTGGACGAGGCGCTGGCCCTGCCCACCGACTTCTCCGCACGCATCGCCCGCAACACCCAGCTCCTCCTCCAGCAGGAGTCCGGCACCGGCCGGGTCATCGACCCGTGGGGCGGCAGCGCGTACGTGGAGAAGCTCACGTACGACCTCGCGCGGCGGGCCTGGCAGCACATCGAGGAGGTCGAGGCCGCAGGCGGCATGGCCAAGGCCATCGACGCGGGCATCCCGAAGCTCCGCATCGAGGAGGCCGCCGCCCGCACCCAGGCCCGCATCGACTCCGGCCGCCAGCCCGTCATCGGCGTCAACAAGTACCGCGTCGAGACCGACGAGAAGATCGACGTCCTCAAGGTCGACAACTCCTCCGTGCGCGCCCAGCAGATCGAGAAGCTGCGCCGGCTCCGCGAGGAGCGCGACGAGCAGGCGTGCCAGGACGCGCTGCGCGCGCTGACCGCGGCCGCCGAGCGCGACCCGGGACCCGGTCTGGAGGGCAATCTGCTGGCCCTGGCCGTGGACGCGGCCCGCGCGATGGCGACCGTGGGCGAGATCTCGGACGCCCTGGAGAAGGTCTACGGCCGGCACGCGGGCCAGATCCGTACGATCTCCGGTGTGTACCGCAACGAGGCAGGGGAATCGCCGGCCGTGGACCGCACCCGCGCACTGGTCGACGCGTTCGAGGAGGCGGAGGGGCGGCGTCCGCGCATCCTGGTCGCCAAGATGGGCCAGGACGGGCACGACCGCGGCCAGAAGGTGATCGCGACCGCCTTCGCCGACCTGGGCTTCGACGTGGACGTCGGCCCGCTGTTCCAGACGCCGGGCGAGGTCGCCCGGCAGGCGGTCGAGGCGGACGTGCACATCGTGGGCGTCTCGTCGCTGGCCGCCGGGCACCTCACGCTCGTCCCGGCGCTCCGCGAGGAGCTGGCCGCCGAGGGGCGCGAGGACATCATGATCGTGGTGGGCGGGGTGATTCCGCCGCAGGACGTCGACGCGCTCCTGGAGGCGGGCGCCGCGGCCGTGTTCCCGCCCGGAACGGTGATCCCGGACGCGGCCCACGACCTGGTGACGCGGCTCGGTTCCACGCTCGGCCACGAGCTGTGAGCCGCTGAACGATGGCCCCGAGGATCGATCTCGACAGTTATGTGAAGGGCGTGCTCGACGGGAAGCGCGCGCACATCGCGCGCGCCATCACCCTGGTCGAGTCCACCCGGCCCGACCACCGGGCGCTCGCCCAGGAGCTGCTGCGCCGGCTGCTGCCGCACTCGGGCCACGCCCGGCGCGTCGGCGTCAGCGGGGTGCCCGGGGTCGGCAAGTCGACGTTCATCGACGCGCTCGGCACCATGCTCACGGGGCTCGGGCACCGGGTCGCCGTGCTGGCGGTCGACCCTTCGTCCACCCGGACGGGCGGCTCCATCCTGGGCGACAAGACCCGGATGGAGCGGCTGGCGGTGGACCCGAACGCCTTTGTGCGCCCCTCCCCCACCGCCGGCACGCTGGGCGGGGTGGCGAAGGCGACCCGCGAGTCCGTCGTGGTGATGGAGGCGGCGGGCTACGACGTGGTGCTGGTGGAGACCGTCGGTGTCGGACAGTCGGAGACCGCGGTCGCCAACATGGTCGACACGTTCCTGCTGCTGACCCTGGCGCGCACGGGTGACCAGTTGCAGGGCATCAAGAAGGGCGTCCTGGAGCTCGCGGACGCCATCGCGGTCAACAAGGCGGACGGCCCGCACGAACGCGACGCGCGGGCCGCCGCCCGGGAGCTGGCGGGCGCGCTCCGGCTGATGCACCCGGCGGACGCGGCGTGGACCCCGCCGGTGCTGACGTGCAGCGCCCGCGAGTCGACCGGTCTCGACGCGCTGTGGGAGCGGCTGGAACAACACCGGGCGCTGCTGGAGTCGACCGGCCGGCTCGCCGCCAAGCGCAGCGAGCAGCAGGTGGACTGGGCCTGGACGATGGTGCGCGAGGAGCTTCTGGAGAGCCTGCGCGGCCACCCCGGGGTGCGGGCGGTGACGCCGGACCTGGAGCGCCGGGTGCGGGAGGGGACGCTCCCGGCGACGCTGGCCGCCGAGGAGATCCTTGCCGCGTTCCGGGGGTCCGGCCCGGCGGTCTGAGCGGCCGCCGCCCGCCGCGCCCGGTCACATCCGGGTATGGAGGGCGGCGGTGTGCTTCCGGACCTGTTCCGGGGTGAGGTAGCTGTCGGTGTATTCAAAGTCCCGCAGGGTCGCCGGCTTGCGCATCTGGAAGCCGGTGCGGACGAAGTCGTCACCGGCGGCGGCGTTGATCAGCCAGTTCGCCATGACGCGGGCCTTGGCCACGTTGGTGCGCAGCGCCGTCCAGTGGTAGCCGCGCGCCACGGCCTGGGCGCTGATGCCGTGCAGCTCGATACCGAGGGGCTTGGACACGGCGTCCTTGCCGCCGAGGTCCACGACGAGCCCCAGGTCCTTGTGCACGTACGGCTGAAGCGGCTGGTTGCGCAGCTTGGCGAGGAGGTTGTCGGCGAGTTTGCGGCCCTGGCGCAGCGCGTGCTGGGCGGTGGGCGGGCAGACCGCGCCGTCGCCCTTGGCCAGGTCGGGCACGGCGGCCACGTCGCCGAGCGCGAAGATCCCGTCGTGGCCCGGCAGCACCATTTCGGGCGTTACGGCGAGCCGCCCCTTCACGGTCTCCGCGTCGAAGGTGCCGACCAGCGGGCTGGCGGCGACCCCGGCGGTCCAGATCAGCGTCCGGCAGGGCAGCACCCGGCCGTCGGTGAAGGTGACGGTGTCGGGCCCGGCCTCGGCGACGGACACGCCGAGCGACACCTCGATGCCCCGGTCGCGCAGCACCTTGAGGGCGCTGGCGCCCAGCTTGTCGCCCAGTTCGGGCATGAGCTTCGGGGCGATGTCGATCAGGTGCCATTTGACGAGCTTCGGGTCCAGGCGGGGGTAGTGCCGCAGCGCGCTGGTGGTGAGGCGTTGCAGGCAGGCCGCGGTCTCGGTGCCCGCGTACCCGCCGCCGACCACGACGAACTGGAGCCGCGACGCCCGCTCCTCCTCGTCGTCGCTGGCGTCCGCGAGGTCGAGCTGCGCGATGACGTGGTCGCGTACGTAGGCGGCCTCGGCCAGCGTCTTCATGCCGCGGGCGTGGTCGAGGAGGCCGGGGATGTCGAAGGTCCGGGTGACGCTGCCGGGGCTGAGGACGAGGTGGTCGTACCGCTCGTTGACGATCTCGTCGGTGATCTTGCGGATCACGCACACCTTGGCCTCGGGGTCCACGCCGATGGCCCCGCCGGGAATGATCCGGGTGCGGTGGCGGCTGCTGCGGCGCAGCGAGAGCGCGACGGACTGCGGGGTCAGCACGCCGGACGCCACCTGGGGCAGCAGGGGCAGGTAGAGCTGGTACGAGAACGGCGCGACGAGCGCGATGTCCGCTTCACCGGGCCGCAGCCCCCGCTCCAGACGGCGTACGCACTCGACCCCGGCAAAACCGGCTCCGACTACGAGAATCCTGGGTCGTGCCACAGTGATCGTCCCTTCTGGGGGTCTGCACGGTCGTCCGTTCGCCTGCCCCGTCACACGCGCCCGTCACCTCTCATCTTCACGACCGCGAGGCGAGTGCGCCTGCTGGGAAGGCAGAACGGACGACCGTGCCGGATCATCTGGCCAGGTACGTGACCACCCCGCAGGCGCCGCCCGCCGCGCCCGCGCAGACCACCACGGCGGCGACACAGCGGGCCCGCAGCCTGCGGTAGCGCTCGGTGTACTCACCGCGCAGTTGCAGGGCTCGGGCGGAGATCCGCGCCAGCACCACCCGGGATTCGGCGGTGCGCTCGGCGGTGTAGACGCGCTCCACGTCCTCGCGCTGGGCGGTGGTGAGCCAGGGCAGCTGGTCCGTGAAGCGCCGGGCGAGCCTGCGTGCCTGCTCGACCTCGGCGTTCCACAGCAGGTAGCCCTCCATCCTGGCCAGTCCCCGGGCGCTCTCGGTGGCGGGGTCGGCCGGTGCCCGTCTCTCCTCGCCGCTCACTCGTGCTTGTCCCCCGGTGCCACCGTCACGGAGGTGTGCGGCTTCGTGGCGGCCTCCTCAAGCTCGCGCACGGCGGGGTGGTGGAGGTCGAAGGCCGGGGATTCGGAGCGGATACGGGGCAGGGTGACGAAGTTGTGCCGCGGCGGCGGGCAGGAGGTGGCCCACTCCAGCGAACGGCCGTAGCCCCACGGATCGTCCACCTCGATCTCCTTGCCGTACTTGGCGGTCTTCCAGACGTTGTAGATGAAGGGCAGCATCGACAGGCCCAGCAGGAAGGAGGAGATGGTCGAGATCGTGTTCAGCGCGGTGAAGCCGTCCGCGGCGAGGTAGTCCGCGTACCTGCGGGGCATGCCCTCCGCGCCCAGCCAGTGCTGCACCAGGAACGTGCCGTGGAAGCCCACGAACAGCGTCCAGAAGGTGATCTTGCCGAGCCGCTCGTCCAGCATCTTCCCGGTGAACTTCGGCCACCAGAAGTGGAACCCGGCGAACATCGCGAAGACCACCGTGCCGAAGACGACGTAGTGGAAGTGCGCGACCACGAAGTACGAGTCGGAGACGTGGAAGTCGAGCGGCGGGGACGCCAGGATCACCCCGGTCAGGCCGCCGAAGAGGAACGTGACGAGGAAGCCGACCGACCAGAGCATCGGCGTCTCGAAGGACAGCGAGCCCTTCCACATCGTGCCGATCCAGTTGAAGAACTTCACCCCGGTGGGCACCGCGATGAGGAACGTCATGAACGAGAAGAACGGCAGCAGCACCCCGCCGGTGACGTACATGTGGTGCGCCCACACCGTGATCGAGAGCCCGGCGATGGCGGTCGTCGCGGCCACCAGGCCGATGTAGCCGAAGATCGGCTTGCGGCTGAAGACCGGGATGATCTCGGAGACGATGCCGAAGAACGGCAGGGCGATGATGTACACCTCGGGATGACCGAAGAACCAGAAGAGGTGCTGCCAGAGCAGGGCGCCGCCGTTGGCGGCGTCGAAGACGTGCGCACCGAACTTGCGGTCCGCCTCCAGCGCCAGGAGGGCGCCGGCCAGCACGGGGAACGCCAGCAGCACCAGCACGGCGGTCAGCAGGACGTTCCAGACGAAGATCGGCATGCGGAACATCGTCATGCCGGGCGCGCGCATGCAGATGATCGTGGTGACGAAGTTGACCGAACCGAGGATCGTGCCGAAGCCGGAGAAGGCCAGGCCCATGATCCACAGGTCCCCGCCGATCCCGGGCGAGCGGACCACGTCGGTCAGCGGCGAGTAGGCGAACCAGCCGAAGTCCGCGGCGCCGTTCGGGGTGAGGAAGCCGGCCACCGCGATGAGCGAGCCGAAGAGGTACAGCCAGTACGCGAACATGTTCAGGCGCGGGAACGCCACGTCGGGCGCGCCGATCTGCAGCGGCATGATCCAGTTCGTGAATCCGGCGAACAGCGGCGTCGCGAACATCAGCAGCATGATCGTGCCGTGCATCGTGAACGCCTGGTTGAACTGCTCGTTCGACATGATCTGCATGCCCGGGCGGGCCAGCTCGGCGCGCATGAACAGGGCGAGCAGCCCACCGCCGAGGAAGAACGCGAACGAGGTGACCAGGTAGAGGCTCCCGATCGTCTTGTGGTCGGTGGTGGTCGCCCACTTGATGACGACATTGCCGGGTTCCCGGCTGCGCACCGGCAACTCGTTGGAGTACGACTCCTCGTCCTCGGCCGTACCTGGTGTGCCCGTCGTCGTCACGGGGCCGCTCCTTCGCTTGTGCGTCCGTGTTACCGGATGCAGCAAAGCAGCGAAGCGGGCCCGTGGCGCGGCCCGGCACCCGCCGGGGCCCGACATTCACCCATCAGGGGGGTTACGGAACGCCGACGCCCCGGCGCGGCGGAGCCGGCCGGGGCGTCGGGTGACCTTCGGGTCAGGCGAGGCTCGCGATCGCCTGGTTGAACGTCGCGGACGGACGCATGACGGCCGCGGCCTTGGCCGGGTCGGGCTGGTAGTAGCCGCCGATGTCGGCCGGCTTGCCCTGGACCGCGATCAGCTCGTCCACGATCGTCTGCTCCTGCTCGGCCAGCGTCTTGGCGAGCGGGGCGAACGCGGCGGCGAGCTCGGCGTCGCCGGTCTGCTGCGCCAGCTCCTGGGCCCAGTACAGGGACAGGTAGAAGTGGCTGCCGCGGTTGTCGATGCCACCGAGGCGGCGGGAGGGCGACTTGTCCTCGTTGAGGAACGTGGCCGTGGCCCGGTCCAGCGTGTCCGCGAGGACCTGGGCACGGGCGTTGCCCGTGGTCTGCGCGAGGTGCTCGAAGCTGACGGCGAGGGCCAGGAACTCGCCCAGGCTGTCCCAGCGCAGGTAGTCCTCCTTGACCAGCTGCTGCACGTGCTTCGGAGCGGAGCCGCCGGCGCCCGTCTCGAAGAGGCCGCCGCCGTTCATCAGCGGGACGACGGACAGCATCTTCGCGCTGGTGCCGAGCTCCAGGATCGGGAAGAGGTCCGTCAGGTAGTCGCGGAGCACGTTGCCGGTGACGGAGATGGTGTCCTCGCCGCGGCGGATGCGCTCCAGGGAGAAGGCGGTGGCCTTCTCCGGGGTCATGATCTCGATCTGCAGACCCTCGGTGTCGTGCTCGGCGAGGTACGTCCTGACCTTCTCGATGAGCTTCGCGTCGTGCGCGCGGTCCTCGTCGAGCCAGAAGACGGCCGGGTTGCCGGTCGCGCGGGCGCGGGTGACGGCGAGCTTGACCCAGTCCTGGATCGGCAGGTCCTTGGTCTGGCACATGCGGAAGATGTCGCCGGCGCCGACGGCCTGCTCCAGCACGGCGTTGCCCGCGGCGTCCACGACGCGGACGGTGCCGGTGACGGGGATCTCGAAGGTCTTGTCGTGGCTGCCGTACTCCTCGGCCTTCTGCGCCATGAGGCCGACGTTGGGCACGGAGCCCATCGTGGCCGGGTCGAAGGCGCCGTTGGCGCGGCAGTCGTCGATGACGACCTGGTAGACACCGGCGTAGCTGCTGTCCGGCAGGACGGCGATGGTGTCGGCCTCGTTGCCGTCCGGGCCCCACATGTGGCCGGAGGTGCGGATCATCGCGGGCATGGAGGCGTCCACGATGACGTCGCTGGGGACGTGCAGGTTGGTGATGCCCTTGTCGGAGTCGACCATGGCGAGGGCGGGGCCCTCGGCGAGCTCGGCCTCGAAGGACTCCTTGATCTTCGCGCCCTCGGACAGGGACTCCAGGCCCTTGAGGATGCCGCCCAGACCGTCGTTCGGGGTCAGGCCGGCCGCGGCGAGCGCGTCACCGTACTCGGCGAAGGTCTTCGGGAAGAAGGCGCGCACGACGTGGCCGAAGATGATCGGGTCCGAGACCTTCATCATCGTGGCCTTGAGGTGCACGGAGAACAGGACGCCCTCGGCCTTGGCGCGGGCGATCTGGGCGGTGATGAACTCGCGCAGGGCGGCGACGCGCATGACGGACGCGTCCACGACCTCGCCCGCGAGGACCGGTACGGACTCGCGCAGGACCGTGGTGGTGCCGTCGTCGCCGGCGAGCTCGATGCGCAGGCTGCCGGGCTCGGCGATGACCGCGGACTTCTCGGTGGACCGGAAGTCGTCGACGCCCATGGTGGCGACGTTGGTCTTCGAGTCGGCGGTCCAGGCGCCCATGCGGTGCGGGTGGGTCTTGGCGTAGTTCTTGACCGACGCGGGGGCGCGGCGGTCGGAGTTGCCCTCGCGCAGGACCGGGTTGACGGCGCTGCCCTTGACCTTGTCGTAACGGGCGCGGACGTCCTTGTCCTCGTCGGTCTTCGGGTCGTCCGGGTAGTCCGGGAGGGCGTAGCCCTGGGCCTGGAGCTCGGCGATCGCGGCCTTCAGCTGCGGGATCGAGGCCGAGATGTTCGGCAGCTTGATGATGTTGGCGCCCGGAGTGGTGGCCAGCTCGCCCAGCTCGGCGAGGGCGTCGTCGATGCGCTGGTCCTCCCGGAGGCGCTCCGGGAAGCCGGCGATGATCCGGCCCGCCAGGGAGATGTCACGGCTCTCGACGGTGACCCCGGCCTTGGAGGCGTACGCCTCGATCACGGGCAGGAACGAATACGTCGCCAGGGCCGGGGCCTCGTCGGTGTGTGTATAGATGATGGTCGAGTCAGTCACCCTGTGCTCCGCTCCACGTCTGCAACATTGCTTGACATCAAGATATCTCGTGAGCGGCGCGGGCTCGACAGGGCCCTGCCCCACATCGGCCGGAACAGCGCTACGGGCGGCCTTCGGACGGGATCTCCTCGCCGGGCGGCACGGGGCCGGGCGGGGTGCCGTCGCCGAAGGGGCGGCCACCGAGCTGTTCGCGGTGGTGCGGGGTCAGCCAGCCGGAGAGGTCCGGGCCCGCGGGCACGATGCCGGTGGGGTTGATGCCGGTGTGCACCCGGTAGTAGTGCTGCTTGATGTGGTGGAAGTCGACCGTGTCCCCGAATCCGGGGGTCTGGTAGAGGTCCCTGGCGTACGCCCACAGCACCGGGTCCTCGGTCAGCTTCCGGCGGTTGCACTTGAAGTGGCCGTGGTAGACGGCGTCGAAGCGGACCAGGGTGGTGAAGAACCGGATGTCGGCCTCGGTGATCGTGTCGCCGACGAGGTAGCGCCGGTCCGCGAGCCGCCCGGACATCTCCTCCAGGCGCCGGAACAGCGCCTCGTACGCCTCCTCGTAGGTGTCCTGGCCGTCCGCGAACCCGGCGCGGTACACCCCGTTGTTGACGTCCCGGTAGATGCCCTCCATGACCTCGTCGATCTCCGCGCGCAGCGGCTCGGGGTAGAGGTCGGGCGCGCCGGTCCGGTGCAGGGCGGTCCACTCGGTGGCGAGGTCCAGGGTGATCTGCTGGTAGTCGTTGGTGACCAGCTTGCCGCTGGGCACGTCCACGATCGCCGGGACGCTGACGCCGCCCGGGTAGTCGCGCTCGCGGGCGTCGTACGCCTCGCTGAGGTAGCGGATGCCGAGCACCGGGTCCCGGCCGTCCGGGTCGAGCGTGAAGCGCCAGCTGCGGTCGTCCTGGAGCGGGTCGACGACGCCGAGCGAAAGGGCGTCCTCCAGTCCGAGGAGGCGGCGCGAGACCAGGGCGCGGCTGGCCCAGGGGCAGGCCCGGCTGGCGATGAGCCGGTAGCGGCCCGCCTCGACGGGCCAGCCGTCGCGGCCGTCGGCGGTGACGCGGTCCGCGAAGTGGCTCCGGGAGCGTTTGAAGGGCTTGTGGCCGTACGAGCTGTTGCTGTCGATGCCGGCGGAGTCGTTCATCGCGTTCTCCTCAGGAAGCGGCTGCGGGCGGGGAATGCTGTGTACGGCGTCTGCCCCGTCGGCCGCCGCCCACGTCGGCGACCGCGACGAGCAGGGCGCCGACGACGAACGCGACGGAGACGATGAGCCCGTGGTCGTACGCGTCCGACCAGCCGTCTCCGCCGACCTGGGCGAAGAACACCGCTCCGACGGCGGCGATCCCGATGGCGGAGCCGACGCGCTGGCCGGTCTGGAGGGTGCCCCCGGCGCTGCCCGCGGTGGCCACCGGCACCTCGGACAGGGTCAGGGTCTGGTTGGGGGCGATGACCAGGCCGCTGCCGAGCCCCGCGAAGAGCAGCGGAGCGGCCATCGCCCAGCCGGCGCCCCGGCCGGGCACCAGGTGCACGGCGAGCGCGGTGGCCCCGAGCCCGATGGCCACGGCGGCAAGGCCCATGACGACGAGGGGGCGGCCGAAGCGGCCGACGAGCCTGCCGCCGGGACTGGCGGCGACGGCGGAGCCCAGGGCGAAGGGGGTGATCGCCAGACCGGCCTGGAGGGCGGTGTAATGCAGACCGCTCTGGAGGTAGAGGGTCGTGATGAAGAAGATCGAGGTGAATCCGGCGAAGTAGAGCAGGATGAGCAGGCAGCCCAGCCAGTACGAGCGCACCTTGAAGAGCCGGAGGTCCACGACCGGCTGGGTGCCGCGCCTGCCGCACCGGGCCTCCCAGCCGACGAAGGCGACGAGCAGCGCCACGGCCAGGATGAGCAGCAGCCACTTCTCGTCGCCGGGCCACTGCCGGGACTGGACGAAGGGCAGCAGCAGGGTCAGCACTCCCGTGCCGAGCAGGAGCACACCGAGCGGGTCGAGGTCGCGCAGCCGGACCGGACCGGCGGACGGGGTGTCGGGCAGCAGGCGCCGGGCCAGCAGGAGACAGACGAGTCCCAGCGGAAGGTTGACGTAGAACACCCAGCGCCAGCCCTCCTCCGCTCCGGCCGCCTGGATCAGCAGACCGCCGAGCAGCGGGCCGACGGCGGTCGAGATGCCGACCACGGTGCCGAACATGCCGAAGGCGCGGCCGCGTTCCCGGCCCTGGAACATCTGCTGGATGAGGGCGGAGATCTGCGGCGAGACCATGCCGCCGGCCAGGCCCTGCACCAGTCGGGCGATCACCAGCCACAGGCTGGACTGGGCGGCGCCGCAGGCCGCGGAGGACAGCGTGAAGAGCGTGAGTCCGGCCATGAACACGGCACGCCGGCCGCGCGCGTCGCCGAGCCGCCCGGCCGGGATGAGGAACAGGCCGAAGGCCAGGGCGTAACCGGACAGGACCCATTGCAGGTCGGACTCGGGAGTGTGCAGCCCCTCCTTGATGGAGGGGAGCGCGACGTTGACGATCGAGACGTCCAGGAGGGTCATGAACCCGGCGACCAGGCAGACCGCGAGCGCCTGCCACCGTCGCGGATCGGGCGCGTCGTGCCCGTCGGAACCCCGGTCCCCCGCGCTGTCTGCCATGGTTCGCACCCTAGGACGCGCGCCCGGATTCCTCATCTCGGAGGGCCTGACCCGAACGACGGGCCCCGGTCCACCCGGCGGTGCCGCGTACGCGCGGTCACGGGCCGGTTAGGGTACGGCGCATGCAGTCGTACACGATCGGGCAGGCGGCCCGGCTCCTGGGCGTCAGCCCCGACACCGCGCGGCGCTGGGCCGACGCGGGGCGCGTCGCGACCCACCGCGACGAGGGCGGCCGCCGCCTCATCGACGGCCGCGACCTGGCGGCGTTCTCCGTCGAGGTCGCGCAGAACGGCGCGGGCGACGAGGAGGTCTCGTACACCTCCGCGCGCAACGCGTTCGCGGGCATCGTCACCGCCGTGAAGCTGGGCGATGTGGCCGCGCAGGTCGAGATCCAGGCGGGACCGCACCGGCTGGTTTCCCTGCTCACCAGGGAGGCCGTGGAGGAACTGGGCCTGGAGGTCGGTGTGCAGGCCACCGCCCGGGTGAAGTCGACCAGCGTGCACATCGACCGGGCCTGACGCTCAGGCCATGCCCTTCCGGGCCGCGGCCAGGATCTTCACGACGGTGTGGAAGAAGCGGGTCGTCGCGTCACGGCCGAGGACGCCCTCCTGGAAGCCCTTGGCGGCCGGCGCCCTGCCGTTGATCAGGTGCCAGACCACGAAGGCGTCGTGGTCGGTGTGGCCGATGATCTCCATGTCCTTCTTCGGGGAGAGCATCGGCAGGGCCAGGTCCGGGGCGATGCGCTCGGTCGTGAACACCACGCAGCAGCGGATCTCGTCGGTGACCGTGACGTCCTTGAACGGATCGAGCGCGATCAGCTCCTCCAGTTCGGGGACCGTGCGCAGGCACACCGCGACGTCGTAGCCGAGGGCACCGGCGAGATGGCCGCCGATACGCGCGGCGAGGGCGGCCCGGTCGGTCTCGTCGGACTCGAAGAAGACGTTGCCGCTCTGGATGTAGCTGCGTACGGAGGCGAGACCCAGCTCCGTGAAGAGTCCGCGCAGCCGCTCCATCTTCACGGAGCGGCCCGGCACGTTCAGTCCTCGGAGCAGTGCGATGTACAGCAATTCCGGGTCACCTGTTCATGCGGGAGGGGCGCGGGGCGCGGTGGACGCCGACAGCGTAGCCCCGCCGTCTTCGCAGCGGCGCGATCTCGGCCTACGGTGGGAACGGTTCACGCCGTCCGGGTCCGACAGCTCTCCTGGGAGATTCCGTTGCGCATGCTGATCAACGTTCCCGAAACCGTGGTGGCCGACGCGTTGCGAGGGATCGCCGCCTCCCATCCCGGGCTCACCGTGGACGTGGAGAACCGGGTCGTCGTACGCCGGGACGCGCCCGTCGCCGGAAAGGTGGCCCTGGTCTCCGGCGGCGGGTCGGGCCACGAGCCGCTGCACGCCGGGTTCGTCGGGCCGGGAATGCTGTCGGCGGCGTGTCCGGGCGAGGTGTTCACCTCGCCGGTGCCGGACCAGATGGTGCGGGCGGCGGCGGCCGTGGACAGCGGCGAGGGCGTGCTCTTCGTCGTCAAGAACTACACGGGGGACGTCCTCAACTTCGAGATGGCCGCCGAGCTCGCCGAGGAGGAGGGGCTGCGCGTCGAGCGGGTGCTCGTGGACGACGACGTCGCGGTGACCGACAGCCTCTACACCGCCGGGCGCCGGGGCACGGGGGCCACCCTGTTCGTGGAGAAGATCGCGGGTGCGGCGGCCGACGAGGGAGCCCCGCTGGACCGGGTGGCGGCGGTCGCCCGGCGGGTGAACGAGTCCTCGCGCAGCTTCGGCGTGGCCCTCAGCTCCGTCACGACGCCCGCGAAGGGCTCCCCCACCTTCGACCTGCCCGCCGGCGAGCTCGAACTGGGCATCGGCATCCACGGCGAACCGGGCCGGGAGCGCCGGGCGATGATGACCTCCGGGGAGATCGCGGACTTCGCCGTGAACGCGGTCCTGGACGACCTGCGGCCCAGCGGTCCGGTGCTCGCCCTGGTCAACGGCATGGGCGCGACCCCGCTGCTGGAGCTGTACGGGTTCGGCGGCGAGGTGCACCGGGTGCTGCGGGAACGGGGCGTGGTGGTCGCTCGTACCCTCGTGGGGAATTATGTGACCTCGCTCGACATGGCGGGCTGCTCGGTGACGCTGTGCCAGGTGGACGAGGAGCTGCTGCGGCTCTGGGACGCGCCGGTCGAGACGCCGGCGCTGCGCTGGGGCCGCTGATCCGCACGTGACGGACCAAGGAGTGCATGTGCTCGACGCCGATTTCTTCCACCGCTGGATGACCGCGGCCGCCGGTCTCGTCGACCGCGAGGCGGCTCATCTGACGGAGCTGGACTCCGCGATCGGGGACGCCGATCACGGCAGCAACCTCCAGCGCGGGTTCGCGGCGGTCTCGGCGGCCCTGGCGAAGGAGCCGCCGGGGACCCCGGGAGCGGTGCTCGGCCTCGCCGGACGGCAGCTGATCTCGACGGTCGGCGGGGCTTCGGGCCCGCTGTACGGGACCCTGCTGCGGCGTTCGGGCAAGGCGCTGGGCGACGCGCCGGCCGTGTCCCGGGCGGATCTGGCGCGGGCGCTCGGCGAGGGCGTCGCGGCGGTGGCGCAGCTGGGCGGGGCGCAGGCGGGTGACAAGACGATGCTCGACGCGCTGCTGCCGGCCGCGGAGGCGCTGAGGGCGTCGTTCGCGGCGGGGCGGGACGCGGCGGCCGCGGGCGCCGCGGCGACCGTGCCGCTCCGGGCGCGCAAGGGCAGGGCGAGCTATCTGGGCGAGCGGAGCGTCGGGCACCAGGACCCGGGGGCCACGTCGGCGGCGCTGCTGATCGCCGCGCTGGCGGACACGGCGGAGACGGACGGGGGCGCGGTGTGAGCGCACAGGTGGGCATCGTGCTGGTCTCGCACAGCGGGCCGGTGGCCGAGTCCGTGGCGGAGCTGGCCCGCGGGCTGGCGGCGGGCGGGGCGACGGCTCCGGTGGCCGCGGCGGGCGGCACCGGGGCGGGCGGGCTCGGCACGAGTACGGAGCTGATCGCGCAGGCCGCCCGGGCGGTGGACGGCGGGGCGGGCGTCGCGGTCCTGGTCGATCTGGGGAGCGCGGTCCTGACGGTCAAGGCGATGCTGGCCGAGGACGACGAACTCCCGGCCGGGACGCGGCTGGTGGACGCCCCGTTCGTGGAGGGCGCGGTGGCCGCGGTGGTCACGGCGTCGGCGGGCGGGGACCTGGACGCGGTGGAGGCGGCGGCCTCGGAGGCGTACGACTACCGCAAGGCGTAGGACGCGGGCGCCACGCACACTTGACGGTATGACGGCCAAGAAGACCACCCGCCGCAGCGCGGGGCTCCTGTTGTTCCGCACCGGTGCCGGGCGCGGCCTCGAAGTCCTCATCGGCCACATGGGCGGCCCGTTCTGGGCGGGGCGCGAAGAGGCCGCCTGGTCGGTGCCGAAGGGCGAGTACGCCCCCGACGAGGAGCCGGGGGCGGCGGCGCGGCGGGAGTTCGAGGAGGAGTTCGGGCATCCGGCGCCGGACGGGGCGTGGGTGGCGCTGGGCGAGGCGCGTCAGCCGAGCGGGAAGACGGTGACTGTGTGGGCCGTGGAGGGCGATGCCGACCCGGCGACGGCGGTGCCCGGCACGTTCGCGATGGAGTGGCCCCGGAAGTCGGGGACGCTGCGGGAGTTCCCGGAGATGGACCGGTTCGCCTGGTGCACGCCCGAGGAGGCGGCGGAGCGGCTCGTGAAGGGGCAGCGGGTCTTCGTGGACCGGCTGCGCGAGCATCTGGCGGGCGGCGGCGCGCTCAGTGCCGGTGGAGGCGGATGACGGCGAGGCCGCCGTCCAGGTCGACGGTGGAGCGGTGCGGCGGGGCGCCGGCCGGACCGATGACCGGGCCGGGCAGCGTCATCAGTACGAGGAATCCCATGCGGCCGGTCTCGTCGTGCGGGGGCGGCCGGTGCAACAGCCGCCCCCGCGACGACGTGGACCCGTCCGGTCAGCTCTGCGGGAGGATGACCGCCCGGCCGTTGATCTTGCCGGCGTGCAGGCGCTCGTAGGCGAGCGGCGCCTCGGCCAGCGGGTACGTCTCGACGTGGACGTCCACCGCGCCGGTGCGGGCGAGGTCCAGGACCTCGGCCAGTTCGGAGCGCGAGCCCCAGTACGGGGCGGTGACCGTCGTGTTGAACGGGAGGGCGCCGAAGCCCACGGGCAGCGCTCCCCCGCCGATGCCGACGATGGTCACGTCGGAGTCGATGGCGGCCGCGGCGCCGGCGGTGGCTACGGTCGGCGGGGCCCCGACGAAGTCCAGGACGACCTGGGCGCCGATGCCGCCCGTCAGTTCCCGGATGCGGGCGGCCGCGTGCTCGTCGGACAGGACGGTCTCGTGCGCCCCGACGGTGCGGGCGAGGGCCAGCTTGTCCTCGGTGACGTCCAGGGCGATGACCCGGACGGCCGTGAGGGCGCGCAGCAGCTGGATCGCGACGTGGCCGAGGCCGCCGGTGCCGATGACGACGGCGGTGGCCCCGGGCACCAGCTTCGGCAGGGAGCGCTTGATGGCGTGGTACGGGGTGAGGCCCGCGTCGGTGAGCGGCACGGTCCGGACCGGGTCGAGGTCCCCGAGGGGCACGAGGTGGCGCGGGTCGTCCACGATCATGTACTCGGCCATGGCGCCGGGCGAGCCCAGGCCGGGCGGGTTGATGCCGAGCGCGGCGGCGCGCAGGCAGTAGTTCTCCTTGCCCTCGGCGCACTTCACGCAGGTGCCGCAGCCCCAGGGGCCGTAGACGGCGACGGACTGGCCGGTCTCCAGGCCGGTGACTCCGTCACCGAGCGCGGCGATCGTGCCGACGCCCTCGTGACCGAGGGTGAGGGGAAGCGGGTACGGGAACTGGTCCGCGGTCCAGCTCATCACGGCTATGTCGGAGTGGCAGACGCCCGCCGCCGTGACCTTCAGCAGCACCTGCCCGGGGCCCGGCTCCGGGTCCGGCACGGTGACGACCTCGGGTGCGGCGCCGATCTCGCGATACTGAACTGCCTTCATGGGGTCCTCCTCGACCTCTGTGGCTCGTGTGCTGCCCCCCGGAATCCCCCGAACCCCCCGTTGTCCCCCCGCGCCCCGCTCAGGAGGCCGAGTAGCCGCCGTCCACCAGGTGGTAGCTGCCGTGGATGAACGAGGCGCGGTCGGAGAGCAGGAACGCGGCGAGCTCGGCGACCTCCTCGGACGTGCCCAGGCGGCCCGCCGGGTGCAGCGAGATCAGGTGGTCGCGGGCCGGGCCCTCCGTGTTCCGCAGGAGCGGGGTGTCGATGAAGCCGGGGCCCACCGCGTTGATCCGGACGTTCTGGGCGGCGTACTCCAGGGCGGCGGTCTTGGTGAGGCCGACGACGCCGTGCTTGGCGGCGACGTAGGCGGGCGATCCGGCGAAGCCGTTGGTGCCCAGGATCGAGGACATGTTGACGATCGCGCCGCCGCCCGCGGCGACGATGGCGGGCAGCTCGTAACGCATCGAGTAGAAGACGCCGCTGAGGTTGGTCGCGACGACCCGGTCCCAGTCCTCGACGGCGTACTCACCGGTCGGGTTGCTGGGACCGCCGATGCCCGCGTTGTTCACGGCGAGGTGCAGGGCGCCGAAGGTGTCGACGGCGAACCGGACGCCCGCCTCGACGGACGCGGGGTCGGTGACGTCCATGGCCACGGCGGCGGCCCGGCCGCCGGCGCTCTCCAGCGCGGCCGCGGCCTCGCGGGCGCTCGCCTCGTTGTAGTCGGCGACGACGACCGAGGCGCCCGCGCCGGCGAGCCGGTGGGCGAGGGCCAGGCCGATGCCGGAGGCCCCTCCGGTGACGAGGGCGGTACGTCCGGCGAACTCCTGGTCGGTGGGGGTGGTGCTCATGGTGTGCCGTTTCCTTCCGTGGTGCTGGTGTTGCTGTGCGGCGCGGGGCCGGTGAACAGTTCGCCGGCCAGGGCGTCGAAGGCCCGTTCCACGAGCCGGGGCAGCTCGTCGGGGCGGTTTCCGCGGACCCAGGCGGCCTGGGCGGCGAGGAGGGCGCCGGCTCCGGCGGCGACCGTGACGGCGGGCCGCAGATCGCTGAGGGGGTCGGCGCCGAGCCGGTCCGCGACGATGGCGACCGAGTCCGCCTGGGCGTCCACCCGGATGTGGTGGAAGGCCGCGTAGAGGGTCGGTTCGCGCTCGGCGAGGACCAGCAGCTCGTAGATGCGCGGGCGGCGGTGCCAGGCCGGGACCCCGGGGTCCGCGAGCCAGTCCTGGACGGCCCGGTGGTAGGCGGTCAGCGGGGGCTCACCGGCCGGGCGGGCGCGCAGGGCCTCGTTGATGCGGTCGCCGTCGCCCCGGATCGAGTCCAGGACGGCGTCCTCCTTGCTCGCGAAGTACCGGCTGAAGGTGCGGCGGTCCAGGTCGGCGCGTTCGGCGATCTCCTCGACCGTCGCTTCCCGGAGCCCTCGGTCGAGCACGAGCTCGAACGCGGCTGTGGCCAGCGCCTCCCGGGTCCGGCGGGCCTTGCGGCCCCGCCTGTCCGGAATCTTCCGTTCCGCATCCATGTCTCTCACCGTACACCTGAAAATGTCCCGACGCGACAGAAGTCTCGTCGGGACATTGAGTGCCGGTGATCTGTGCGGATCAGCGTCCGCTGAGCGCCTCGGCGGGCCGCATCGCCTCGTACACCGTCGGTACGGACGGCGCGGGGGCCGACTCGGCGACCCGGCTCAGGGCGAGTACGGCGATGTCGTCGCGGCGCACACCGCCGGAGAACTCCTCCAGGTCGTGTCCGAGCGCGTCGAGAAGTGCCTGGGGGTCCCGGCGCGCCCACCGGCTCAGCCGGGCGTCGAGCGGATAGAAGCGGCCCTCGGCGTCGCGGGCCTCCGTCACCCCGTCGGTGAACATCAGGAGCGTCGCGCCGGGCGGGAAGTCGAGCGGTTCCGCGGTGCGGCCCTCGTTGCCGAGTTCCGCCAGACCCAACGGTACCGATGTCCGGCGCAACGGGACGGGGACGGCGACCCCGTCGTGCACCAGGCGGGGCAGCAGGTGGCCGCAGTTGACGGCCTGCGCCCGGCCGTCGCCGTCGAACCCGAGGACGAGCGCGGTCACGAAGCGTTCCTGGTCACCGGTCTGGGCGGCGAAGGCGTTCTGCCGGACGACGGCGTCCTCCAGCCGGTCCACGACACCGATGAGGGAGGGTTCCCGGATGGCCGCCTCACGGAACGCTCCGAGGACGGCGAAGCCCACACCGATGGCCGGAAGCCCCTTGCCCTGGACGTCCCCGATGATCACGCGGGTGCCGTAGGGCGACTGCACGACCTCGTAGATGTCCCCGCCGACCAGATGGTCCTCCTCGATCGGCGTGTACGAGCCGTGGGCGGTGATCTGGTCGGTGGGAATGGGCAGGGGGCGCAGGATCTGGCGCTGGAGGGCGACGGCCGCGGAACGGAGCCTGGCGACCTCGGTGGCGTGCCGGATGCGCAGCACACAGGCGCCGATGCCGAGGAGACACGCCAGCACGGTGAAAATGACACTGCTCGCGATGTCCCAGTTGCTTCCCCCTGCCACCAGGCGCGAGGCGACGGCCACCGCCATGACGGAGGCGGCGACACCGGTGGTCTGGGCGATCGTGCCGAAGACCGAGACAAAGGCCGGTACCACCACCAGCAGGGGCACCAGACGCAGATCCTGGCCCGTCAGAGCGTCCAGGCAGACGATAGCGGCGGTGAGCAGGGCCAACGCACCGAACAACACCCCGTTCCCGACCCGGGGGGCGCGCACGGCGGCCTCTCCGAGGTCGGTGCCGGGAAGCGTCACGCGGGGCGCGGGCCGGCTCAGGAGTCCGAACGTCAAGGCCCTCTCCTTCCGGGATCTGCCGGCCGGATGCCGGCGCGTACCTCCATTCGACCCGGTCGGTGGGGCGCCGCACACGAGGCTTACGGCCCCGGTGGCCCGGCCGAAGGTCCCGTATGGCGTGAGGGCGGTGTCTCCGGGCCCGGAGACACCGCCCCGCTCAGCCCGCCGCCGAAGCCGTGGCCGGACGGCCCGGCGCGGGCACCCCGGCCGGTACCAGGGCGGCCAGGAATTCGACCCGGCGGCGGAGCTCGAAGCCGAGCGACTCGTAGAGCCGGACGGCCCCGGTGTTGGCGGCGGCCGCGTGCAGGAACGGGGTCTCGCCGCGCTGCCGGATCTCGTGGGCGACGGCGCGCACCAGTCCGCCGCCGAGCCCCTGGCCGCGTACCGACTCGTCGGTGCAGACGGCGCTGATCTCGCTCCAGCCCGGCGGGCGCATGCGCTCACCGGCCATGGCGACGAGCACCCCGTCCCGGCGCACCCCGAGGTAGGTGCCGAGCTCCACGGTCCGGGTTTCGAAGGGGCCCGGCCGGGTGCGGGCGACCAGGTCGAGCATCTCCGGCACGTCGGCGGGGCCCAGCCGGACGGCTTCGGGGAGGGGAGCCGCAGCCACGCCCGCGTCCACGAGCTGGACCCCGGCAGCGTGGAAGGTGATCTCCCAGCCGGCGGGCGGGGGCTCCCGGAACGCGGTGATCGTGACGACTCCGCCCGGCCCGGTGAGCGCCGCCACGTCGGCCCAGTCGGCGGGCCCCGGGTCCGGCGGGAGGGCGACCCAGGGCGCGACCTCGGCGGGGTAGCGCGCCACGCGGCCCCGCCGTTCGGCGAAGTGGGCGTGCGGGCCCAGCAGTGCGGTGCCCACCGGATCGTCCAGGGGGTGGCCGTGGTCCGGGTGCCCGTTCACGCGGTCACCTCGATCACGGTCTTGCCCAGGGCGTGGCCGTCCTCCACCGCACGCAGCGCCTCGGCGGCCCGGTCGAGGGGCAGCGTCCGGGTCACATGGGTGCGCAGGACCCCTTCGACGGTCAGCCGCGCCACCTCGTCGAGGACGGCGGCGGTACGGGCCCGGCGGACGGGTTCTCCGCCGAGTTCGGTGACCAGGGGCCTGCCACCGGCGCTGATGAGCGCGGCCGGGTCGGTCAGGCCGGCCGCCTCGCGCAGGGTGTCGCCGCCAACCAGGTCGAAGACGGCGTCCACGCCCTGGGGGGCCGCTGCCCGCACCCGGTCGGCGAGGCCCGGGCCGGACGGGATGTGCTCGGCGCCCAGGGACTCCACGAAGTCCTTCTTGGCCGCGCCGGCGACGCCGAGGACCCGGAGGCCCGCGTGGCGGGCGAGCTGGACGGCGGCGCTGCCCACGCCGCCGCCCGCGCCGGTGACCAGGAGCGTGGCGCCGGGAGCCAGGGCGAGCTGTCGCACCCCGTCGTAGGCGGTGGCGGCGGCGACGGGCAGGACCGCCGCGTCGGTGAAGGACAGGGCGGCCGGCTTGTGGGCGGAGACCGCGACGGGCATGAGCGTGTACTCGGCGTACCCGCCGGTCAGCGGGTTGCCGAACACCTCGTCGCCGGGGGCGAAGCCCGCCACGCCGGGGCCGGTCTCCACGACCGTGCCGGCGGCCTCGCTGCCGAACACGGTCGGGAAGGGTGACCGTTCGCTGCCCGGACGGGCGTAGCCGGTGCGCAGCTTCCAGTCGACCGGGTTGACGCCCGCCGCGCGAACGGCGACGAGCAGTTCGCCGGGGCCGGGTTTCGGCCGTTCCAGATCGGCGAAGCCCTCCACCTCCGGTCCGCCGTTGCGGGTGAACACGTACGCCTTCGGCATGAGCTCCTTCTCCCCTGTTTCCGTGCGCCGGCGCCTGGCCGGCGGGCGCCCCAGCTGCGGCAAGGACGCGTGGCGCGCGGGTATTCCCGCACCGTCGATTTCGACTCAATCACCGTCCGGTCCGCGCCGGACGGCCCCTGCGGCGGGCTGTCCTGTGGCACGCTGAGGGCGGCCGTCCCACCGGGCTCCCCCGTACCGGTGGGGCGGTCTCGCGCCGTTACGGGGCCGGAGCCCCGGGCCGGGTCAGCCGCCGTCCCGCCCGGGGGCCCGGCCCGCGTAGTAGGTGGCGATCATGTCCTCCTCGCCGTGTCCGGCGGCCTCCGCGCGCTCGAAGCGGGCGGCCGACGCGGCGGCCAGGTCCAGCCTGACACCGGCCTGGGCGGCCGCGTCGAGGATGAGCCGGGTGTCCTTGAGGGCGGTGGACAGGGCGAAGCTCGGCGTGAGGTCCCCGTCCAGGACGGCGGCGGACTTGGCCTGGAGGTAGCCCGAGTCGAGCGGTCCGCCCCTGACCAGGCCGAGGAACGTACGCGGGTCGACGCCGAGCCCTTCGGCGAGGTTCAGGCACTCCGCGACGCCGCCGACCATGTTGACGACCCAGGCGTTGACGACGAGCTTCAGCCGGGACGCCGCTCCCGGCTCCTCACCGGCCCACACCGTGCGCTGTCCGATCGCGTCCAGCACCGGTCCGACCACCGCGCGGGCGGCCTCCGGGCCGGAGACGAGGACGGTCAGCGCGCCCTGCTCGGCGGGCTGCCGGGTGCCGACGACCGGGGCGTCGAGGTGGACCAGCCCGAGGTCGGCGGCGCGCTGGGCCAGCTCGACGGCTCCGTCCGGGCCGACCGTGGAGGTCTGGAGCAGCACCTGGCCCCGGTGCAGCCCCTCGGAGGCGGCGGCGAGCGCGGCGGCGACGGCGGTCGTGTCGGTGAGCGCGGTCAGCACGACATGGGCGCCGCGCACGGCCTCGGCCGCAGTGCCGGCGACGGTGGCGCCGTCGGCGGCGAGCGGGTCGGCCTTGGCCTGCGTGCGGTTCCAGGCCCGGACCTCCAGACCGGCGCGAAGCAGGCTGCGGGCCATGGCCGCCCCCATGATCCCGGTGCCGAGTACGGCGACGACCGGCTGCTGGGGTGCGGTGGGGACTGCTGACGTCATGGGGTTCCCTTCGTCGGCCGCGCCCCGGGGCGCGGCGGATTCGGCTTGTCAGGGGTGCCGCAGGGCGCCTTCCAGCACGGCGGCGTGTACGGCCCTGGCCAGTCGCGCGCCCCAGCGGGAGCGCGGACCGGCGAACGGTTCGGCGGCGCCGGTCTCCGGCCCGGGTTCGGGCGCGGCGAGGCAGACGGCGTCCGTGGGGGTGCCGGAGCAGTCGAGTCCGGCGTCCAGGAGCGCCTGCACCTTGGCCTCCGTGGCCGTGGCGACGGCGTTGACCAGGGCGGCGTCGGACAGCGGTACCGGAAGCGTCACCACGATGTTGACGGTGCCGGGGCGCGGCGGTCCGCCGGTGCCATCGGCCGGTGCGGCGGCCCAGCCGCGCACGCCCAGACCGCAGGTGGCGGTGGCGTACACGTCCTCGTCGTCGGCGGTGCTGTACGCGGCGACGTCGGCGGCGGTCATGAGGCCGGCGCCCGGGCCGGTGAGGCCTGCGGCGGCGGCGATCCCGGCGAGATGGCGGTCCGGGTCCATGCGGGGGTAGCCGCCGGGGACCTGCGCGTTGAGGATCCACTCGCGCGGGCCGAGGCCGCCGCCCAGGACCGCGCTGCTGCACACCCGCCAGCCGGGTCCCAGCCGCCACACGAGATGGTGCAGCTCCGTGCCGTCCTCGCGTCGGGCGTGCAGTTCGCCGCGTTGCGCGGGGATCGGGACGCGTACGGAACGGATGGGGCACCCCCGGGTGGCGCGGCGGGACGCCGGTCGGCGTGGACCCGTTGATCATATGCGCCGGGGCCGGGGCGCCCGGGGCCCGGCCCGTTCACCCGGATGGCGTAATGGACCCGAGAGCCGCCCAACCGCGTGATGCGGGGGCTGTGGCGGTCCGAGGCGGATGCCGCGCGCCGCGCCCGGTGGCCGGGCGGTTGCAGCGCCCATCCGGGTGAGGCGCGATGGAATCCGGACGCGCCTTCTCTGCTGGACCCACCCACAGGACGCGCCCGGGCGAGGAGGATTCGGATATGGGAGCCGCTGACGGTTTCACGGATTCCGGAGAGCTCGACGGCCTGACGGTGTACGACACCGAGGGCGAGAAGATCGGCAACGTGGGCCGCGTGTATGTCGACGACAACACCGGCCGCCCGGACTGGATCACGGTGAAGACCGGCCTGTTCGGCATGAAGGAGAGTTTCGTGCCTCTCGCCGGAGCCCGTCGAGTGGGCTCCGACCTGCACATCTCCCACGGCAAGGACCAGGTCAAGGACGCCCCCCGGGTGGACGCGGACGCGCATCTGTCCGTGTCGGAGGAGGAGGAGCTGTACCGGCACTACGGCCTGACCAGGAACACCCGGGGCAACCTGGGCGAGGGTTCCGGGACCGGCGCACCGACCACCACGGGCACCGGCACCATGGGCGCGGCCGGGACCGGCGCGGCGGCCGGGGCCGGAGCCGGAGCAGGGGCCGGAGCCATGGGCGCGGCCGGCACCTCCGGCAAGGACCGCACGCAGACGGCCGGGACCGGCCGGCACCGGGACACCGAGGCGGCGGGCACGGGCGCGGGACGTCCGCTGGCCGGAGCCGGCGCGGGTACCCGGTCCGGGGCCGACCTGGGCGGCAAGGAGGAGATGATCCGCTCCGAGGAGCAGCTGCACATCGGCACCGAGGAGTACGAGAGCGGCAAGGCCCGCCTGCACAAGTACGTCGTCACCGAGAACGTCACGCGCAGCGTGCCGGTCTCGCACGAGGAGGTTCGGGTGGTCCGCGAGCCGCTTCAGCCGGGCGACAGGACGACCGCGCGAACGGGCGACCTGACGGAGCAGGACGTGGAGGTCACCCTGCACGCGGAACGCGCCACGATGCGCAAGGAGACCGTCCCGGTCGAACGCGTCCGGATGGAGACCCAGAGGGTCACGGAACAGAAGGAGGTCTCCGCCGAGCTGCGCAAGGAGCAGATCGACTACGCGGACGGCACCACCAAGGGCGGCAAGGACATGGGCGGCAAGGACACCGGCGGCGACATGGGCCGAGGACGCCACCGCTGACCCCCGCCGGCATGACTGCCGCACCGCACCACAGGCGAAGGGCGGGCCCGCCGACGGGCCCGCCCTCTCGTGTGCCCGGGCCGGTCAGGGCAGGAAGCGCACGGAGGGCCTGCCCTGCGGCCCGTCCGGGGTCACGACGGCCCTCACCCGGTACACCTCCTGGATCAGCGCCTCGGTGATCACCTGCTCCGGGGTCCCGCCCGCGACCGCCCGTCCGCCGCTCAGCACCACGATCCGGTCGCAGAACATGGCGGCCAGATTGAGGTCGTGCAGGGCGACGACGGCGGTCAGCGGGAGCGAGGCGACCAGGGAGAGCAGTTCCAGCTGGTGCTGGATGTCCAGGTGGTTGGTCGGTTCGTCCAGCAGGAGTTCGCGCGGCCGCTGGGCGAGCGCGCGGGCGATCTGGACGCGCTGGCGCTCCCCGCCGGACAGCGTGTGCCAGGACTGGTCGCGCCGGGCGGCGAGCCCGGTACGCTCCAGCGCCTCGTCCACCGCCGCCGCGTCCTCGCCCGTCGGGGCGGCCCAGGCGCGGCGGTGCGGGATGCGGCCCAGGCGCACGACGTCCAGGACGCTCAGCTCCTCCTGGGTGACGGCGTGCTGGTCCACGACCGCGACGCGCCGGGCCACCGCGCGGCGCCCGACGGCGGGCAGGGGCGCGCCGTCCAGGGTGACGACGCCCGAGTGCGGGGCGAGGACCCCGGCGAGGACGCGCAGCAGCGTGGACTTCCCGGAGCCGTTGGGGCCGATCAGGCCCACGGTGGTGCCGGGCTCCGGCGCGAGGGTCACGCCGTCCAGGAGGAGGCGGCCGCCGGCTTCCCGGCCGACCCGTTCGGCCCGCAGGCCCCGGGTCGTCGGCCCGGTCACGCGGGCCGCCTGGTGCGGTGGAGGACGGCGACGAACGCGGGCACGCCGATCAGGGCGGTGACGACGCCCACCGGGACCTCCTGGGGGTCGAGGACGGTCCGGGCGAGCGTGTCGACCCAGACGAGGAAGACGGCCCCGGCGAGCGCGGTGACCGGCAGCAGCCTGCGGTGGCCCGAGCCGGTGAGGGCACGGGCGGCGTGCGGCAGGACCAGCCCGACGAAGCCGACGGCCCCGGCCGAGCTGACGAGCGCTGCGGTCAGGAGCGCGGTCGTGCAGAGCAGGACGGTCCGGACGCGTGCGACGTTCACGCCGAGGGCGGCGGCCGCGTCCTGCCCGAAGGCGAAGGCGTCGAGCGTACGGGCGTGGCCCAGGCAGATCAGCAGGCTGACGGCGAGGACGGCGGAGCAGACCCAGACATCGGTCCAGCCGACTCCGCCGAGCGAGCCGAGCAGCCAGAACAGCACCCCGCGGGTCTGCTCGGCGTCGGCGGCGGTCATGACGACGAACGAGGTCAGCGCCGAGAACAGCTGCATCGCCGCGACGCCGGAGAGCACGACCCGGTCGGTGGAGCCGCCCAGGGTGTGGCTGAGCAGCATCACCAGGGCGAAGGAGCAGAGGGCCCCGATGAACGCCCCGGCCGGCAGCGTCACGGCTCCCCCGCCGACGCCGAGCACGACGACCAGGACGGCGCCGGTGGACGCGCCGGAGGAGACGCCGAGGACGAAGGGGTCGGCCAGCGGATTGCGCAGCAGCGACTGCATGACGGTCCCGCAGACCGCGAGGCCTGCCCCGCAGACGGCGGCGAGCAGGGTGCGCGGCATGCGCAGGTTCCAGATGATGCCGTCCCGGATCGGGCTGAGCCGGGCCTCGCCGATGCCGAGGTGGGCGGCGACGGCGGACCAGACGTCCACGACGGAGATCCGGGCCGGTCCGACGGTGACGGCGACCGCGACGGACAGGGCGAGCAGCAGGAGGCCGCCGGTCCACAGGAGGCCGCCGCGCAGCCGGGAGCGTGCGGGCGTCGTCTCCGGGTCCTTCTCGCGCGGAGCGGTGAGCCGGGCGGTGGCCGTCACCCCGCGAGTCCGAGGTCGCGCAGCCCGGCGGCCACCAGTTCGACGCCCTCGACCGTGCGGATGGTCGGGTTCATGGCCTGGCCGCTGAGCAGGACGTAGCGCTTGTGGCGTACGGCGTCCATCCTCTTCGTGACGGGGTTGGACTCCAGGAAGGCGATCTTCCCGGCAGCGCTCTCGGCGGTCTGCGACTTGCGGGTGAGGTCGCCGATGACCAGGACGTCCGGGTTGCGGTCGGCGACGGTCTCCCAGTTGATCTGGGGCCATTCGTCGTGCGTGTCGTCGAAGACGTTCTTCAGGCCGAGCTCCCGGGTGATGATGCCCGGCGCCCCGCAGCAGCCCGCCAGGTAGGGGGACTCGGAGTTGGCGAACCAGTACATGACGGAGGTGCCGGATCCGTCGACGCCGTCGGCGGCCTCACGGATACGGTCGCCGAGCCGTTCGACCAGCTTCTCCCCGCGCTCGGGCACGCCGAACACCCGGGCCAGGTCGCGCACTTCGGCGTAGACGCTGTCCATGGTCAGGGCGCCGCTGCGGACGCCGTCGCCGTCCTTGGTGTTGTCCTTGGCTGTGCAGTCGGCGGGCGAGACATAGGTGGGGACGCCCAGCTTCTCGAACTGTTCGCGCGGGGCGACGCCGCCCTTGGCGAGCGTCGACTCGAAGTCGGCCGCGACGAAGTCCGGCTCCTGGTCGAGGACCTTCTCGGACGAGGGCCGGTTGTCGGCGATCCGCTTCACGCCCGCGTTGGCCTTCTCCAGGCCCTTCATCACGGGGTCGGTCCAGGTGGCGGTGGCGGCCATCCGGTCCTGGAGGCCGAGTGAGAGCAGGATCTCCGTGGTGCCCTGGTCGACGGAGACCGCGCGCCGGGGCGGGGCGTCCACGGTGACGGTGCGCCCGCAGTTCCTGAGCGTGACCGGATAGCCGTCCGTCGGGCCGACGGCGTCGGCCTTCCCGGACGGGGACCCTCCGCAGGCCGTCAGCAGCAGGAGGGCGACGGTGAGCAGAGCGGCGGTACGTATGGGCGGCACGGGGCATACCTCGGCGTCTCTGGGCCCATGCGCGGGGCCCGCTGTACGGTCCGCCGCCCGGTCCCGGGCGGCGGTCGCCAGCAGGTCTTCGGACTCGGGTTCGCTCGGACGGGACGCCTTCCCGGGAGACGCCGGGTCTCCCAGTGGCCGTGGCCCCGCCCGTCCCCCTCACCGCTGCGCGTCAGTTCCGGATTCGCACCGGATTCCCTGACTCCCACGAGGAGTTCGACTGGCTCCGGCACGCTACCACGGGCTTACCCGCAGCTCAGCGCCGCGTCCGGCCGGTCAGGGGCGCTGGAGGGCCACCACCGCGTTGTGCCCGCCGAATCCGAAGGAGTGGCTGACGGCCCGGCTGACCGGCCGCACCAGCGGCACCTTCGTGACGCAGTCGATGTCGAACCCGGGCGCGGGCGCGTCCAGGTTGGCGACCGGCGGGACGACCCCCCGCTGGAGGGTGAGGATCGTCAGCCCCGCCTCGATCGCCCCGGCCGCGCCCATGCAGTGCCCGAGCACGCCCTTGGGGGCGGTGACGGGAGGCCGGTGCCGGTACACCCGGCTGATCAGCGCGGCCTCGGCGGCGTCGTTGCGTACGGTCGCGGTGCCGTGCGCGTTGACGTGCTCCACCTCGTCGGCCCGCCAGCCCGCGTCGCGCAGGGCGGCCTCGGCGGCGGCCCGGGCGACCCGCCCGTCGGGGTGCGGGCTGGTGGGGTGGTGGGCGTCCGTGGTGGCGCCGGTGCCGGCGATCAGGGCCCGGGGTTCGGCGCCCCTGGCCTCCGCGTCGGCGGCGCGTTCCAGCACCATGACGGCGGCCCCTTCGCCCATGACGAGTCCGGCGCGGTCGGCGGCGAAGGGCCGGCTAAGCCGGGAGAGGTCGCCGTCCGCGCGGGCGGCCGCGCCGGACCGGGCGAAGCCGGTCATGGCGATCGGGAAGACGGTCGACTCGGTCGCCCCCGCGATGGCCACGTCGCACTGCCCGGTCGCGAGCAGGTCGCGGGCGACGGACAGCGCGGTGACGCCGGACGAACAGGCCGTGCAGGGGGCCATGCTGGGTCCGGTGGCCCGCATCTCGATCGCGATCTCGGCTGCGGGCATGTTGGGGATGGTCAGCAGGACCCCGGCGGGCGACGTGGCCTCCGGGCCCCGCCGCTCCAGCACCAGCGCCTGGTCGGTGAGGTGCGCGGAGCCCCCGCTGCTGGTGCCGACGACGACCGCGACCCGGCTGCCGTCCCAGCCGGCGGGGTCGAGCCCGGCGTCGGCGACGGCCTCCCGGGCGGCCAGGACCGCGAACTTGACGTACCGGCCCATCCGGAAGGCCGTACGGCGGCCGATCTCGGCGTCCAGGTCGATGCCGTCGACCACGCAGGCGAAGTCGATCGCGCACCCGGCGAGCGCGGGGACGGTGCGGGCCGGGCTCACGGCCGCGCACACCCCCTCCCAGGTGGACTCGGTGTCGTTGCCGACCGGGGTGATCATGCCCAGCCCGGTGACGGCGATGGCCGGTGTCCTCATCGGGCGGCGCCCACCGCCGCGTCGAGGTGCGCCGTGAGCTCGGCGAGGGTGGTCCCCCGGGTGAGGGTGCCCGTGTCCAGCTCGACCCCGGTGGCCTCCCGGAGGACGACGGCGAACTCGGCGGCCGCCAGGGAGTCCATGTCCAGGCTGTCCATCGTGGAGTCCGGGAGGATCTCGGCCACGGGCACCTTGAAGGTACGGCTGAGTACGTCGGTGATGCGGGGGTGGATCGTGCTCATGGTCTTCCTTTCCTCATGCCATCCGGGCGGGGCGTCCGGTGCTTGTGCGCACGGCCCCGACGCCGGAACAACTGAGCAGCGTCGCTCCGGTTACGCCCAGCGGCGAACCGATTCACCAACATCCGGCCGGGGCGCCCCGCACCACCGCGCGAGCAGGGCGACGGTCGTCCAGTAGGCGAGGAGGGCGGCCCCCGCCCCGAGCCCTTGTACGGCGCGTGCCGCGCGGCGCGCCCGTGTACCCCTCACCGGCCGGCCGCCCGGTGCCAGTGGGCCTCCGGATCGTCGTACGCCTCGGCGTAACCGGCGCCCGCGATCGGCCAGTCGGCGAGCATCTCCTCGGGGAACGCGAAGGAGTCGGCGAGCTCCGGGAGGTGCGGGGCCACCGCGTCGATGAGCCGTTCGGTGTGGTCCGTCAGCGCCTCCGCCTGACCGGCGCTCAGGTGGCCGGCCGCGAGCAGGTCCCCGCTGTCGCGCGCGACCCGGCCCAGGGCGAACAGCCGGGCCAATTCGCCGAGCCGGTCCCGGTCCGCTCCGGCGGGCAGTGCCTCGACCGCCTCCGCATACGCCTCGGCCGCCTGTCGGCAGGCGTGCGCCTCGACCCCGCGCAGCGCGGGGCCCGCCGCCGCGTTCCACCGGCCCAGCGGGTCGCCGGGGGCCGTCCGGGCCGCCCGGGCCCCGGCGCGTGCGAACCACAGCTCCTCGGCGCGGCCCAGGAGCCGGACCAGGAACCGGAGGTCGGTGAGTTCGCCGCTGTCCGGGGCGCCCGGCTCGTACGGGGGGCGGTCGGCGAGCAGGGCGGCGGCGGCCCTGGCGTGGACGGCGAGGTTGTCGCCCTCGGCGGTGATGGCGCCCTCGACGCCGGTGACGAGCGCGGCCATCCCGTTGTTCTCCAGGAGGCCCTGGGCGCCGCAGCGTTCCCGGGACTCCACGATCACGGCCCTGGCCTGCCAGGTGATCCAGCCCTTGGCGATGTCCACCAGGCGCTCGGCCGCCTCCCGCCCGGCCTCGGGCCCCGCCTGGGCCGCCTCCCAGCGGTCCAGGACGCGGCGGTGCAGCAGGCTCATGGCGAAGACGGTGGCCATGGCTTCGGCGAGCGGGCCGTGGTGGGTGCGGTAGGCGAGCACCGGCAGCCGCGCCCCGCGTCCGGCGGAGACGTGGCGGTGGCCGCCGTACCGCACCGCGACGGCCAGCGTGGCGCGCGCCGAGCCGACGGCGCTGGCGCTCATGGAGATCCTGCCGGTGACGACCCGGGCGATGGAGGCGAGGAAACGGCGCCTGCGGCCCTCGACGGCGCTGCGGAACTCCCCGTCGCCGTCGATCCACCCCTGCGGGCCCGTCAGCAGCGCCTCGCGCCCCACGAAGACGTGGTCGAACGAGGTGAGGCTGTGGTCGACGGGGCTGCCCATCCGGGCGGGGAGTCCGCGCACGCGTACGCCCGGCAGCGGACCGGTGGCGTCGGTGAGCGGAACCAGCAGCAGGAAGACCCCCCGGTCGGCCCCGCCGGCCAGCAGCCGCGCGGCGACGAGCCCCGACTTGGGCCCGCCCGCCTGCCCGGTGTTGGGCATGAACTTCTGCGCCCCGCAGTGCGGGGTGTGCAGCACGAACCCGTCGTGGACGGGGTCGTAGGAGGCGGTCGTCTCGACGGCCGCCGCGTCGTTGCCGTGTGCCACCTCCGTACAGAGGAAGGTTCCGGTGCGCCGCAGCGTCAGGAAGTCCGACAGGTCGCGGGGGTTGTCGGCGATGTGGTCCAGGAGGCTGCCGAGGAAGAGGTTGTAGTGGATGCCCGCGATGGTGGCGAGCGCCGGGTCGACCGGGGCCAGCCACTCGTGCAGGGCCGCCAGCGCCCGGAAGTCGGCGGCCGGGCGGGCGGCGCTGTCCAGGGCGTCGTTGAGGGTGCGCAGTCGTGCGTACGCGCGGGCGAGCCGTTCGTCCGGAGTGCCCCCGGCCGCCGGCCCCGGGGGCAGCCGGAACGGTTCGGTGGCGACGAGCCGCCGCCAGAAGCCGTGCTCCCGGCGGGCGTCGGCGCCGAGGAGTACGGAGGTGAGCGGTCGTGCGAGGGGGTCGGCGACGGTGAGCGTGGTGGTCATACAAAGCTGAACGACCGGCGTACGGTCAGGACACCGCGCTCGGGCAGATGTTCACCGTCCGGAGGGGCGAACCCGTTCGAAGCAGAGGGCGACGTTGTGCCCGCCGAAGCCGAAGGAGTGGCTGACGGCCCGCTCCACGCGGAGGCGGCGCGGCTCCTTGGTGACGCAGTCGATGTCCCAGTCGGCGGGCGGGGCGTCCAGGTTGGCGACCGGCGGGACGACCCCGTGTTCGAGGGTGAGCACGGTGGCGGCGGCCTCGATCGCGCCCGCGGCGGCGAGCGTGTGCCCGAGGACGCCCTTCGGGGCGGTGACCGGGGGCCGGTGCGGGAAGAGGCCGGCGATCAGCTCGGCCTCCATCGCGTCGTTCAGCGGTGTCGAGGTGCCGTGCGCGTTGACGTGGCCGACCTCGTGGGCGGCCCAGCCCGCCGCGGCCAGGGCGGCCTCGACGGCGCGCCGGGCGCCTCGGCCGCCGGGGTCGGGTGCGGTGGGGTGGTGGGCGTCCGTGGCGGCCCCGGTCCCGGCGAGCACGGCCCGCACCCGGGCGCCCCGGGCCTCCGCGTGGGCGGCGCGCTCCAGGACGAGCACCCCGGCGCCCTCGCCCAGCACGAAGCCGTCGCGGTCGGGCGCGAAGGGGCGGGAGGCGGCGGCGGGGTCGCCGGTGCGCGTGGACAGCGCGCCCAGCTGGGCGAAGGCCGCGGCCACCAGGGGCGTCAGGACGGATTCCGCGCCGCCCGCGACGACGAGGTCGCACCGGCCGGTGGCCAGGAGGTCGTGCGCGGTGGCCAGGGCGGTGGCGCCCGAGGCGCAGGCGGTGGCGGGGGCCAGGCTGGGGCCGTGGGCGCCGAGGTCGATGGCGATCTCGCCAGCCGCCGCGTTGGGCATCATCATCGGCGCCAGGAGCGGCGAGACGGCCTGCGCGCCGCCGCGGTCGTACCGGCGGACGTTGTCCACGAGGGCGGAGACCCCGCCGACGCCGACGCCGAGCACGACGCCCACCCGGCCGCCGTCCCAGCGGTCCGGGCGCAGCCCGGCGTCGGCGACGGCCCGGCGCGCGGCGACCAGGGCCATCTTCGCGAACCGCGCCATCCGCCAGGCGGCGCGGCCCCCGATGGCCTCGTCCAGGTCGGTCCGGTCGGCCGGGCAGGCGAAGTCGGCGGGCAGCCCGGCCAGTTCCCCGCAGCGCCGGGCCGTGGAGCGCCCCGCGCACAGCCCGGCCCAGAAGGCACGCTCGTCGTCGCCCGCCGGGGTGACCAGCCCCAGCCCCGTCACCACGGTCGCCGTCCCCGTGTCCCGCGCCATGCCCCGGTCCTCCCCTGCGTCGTCGGTCCTTCTGAAGGGGAACGCGCCGGGGGCCGTCGAGGGTGCGGGCGGAGCCGGATGTCAGCCGAGCCCGAGCGCCGCGCGCAGCTCCGCCTCGTCCGGCGGGTTCGCCCCGGCCCGGGCCACCGTCACCGCAGCCGAGGCCGCCGCGTGGCGCAGTACGTCGCTCACGGTGCCCCGTTCCGGGGAGCGCAGCCGCTTCCGGCCGGCCTCGCCGAGCAGGCCGTGGGCGGCGAGCGCGTGCAGGGTGCCGGACATGAAGGCGTCCCCGGCGCCCACCGTGTCGACCACGTCGGCGGGGAGGGCGCCGATGTCCACCTGGCCGCCCGGCAGGACCGCCGTGGCGCCGTCGCCGCCCCGGGTGACGAGGACGAGGGCGGGGCCGGACGCGAGCCAGCGCCGGGCGGCGTCGGCCGGGTCCTGGCCGGGGTACAGCCAGCCCAGGTCCTCATCGCTGGCCTTGACGACGTCGCTGAGGGCCACGCACCGCTCGACCCGTCGTACGGCGGGGCCGTGGTCGCCCATCAGCGCGGGCCGCACATTGGGGTCGTAGCTGATGGTGGCGGCCGTCCGCAGCGACTCGACGGCGTCGAGCACCGTGGCCGCACCGGGTTCGGTCACCGCCGCGATCGAGCCGGTGTGGACGTGCCGGGGCTGCCGGTCGAGGGCGACCCGGCCGAGCGTCCAGGCGATGTCGAACGCGTACGCGGCGCGGCCCTCGCCGTCCAGGGTGACCACGGCCGACGGGGTCGGGCCGGGGGCTCCGTCCGTCAGCACCTCGACGCCCGCCCCGGTGAGGTGCGCGCGGATCAGCCGTCCGTTGCCGTCCCGGCCCAGCTGGGTGAGCAGCGCCGCGTCGTGGCCGAGCCTGGCCAGGCCGTACGCCAGGTTGGCCGGGCTGCCCCCGGGGTGCACCCGGTCGGGTGCGCCCGGGACGCGGACGATGTCGGCGACGCATTCGCCGATGACCAGGAAGTCGGGGCGGTCGGGCATGAGGGCGGGATCTCCCGGGGTGCGGCGGAGGGGTGACGGAACGTCCGGCCCACCGTACGGCCCCGGGTCCGGGCCCTGCCGGGCGGTGGTCCTACGTGTCCAGCGCGTCGGCCACCAGCCCCAGGAACCGGGCGTGGGCGTGGGCGCTGCACACCGGTTCCGGGTTCCACGGGACCACCCGGGCCGTCGCGGCGACGGCCGCCCACTCGGCGTTGTCGCGCAGTTCGGCGAGCGGGGTCGCGTTGACCCGGATGTCGGCGAGGACGACGTCGGGGCGCAGGGCGGCGGCCTCGGCCCAGCCGGCCGTGGACCAGTTGGCCCCGGGGCCCTCGGCGGGCTCGATCAGGCCGACGCCGAGGTCGGCGAGGACCCGGAGCTCGGGCCACATGCGGGGGCGGGCCAGGTACGCCTGGTCCTGGTCCGCCGGGGACAGGGCGAGAACCCTCGGGCGGTCCGGGCCCGAGGTGAGCGCGCGCAGGCGGTCGCGGGCGGCGTCCAGTTCGCGGGCCGCCGATGCCGGTTCCCCGGCACCCAGCGAGCGGGCCAGCTCCGCGAACCGGTCGCCGATCCCGGCGAGGGTGCGCCCCTGGCCGACGTCGATGACGACGACCGGGACGTGGCCCTCCAGATGCTTGGCGGTCTCCGGGCCCAGGCCGTAGACCTGGCCGCCGCCGTAGCTGACGGCGACGACGAGGTCCGGTGCGCAGCGCAGTAAGGCGTCCGCGTCCAGGGTGGCCCCGGCACCGGCGTACGCGATCCCGTCCGCCGGGAGCGACCCGGTCTTCGCGGGGTCGGGCGCGGCCGGGTCGTCGTGGCCCGAGCCGAAGAGCCCGGCGGGGCGTATCCCGTGGTCCCACAGGGTCGCCCCGGCCTGTATGTAGGCGAGCACCCGTTGCGGGCGCTCGCCGGTTGCCGACAACTGCCCCCGGTCGTCGGTGAATTGCCACACGGTCCGCTCGTTCACGTCACACGCCTCCCAGCCGGAGTCCGCCGCCCGGCGACGGCGGTCGACCAGTACCCTGCCCAGCGGGAGCGGGCCGCATCCTCCGGAGGCGAGACGGGTGCTACAGATCCGCCCGGGTGGAGCGTACGAGGTAGCTGACGGGGCCGGGGTCGGGGACGTGGATCCCGGTGAAGCCGAGCCGGTCGTAGAAGGCCCTGGCCGGGGTGTTGGAGGTGAGCATGGACAGATGGACGCCCTCGACCCCCTTGGCGTTCAGGGCCGCGAGGAAGGTGTTCATCAGCTCTTTGCCGTACCCCTTGCGCTGCCACTCGGGCAGCAGGTCGATGTGCAGGTGGGCGGGGTGGGCGGCGAGTTCGGGCAGGACCATGCGCTCCGGGTTGTGCAGGAGCGCGGTCATCTCGTCGGCGGGGCTCCGCGGCGGGCCCTCGGGCAGCGGGAAGCGGTCCGCGACCCGGGGCAGCCAGCTCTCCCGGTACTCCTTCACGAAGCGGGGCGTGTCGGCGGTGCCGAGGATGTAGCCGACGGCGCGGCCCGTGCCGTCGTCCAGGACGAAGGCGAGGTCCGGTTCCAGCTCGGCGTAGGGCGTGGCGAAGATGGACGGCACCAGCTCGTGGTCCGGGTAGATGTCCCGGGCGTCGCCGCCGCCCGCGGCGGTGCGTATGCAGATGTCGGAGAGCGCGGCGCTGTCTTCGGGGCGGTAGGGCCGGAGGCCGGGATGGGAGGTCACCGGCCCATCCTGCCCACTCTGAGAGCGCTCTCACAAGGGGGTGTCAGGGGTTGACGGCCGTGAGGAGGACGACCGCGTCCTCCAGGGCGAGGAGCCCGTGCCGCTCCTGCGGGATCGGGTGCAGCCGGCCGGGGGTCAGTTCGACGTCCCCGGAGGCGGCGGTGAGCCGGACGGAGCCGCGCAGGACCTGGAGCGAGGCAGCCGGCGGGGCGTTGTGCTCGTCCAGCGCGGAGCCCGAGGTGAGCGCGATGACGGTCTGCCGCAGCGGGTCCTGGTGGAGCAGGAGGTGGGCGCTGCGGCCGTGCGGGGCCTCGCGGGCGGCGGCCAGGTGCTCGGCGGCAAGGGCATTCAGATCGTTCGGAGCGTCCATAGGCCCACTGTGCCGCAGCTCCGGCCCGCCCGCGAACGTGCCGCTCGGGCCTGGGCGCGCTCCCACGCGTCCGGGCCCGAGCGGCCGGTCAGGGCGTCGTCAGGCGCGCAGCCACACCGCCGTGTCGCGCGGGAGGCGGCCCGCCTCGTCCAGGGGTCCGCTGGTGAGCAGCACCGCGCTGTGCGGGGGCAGCTCCGCGGCGTCGGCGGCCAGGTTGACGACGCAGAGGAGTCCGTCGGTCCGGGCGAAGGCGAGCACCCCGGGCGCGGCGTCGAGCCAGGTCAGCCGCCGGATGCCGGGCTCTCCCCCGGTCCCGAAGCCCGGTTCGGAGCGCCGCAGCCGCAGGGCCTCGCGGTACAGGTTGAGCATGGAGTCCGGGTCGCCGTTCTGGATGTCGGCGGCGTAGCCGGACCAGCCCTCCGGCTGCGGGAGCCAGGGCTCCGTGGTGGCCCCGAATCCGGCGTACGGTTCGCCCGCCGCCCAGGGCATGGGCACCCGGCAGCCGTCCCGGCCCGGATCGGCACCGTCCTTGCGGAAGTGCATCGGGTCCTGGATCCGGTCGAGCGGGATGTCGGCCTCGGGCAGGCCCAGTTCCTCGCCCTGGTAGAGGTAGGCCGCACCGGGCAGGGCCAGCGACAGGAGGGCGGCGGCACGGGCCCGGCGGGTGCCGAGGGCGAGGTCGGTGGGGGTGCCGAAGGTCTTGACGGCGAAGTCGAACCCGGTCTCCTCACGGCCGTAGCGGGTGACGGTCCGGGTGACGTCGTGGTTGCAGAGCACCCACGTGGCGGGAGCGCCGACCGAGGCGTGCTCGGAGAGCGTGTCGTCGATGGCGGCCCGCAGCTTCTCCGGCTCCCACGGGCAGGCCAGGAAGTTGAAGTTGAAGGCGGTGTGCAGTTCGTCGGGGCGCAGGTAGCGGGCGAAGCGCTCGGTGTCGGGGAGCCAGACCTCGCCGACGAAGACGCCTCCGTACTCGTCGGCGATGGCGCGCCAGGAGCGGTAGATGTCGTGGAGTTCGTCGCGGTCCACGAAGGGGTGCGGGTCGCTGCCGATGACGAAGTCGGGGAGCGCGGGGTCCTTGGCGAGGAGGGCAGCGGAGTCGATGCGCACACCGGCGACGCCGCGTTCGAACCAGAAGCGCAGTACGTCCTCGTGCTCGCGGCGGACGGCGGGGTGCGCCCAGTTGAGGTCGGGCTGCTGGGTGGCGAAGAGATGGAGGTACCACTCGCCGTCGTCCAGTCTGGTCCAGGGGGTGCCGCCGAATTCGGAGACCCAGTCGTTGGGCGGGATCTCGCCGTTCGCGCCGCGGCCCTTGCGGAAGTGGAAGAGGTCGCGCTCGGGGCTGCCGGAGCCGGCTTCGAGGGCGGCGCGGAACCAGGCGTGCTGGTCGGACACGTGGTTGGGCACGATGTCCACGATGGTGCGGATGCCCAGCTCGCGGGCCTCGGCGATGAGTTTCTCGGCCTCGGCGAGGGTGCCGAACGCCGGGTCGATCGTCCGGTAGTCGGCCACGTCGTAACCGCCGTCGGCCAGCGGTGAGAGGTACCAGGGGGTGAACCAGAGGGCGTCCACGCCCAGTTCCACGAGGTAGGGCAGCCGGGCCCGTACCCCTGCCAGGTCGCCGGTGCCGTCGCCGTCGCCATCGGCGAAGCTGCGTACGTAGATCTGGTAAATGGCGGCGTCGCGCCACCAGTGTGCGGTGGCCTCGGACGGACGGTTGGCTGCCACTGACGTTCCTTTCGGGCAGGTGGGACTCCGCCGCCGGCCCGGCAAGCGGGGCAGGATGGGTGAGCCGGCGGCGGAGCGCTGAGGGGAAGGCGGTTCGGGGAGCGGGCGTCAGCCCTTGAGGCCGCCCGCGGTGAGACCGCTCATGATGTTGCGCTGGAAGAGCAGGAAGATCAGCAGCGTCGGGATCGACGCGATGGTGAGCGCGGCGATCAGGACGTTCTCGGGGACGCCGCTGGCCAGTGAGTAGATGCCCACGTTGAGGGTCTGCTTGTTCGGGTCGGGCAGCGTGAGCATCGGCCAGAGGAAGTCCTTCCACACGCCGACGACGGCGAAGATGGAGACGACCCCGAGGATCGGCCGGGAGATGGGCAGGATGATCGAGCGCAGGGTGCGCAGCGGTGAGGCGCCGTCCATCGCCGCGGCGTCGAGGAGTTCGCCCGGGATGGAGTCGAAGAACCGCTTCAGCAGGAAGATGTTGAAGGCGTTGGTGACCGACGGCAGCCAGATCGCCCAGGGCGAGTTGACCAGGTTGCGCTGGACCAGGGGCACGTCCAGGACGGTCAGGTACTGCGGGACGACGAGCACGGTGGCCGGGATCATCAGCGTGGCCAGCATCATGCCGAGGATGACCTTGCCGAACATCGGCCGCAGCTTGGACAGCGAGTAGGCGGCGGCCACGTCGAAGATCAGCTGGAAGGCGAGCGCGCCGAAGGCGTAGTACAGGGTGTTGAACAGCAGCTTGGACAGGTCCATGACCGTCCATGCCTGGCTGTAGTTCTCGGTGTGGATGGACTTGGGGAAGGCCGTGGGCGGGCTCTGCACCACTTCCTGGGTGGTCTTCAGACCGCCGGTCACCATCCAGTACAGCGGGCCGAGGAAGACGGCCGTGAACAGGACCATCACCAGGCCGAAGACGATCCAGTAGACGGCCTTGCCGCGTGGCCGGCCGAGCTGGGCCGGCGAGATCAGGGTGCGCTGGCGGCCGCGCTCGGCGGCGCCTTCGGACCTGCGCCGGGCGGACTTGCGTGAGGTGCTCCCGCGCCGGGAGACAAGCGTGTTCGATGCCATGGTCTTGGCTCCCGTCCTAGTCTTCGCTGCTGCGGCTCAGTCGTACGTACACCGCGGAGAATCCCGCGAGGACGACGAGCAGGACGAGGCCGAGTGCCGCCGCGCTGCCGTAGTTGTTGAAGTTGAAGGCGTACTGGTAGATGAGGTAGACGACGGTGGTGGTGGAGCCCTCGGGTCCGGCGCCGTTGGTGAGCAGGAAGGGCTCGGTGAAGACCTGCATCGTCGCGATGATCTGCATGAGCAGCAGGAGCGAGAGGATGAGGCGGGTCTGCGGGATGGTGACGTGCCAGATCTTGCGCAGCAGCCCGGCACCGTCGAGTTCGGCCGCCTCGTACAGCTCGCCGGGGATGCCCTGGAGCGCGGCGAGGTAGATGAGGGTGGCGCCGCCCATGTTCATCCAGGTCGCCGCGATGACGACGGAGAGCATCGAGGTGCTGGTGTCCTGGAGCCATTGCTGTTCGGGCAGGTGGAAGATGGCCAGGATGCGGTTGAACAGCCCGTAGCCGGGGTCGTAGAAGTACTTGAAGAGCAGTACGGAGGCGACCGGCGGCAGCATGACGGGGAGGTAGACGAGCAGCCGCAGATAGCCCTGGCCGTGCCGGAACTCGTTGAGCACGACGGCGACGGCGAACGGGACGACGAAGCCGAGGAGCAGGGCGAGGACGGTGAAGAGCAGGGTGTTGCGCCAGGCCTGCCAGAAGGCCGGGTCGTTGAAGACGTACGTGAGGTTGGACCAGCCGGCCCAGGTGGTGGTGCCGTCCTCGTTCTTCTGGAAGGCCAGGATGAATTCCCGGACCATCGGATACCAGGAGAAGAGCGAGAAGCAGAGCACCGCTCCGATCAGGAAGCCGTGCGCCGAGATGTTGCGGCGCAGGGCGCGCAGGAACTCCTCGCGGGCGGAGTCCGGGCGGGCGGAGCCGTGGTGTCCTGGGCGAGGCCGGGTCGCCTTGCGGGGGGACAGGGTTGGGGCCGACATGGTGTCTCCTCGGTGCCGGTGTACGACGAGCGCGTAGCGGACGGGGTCCGGATGCGGGGCCGGGTCCGCGTGACCCGGCCCCGCGCGTCCGTTACTGGTTCGCCAGAACCTGGTTGACCTGCTGCTCGGCGGTGGAGAGCAGCTTGTCGATGTCGGCGTTCTTGTTGGTCAGGACACCGGACATGGCGTTGTCGAGGATCTTGTAGATCTCCTGGGCCTTCGGCGGCTCGGCCTTGCCGGGGACCGGGTTGTCCATGAACGCCTTGAAGTTCTCGACGGGCATCGTCGCGTTCTGGGCGCGTGCGGCGTCGTCCTTGGTCTTGCTCTCACCGAGGAAGAAGTTCGGCTGCGGCAGGCCCACGGGGAGCTTGTCGGCCTTGGTGCGGGCCCAGTCGAACTGGCCCTTGCCGGGGGTGAGGTTCTTGAAGTTCAGCCAGGCGATGGCGGCCTTGATCTGGTCGGGCGAGCTGCCCTTCTTGATCAGGTAGTTGTTGCCGCCGAAGAGGGTGCCCTTGCCGCCGGGGATGGGGCCGAGGCCGAAGGTCTCGTACTGGGCGCCGAGCTGCTGCACCATGTACGCGATGTCGTCGGGGGCGGCGAGGAACATGCCCAGCTTGTCGCTGGCTATCTGCTTCTGGAGGTCGCCCCACTTGAGCAGCTGGGTCTTGCCCATGCTGTCGTCCTCCCAGCGCATGTCGTGCAGCTGCTGGAGGACCTGCTTGCCGGTCTCGTTGTTGAAGGCGGCCTTCTTGCCGGAGGCGTCGACGACCTCCCCGCCGAGACCGAACTGCGTCGCCGCGAAGTGCCAGCCGCCGTTGTTGCCGGCGCTGTACTCGCCGTAGCCGGAGATGCCCTTGCCGAGCCCCGCGATCTTCTTGGCGGCGACGCGCACCTCGTCCCAGGTGGCGGGCGGGCTGTTCGGGTCCAGACCGGCCTGCTTGAACAGCTTCCGGTTGATCATCAGGCCCATGGTGTAGTTGCTGGTCGGCAGCCCGTAGAGCTTGCCGTCCTTGCGGGCCACGTCGACCACCTGCGGCTGGATGTCCTTCAGCGCGGGCACGGTCTTGTCGCTGACGTACGCGGAGATGTCCTCGGCCCCGTCGTTGTCCAGGACCTGCTGGAGGTCGCTGAAGTAGGCGTAGAAGACGTCGGGCTGCGACTTGCCCTTCAGCATGGCCGTGAAGCGGGGCGGCTCGTTGCACTGGCCCGGGGTGGACTTACCGTTGATCGTGACGTTCGGGTACTGCTGGTTGAACGTCTTGATGTCCTCCTTCCACTCCCGCAGCTCCGCGGCCTTGGCGGCCGGCGGCATGCAGTCGATGGAGATCGTCACCTTGGTCTTCGGGTCCAGCGGAGCCGAGGGGTCGGACGAACCCTTGGACGAACTGCTCGTGTCGTCGTCCTTGCTGCTGCTCGTGCCGCAGGACGCGAGCGAGGTCAGGGCAAGTGCGGTGACAAGGGCAGCCGCGGAGGCACGGCTGATACGGCGTGTGCGGCGCAACCCAGCACTTCTCATCGATGGTCCCCTTCGGGCATGAGCGTGGATGGCCCTCGGCCGACTGACTGCCGGGGCGAGGCACACTCAACCAGCGCCGACATGTGAACGCAATATCTCGCGCAGTTTTCGTAAAAGTTTGACAGTCGTTGGTACGCCGCATGCGGAACACGGCGTGGGCGCAGCACGGGGCGCCGCCCGGCGGACCGGACGGCGCCCCTGGGTGCAGTGGTCGCTACGGGTTGATGTTGATCTTCATGGTGGACGTCGTGTTCTTCACGTCCTGGGCGTTGTCGCTGAACCTGAGCCCGTTGAAGGTGACCTCACCGACGGCGGGCCCCTGGCCGGCCTCGGGCATCTCGTTGGCCCACAGCCCGAAGCCGGACTTGGCGTCGAAGGCGTCCCCGCTCTTGTGGGCGCCGGAGATCGAGATGTCGGTCAGGATGGTGTCCTCGATGGGGAACTGCGGCTGGCCTCCCACGTAGTTGGTCTGGAACATGATGCCGCTGTACGTCGGGTCGACGATGTCGACGTGGTTGATCCGGATGCCCTGGAAGACCTTGGAGGCGGAGAACAGCCAGATGCCGGGGAAGGTCTGCGAGCCCCAGAAATGGCCGCCGGAGCGGACCACCGAGACGTTCTCGACCGTCGTCGGGCCGGTCCCGAAGCCGTTCATCGGGTAGCCGAAGTCGAGCGAGCTGACGGTGATCCCCGAGTACACCAGGGTGTCCGCGATGCGGATGTTGCGGAAGGTGTTGTCGTAGCCGCCGTAGACGGCCACACCGGCCGCGCGCCAGGTCAGGAGCGAGGTGAGGTTCTCGTAGACGTTGTCCTTCATGTCCGCGCCGCCGGCGTCGATCGCCGAGAAGAGCGCGAAGCTGTCGTCACCTGTGGCCCGCGACTCGTTGTTGACGACGTGGTTGCCGGTCGAGCCGTTGGTCATGTTGATGCCGTCGGCGAAGGTGTCGCGGATGCGGGAGTTCTTGATGGTGATGTTGTCGGTGTTGGCACCCCAGTAGAGGCACACCGTGTGCTCGTTCCAGATGTTGTCGATGACCATGTCCGACACGTTGGAGAAGTCGAACACCTTGCCCGGTCCGTCGATGCGCGAGGTGTAGTTGCCGAAGTACGCGAAGTTCGCGAACGTCGAGCCCTTGGCGCTCGCCTCGGCCCGGAAGCCGATGTCGGTGTTCTCCTGCGTCGAGGGCGCGTGGAACCTGGTGTACCAGGGCCCCGCACCGATCACCCGGACGGCTTTCCCGTAGACCTGGAACTTACTGGCGGTCTCGTAGTCGCCCGCGGGCAGGTAGACACCGGTCAGCTTGCCCGTGGTGTCCATCCGCACCTTGTCCAGGGCGTTCTGGACGTCCTGGTGGGTGAAGCCGGCCGGAACGGCGTAGGCGGCCGGGTCCGGGTTGGCGATCTGGGTGGCCTGCTCCAGGCCGATGAAGTCGATCGCGTAGGTGCTGGTGTTCGCGGCGTCCTTCTGGAGCCGGATCCTGCTGCCCGCCGGGACCGTCTTGCCCAGCATCACGTTGGCCTCGTCGTAGATGTGCCGGGGTGAGCCGGAGCCCGGGGAGTTGCCGGGGCCGGTCTCGGCGCCGTACAGCCAGGCGTACTTCGAGGTGAGGTCGATCGCCTTGAGGAAGGTGCCGTCCACGTAGATGTTGAGCTTGGAGTCGATGCCGCCGCCGCCCGCCGAGTCCGGGATGGAGTAGCGGGTGACCAGGGTGTTGGTGCTGGCCCGGGTGGTGAACTCGACGTAGTTGCCCGTGCTGTTCAGCGTGACCGCCCTGCGGCCCGACGCCTCGCCCGCGACGTCGCCGACGGTCCTGTTCGGCCCGACGACCTTCGCGCCGCCGCCGGTGACGCCGTCCTCGGCCTCATAGGTGTCGTACGGCATGTTGGCGCCGCGCCCGACGAAGAAGGAGCTGCTGACGGTGTTGTTCTCGCGCTTGACCGGCAGCTCCTCGGCATCGTCCGCGACCACGGTCTTCACGGTGTACGAGCCGTTGGCCGCCGTCCAGGAGCCCAGGTTCACCGGGGCGCTGGTGGCGCCCGCGGCGATCGAGCCGTCGTAGCTGCCGGTGAGGGTCTTCACCGTGGCGCCCTTGGCGTCGAGCAGGGTCACGGTGACGGCGTGGGCGCCCGCGGCGGAGGCGACCGTGCCCTGGTTGCGGATGGCGACGGAGAAGGTGACGTTGTCGCCCTGGGCCGGGGCGGACGGCGAGGTGGTGACCGCGGTGGGCACCAGGTCGGAGCTGGCGACCGGCTTGACGACCAGGCCGGAGGCGCTGGTGTAGGTGTTGTCGGTCTCGTTCTGCTCGATGATCTGGTTGTCCGGGTCGACGACCGCGCTCAGTGGGTACGTGCCCGCGTCGCGCGCCCCGATATCGGCGCTGACCTGCGTGGAGGCACCTGCGGCGAGCGCGCCCACGGTGACGGTCGCGACCTTGGTGTCACCGAGCCGGAAGGCGAGCTTGCCGGCCGGGGCGGCGACCGCGCCGGTGTTGCGCACCGTCGCGGTGAGCGTCACCGGGTCCGACTCGACGGGCGCCGCCGGACTCGCGGTGACCCCGCTGACCTGGAGGTTCGGGTTGGGGGCCGGGGCGCCCAGCACCTGGAACTCCGCGACCTGCCCGGCGGGCGCGCCGGTGTTGGAGGTGAACTTCAGCTGGACGTCGGCGACCCGGGCGTCGACCGGGATCGTCACCGTGTTGGCGCTGCCCGGGCTGAACGCGTAGTCCTTGGCGGCGACCAGGCCGGTGAAGGACGAGGCGCTCTGCTCGCGGCCGAGGACCTGGATGTTCTGGGTCCTGGCTCCCCAGCTGCTGTCAGGGTTGAGCTTCACGACGACGCTCTGGGTGTCGGCGTTGGCGCCCAGCTTCACCGTGAGGGTGTTGGGGTAGCTGCCGCCGGCGCCCTCCCAGTAGGTGGAGAGCTGGTTGTCGTTGGCGTTCTCCGCGACGAAGGTGTGCACCATGGAGGAGGCGGTGATGGGCTTGCCGACGGCGAGGTTGGAGGCCGCGCCGGTGGAGCCGTTGCGGGTGACGGTGTTGCTGTCGCCCGAGACGTTGCCCGCCGCGTCCCTGGCCCGTACGACGTACGAGACGGTGGTGCCTGCGGACTGGGTGTCGGTGTAGGTGGTGACATCGCCGGCCACGGTCTTGCGCAGCACGTTGTTGGCGTAGATGTCGTACCCGGTGACGGCCTTGTTGTCGCTGGACGCCGTCCAGGTCAGCTTGATCTGGCCGGAAGAGGGCTCGGTGAAGCTCAGGTCGGCCGGTGCGGTGGGCGCCTGGGTGTCACCGGAGTCCCCCTTGCGGGTGACGGTGTTGCTGTTGGCCGAGACATTGCCCGCCGCGTCCCTGGCCCGTACGTAGTACGAGACGGTGGAGCTCGCCGGACGGGTGTCGGTGTACGTGGTGACGTCACCGGCGACGCTGGTCAGCAGGGTGTTGTCGGCGTAGATGTCGTAGCCGGTGACGGCGGTGTCGTCCGTCGACGCCTTCCAGGTCAGCTTGATCTGCCCGGTGGCCGGTTCGGTGTATGCCAGTTGCGCCGGGGCGCTCGGTGCCTGGGTGTCACCGGTCTCGGGGCCGTAGATCTCCAGCTCGGAGACCTGGGCGCCGGGCTGCACGCTGTTGGCGGTGACCAGGACGCGGACGTAGCGGGTGGTGGTGGCGTCGAAGGTGATCGTCGCCGTCTCGGAGCCGGGGGTGAAGGTGTGCGCCTCGGCCTGGGTCAGGTCCGTGAAGTCGGAGCCGTTGGCGCTGCCCTGGATCTTCAGCGTCTGGCTGCGGGTCTCCCAGCCGTCGGGCAGCCGCAGCACCACGCGGTCGACGCGCACCGAGGAGCCCAGGTCGGCCTGGAGCCACTGCGGGAACTCGTTGTTGCGGCTCTCCCAGTAGCTGGCCCGGTTGCCGTCGTTGGCGTTGGCCGCGATGTACGTCTGGGTGTTGCTGCTGGCGGTGAGCGGGCGCCCGGCGGCCAGGTTCACCGAGGACTCCGCCGCCGCCCGGACCTCCAGCTCGGCCAGCTGGCCGTTGTCGGACGCGGTGTTCGCGGTGATGGCGGCCCGGACGAAGCGGGTCCGGGCCGCCGGGAAGCTGATGGTGACCTTGTTGGAGCTGCCCGGTGCGAAGGAGTAGGAGGCCGAGGTCTTCAGCGTGGAGAAGCTGGTGCCGTCGACGCTGCCCTGGAGGGAGAGCGTCTGGCGGCGGGCCGACCAGTCGGCGGGGAGCTTCAGTGTGACCTGGTCGATGCGGGTGACCTTGCCCAGGTCGCTCTGCACCCATTGGGGCAGGGACTTGCCCGACCCCTCCCAGTAGGTGGACTGCTGTCCGTCGGCGATGTTCCCGGCGGACTTCCCGCTGCTCGCGGCGGCGCGGTGGCCGGCCGCGATGTTCGGGCCGCCGGCGGCCGAGGCGTTCAGCGCCGGCCAGGCGACCATCATCAGGCTGGTGGAGACGGTCGCGGAAAGGATCCGCCATCTCCAGCGTCGCGTTCTCATCTGTCCCCGATCTGCTGCCTCGGCGCAGGACGGCCGAGGCGCGGCTCAGTCTGCGACCCCGCCGGTACATGAATTTCTGCACCGGCGGGATGACCTTTTGCGTTTTGCGGTCAGAGAGTTGCAGAGAATTGACGTGGAGTCCACCACTCCGGCAGAAATCCGCAGCCTTGCGGGCGCCGCCCTCACGGGCCAACTTCCGTGACAAGAAGGGCATTTGATCACGGACACACCGAGACGGCCGAGCGCGCCAGCACCCGCAAGGAGTTTGCGTAAATCTGCAAGCCGATGAAAGGCACCAGCTCGGACGGGGTGTCCCCATAAAGCCGGGACTACTCGGCCCAGGCGCGCTCCAGCAGCGTGCGGAACGTCGCGGGTTCCCGTCCGATCAGTTCGGCCAGGGTCCCGCGCCGGAGGATCCGGTGGAGGAGCTGCGCCGCGGCTGGGACGTGGCGGTGGAGTTCGGGATCTCGCGTCCGGAGCTCTTCGCCGTGATGAACAGGGCCACCGGCTCGACGGCGGACGCGGCGCACCGCGCGGGCCTGGAGATCCTGCGCGGCCGGGTGCGCCGGCTGGCGGCCTCGGGGTGGCTGCGGGTCAATGAGGAGCTGGCCGCCCAGATCATCCGGGCCACCGGGCAGGGCGGGGTCACCACATGGCACGCCACCCCCGCGGAACGCCGCGATCCGGCACTGCTGACCGTCCTGCGCGAGTCCATGGTCGCCGCGGTCACCCGCGCCGAGCCGGTGGTCCCCGCCACCGAGTCCGGCCCCGCCCCGGCGGCCCGCGCGCTGCGCGCCGCCCTCCCCGACGACACCGGCGTCCTGAGCGAAGCCGAACAGCGCCTGCTGCACGAGTGGCTGACGCGCCTGGCAGGGGACGGCGGCAGCCCGCAGGGAGTGTGAGCTCAGCTCATCGGCCGAGCGGCGCCCACCGGTAGCGGACGTCCGGCTCGTTCTCCTCGTTCCGGCTGCCGTCGTCAAAGGCGACCGCGGTGAAGCCGTGGCGCTCGTAGAAGGACCGGGCCCCGGTGTTGCGCTGGAAGGTGTGGAGGGCGAGTCCCGTGGGGCTGGCCTCCTTGGCCGCCGCCAGCAGGAGCGAGCCGATGCCCCGGCGGCGCAGGCCGGGGTCGATGTAGAGGTGTTCCACCTCGGAGCCGTCCAGGGAGAGGAAGCCGGCGATCCGCACCTCCCCGCCCTCGCGCGTCTCGGCCACCCGGACATCGGTGCCGGGCAGCACCACATGGGTCAGCCACGCGAGCGTCGCCTCGTCGCTGTGCACCCGCGCCAGATACGGCATGGCGGCGGCGCGGGAGGCGAGGAAGAGCCGGGTCAGCGGCCCGGCGTCGTCCGCCCGGGCCTCCCGGAGCACGGCGGGGCGGCTGTCCAACGGCATGCGGTGTCTCCTGTCCGAGTGGCGCCGCCCGGATCGGGGGCACAGGGTGATCGAACATACGTCGGACGCGTTCCGGATCTCCATAGGATAAGAGCGCCCCTGCCCCGCCGGTGCCCGCCCGAGGCGCCCGTACCCGCCGAGGAAACGACGTAACGGTGTACCAGCCCCATGAGTTGACGCTGACCGAGGAAGGCTATCGGGGGCCCGCGCCCTCCTGGAGCGCCGAGGCCCCCTCCCTGTGGCTGGTGGACACGGAGCGCGCGGCCGAGGCCGCCCGGCTGCTGGCCCCGAAGATCCTCGACGCCTCGGAGCTCGCCCGGACGGAGCGGCTGGCCTTCCCCGCGGACCGGGCCTGCTACACCGCCGCCCACCTGGCCCTGCGCCTGCTGCTCGGCGCCCGCCAGGGCGTCGCCCCGGAGGCCGTACGGCTGACGCGGGAGCGCTGCCCCTCCTGCGACGGCCCGCACGGCCGGCCCGCGACCGGCGGCGGCACCCATTTCTCGCTCTCCCACACCCGGGGCATCGCCCTCCTGGCGTTCGCGGACGTCCCGGTCGGGGTGGACGTGGAGCGGGTCCCGGAGGCGCGGGTGGTGGCGGAGGTGTCCGGGCAGCTGCACCCGGCCGAGGCGGCCGAGCTGGCCGCGCTGCCGGAAGAGGGACGGCCTGCCGCCTTCGCCCGGGTGTGGACCCGCAAGGAGGCGTACCTCAAGGGCGAGGGCACCGGCCTCGCGGGCGGCCTGCACCGCGAGCACGTCGGCACCGGCCCGGTCCCGCTCGGGCCGCCGGACTGGGCCGTCACCGATGTCGCCGTCCCCACCGGGTACGCGGCGGCGGTGGCCGTGCGAGCGGCGGGGCGGGCGCCCGCCGGGGGCCAAGACCGGCGAAAATGACCGCACGGGCACATCGCACCGAACGACCGATACGGAGGAGTGGCAGATGCCGCACGCACGAGCCGGACAGCAGGCGCGCCCCGAGGACCTGACCGATGTGGCACGGCTGGTGACGGCGTATTACGCGCTGCATCCCGATCCGGCCGAGCCGGGCCAGCGAGTGGCGTTCGGCACCTCCGGACACCGCGGCTCCTCGACGGCCACCGCGTTCAACGAGGACCACATCGCGGCGACGAGCCAGGCCATCAGCGAGTACCGGGCGCAACAGGGCACGGACGGGCCGCTGTTCCTGGGGGCGGACACCCACGCCCTGTCGGAGCCGGCCCGGGTCACCGCCCTGGAGGTGTTCGCCGCCAACGACGTCCGCGTCCTCATCGACACCGAGGACGGGTACACGCCGACGCCCGCGGTGTCGCACGCCATCCTCACGTACAACCGCGGCCGTGCCACCGGCCTCGCGGACGGCGTCGTGGTCACCCCGTCGCACAACCCGCCGGGCGACGGGGGGTTCAAGTACAACCCGCCGAGCGGCGGTCCGGCGGGCTCGGACGCGACCGGCTGGATCCAGGACCGGGCCAACGAGATCATCACGGGCGGGCTCAAGGACGCCCGCCGGGTACCGTACGCGCGGGCGCTCGCCGCCTCGACGACCGGCAGGTACGACTTCCTGGGCACCTACGTGGCGGACCTGCCCTCCGTCCTCGACCTGGACGCGGTGCGCGAGGCCGGGGTCCGGATCGGCGCCGACCCGCTGGGCGGCGCTTCGGTCGCGTACTGGGGGCGGATCGCCGAACAGCACCGGCTGGACCTGACCGTGGTCAACCCGCTGACCGATCCCACCTGGCGGTTCATGACGCTGGACTGGGACGGCAAGATCCGGATGGACTGCTCGTCGCCGCACGCGATGGCCTCGTTGATCGACCGGCGCGACCGCTACCAGATCGCCACCGGCAACGACGCCGACGCCGACCGGCACGGCATCGTCACCCCGGACGGCGGGCTGATGAACCCGAACCACTACCTCGCGGTGGCCATCGACTACCTGTACGCGCACCGGGAGAACTGGCCGTCCGGGGCGGGCGTCGGCAAGACTCTGGTGTCGTCCGGGATGATCGACCGGGTCGCCGCCGACCTCGGCCGCGAACTGGTCGAGGTGCCGGTCGGCTTCAAGTGGTTCGTGGACGGGCTGTCCGACGGGTCGCTGGGCTTCGGCGGTGAGGAGTCGGCCGGGGCGTCGTTCCTGCGCCGGGACGGCTCGGTGTGGACGACCGACAAGGACGGCATCCTGCTCGCCCTGCTGGCCTCCGAGATCCAGGCGGTCACCGGTGAGTCCCCCTCCCAGCGCTACGCCGCGCTGACCGCCCGGTTCGGCGAGCCCGCCTACGCGCGGATCGACGCCCCCGCCGACCGCGAGCAGAAGGCGGTCCTGGCGCGCCTCTCCCCCGATCAGGTCGGCGCGGACACCCTCGCCGGTGAGCCGGTGACCGCCGTGCTGACCACGGCACCGGGCAACGGGGCCGCGATCGGCGGGATCAAGGTGACCACGGAGAACGCCTGGTTCGCGGCCCGCCCCTCGGGCACCGAGGACGTCTACAAGGTGTACGCGGAGTCCTTCCGGGGCGCCGGGCACCTGGCCCAGGTGCAGGAGGAGGCCAAGGCCGTGGTGTCGGCGGCGCTGAACGCCTGACCCTGCGGGGTGCCCGCCCTCCCGGTACCACCACCGGGAGGGCGGGCCTCAGCTCACGGGGTCCACACCGTGGGCCGCGGGGCCGTCGCCATCCCGTTCCCGAGGAAGAACCCGGGGTGCGGAGGCTGGTTGTAGGCGGTGTTCTGCCAGGCCAGGGCGGTGCGGTAGGTGGTGTCGTGGAGCAGGGTGGTGATCCTCGTGCCGGTCTCGTACGGCGTGGAGTAGATCCGTAGCGCGGTGTTGTTCGTCGTCGCCCAGACCACCTCCTCGCGCCAGTCGCCGAGGAGGTCGCCGGAGATGACCGGGGTGGCCTTGGTGCCGTTGTTGGAGTGGACGGAGGCGCCGGTCAGCAGGCGGGTGTCACCGGAGGTGCCGTACTTGTCGATGTGGGTGCCGTCCAGCAGCTCCCGGGTGGTGTCACCGTCCCACCAGGCCAGGAAGTTGGTGCTGGAGGGCTTGCGGCTCGCGACCACGGTGCCGTGCGGGTCGCGTATCCCGGAGGCGGCGGACGACCAGGACTCGGCGCCCGGGCTGCCCGCCCAGATGTCGTCGCTGACACCGCGTCCGTTGTCGCCGCCGGCGGGCGTCGACCAGATGATCTGGCCCGTCTTCGCGTCCGCCATCCAGGACGAGGGTTTCGAGCCGTCCTCATCCACCTTGAACTCCTCCAGGCCCGGGCGCGCCGGGTCCAGGTCGCCGACGTGCATGGCGTCGCCGTGGCCGTTCTTCGTGGTCCACAGGGAGCTGCCGTTGTCGTCGACGGCCATGGCGCCGTAGACGATCTCGTCCCTGCCGTCGCCGTCGACATCGGCCACCGACAGCTGGTGGTTGCCCTGGCCGTCGTAGCCCCGGCCGGTGTTGGTGGAGCTGTTGGTGTCGAAGGTCCAGCGCCGGGTGAACGCCCCGTTCCGCCAGTCCCAGGCGGCGATCACCGTGCGGGTGTAGTAGCCGCGCGCCATGATCAGTGAGGGCCTGCCACCGTCCAGATAGGCGGTGCCGGCGAGGAAGCGGTCGACGCGGTTGCCGTAGCTGTCGCCCCAGGACGAGACGGTGCCGCGTGCGGGGACGTAGTCGACGGTGCCCATGGCGGCGCCCGTCAGGCCGTTGAACATGGTGAGGTATTCGGGGCCGGACAGGACGTAGCCGGAGGAGTTGCGGTGGTCGGCCGACGCGCTGCCGATCACGGTGCCCCGGCCGTCGACGCTGCCGTCGGCGGTCTTCATCGCCACCTCGGCCCGGCCGTCGCCGTCGTAGTCGTACACCTGGAACTGCGTGTAGTGCGCACCGGAGCGGATGTTGCGGCCCAGGTCGATCCGCCACAGCCGGGTGCCGTCGAGCCTGATGCCGTCCACGACGGTGTTGCCGGTGTAGCCGGACTGGGAGTTGTCCTTGGCGTTGGTCGGCTGCCACTTCAGTACGAAGTCGAGCGCGCCGTCACCGTCGAGGTCGCCGACGGAGGCGTCGTTGGCCTCGTAGGTGTAGGCGACGCCGTCGGGGGTCGTGCCGCCCGGGGGCGGGCTGATGGGCACGTCCTTGTAGCCGGCGCGGAACTGGACCGCGTGCACGGAGTCGCCCTGCTCGACGCCATCGACGACTGCGCGCACGGTGTAGTCGGCCGAGTTGGGGGCGCCGGTGTGGAAGTAGTTGGTCGAGCCGGTGATGGGCGAGGCGTTGACCTTCGTACCGGCGCGGTAGACGTTGAAGGCGACGGAATCGGGGTCGGTGGCGAGCCAGCGCCAGCTGATGAGGTTGCCGGAGTCGGTGTGCACACTGACGACGCCCCGGTCCAGCGCCTCCACCTGACGTGCGGTCGCGGCGTGCGAGGTATGGCCGGTGACGACCAGTCCGGCGGCGGCGAGGATTCCGGCGGTGACGGCGCCGAGCAGGGTCCGGGTCCGGGTGGTACGGCGTCTGCGGGAGGTGCGGGGATACGCGAGAGCCACGGTACGTGCCTTCCGGAGTGGGGGTGGGGTACTGCTCAGTGGCCGCCGGGCACGGAAAGGTTGCCGCCCCCGCGAATCCCGTACGCGCTCACCCGTTCGGCGCCGCGCGGTGGCGGCCCCGTCCCGGGGGCGCGCAGGCTGTCCGGAGAGCTGCCGATCGCCAGGGGTGGCGGAGCCCGTTGGGGGTGCGACGTGTCGGACACCGGTACCACGGCCCCCGGTGCGGGCCCGGGCGACGAGATGGAAGAGGCGCTGCTCGAAACGCTGTTCACCCAGTCCGCGGTCGGTCTGCACGTCCTGGACCTGGAGCTCCGGGTGGTCCGCGTCAACGCCCTGACCGAGGAGGTGGATCCGCAGGACATCGTCGGCCTGCACTTCACCGACGCCTACCGGCTGGACGACCCCGACGAGGCGGATCACCTGCTGCGCCAGGTCCTGAAGACGGGCGCGCCGGTGGTCAACCACCCGGTGCGCGGGCGCGTCGCCCGGGCCCCCGGCCCCGACCGCAGCCTGAACGTCACCCTGCACCGCCTGGAAGGCGGGGACGGCCGCCCGCTCGGACTGCTGGCGGCCGTGGTCGACGTCAACGAGCGGGAGAAGGCGCACGTGCGGGCCGATGTGCTGGCGGCGGTGCGCCGGGGTGCGGGCCACTCCCTCGATGTGGCGGCGACCTGCGAGGGGCTGGTGTCGGCGTTGGTGCCCGCGTTCGCCGACCTGGCCGTGGTCGAGGTGGTGGACGAGGTGCTGCGCGGGGCTGATCCCCCGCTGAGCCCACTGGGCCGGGACGTGCCGCTGCGGCGTGCGGCGGTGCGGGGCACGGAGGCGGCGCCGGACAACCTGGTCGGTGAGCTGCGCCGGCTGCCCGAGGCGACCCCGTTCGCCCTCTCCGTCACGGATCTGCGGCCCCGGCTGGTCCAACTGGGCCCGGACACGCCCTGGCTGGACGCCGACCCGTCGACGCGCCGGATGATCGAGGCGACCGGGGCGCATTCGATGATCGTGGCGCCGCTGAAGCTGCACGGCTCCGTGCTCGGCCTCGTCAGCCTGTACCGGCACCGGGGCGATCCTTTCAACGAGCGAGACCTCACGCTCGCGCTGACCGCCGCCGCGCACACGGCGCTGAGCATCGAGAACGCGCTGCGCTACGCCCGCGAGCACGTGATCGCCTCGACCGTCCAGCGCCGGCTGCTCCCCCAGCACGAGGGCGACCGGGTCGCGATCGAGACCGCGCACGTCCTGCTGCCCGGGCGCAACAGCGGATGCTGGTTCGACACGATCGGGCTCTCCGGCGCCCGGACGGCGCTCATCATCGGCAACGTCGCCGGACACGGGTTGCAGACCGCCATCACGATGGGGCAGCTGCGCACCGTCATCCACGCGCTGGCGGGGCTCGACCTGGAGCCCGACGAGGTGCTGGCCCGGCTCAACGACACGGCGGACCGGCTGGTCGAGGAGCGGCGGTCGCTGCCGCCGGGGGACTCGCTGCACCGCCAGCCGCTGACCGCGACATGCCTGTACGCGGTCTACGACCCGTTCACGCAGGTGTGCACGGTGGCCCGCGCCGGGCATCCCGCTCCGGTGGCCGTCGGGCCGGACGGGCGTCCGCTCCTGCTGGACGTGCCGGAGGGGCCGGCGCTCTTCTCGACGGACAGCGCGCCCTTCGCGACGGGTTCGGTGCGGCTGGAGGAGGGCAGTGTGCTGGCGTTCCTCACCGGTTCGCTGCTGCCCGAGGAGCGGTCGGTGGAGCGGGTGCGGGACGCCCTGGCCTTTCCGGAGCGGCGGCTGCGCGACCTGTGCGACGCGATCGTGTACAACCTGCCGGCCGAGGCCGATCCGGACGGGGCCGCGCTGCTGCTCGCCCGGACGGGCGTGGTGCCGCCGGACCGGGTGGCGACCTGGGAGCTGGTCCACGACCGGACCACTCCGGCGGTCGCCCGCACCCTCGTCCGGGACCGCCTGGAGGGCTGGGAGCTGGACGAGGACACCATCGAGGCGACCGAACTGATCGTCAGCGAGCTGATCACGAACGCGGTCCGCTACGGGACGCCGCCCCTCCAACTACGGCTGCTGCTGGACCGCGCGCTGACCTGCGAGGTGCACGACACCAGCCCGGTGGCCCCCCATCTGCGGCACGCGCGGACGGTGGACGAGGGCGGGCGCGGGCTGTTCATCGTGTCGCAGCTCGCCCACCACTGGGGCACCCGCTACAGCACGAACGGCAAGGCGCTGTGGACGGAGCAGGAGCTCCGGGACGAGGACTCCTGACAGGCATACGGGTGCGGTGCGCCCCGGCCCGATGGGCGGGATGCGCCGGGGCGCGGGGCGCCGGTAACACATCAGGGCCACTTATTGACCGGTGCATGACGATGCCGTACGGTCGCCGCTGTTCGCATACAAGAACTCGGTTCACCCTGCGGGACGCGAACGGCATCGTTCCGCAGGGTCGAGGGATCGCCTTACCACCGCACCGAACCACTCATTGGTGCCCGCGGAGGACGCCGCGGGCGGTGAAAGGAACACCCAGTGCGTACCAGAAATCAGCATGCCAGACGGCGGGGCGGCCGGACAGCCGCCTCGTTCGTCGCCCTCTCCTCACTGATCCTCGCCGGTGTCACGGCGCTGGTCGCGACCGGTTCCGCGACGGCCGCGCCCACGACCGGCGCGTACAGCCTGTCGAACGGGGCGAGCGGGCTCTGCCTGGAGGTCCCCGGCTCGGGCACCTCCGACGGCACCCAGCTCGCCCAGCGCGGCTGCACCGGCGCCGCCAACCAGACCTGGCAGCTCAAGGCATCCGGCAGCGGCTACACGCTGACCGCCGCGCACAGCGGCAAGTGCGCCGGGGTGCGGGACGCCTCCACCAGCGCGGGCAAGGCCGTCGAGCAGCAGACCTGCACCGGTGGCGCCGGCCAGGTGTGGACGCTCTCACCGGTGAGCGGCGACACCTATCGCGTCGTCAACGCCAACGGCGGCAAGTGCCTCAACGTGAAGGACAGCTCCACCGCGGCCGGTGCCCTGGTGCAGCAGAACTCCTGCGACTCGGTCACCAGCAAGCGCTGGACCTTCACCGCGGCGGGTTCGACGCCGACGGACCCGACCGACCCCACGGACCCGCCGACCGATCCGCCCACCGACCCCGGCACCCGCCCCGCGTGGCCGTCGGCCAACGGCAGCCAGGCCCTCACCTCGACGATGAAGGTGTCGGGCAGCTACGACGGCGGCATGAAGCGTTTCTACGGGAGCGGCGACCTCGGCAGCGACGGCCAGGACGAGGACCAGCCCGCGCTGATCGAGCTGGCTGACGGAGCCACGCTGCAGAACGTCATCCTGGGCTCCCCGGCGGCCGACGGGGTGCACTGCGCGGGCGCCTGCACGCTGAAGAACGTCTGGTGGGAGGACGTGGGCGAGGATGCCGCGACCTTCCTCGGCGGCTCCTCCTCGCTGGTCCGCACGGTCGACGGCGGCGGCGCGCGACGCGCGGACGACAAGGTCTTCCAGCACAACGGCGGCGGCACGCTGATCATCAAGAACTTCCAGGTCGAGGACTTCGGGAAGCTCTACCGCTCGTGCGGCAACTGCTCGACCCAGTACGGCCGGCACGTCCAGGTGCAGAACGTGTGGGTCACCGCGCCGGGCGACACCCTGGTCGGCATCAACACCAACTACGGCGACACGGCGCGCTTCTCGGGCGTCACGATCTACGACGACTCGGACCACGACATCGACATCTGCACGAAGTACAAGGGGGTGACCAGCGGCGAGCCGTCCAAGACCGGTACCGGAGCGGACGGCACGAACTGCATCTACAGCGGCTCGGACATCACGTACGCCGACTGACGGCCACCGGGCCGCGGCCCGTCCCCCTCGCCGGGGGCGGGCCGCGGCGCGCGCTCAGGCCGTGGCGTCGGACCAGGCGTAGGGCGGTGGCACCGGGCCGTCCGGCCGGCCGGCGCCGGCTTCGCCGATGGCGCGGTCGGCCACGCTCATCAGCTGCCCGGCGACGTCGTGCATGGCCCGGCTCGCCGCGACCTCGTCGCCGATCGTGGGGACGTCGGGGTCCTGGGGGCCGAGCCGGGCGACCCCCTGGCCGGTGAGCTTCGCGGTGCCGGTGTCCAGCACCGCTTCCGCCCTCGTCGTCCCGCCCTCCTCGGAGAGCTCGACGCGCACCGTCCATTCCAGCGTGCGGTTCATCGCGTACCTCCCGGCCCGCACCGGCCGGCGGGCGCGGGCCGACGCACGGGTCCACCTCCAGCATCCACCCAACCGGCCGCCGCCGCCCGCCCGGCCTGCGCCCGGTCCCCCGCCGAAATAGGATGCAGGGGCCCGGCCCGCCATCCCCCGTCCCGCGGAGCGGCCCATGAACCGGCGTCGTCCCTCCCGGTCGGCCAGCTCCGACGAACTGCTCACCACCCTCCACGACCTCACCTCCCGCGCCCGCCGCGAGGTGGAGCTGCACCGGGCCCGGGTGGAGCTGGCCGAGGCGCTCCAGCGCGAGTTGCTGCCACCCGACCTGCCGTCGGCGCCGGGCCTGCGGACCTCCGCCCGGTACGCTCCCGCGCGCAGCGGCCTGGACATCGGCGGCGACTGGTACGACGGGTTCGTGCTCCCCGACGGGGCGCTGGCGTTCGCCATCGGGGACGCCCAGGGCCACGATGTGGAGGCCGCCGCCTTCATGGGCCGGATCCGGATCGCGATGCGCGCCCTCGCGCTCACGGCGGAGGACCCGGGCGAGGTCATGAGCCGTACCAACGACCTGTTGCTCGCCGCCGACACCGGACGGCTCGCCACCTGCACCTTCGTACGTCTCGACCCGGCCACCGGGGAACTGCGCAGCGCCCGGGCCGGTCATGTGGCCGCCGTCTGGGCCACCGCCGACGGCCGGGCCGGCATCACGGACGACGAGGGCGGGCTGCCGCTCGGGGTGCAGGCGGGCGAGGAGTACCCGGTCACCACGCGCTCGCTCGGCGACGAGGGGGCGTTCGTACTGCTGACCGACGGGGTGGTCGAGGGCCCCTCGTACTCCCTGGACGAAGGGCTGGACGAGGTGGTGCGGCTCGTACGCTCCCGGGCGACCGGGGAAGCGGACGCGCTGGCCGACGCGGTCATGGGCTCCGCCGAGCGGACGGGGCACCAGGACGACGCCGCGGTGCTCGTCCTGCGGCACGGGTGCCCGGCCTCCGGCGGAGGGTGAGGCAGGCCCCGGGCCGCCCGTGCGTGTCACATCGCCGTCCGCCCCGGGGCCGGTGTCTGATGAGAGGCGTGATCCACAGCGAACGGACCCGCCGGTACCTGATGGCGGTCCTGCGTGTGGTGGGCGTCGCCGCCGTGTATTACGGGGCGGCCCGGCTGGGGCTGTTGCGGCAGGTGACCGTCCACGGGGCGGTGGTCACACCCCTGTGGCCACCGACCGGGATCGCGCTGGGCTGTCTGCTGTACCTGGGGGCGGGGGCGTGGCCCGGGGTCGCGATCGGTTCCCTGGCCGTCGTCACCACCCTCACCGGCAGTCCGCGACCGGCCACCGCCGCCATCGTGATGGGCAGCACGCTCGCGCCGCTGTGCGCGTACCTGCTGATGCGCCGGGCCGGTTTCCGCAAGGGGCTGGAACGGCTGCGCGACGGCCTCATCCTGGTGTTTCTCGGTGGGATGGTCCCCATGACGATCAGCAGCACGACGGGGGCGGGGTTGCTGGTGGTGGACGGAAAGCTCCCGCTCCACGACTTCTGGTCCGTCTGGGCGGCCTGGTGGGCGGGCGACGTCATGGGCGTGCTCATGGTCACCCCGGTCCTGTTGGTCCTGCCCCGCGCACGGCTGCCCCGGCTGACGGACCGCTGGGCGGAGGCGGTGGCGCTGCTGGCGGTCGCGGTCGCCGGGACGCTGGTCGCCACCCGCAGCTCGCTGTCGATGCTCTACCTGGTCTTCCCGGTCATCATCTGGGCCGCACTGCGCTTCCGGCTCGCGGGCAGCGCGCCCTGCGCCCTGCTGGTGTCCGTCCTGGCGATCATGGCCGGGACGGACCGGGCCGGCCCGTTCGCGGGGCACACCATGGTGGAGGTGATGATCAACCTCACGGTGCTGAACGGGGCCGTCGCCCTCACCGCTCTCCTGCTGGCCGCCATCGTCACCGAGCAGCAGAACATCCGGCAGCGCATCGAGCACGCCTGCGAGGAGCTGGCCGAGGTGGTCGACCAGCTCGCCCCGGGCCGCTCGGCCGCCGCCTGGCCGTCCCGGGCCGAGGACGGACGCGACGGTCGCTGAGCCCGCGGATCAGCGGCGGAAGTACCGGTCCAGGAACGCGTTGCGGAAGGTGCCCTCGGGGTCGTGGCGGCCCACCAGCTCCTCGAAGTCCGCGTAGCGCGGGTAGAGCGTGCGCAGCACCTCGGGGGCCGTCGAGAAGACCTTGCCCCAGTGCGGGCGGGCGCCGAACGGGGCCAGGGCCTCCTCGATCGCCCCGGCCACCGGCGCGACGGCCGCCGCGTCCGGGACCCAGGTGAAGTGGAAGGCCACCGAGTCCCGGCCGTGGGCGGGGCTCAGCCACAGGTCGTCGGCGGCGACGGTGCGGAGCTCGGAGACCTGGAGCACCGGGGCGATCCGGTCCCGCAGCCGGGCCAGGGCCTCGTAGGCGGCGACGGCGTCCGCGCGGGCCACGAAGTACTCCGACTGGAGCTCGTCGCCGTTGCTCGGGGTGAACTCCATCCGGAAGTGCGGAAGCCGCTCGTGCCAGGGCCCGGGCACCCCCTGCTGCGCCGTGCAGTTCCCGGCGGGCATCCCGGGGACCGGGTGCCGGGGGCCGTCGGCGAGCCGGGCGCCCAGCCACTCGGCGGGCATCACGGACCGTGCCCCCTCGTCGCCCACCCGCTGCTTGAGCCAGACCTGGCCGACCGGGCCGGGGCGCCAGTCGGTGAAGACGCTGACGCTGTAGGCGGCGGACATCACCTCGTCGAAGCGCGCGGCGAGTGTCGCCTCGGGCAGGTCCTCGTACACCCACTGGCGCACCTCGAAGGCGGGCACGAGGTCGAGTTCCAGCGACGTCACCACGCCGAGGGCGCCGAGGGAGACGACCGCGCCCGCGAAGTCCTCGTCGGTGCGCCGCAGGGTGCGCGTCTCCCCGTCGGCCGTCACCAGGGAGAGGGCACGCACCGCGCCCGCCAATGAGCGGTTGCCCACGCCCGAGCCGTGGGTGCCGGTCGCGACGGCGCCGGCGACCGAGATGTGCGGGAGCGAGCCCAGGTTGGCGAGGGCGAGACCGCGCGCGTGCAGTTCGGCGGCGAACTCCCCGAAGCGGAGTCCGGCGGACAGCGAGACGGCGCGGCCCGGGACGTCGATGTCCACGACGCGCGGGAGTCCGGCGAGCGACACATGGTCGCCGGAGGTGTCCGCGACGGTGTTGAAGGAGTGCCGGGTCCCCAGGGGGCGGACCGCGCCGGAGGCGGCGACCGTCTCGCGCAGTTCCCGGACGGATCTCGGCACACACAGCCGCTTCGCGCCGAAGGTGATGTTGCCGGCCCAGTTCTTCTCCGCGGGGGTCACCGTGCGTCCTTCTTCCACTCATGGCCGGGCACGTGCTCCCGGCACTGCATTCTCCCAGACCGCCCCGCGGCCGCCGGAGCCGAGCGGCCCGAAACCACCCACGCAACCGAACGAGCACGTACGGTAGTTGGCAGACCAAGGTACATATCCGCACACCAACCGTTTGGCGCGTGTCACACATACCAACAGGTGCACACAGAACATGGGATCCGGTACGGATCGGGACGAGTACCGGATCACCGCTCCTGTCTGAACTTCACCGGAACTCCAGCGAAATGCCATGTGTGTGGATATCGTGCACCGAGCGAGGGCGCGTCCGTCAGTCCACTGGATAGGCGGATGCGCCCCGTTTGTGGCGATGCGACTGTGACTGGGGGGTTCATGGGGCATGTCGAGCTACCCGAATCCGATATACCGAGGCCCGTGGGACTGGCGGGAGCGCCACGTCCGCGGACCTCTTCAGGACTGCCGCGCGGCCAGGACCTGGGCCGGCCGCGGCAGCTCCCGGACGTGCCGTCCGCACGCGGCGCCGGGGCAACCGGCAGGCGCCCGGGCCCGCTGCCCCTGGTGGTGTGCGCCGAATCCGCCGGACTGGGGTTACCCGCCTGGCTGGTGCTCCGCGCCGACGGGCAGCCCGAGGCCCTGGCCGGGGCGCTCGCGGCCACCCTGGTGTGGTGCGGGGTCCGGGTGGCGCGGGGCCGGTACGTCTTACGTGTGCCGGGCCGTCCGCCCGGGGCGCTGACCACGCCCGGGGACTGGTTGCTGCTCATCGGTCTGCTGGCGGTGCTGTGGACCGTGCTGGACGCGCCGATCGACCCGGCGGCGGCCGTCGTCGCCCTGATTCCCGGGCTGGTGGCGGGGGCGGGCACCTCGTGGGCCCGCCGCCGTCTCGCCTGGTCCGGGAGGCGCCGGACGGCACGCCGGGTGCTGGTGGTCGGCGAGGCCGCCGGGGTGGACCGGGCCGTGCGGCTGCTCACCTCGCGGGAGGACCACGGCTATCTGGTCGTGGCCGCGCTGCCGGTGGGCGCGGCGGCGCTGAGCTGCGAGGTCCCGGTGCCGGGGCGGCTCGCTCCGGCACCGGCGGGGGACGACGCCTCGACGGTGCTGGGCGCGGCCTTCGCGCACGAGGCGGACCTGGCGCTGGTGGTGCCGGGCCCGGGACTGGCCGAGGAGCGGTTGCGGCGGCTGACCTGGGGGCTGCACGACGGCGGCCTTGAGGTGTCGGTGCTCTCGCACCTCTCGGAGACCGCGGCGGACCGGATCAGGCCCTCGTCGGCGGCCGGGCTCACCCTGCTGCACATCGTGCCGCCGCTGCGCCGGGGTCTTCAGCCGGTCCTGAAGGCGGCGGTGGACCGGGCGGGTGCCGCCTGCGGGCTGGTCGCCCTGTCCCCGTTGCTGCTGCTGATCGCGGTGGCGGTCCGGCTCACCTCGGCCGGGCCGGTCTTCCACCGACAGGTCCGCCAGGGGCAGCACAACCACCCCTTCGTCATGTGGAAGTTCCGCACGATGGTGGTGGACGCCGAGCGGCACCGGGCGCGGCTGGACGAGGCCAACGAGAACGACGGCCCGATGTTCAAGATGCGCCGGGACCCCCGGGTGACCCGGCTCGGCCGCCTGCTGCGCCGCTCGTCGCTGGACGAACTGCCCCAGCTCATCAACGTACTCAAGGGTGACATGTCCCTGGTCGGCCCTCGGCCGCCGCTGCCGGACGAGGTGTCCCGGTACGACGAGCGGGAGTTGCGCAGGCTCGTGGTGAAGCCCGGGCTGACGGGCCTGTGGCAGGTCAGCGGCCGGTCCGATCTCTCGTGGCAGGAGACGGTGTCGCTGGACCTCTGGTACGTCGACAACTGGTCGGTGGCCACGGACATGGGGCTCATGGCCCGGACACTGCGTGCCGTCACCGACGGCCGCGGGGCGTACTGAGGACGGGGGCCGATGAGCACCGGGACAAGGGGCCGGGTGGCCCGTCCGTCATGGACGGGGACGGGCCGCCCGGCCGGGCGGGGGCGGCTACGCGGCCCGCTGCCGGAGCCACCAGGCGTAAGTCTCCGCGATGCCCTCCTTCAGCGGGATGCGCGGTACGAAGCCGAGGGAGCTGAGCCGCGAGACGTCCAGGAGTTTGCGCGGGGTGCCGTCGGGTTTGCCGGTGTCCCAGCGGATTTCGCCCTCGTAGGCGGTCACCTCGCCGACCGTCGAGGCGAGTTCGCGGATGGTGAGGTCCTCGCCGCAGCCGACGTTGACCGGGGCGTCGTCGTCGTAGCGCTCCAGCAGGAGCGCGCAGGCGGCGGCGAGGTCGTCCACGTGCAGGAACTCGCGCCGGGGGTTTCCGGACCCCCAGAGCGTGAGGGCCGGCGCGCCGGACTCGCGGGCCTCGTGGAAGCGGCGGATCAGGGCGGGCAGCACGTGCGAGGTCTCCAGGTCGAAGCTGTCGCCGGGGCCGTAGAGATTGGTCGGCATGGCGCTGATGTAGGAGGCGCCGTACTGGCGGCGGTAGGACTGCGTCTGCACGACTCCGGCGATCTTCGCCAGCGCGTACGCCTCGTTGGTGGGTTCCAGCGGCCCGGTGAGCAGGGCGCTCTCGGGGATCGGCTGCGGGGCGCGCTTCGGGTAGATGCAGGACGAACCGAGGAAGAGCAGCCGCTCGGTGCCGGCCGCGTGCGCGCCCGCGATCACGCTCAGCTGGATGCGCAGGTTGTCCTCGATGAACTGCACGGGATACGTGCTGTTGGCCATGATCCCGCCGACCCGGGCGGCGGCCAGCACCACGGCGTCCGGGCGTATGCCGCGCAGGAAGGCGGCGGTGCGCCCGGCGTCCCGGAGGTCGAGGAGGTCGCGGCCGCGGGTGATCACCTCGTGGCCGTCGGCGGTGAGGCGGCGGGCCACCGCCGACCCGACCAGGCCCCGGTGACCTGCGACGAACACGCGGGCGCCGGGGCGTAGCAGGGACGGGACTCGTTCCCGGGGAGGGCCGGGGAGATCAGTCGTCATGTTTTCGGATTGTGCCAGCAGCCGGGCGAAACGGTGACGTTTTGGTCCGGATACCTCAGACCTTGACATTTCATGACCAACTGCCTTACGGGCGACCGCAGAAGGGGGAAACGTGGCGAAGACCGCGCTCATCACCGGGGTGACCGGCCAGGACGGGTCGTACCTGTCGGAGCTGCTGCTCCAGAAGGGATACACGGTCCACGGGCTGGTCCGCCGGTCGTCCAGCTTCAACACGGAGCGGATCGATCACATCTACCAGGGCCCGGAGCAGGAGCACCGGTCCTTCGTGCTGCACCACGCGGATCTGGCCGACGGCGTCGCGCTGGTGAACCTGTTGCGGGACATCCGGCCCGACGAGGTGTACAACCTGGGCGCCCAGTCGCATGTGCGGGTCTCCTTCGAGGCACCCCTCTACACGGGGGATGTGACCGGCCTGGGCACGATCCGGCTCCTTGAGGCGGTCCGGGCCAGTGGTATCGACGCCCGGATCTACCAGGCGTCCTCCTCGGAGATGTTCGGCGCGAACCCGCCCCCGCAGAACGAGCTGACGCCGTTCCACCCGCGCAGCCCGTACAGCGTCGCCAAGGTGTACTCGTACTGGGCGACGGTCAACTACCGGGAGGCCTACGGGATGTTCGCGGTGAACGGCATCCTGTTCAACCATGAGTCGCCCCGGCGCGGGGAGACCTTCGTGACCCGGAAGATCACCCGCGGCGTGGCCCGGATCAAGGCGGGCCTCCAGTCCCGGCTGCATCTGGGCAACCTGGACGCGGTGCGCGACTGGGGTTACGCCCCCGAGTACGTGGACGCGATGTGGCGCATGCTCCAGTGCGACACCCCGGACGACTACGTGGTGGCCACCGGGGAGGGGGTCAGTGTCCGGCAGTTCCTGGAGTACGCCTTCGAGCACGCCGGCCTGGACTGGCGCGAGTACGTCCGCTACGACGCGAAGTACGAGCGGCCCAGCGAGGTCGACGCGCTGATCGGGGACGCCTCGAAGGCCGCACAGCTGCTGGGCTGGAAACCGGCCGTACGGGCCCGGGAGCTGGCCCGGATCATGGTCGACGCCGATGTGCGCCGGCTCTCCGACGAACTCGCGGGGGCCGCCGTGCGCGTGGACCGGTAACAGGCTCCGGCGCGCCCCCACCCCCACCGGTGACACGGTGGGGCCGCACGCGCCGGTTGGGGCGGGGCCCCGGTTCCGCCCCCTCGACCGCGGCCAGCGGGCCGCAGCTCGTTCTCACCTTCGGAGCTGAATGATGAACCGAACCCCAGGGCGCCGACGCGGCCGGACGCGGGCCGCGGCGCTCGGCCTGCTCGCGGGCGCCCTGAGCGCCGCCGCCGCGGGCAGTCCCCCGGCCGCCGCCCTCACCGCACCCGTGTCGATCACCGCGGACAACCTTTCCACCTGGCAGACCAACGGCATCGTCTGGTCGATGGCCGCGTCCGACGACGGTGTGGTCTACGCGGGCGGCACCTTCTCCACCGTACGGCCGCCGGGCGCGGCCGCCGGGACCTCCGAGCAGCCCGCGGTGAACTTCGCCGCGTTCGACACCGCGACGGGTGCGCCCACCGGCTGCTCCCTGTCGTTCACGCTCTCCTCCGGGACCGCGACCGTGCGTGCGCTGGCCCTGTCCCCGGATGGTGAAACCCTTTACGCGGGCGGGCAGTTCGGGGCCGTGAACGGGGTGGGCGTCAGCAACGTGGCGGCCATCGACACCGCCACCTGCACCCCGCGCCAGGACTTCAAGGTCGCCGTCTCCGCCACCGTGCGGGCGCTCGCGGTCACCGACGACACGGTGTACCTGGGGGGCGACTTCAAGAGCGTGGCGGGCCAGTCCCGCAACTTCTTCGCCGCTGTCACCACCGGTGCGGCGCTGAAGCCGTGGACGGCGAACGCGGACGAGGTGGGCCGGGCGGTGGAGGTCACACCGGACGGGCAGCACGTGGTGCTCGGCGGGGACTTCTTCACCGTGAACGGCACCAGCACGCACGCGCTCGCGGTGGTGGACGCCACCACCGGCGCACTGGACAAGAGCTACCCGGGCTTCATCCCGAACACCTCGACGGTGCAGGATCTCACCAGCGACGCCAAGCAGTTCTACACCGCCAACGAGGGCACCGGCGGCGGGGTGTTCGACGGACGGATCGCCCTCGACCTCTCCACGTTCAACCAAGTGTGGCGCGACACCTGCCTGGGCGCCACACAGGCGCTGCTGGTCCACAACGGGGTGCTCTACAGCGGCAGTCACGCGCACGACTGCGCGTCCATGGGCGAGTTCCCGGACCAGCCGCGCAAGCACCTGCTGGCGCAGTCGGTGGACGACCCGAAGCTGCTGCCGTGGTTCCCGGACACCAATGACGGCATCGGCGAGCCGGTCGGCCCGCGCGTGATGGCACAGACGGACAAGGGCGGGCACCACTACCTGTGGGTGGGCGGCGAGTTCACCACGGTCAACAGCAAGGCGCAGCAGGGGCTCACCCGGTTCGCCGACGGCCCGGACACGGGGGCGCCGTGGGTGCCGAACGTGAGCGTCTCGACGGTCGCCCCGGGCAAGGTGGACGTGAACTGGCAGACCAGTTTCGACACCGACGACGGGGTGCTCACGTACCGGATCTACAAGGACGGGGCATCCACCCCGGTCCACACGACGACGGGCTACTCCGTCTTCTGGGACCGTCCGCAGCTGCGGTGGACGGACACCGACGTGGCGCCCGGTGAGACGCACACGTACCGGATCAGCGCGAGCGACGGCACCAACACCAGCGCGAAGTCGCCCGCGGTGAGCGCGACCGTGGCCGCCAAGGCCGAGAGCTATCCGGCGAAGGTGCTCTCCGACGGGGCGACCCTCTACTGGCGCTACGACGAGGGCACGTCGACGTTCGCCGCCGACACCGGGGCCGGGCTGGACAACGGCTTCCTGCGCGGCTCGCCCTCGTACCGGCAGACCCCGGCGGCCGTGGCCGGGCCCTCGACCGCCATCGGTTTCAACGGGTCCACCCAGTACGCGTACAGCAACGGCAGCCGGTCCCAGGTCCCGGCGTTCTCCGTGGAGACCTGGATCAAGACCACGACGACCCGGGGAGGGAAGATCATCGGCTTCGGCAGCAACACGATGGAGCTGAGCGGCAAGTACGACAAGCACGTGTACATGCTCAACAATGGGCGGCTGACGTTCGGCACCTCCAACAACGGCGGCCAGACCGTCAGCACGACCGGGGCGTACAACGACGGTGCCTGGCACCATGTCGTCGCCACCCAGGGCTCCGGCGGTATGGCCCTGTACGTGGACGGGCAGCTGCGCGCCTCGAACTCGCGGTACACCAGGAACCAGAGCTACACCGGCTACTGGCGGGTGGGCGGGGACAATCTCGCGACCTGGCCGAACCGGCCGACGAGCAATTTCTTCGCCGGGCAGATCGACGAGACCGCCGTTTATCCGGCCGCGCTGACCGCGGCCCAGGTCAGTGCCCACTACGCGCTGAGGAACAGTGCATGAGGAACACGTTCCTGGCCGGTGCCGCCGTCGTTCTCGCGACGGCGGCACTGGCCGCGTGCGGCTCGTCCTCCGGTCACGGGGACGGTGCCGGGGGCGGCAGGGCGGCGGGGGCACCTCGCGCCGTCGCCTCCTCCCCCGGGCGCGTGGCCGGGACGGACGCGGAGCCCTCAGGGGCCGCTTCCGCCGGTCCCCGGCCTTCGCGGAGCAGCGAGCCGCCCAAGATCCCCACCGACCGGCTGACGCCCGCCACCGGCACGTTCACCAGGAAGCAGAAGGAGTATCTGACCGACCGGGTGCCCGTGGGCATGGACCCGGCCGCTGTGCTCCAGACCGGGCAGGAGACCTGCGACCGGCTCGGCTACCTGGTCAAGGCGGACCGGGACACCGCGGTGGGTGCCATCGTGACGGGCGAGATCACCGGCGCGGAGCCCGCGGTCGCCCATCTGTGCCCCGTCCACAAGGACCTCGTGGAACGGGCCTCGCACGGGTACGCGGACGGGGTGCACCGGGGCGAGGCGCTGCGGCCCGGCCGCTACCGGGACGTCTCCCCCACCGCGAACTGCGCCTGGGAGGTCACCGGTCCGGCCGGAAAGGTGCTGCTCTCGGGCTCCTCGCGGAACGGCAAGCGGACCACGATCACGATTCCGGAGGCGGCCCTCGCCTTCACCTCCACAGGCTGCTGGGCCTGGCTGCCCGAAGGGGAGAACGGATGAGGAAGCTGCCGATAGCCGTGGCGATCCCCACGAAGAACGAGGGGCTGAACATCGCGGAGGCCGTGCGGTCGGTCATCGGCCATTTCGAGGCGGTGGTCGTCGTGGACTCGCACAGTTCCGACGACACGGCGAAGATCGCCGCCGAGTGCGGCGCCGAGGTGGTCCTGTACACCTGGGACGGGGGGCATCCGCGCAAGAAGCAGTGGTGCCTGGACCATGTGCGCACGGACCTGGACTGGATCCTGCTGCTCGACGGGGACGAGCGGCTGAGCCCTGGGCTGCTGGCCGAACTGCGGGGGATCTTCGCGGATCCGGGCGCGCCGAAGCCCGCCGCGTACGACATCCCGCTCGGCTACTGGTTCTCCGGGAGGCGGCTGCGGCACGGCTACACCATCCGCAAGCGCTCGCTGACCGACCGGACGCGCTGCCACTACCCGGAGGTCGGCGATCTGGACGCACCCGGCATCGGGGAGGTGGAGGGGCACTACCAGCCGGTCGCGCGGAGCACGGCGGCGCTGCGTCATCCGATCGAGCACCAGGATCTGGACCCGGTGACGGCCTGGTTCGAACGGCACAACCGGTACTCGGACTGGGAGGCGTGGCTCAATCATCATCCGGAGGTCAAGGAACAGGTCCGCCGCGCCAAGTCGCGGCAGGGGCAGCTGTTCCACAAGGCGCCGTTCAAGCCGCTGCTGTCGTTCGCGTACATGTACGTCTACCGGCGGGGGTTCCTCGACGGGCGCGCCGGGTTCGACTTCGCCCTGGCGATGAGCTTCTACCGCTGGCAGATCGCGCTCAAGTCGCGGGAGAGGCCCGCTTCCTGACGCCCTCGCCGCTCCGGCGGACCACGTCCTCGTAGGTCCGCCGGAGGGTGCGGGTGACGACCTCGATGGTGAAGTGCTCGTTGACCAGCTCCCAGGCGGCCTTCCCGGCGACCGCGTTGGCGTCCGGGTCGAGCAGTTCCAGGACCGCCCGCGCGACCTTGCCCGCGTTGGCGGCGTCCTCCCCCACCCGGCTGTCGATGACCCGGCCCGCCCCGGCACGCGCCACATCGGGCCCGAGCCCGCAGGTGCGGGTGATGACGGCCGGGGTGCCGACGGACATCGCCTCCAGGACCGAGACGCCCAGGGGCTCCTCGATGGACGGCAGGACGTAGACGTCGGCCTCGCGCCCCGCCTCCAGCACCTCCTCGTGGCCGAGCGGCCCCACGTGGTCGAGCGAGTCCGTCACCCCGAGGCGGCGCGCCAGTGCGAGGGTGCCGGGCAGGGCGCCGGTGTCCGGTCCGGCGAGGACGAAGCGGGCGCCGGGATGCTCGGCCAGCACGGCGGGCATCGCGGCCACGAAGTCCTCGGGGCGCTTGCGCTCCTGGATGCGGGCCAGGAACAGCACGGTCGGAGGGCGGCCGGGCTCGCGGGCCGGTTTGAACGGCTGCGGGCGCACCCCGTTGACCAGGCGCACGGTGCGGGTGAGCGGCACGGGGGCGGCGACGGCGTTGACGTCGAGGCGCTCGGCCTCGGTGAGGTGGAGCACCGCGTCGGCGCCGCGCAGCACCCTGCGGACGCCCAGGAGGTCGGTGAGCTGCGCGACGCGCTTCTCGGTCGGGTCGACCATGCCGTGCGTCTGGACGACCAGGGGGGTGCCGGAGGCCAGGGCGAGGAGGGCGGCGGGCAGGGTGACCAGGTCGCGCATCAGGTGGACGTGGACGAGGTCGGCGCCGCGCATCATGCGGCGCGCGGTCCGCAGCAGGGCGGCGGAGGTGATCCCGCTGACCTCGAACATCGGCAGCAGGTGGCGCGCCTGGAAGAGGTGGACGGGGACGCCCTCCACCTCGGACGGCAGGGGTCCGTCGAAGCCGTCGCCGAGAGCCATGATCCTCGCGTCGTCGCCCCCGGCACGCTGGACCTTCGAGAGGTTCAGCGCCACCCGGGTCGGACCGCCGAAGGCGTGGTCCGGGGTGTGCAGCGTGACGATGTGCAGGATCTTCACCAGGGTCCCCCTTGCCCTCGTCCGGCCCTGCCCAGACTAGTCGTCACATCTCCTCACGTGTGGTGATTCGTTAAGGTGGTGCCACACAACCGCGCTTCGGAGACGGTGAGTTGATGGCAACCGTGCACGAGAGCGCGCCCTCCGCGCCCGCCCGCCCACTGTCCTGGGCGATGCTGTCGCGGGCGCTGGCCGTGCCGATCGTCCTCGGCCTGGTGTGCTTCCTGCCCGCGCTGATCGCCGCCCAGCCCGGGACCGGGGTGCGGGACACCGCGTACTGGTTGCAGCTCGTCCTGACCTGCTACTCGGGGGCGCGGCTCGCGACGATGATCCTGTCCACGCGGCGGCGGCTCCTCCAGGGCATCTTCTGGATGTTCGTGTACATCGCGATGGGGGTCGCGCCGTTCGCCCAGCTGGTCATCGGACAGACGCCGACGCCCGCGGTCGGGCCGCGCGCCGACCTGGTGACCGCCGTCGCGCTGGTGCTCGTGGGGTGTGCGGCCTTCGACCTGGGGGCGCTGCTGGCGTCGCGGCGCCCGCTGCGCCGCCGCACGGTGCGCGGGGACGGGCACGGCGCCACCGCGCATCCCGTGCGGCTGCGGCTGCTGGTGCTGGTGGCGTTCGCGGCGAGCGGGTACTACGTGCTGAAGCTGGGCGGACCCGCGGTCTTCTTCTCCAGCAGGCAGGAGATCAGTGCCTCGGTCGCCGAGAGCGGGGTGGCGTCGGGCGAGTCCAATGTGGGTTCGGCGTTCCTGAAGGGCTTCGGCACGGTTCCGGCGCTGCTGGCGCTGCTGTTCTACACGCGCAGGCTGGTGACCTCGCGCCGGGCCAGGCGCGCTCCGTCGACCGTGCTGGTCTGGTGCGGCCTGGCGGCTGTCAACCTGATCGTGAACAACCCCGTTTCCAACGCCCGTTACTGGTTCCTGACGGTGCTGGTCTCGCTGTTGTTCACGGCGTTCCCGCGCAGTGCGGCGATGTACCGGTCGGTGCTGGCGCTCGGGGTGATCGGGGCGCTGGTGCTGTTCCCGTACGCGGACCGGTTCCGGTACGACGACGAGGGGTACCGCCCGGTCCAGTCGTCGTCGGTGTTCGAGCCGCTGGCCACCAAGGACTACGACCAGACGGTGATGTTCGCCAACACGGTCACCTGGGTCGGCACCCGGGGGCACACCTATGGGCGGCAGCTGGCGGGGTCCGCGTTCTTCTTCGTGCCGAGGGCGGCGTGGAGCGGGAAGCCGGAGGACACCGGGGTGCGCGTCGGGCAGTGGATGGGGATGAACATGACCAACCTCTCCGCGCCGCTGTGGGCGGAGCTGTGGGTCGACTTCGGGGTGGTGGGCCTGGTCGGCGGGCTGGCGCTGACGGGGTACGGGGCCGCACGCACCGATCGGCGTTACGCGCGGGCGGTCTCGCGGGACGGTCCGGGGGCGGGCAGTGTGCTGGCGATCGCGGCGCCGCTGATCGCCGGGTACACCTTCATCCTGCTGCGCGGTCCGTTGTTGCAGGCGGCGGGGAAGCCTGCGATCGCGGCCCTGTGCCTGGCGCTGGTGACGAGTCTCCGGTCCGGGCGGCGTCCGCGCTGACCGGCTCCGGGGCCCGCGCGCCCGCCCGGGTCAGCCGGGCCACCCGGGTCCAGGTCGCGACGGCCTTGCAGACGGAGCCCAGGCACAGACCCCAGGCGGCTCCGGTCACCCCGCCGATCGCGTAACCCGTGGCGAGGAAGGCGACCGCGGCGAGCGAGAACACCACCTGGATCGAGAGCGTGGTGCGCGGGTCGAGGAGCCGGAGGGCCAGTAGTCCGCAGGTCCCGGCGGCCATCGCCGCGTACTGGCTGCCGGTGGCCGGGAGGAGCGCCGCCGCCGTGGGCCAGGTCGCGCCCAGCAGGTGGCGGCCGGCCGAGCCGGGCAGCAGAGCGAGGGCGGTGGCCCAGGCGGCGGCCGTCAGCGCCAGGACGGCGGCCAGCGCGGCGGTCGCGCGCACCCGGAGCCGGTCGGTCGCGAGCCGCCCGAGGAGCGGCGGGCCGAAGCCGGTGGCGGAGGTGAACAGCACGTTGAGCGGGCCGAAGAGCGTGGTGGCGCCGCGCAGGGCGCCCACGACGAGGGGGTTGCCGACGGCGCCGAGGCCGAGCACGGAGAGCTGGGAGGTGGCGTTGCCCACGCCGAACTCGACCACGAACCTCCGGCCGAGGTGCCCCTTCGCCAGCAGGGGCCGCAGCGCCACCGGAGCCCCCCTGGTCCTGCGGTGCAGGGCGGCCAGGGACAGCAGCAGCGCGGGGAGGGCGGAGAGCCCCCAGACCGCGACCAGCCGAGCGGCCGGCGCCCCGTGCGGCTGTACGGCCAGGGCGCCGATGACGCACACCAGCCGGAGGGTGTCGGCGGCCAGGGCCAGATGCTGGGCGTGCAGGGTGGCGAAGGCGTAACGGGCGATGTCCTGGCCCAGTACCACCGGCAGCACCAGGCCCAGCGCCATCAGGGCCCCTGCCGTGGAGCCGGGCAGCAGGACGCCGACGGCGGCGAGCGGACCGCCGAGGGCGGTGGCGGCGAGCAGCGTGAAGCAGACTGCCGACCGGCAGGCCGACCTGGTGTCCTCGCCGCCGCCCCGGCGGAGCACGAGCGGCTGTCCGGTGAAGGCGCCGGAGACACCGAGCAGGACGGTGAAGACGAGGTAGACGGCCGAGAAGCGGGCGAAGCCGGTCACGCTGGAGAGCCGGGCGGCGGCCACCAGGACCAGGATGTTGGTGAGGGCCGCCACCCCCTGGTCCGCGACCGAGCAGGCGATCGCGGTACGGGCTCTCATCGGTGTCCGGCCGCGCTGTTGCGGCCGCCGCGGCCGTCGTCCACGGTGCGGAGGCCGAGTGTCTCGGCGGGGTCACCGGTGCGGCCGGCCGCCTCGGGGTCGCCGTACCTGCCGCGCGGTGCGGCGGCCTCCCGGGTGGCCGGCTGCTGCCCCCGCCCGCCCCGGGGTGCGTTGCGGCGGGCCGGCCGGTCCAGCCGGCCGAAGCCGGGGTGGAGCAGGGTGCCGAGGACGGAGCCGCCCGCCGCGCCGATGATCTCGCGGATGCGTTCGAGGTCGCTGCGGTGCACCTCGCGCGGTTGGCACACGATGACGACGCCTTCGACGCGGTCCACGAGCGCGACGGCGTCCGCGTACGACAGGACAGGAGGGGCGAGCACGATGACGACCGCGCCGGGCCTGCCGCCCTCGGCGATGATGCGGCTGACGGGGGCGGAGGTCAGGGCGCGCGGCACGTTGTCGGTGCGGCGTCCGGCGACCAGGGTGAAGGCTCCCGACCCCGGCACGTCGACGTTGGCCCGGCTGTCGGACGGCCAGCCGCGGTCCTGGTTGCCGGTCGCCCAGCGGGGGCTGCGGCCCGGGTGGGCGGCTCCGAGGTCGCCGGCCAGGGACGGGGTCCGCAGGTCGGCCTCGACCAGCAGGACGTCGCGGCCCATCTCGGCGAAGGCGGCGGCCAGGTTGGCGGCGGCGGCCCGCGCCATGTCGTTGTCGCCCCGGGGCGCGGTGACGAGGAGGCGGCGGCGTTCGGCGAAGGACGGGTCGTAGGCGAGCCGGAAGGCCACCGCCCGGTACTCCTCGGCGAGCCGGCTGCCGGGGCGGCCGATCGCCAGCAGGGTGCCGGCGGCCGCGCGTTCCCTGGGCAGGGTGCCGAGCAGCGGGGCGCCCAGGGAGCGGACGAGTTCCCTGGTGGAGCGGACGGCCGGGTCGAAGACGAGGCGCACCCACGACATCAGCAGCCCGAGGGCGAGACCGACGACGCCGCCCAGCCCGAGGAGGAGCGGCAGGCCCGCTCCGGTGGGGTGCTGGGGGGCGACGGGCTTCTTGTTGAGGTAGCCGGGGGTGGTGTCCAGCGCGCGGAGTTCGGAGATCTTCTGGTTGAGCGCGGAGATGGCGACGATGAGGTTGGCGCGGGCGCTGGTGACGTCGTCGCCGCCGGTGCCGGTCTCCTGTTCGGCGAGCCGGTCGCGCTGCTCGGTGAGGGGTTTGAGCTGGGCGCGATAGCCGTCGATCATGTTGTCGATGCTGTCCTCGGTGCGCTCCCGGCGTATCTCCAGGTATGCCTCGGCGAGGGCTTCGGCCCGGGCCCTGGCCTGCTCGGGGGTGCGGCCGGTGTAGGCGAATTTGAGGACGAGGGTGTTGGGAGGGTTGGTGACCTGGAGCCCGGAGAGCAGTGCGCCGACCTCGACTGTGTCGCCCTGTTTGGCGAGGGTGCCGGCCGCGATGGTGCCCACGGCGTCGCTGACGGCGGTCTGGCGTTCGGAGCCGATGTTGATGCCCTTGTCGGCGGAGGCCCCCGCGGCGAAGGGGTCGGAGGTGGCGGACCGTACGGACACCTCGCCGGTGGCCGCGTAGGTGTCGTCCCCGCTGAGGGCGAGCCAGCCGCTGCCGATGAGGCCGAGGAGCACACCGGCGACGAGGAGGGTCCGGTAGCGCAGGAGCTGGCGGAACTGGTCCCGGAGCAGGGCGGGTTCGTCCTGCTCGTCCAGGGAACGGATCGGTTCGGTCATCGGCGTGGGCCTCCCCGGCCGTCCCGCAGGGCCTCGGTGAGCAGGGCGTCGAAGCGGGCCAGCGCCGCTTCCCGGCCCAGATGGCCGGCCACATAGCGCGGCCCCTGGGCGCCGAGCGCGTCGGCCCCGGCGGGTGACTCGACCAGTTTGCGGACGGCACCGAGCACGGCGGCCGGATCCTCGGGCGCGACGAGGAGCCCGGCCCCGGAGCGCCGCACCTCCTCGGCGGTGCCGCCCTCCTCGGCGACGGAGGCGACGACGGGGCGCCCCGACACGAAGTACGAGGTGAGCTTCGACGGCACGCTCATGTCGAGCACCGAGGCGCGCTGGGTGACGGCGAGGACGTCGGCGGCGGCCAGGATGTCGGTGAACTCGTCCGCCCCGGCCGGGGGCAGGAAGTCGAGATTGGGCAGCCCGGCGGCGCGGGCGCGGAGGGCCTCGCGCTGGTTGCCGTCGCCCATCAGGACGATCCGGATCTCGGGGGCGAGCCGGGCGGCGTCGACCAGGACCTCCAGGCCCTGTTTGAGGCCCATGTTGCCGGAGTGCAGGACGACCGGTGTGCCCTCGCACCAGCCGAGCCGGGCCCGGGTCGCGGCGCGGTCGGCCGAAGGGGCCTGTACGTGGCTCCAGTTGGGCACGACCCGGATGCGCCCGGGGTCCACTCCGTAGGCGGTGACACGGGGCACGAAGCTCTCGTGGATGACGCCGACGAGCGTCGCGGCGGTCAGGGCGAACCGTTCGGCCTTCGACGCGAGGGCCGCCGCCCCGTCCCCGCCCCGGATGCCGCTCTGGGCCGCCGCGGCGCCCATCAGGTCCTGGACGACGGGGAGGTACGGCACCCGGTGGCGGCGGGCGAGGCGGGCGCCGATGACCCCGCCGGCGAGGCTGGGTATCTGGGAGACCACTGCGTCGGGCCTGATGGCGGGCGGTGCGAGGAGGCCGTGCGCCAGGACGCTGCCCTCGAAGGCGGCTCTGCGCAAGGCGCTCTGGCGGGCCGGGACGTAGTGGCGCCTGCGGTGCACGGTGACGCCCGCGCGCCGTTCCTCGACGCGCCAGGCCCCCCGGTAGGCCGCGTCGGTCCGCCAGGCCGGGTAGTGCGGCATGCCCGTGAGCACGTGGGTGTCGGCGCCGGACGCGGCCCAGTGCTCGGCGAGCTGAGCGGCGTACGGACCGATGCCCGTCAGTTCCGGCGCGTAGTTCGTGGAGACCACCAGCAGGCGGCGCTGCTCGAACGGTCTGCGGTGCTCTTCGTCTGGCATCGGACGATCGCCTTCCCCCCGGAGCCACCGGTGTTCCACCGAGGAACAGCCCCAAAAACGAGCTTATCCGTTCATGAGATGAGCAAGTCGTCTTCACAGTAGATTCGTTGGACTATCGCGGACATCGCGTTCACCGTGGGGGGAGAGAACGGATGGTGCACAGGGTCGGTTACGCGCCGGGGGTCTACGACCTGTTCCATGTGGGACACCTCAATATCCTTCGTCATGCGCGCAGCCAGTGCGACTACCTGGTGGCGGGGGTCGTATCGGACGAGATGGCCACGCTCGCCAAGGGACACCGGCCGGTGATCCCGCTCCCGGAACGGCTGGAGATCGTGCGGAGCGTGCGGTACGTGGACGCCGCCTTCGTGGAGACCGTGCCGGAGAAGGTCGAGACCTGGCAGCAGGTCAGGTTCGACGTCATCTTCAAGGGGGACGACTGGCGGGACACGGACAAGGGCAGGAAGCTCGAACGCGACTTCGCCGAAGTGGGTGTGGAGGTCGTGTACTTCCCGTACACCGTGCACACCTCCAGCACGCAGCTGCGCCGGGCGCTGGACACGCTCGTCAGTGTGCCCGGAGCGCTTTCAGCTCCCTGAACCACTTGCCCAGGAACAGGACGAGGAACAGCGCGTGCACGGCGGCGAGTACGGCGTATCCGGCCCGGAACGCGGACTCGTCGCCGAGCAGCAGGAAGACGAGGCAGAACACCCCGTAGTCGGCGGGCAGCAGCGCCACGGCCCGCAGCCGGGACGGCGGCGTCGCGGGCCCGGGCGTGCCTGCAGCGACACGCACCGCCGCCTTGCCGAGCTGTTCGCGCAGCAGCCCCGCGCAGAAGGTCAGCACCGCGACGAACAGGAAGCCGAGCGGCAGCAGCAGCCAGCCGTCGCCGGGCAGTGCGAAGTACCGGTGGAACGCGACCAGTACGGCGGTATGGACCAGGATCATCTTGGCGCAGTCGACCACATGGTCCAGCCACTCGCCGTCGGGCCCGCCGCGCCCGGTCAGCCGGGCGAGCTGCCCGTCGGCCGAGTCGAGCGCGAAGCCGACGGCGAGCCCGAGGTACACGAGGACGGCCGGCCACGGGCCCGGGCGCACCAGCGCCACACAGGCGATGGCGGTGAAGGTGAACGCCGCACTGGTCAGGGTGACCTGATTGGGCGTCATGCCGAGCCGGTACGCGGCGGCGGCGAAGACCCGGCCGGCCGGGCGGTTCACGTACCGCGAGTAGAGCGAGACCCCCTTGGCCGTCTTCTGCGCCCCGCGCAGCCGGCCGAGCACCGTCGTCGTGGTTTCCATGCGCCCCCCAGCGTCCCGGTGTCGCCACCGCTCCCACGGCGGCGCTCCCCGCGCGCCGCCGGAGCGCATCATGGCACGGGGACGTCCGGCGCGCGGGCGGAACGCCCCATCTGGTGGGCTTACGGGGGCAGTTGGCCGAGAGTACCGGTCAGGCGGAGGCGGTCCGGCACTCCGGGTGGCCCCAGCCGTGGTCGTTCTTCGCGATCATGTCCTTCGCGGCGTACGGCCGTCCGCAGTGGCAGCGGCCCGCGAACTTGGCCCGGATGGTGGCGCCGCCGCCCGACTTCCGCGGAGCGGCCTTCTTCGCGGTCGCGCCGGTCCGGCGGCCCTCGGTGGCGCGGGACGGTGCCGGGACCGGGGTGGCCGAGCCGTGGGAGGTGCCGGCGGCACTCTGGGTGACGGCGACCTCGCTGGCGGCCTGGTCGGCGAGTGCGTTGAGCGGGTCGCCGTCCACCTGGTGGGCGGGCACGTAGACGAAGCTCACGGCGCGCCCGGTCAGGAGCTCGTCGATGCGGGTCACCAGCTCACGGTTGGCGACGGGCTTGCCGGCCGAGGTCTTCCAGCCGTTGCGCTTCCAGCCGGGCAGCCACTTGGTGACCGCGTTCATCGCGTACTGCGAGTCCATCCGGACCTCAAGTGCCGCGGCGGGGTCCACGGACTCCAGGAGCTCCTGGAGGGCGGTGAGCTCGGCGACGTTGTTGGTGGCCGTGCCGAGCGGCCCCGCCTCCCACCGCTGGGGACGGCCCTCGGCGTCGGCCACCACATAGGCCCAGGCGGCCCGCCCCGGATTACCCTTCGACGCCCCGTCACACGCGGCGATCATGCGCTCGTTCATACCCTCGATCATGCCAGCGCGCGGGAACGGTTCCGTCCCCCAGCCCCCCACCTGCGGCCTTCACGGTGGGTGATGCTTCGGCGTGCGTCGGTGACGGCGCGCTGCTTCCCTGAAGGGGCCCGCTCTCCCCTACCGTCCCCGAGGAGTGACGATGAGCGTTGCACGAGAGGTGAACCGAGCCCAGCAGATGCGCGAGAAGGCGCGGCACCTGACCGAGGCCGCGGAGCGCACCAGCGACCCGGAGCAGCGCCGCCGCCTCCAGGAGAAGGCCCGCAAGCTCCAGGAGCAGAGCGAGCGGCAGGACGGCCTGCCCGTGTGAGGCGGACCGCACAGACCGGTGGACTGTCACCCTTCCATGAGTGGGTGGCAGTCCACCGCCGCGTTCCGGCCCCCTCCGGGTGGGTGATCACCCGCGCCTACGATGGCTCCGCGAGCGAGTACGAGGAAGGGTGGAGCCTGCCATGAACGGTCAACCGGTCACCGTGGTCACCGGAGGCAGCCGCGGCATCGGTGCGGCGGTCTGCGTACGCCTGGCGGGTGAGGGCCATGACATCGCGCTGGCCTACCACTCGGACGCGGACGCGGCGGAGAAGGTCGCCGACGCGGTACGGGGGACGGGCCGCCGTTGTGTGACGGTCCGGGTGGACACGGCGGACGAGGTGGACGTGGACCGCCTCTTCGACACCGCCGCCGCCGAGCTGGGCCCGGTCACCGGCCTGGTCAACAACGCGGGTATGAGCGGCCCGGTGGGCCCGCTGGCCGACGCCGACGCGGCGGGCATGCGGCGGGCCCTGGAGGTCAACGTCCTCGGCTACCTGCTCTGCGCGCGCCGTGCGGTGCGCGACATGACGGCCTCGGGCGGCGGGGCGATCGTCAATGTGTCCTCGGCCGCCGCCACGCTGGGCAGCCCCGGTGAGTACGTGCACTACGCCGCCGCCAAGGGGGCCGTCGACACGATGACCGTCGGCCTGTCCAAGGAGACCGGCCCGTCCGGCATCCGCGTCAACGCGGTCGCCCCCGGCGTCATCCGCACCGAGTTCCACGCGGACCCGGCCCGCCCGGACAAGCTCGGTCCCGGCACCCCGCTCGGCCGGCCCGGCGAACCGGAGGAGATCGCGGGCGCCGTCGCCTGGCTGCTCTCGCCGGACGCCTCGTACGCGACGGGGACGGTACTGCGGGTGTCGGGCGGGCGCTGAGCGCGGCACACCGGTTTCCGGCGTTCCGGGGCGAGGGTGCGTCCGTTGCAGTAGAAGTGGTGGTGCACCGGAACAGGAAGGGGCCTGCCATGTCAGAGGGACGAGGTCGCACCGCCGCAGCCGTGTTCGACGCTCTCGGCACCGATTACGAGGCCGCGTTCGCCGCTTCGGCCATGCACCGCGCCTCACTGGAGCGGCTGCTGGGGGTGCTCCCGCCGCGCGCTCGGGTGCTCGACGTGGGGAGCGGTACGGGCCGGCCGACGGCACAGACCCTCGTGGACGCCGGGCACGACGTGCTGGGCGTCGACGTCTCCCCGGTCATGGTGGACATCGCGGCGCGCCAGGTGCCGGGGGCGGAGTTCCGCTGCGCCGACATCCGCACGCTCGCGCTGGAGGACGCCTCCTTCGACGCGGTGTGCCTGTACTTCGCGCTGTTGCAGATGTCGCGGGCGGACCAGGCCGAGGTGTTGCGCCTGGCCGCGCGGGTGCTGCGGCCGGGGGGCCATCTGGCCGTGGCGACGGTGCCGTTCGACGTCGAGGGCGTCAGCGGCACGTTCATGGGTCAGCCGGTCGAGGTGACCAGCTTCGGCGAGGACGCGTTCGCGGCGCTGGTGGAGGACGCCGGGTTCACCGTCCTGTCCCGGGAGAGCACGATGTTCGTGCCCGCCGTCCCGGCGGCCGTGCCCGAACCGCAGATGTTCCTGCTCGCGCGGCGGCGCTGAGCGGGCGGACATGCCGTGCGGTCCGCACCGGCCCACAATGAGTTGGCGGGCCCACCTCGGGTACCCGGCTCCCCGAGGCTGCCGATGCCCCGCCGCCCGCCTGCGGGGACGACGACGGAGGATCTTCCATGACCGACCGCAGACCAGAGGGCCCTGTCCACGAGGGCGCGTCCCCGAGCCCGCCTCCGGTGCCCGCTGACCTGCCCGACCAGCAGGTCCAGGACGGCGAGGACCCGATGGACGTGCAGGCCCCGCCGCGCACCGGGCAGACCGGGGACGACGACCGGGAGGACCTGCCCGACCCCGACGAGTCCGGGTCGGGACGCGGTTCCGCCCGTAACGCCGGAGTGCACCCGGAGCATCCGGTGCCGGACGAGTCACCGGGCTGAGCCGTGCCCCGTGAGCGCCGGGCCGCCCGGCGCGTCCTGGCGCTCGCGGTGGCCCCGTGCCTCGCCCTGGCACTCGCCGCCCCGGCGGCCCGGGCTGCCTCGTGCGACCAGGACCGCGAGCGCTGCCTCGACGGCAGGCGCCTGCTGTACTGGTACGGCTACGGGCTCGGCGTACACCCGTTCACGACGCCGGAGGCCGTGCGCCTGCAGCTCACCGACAACTTCCGGCTGTTCCCGGTGAGCGGGAGCTGCCCGGGCCGGGTGCGTACCGGAGACACCTGCGAGCTGCTGGGCGCCAATCCGGTGCGCGTGGAGTCCGCCGTGGGCGACCACCTCCAGATCGCCACGCTGCCCGGCCACGACCTGGGCAACGGCCTGCACATCCGGTTCACGTTCACCCGCTCCCTCGGTTTCCACTACCTGGACGTCGCGGCGTGGCAGGACCGGGAGACGGACTGCACGAGGCAGGTGCTGTGCGGCGCGGCGAGCCGTGCGGGCGCCTGGGCCCTGTGGCAGGTCCTCGCCTCCACCCTGACCGTTTCCGCCTGGGCGGCGTGAGCCCGGACTGCGAGGTCCGGCCGGTCGCACGATCATGGGGCCATGGCCCCCATCCCCGCCGATGCCTCCGGGGCGCCCTCGTGGATCGCACCGATGCTGGCCGTGCCAGGACCGCTCCCCGTCCCGGACACGGAGTGGGCCTTCGAGGCCAAGTGGGACGGTGCCCGGTGCATCTTGGCGACCCCCGGCGACGGCACCCTGCGGCTGACCTCACGGGCGCGCAACGACGTGACCCCGACCTATCCGGAGCTGCACGCGCTCGGCGACGTGCTGCGCGGCCGCGGCGTGGTCCTGGACGGCGAGATCGTGGCCCTGGACGCGTCGGGGCGGTCCGACTTCGGGCTGCTCCAGCGCCGCATGGGCATCCTGAACGCACGGCGCGCGGCCCGGCTCGCGCTGGACGTCCCTGCGCACCTGGTGGTCTTCGACGTGCTGCACCTGGACGGCCGGACGCTGACGGCACTGGGTTACGAGGAGCGCCGCGCGGTTCTGTCCGGGCTGCTGTCCTCGGGACCGCACTGGTCGGTGCCGTCCTACGTGCGTGGCCAGGGCACGAAGGCGTGGGAGACCGTCGTGCGCGGGGGCCTGGAGGGCGTGGTCGCCAAGCGGCTCTCCTCCCCGTACACACCGGGTCTCCGTTCACCCGACTGGCGCAAGACCAAGCGGGTCGAGACGCTGGACGTGGTCATCGGCGGCTGGACCCAGCGCAAGGGCGCGCCGGCGGGTGTCCCCGGGGCCGTGCTGGTCGGGCTCGACGACCCGGCCGGACTGCGGTACGCGGGGTCCGTGGGGTCGGGGATGTCGGACCGGGAGCTGGGTGAGCTGAGGGAGTACCTGAGGGTGATCGCGCGCCCGGAGTCCCCGTTCACGGGGCCGGTCGACGTGGCCGGGGCGCACTGGGTGGAGCCGCGGCTGGTGGCGGAGGTCAGCGCGTCGCAGTGGACGGCGGCGGGGCGGCTGCGGCACCCGGTGTGGCAGCGGCTGCGGCCGGACCTGACCCGGCTGGACTGAACGCGGGGCCGCTCAGCCGGGCAGCGTGAGCCTGCGGGACACACTGACGGCGGCCGAAAGGAGCTCCGCGCGGACCCGGGAGGTCCGGTACATCCGGTCGGACCGGAACGAGATGCCGAGGGAGCCGATCTGCTCGCCGTTGTAGACCGGGACCGCCACGCAGGTCGTGCCGCGCACGTACTCCTCGCGGTCCATGACCACCGGCGCGGGCGAGCCGTCGAGCTGCTGGACCAGCTCGTCGCGGCGGGTGATGGTCCGAGGGGTGAGCCCGGTCAGGTCGTGGCGGGAGAAGTACTCGTCCCGCGCCTCGTCGTCGAGCTCCTTCAGGACGGTCTTGCCGAGCGCCGTGGCGTGGCCGGCGTCCTCAAGCCCCACCCACAGGTCCACGCGCGGGGTGCGCGCGCTGTCCACGATCTCCATGACCCGGATCTCGCCGTCCACGTAGAGGGTCAGATAGGCGGCCGCCGAGAGGTCGTTGCGCAGGGCGCTGAGGGCGGGCCGGACCCGCGCGGGCACCGGCTGCGTGCCGGGACCCCCGCCCGGGGCGTCGTCCGCGAGGACGTAGGTGTGGTCCTCCAGCTCCCTGAGGTAGCCGTCGGCGACCAGCATGGGCAGCAGCGCGTGCACGGTGGCCGGGGGAAGACCTGCCTCCCGGGCCAGCTGCTGCGCGGTGGCCTCGCCCCCGTGGGCGCCTGCGGCCTCCAGCAGCCGGAGGGCGCGCCGGACAGCGGCGACGGGTTCGGGGCCGACGTGGTCGGCCATGCCCACCAGCATGGCCCGGCTGCCGGGAGGCGGCAAAACATCACGGCGGCGGGACTGCGTCCGGGGGACGTTTTGGGGCGTGACGCAAGCCATCTTTTGCGCTCGCGATCTCGGGGGAAGTCTCCGGTACGGTGTCGAACGCTCCGTATCCGGCAGGTCACGGAGCACCTCGCCACCGCCGTACGGTCTCCGACGCGGAGCAGCGTGTCCGTGCCGTACCGCCCGTCCTCGACGCCACACAGCCGCGACACGACTGGGGAGTTTGATGTTCGACAAGGTATTGGTCGCCAACCGCGGGGAGATCGCGATCCGCGCGTTCCGTGCGGCGTTCGAGCTGGGCATCTCCACGGTGGCCGTGTATCCGCACGAGGACCGCAACTCGCTGCACCGGGCCAAGGCGGACGAGGCGTACCGGATCGGTGAGCCGGGGCATCCGGTGCGGGCGTATCTGTCGGTGGACGAGGTGGTGAAGGCGGCCCGCAAGGCGGGGGCGGACGCGATCTACCCCGGTTACGGCTTCCTGTCGGAGAATCCGGATCTGGCGGCGGCGTGCGCGGAGGCCGGCATCACCTTCGTCGGGCCCCCGGCGTCGGTGCTGAACCTGACGGGCAACAAGTCGCGTGCGGTGGCGGCGGCCCGGGAGGCCGGTGTGCCGGTGCTGAGGTCGTCCGAGCCGTCCGAGGACGTGGACGCCCTGGTGGCGGCCTCGGAGGAGATCGGCTTCCCGGTGTTCGTGAAGGCGGTCGCCGGGGGTGGCGGGCGCGGCATGCGGCGGGTGGCCGAGGCCGGTGAGCTGCGCGAGGCGATCGACGCGGCGATGCGCGAGGCGCGGTCCGCATTCGGTGACGCGACGGTCTTCCTGGAGCAGGCGGTGATCAACCCCCGCCATATCGAGGTGCAGATCCTGGCCGACGCCGAGGGCGATGTGGTGCACCTCTACGAGCGGGACTGCTCGCTGCAGCGCCGCCACCAGAAGGTGGTCGAGATCGCACCGGCCCCGAATCTGGACCCGGAGCTGCGGGCGCGGATCTGCGCCGACGCGGTCGCCTTCGCCCGGCACATCGGGTACGTGAACGCGGGCACCGTCGAGTTCCTGGTGGACGAGCGCGGCAACCACGTCTTCATCGAGATGAACCCGCGCATCCAGGTCGAGCACACCGTGACGGAGCAGGTCACCGGCCGCGACCTGGTGATCGCGCAGCTGCGCATCGCAGCGGGAATGACGCTCTCCGAGCTGCGGCTGACCCAGGACTCCATCTCCCTCAACGGCACGGCGATGCAGTGCCGCATCACGACGGAGGACCCGGTCAACGGCTTCCGTCCGGACACCGGCACCATCTCCGCGTACCGCTCCCCCGGTGGTCCGGGGGTGCGGCTGGACGGCGGGACCGTGCACACGGGTGCGGAGGTGTCGGCGCACTTCGACTCGATGCTCGTCAAACTCACGTGTCACGGCCACGACTTCGCCAACGCGGCCCGCCGGGCGCGCCGGGCGATCGCCGAGTTCCGCATCCGCGGGGTGGCGACGAACCTGCCGTTCCTGGGCGCGGTGCTGGACCACCCGGAGTTCCGGGCGGGGCGCCTCACCACCTCGTTCATCGACGAGCACCCGGAGCTGATCCGGACCCGCCCCTCGGCCGACCGGGGCAGCCGGATGCTCAGCTATCTGGCGGAGACCACGGTCAACCGGCCGTACGGGCCCCGGCCTTCGGTCATCGACCCGGCGGACAAGCTGCCCGCGCTGCCGCCGGGCACGCCGCCGCCCGGTTCGCGGCAGCGCCTGGCGGAGCTGGGTCCGGAGCGGTTCGCCGCCGAGCTGCGGGCCCAGCCGGCGGTCGCGGTCACGGACACCACGTTCCGCGACGCCCATCAGTCGCTGCTGGCCACCCGGGTGCGCACCCGGGACCTGCTGGCGGTCGCGCCGCACGTGGCGCACACCGTGCCGCAGTTGCTGAGCCTGGAGTGCTGGGGCGGCGCCACCTACGACGTGGCGCTGCGGTTCCTGGCGGAGGACCCGTGGGAGCGGCTGGTCAAGCTCCGTGAGGCGGTGCCCAACATCTGTACGCAGATGCTGCTGCGGGGCCGTAACACGGTGGGCTACACCCCGTATCCGACGGAGGTCACCGAGGCGTTCGTCTCGGAGGCGGCCTCGGCCGGGATGGACATCTTCCGCATCTTCGACGCCCTCAACGACGTGTCGCAGATGCGTCCGGCGATCGACGCGGTACGCGCCACGGGGACCTCGCTGGCGGAGGTGGCACTGTGCTACACCGCCGACCTGTCGGACCCGGGCGAGACCCTGTACACGCTGGACTACTACCTGCGGCTGGCCGAGCAGATCGTGGAGGCGGGCGCCCATGTGCTCGCCATCAAGGACATGGCGGGGCTGCTGCGTCCGCCGGCCGCGCGCACCCTGGTGACGGCGTTGCGCGAGCGGTTCGACCTGCCGGTGCACCTGCACACCCATGACACGGCGGGCGGGCAGCTGGGCACGCTGATCGCCGCGATCGACGCCGGGGTGGACGCGGTGGACGCGGCCGTCGCCTCGATGGCCGGAACGACGAGCCAGCCGCCGCTCTCCGCGCTGGTGGCGGCCACGGACCACACGGAGCGCGCGACGGGCCTCTCGCTCCAGGCGGTCGGCGATCTGGAACCGTACTGGGAGGCGACCCGCAAGGTGTACGCCCCGTTCGAGTCGGGGCTGGCCTCGCCGACGGGCCGGATCTACCACCACGAGATCCCGGGCGGCCAGCTGTCCAACCTGCGGCAGCAGGCCATCGCGCTGGGCCTCGGGGACCGCTTCGAGCTGATCGAGGACTGCTACGCGGCGGCCGACCGGATGCTGGGCCGGCTGGTGAAGGTGACGCCGTCCTCGAAGGTGGTCGGGGACCTGGCGCTGCATCTGGTGGGTGCGGGCGTGAGTGCCGCGGACTTCGAGTCGGACCCGGGCAAGTTCGACGTGCCGGACTCGGTGATCGGGTTCCTGCGGGGTGAGCTGGGCGACCCGCCGGGCGGCTGGCCGGAGCCGTTCCGCACCCGGGCCCTCAAGGGCCGCCCGGACAAGGCGAAGACCCCGCACCTGTCGGACGAGGACCGGCAGGCGCTGCGCGCATCGCCGCGCGCGACGCTGAACCGGCTGCTGTTCCCCGGCCCGACGAAGGAGTTCACCGCGCACCGGGAGGCGTACGGCGACACCTCGGTGCTGCCGACGCCGGACTTCCTGTACGGGCTGGAGCCGGAGACCGAGCACCCGGTCGAACTGGAGCCCGGGGTCACGCTGCTGTTCGAGCTGGAGGCCATCTCCGAGGCGGACGAACGCGGCTTCCGCAGCGTGCTGGCGACGCTCAACGGGCAGTTGCGGCCGGTGTCGGTGCGGGACAGGTCGGTGGCGACCGAGGTGAAGGCGGCGGAGAAGGCGGACCGGACGAACGCGGGGCATGTCGCGGCGCCGTTCGCCGGGGTGGTGACGCTCCAGGTGGAGGAGGGCGCGTCGGTGTCCGCCGGGCAGACGGTCGCGACGATCGAGGCGATGAAGATGGAGGCGTCGATCACCGCCCAGTCCGCCGGTGTGGTGCGCCGCCTGGCGATCGGCCGGGTCCAGCAGGTGGAGGCCGGCGACCTGCTCATCGAGGTCGGCTGAGAAGCCGCTTCGAGGCGGGCCCGCGGGTGGCCACGGCCGCGGGGTGCGGCCGTGGCCACGGGTGTCAGGCGTCAGGCGTCCATCGACGCGGCGAGCGAACGGGGCCTCATATCGGTCCAGTTGGCCTCGACGTACTCCAGGCACGCGTCCCGCGTGTTCTCCTCGAAGGCGACCGTCCACCCGCCGGGCACCTCGGCGAAGGACGGCCACAGGGAGTGCTGGCCCTCGTCGTTCACCAGGACCAGGAAACGGCCTTCGGGGTCGTCGAACGGGTTGGTGCTCATACGGGCGGTTCCTCCTCGGGCCCACGCGCCGGTAACGGCCGCGTCGGGTGTGCGTCGGTTTCGGGTGGGCCCACCTCCTGGGGGCCCGGTCCTGCTGTCTTCGTCGGCCGCCTAGCGGGTGCCGCCGGGCCCCTCGGCGAGTGGACGGGCCTCGTCCGGTGCGGACTTGACGCTCCGGTCCAGCAGCGAGTCCAGGATCTCACCGACCCGGATCGCGGTGTTGGACAGCAGGGACGAGGTGATGCCGTGGGTGTGCTCCGTACCGCCCTGGAGGTAGATGCCGCAGTTCAGCGCGGCGTCGGTGGCGATGCGGTAGTCGCGCTCCACGCGGACCCGGCCTTCCTCGTCGCGCAGGCAGTGCGCGGCGGCCTCGCCCAGGAGGCCGAGCGGGTCGGCCGGGCTGTAGCCGGTGGCGAACACCACGACATCGGCGTCGAGCACGGTCTCCTCGCCGGTGACGAGGGAGGTCACGGTGGCGCGCACCTGGTCCGGGGTCTCCTCGGCCGCGGTGAGCCGGGACACGTTGAGGAAGCGCAGCCGCTCGGTGCCGAGCACCTTCTCCTGGTACATCTGCCGGTACAGGTCATCGATCAGATCGATGTCGACCACGGAGTAGTTGGTGTTGCCGTGGTAGTCCATCAGCCGGCGCTTGACGTTCTCCGGCGCCGCGTAGAACTCGTCCACCGCATCCGGGTCGAAGATCTTGTTGGCGAAGGCGCTGTCGTCGGCCGGGCTGTAGCCGTAGCGGGAGAAGACCGCGCATATCTCGGCACCGGGGAAGCGGCGGCGCAGATACGCGACGTTCTCGGCGGCGCTCTGCCCTGCGCCCACGACGACGAAGCGGGAGGGTGAGGTGCCGTCCAACTCGGCGACCCGCGTGAGTAGTTCAGAGGTGTGCCAGACGCGGTCGCCGCGCTCCACGCCCTGCGGCAGGAGCGGGCGGAGCCCGGTGCCGATGACGAGGTTGCGGGCGCGGTGGACCGTCAGCCCCTCCCCCGACCGGACGGTGACGTCCAGATACTCCACGACGCCGTCCTCGGCCACCTGGGTCACACCGACGACTTCGTGGTCGTAGGAGACGAGGTCGTCCACCTGGGAGGCGGCCCACTCGAAGTAGTCGTGGAACTCGACCCGCAGCGGGAAGAGGTTCTTGTGGTTGATGAAGTCGATCAGGCGTCCCTTGCTCTTGAGGTAGCAGAGGAAGCTGAACTCACTGGCCGGGTTGCGGAGCGTCACCAGGTCCTTGAGGAACGAGACCTGCATGGTGGCGTCGTCGATGAGCATGCCCCGGTGCCAGCCGAAGGCCGGTTGCTGCTCGAAGAACTGGGCCGTCACCGCTTCCCGCGTCCCGGAGCGCGCGTTGTGCTCGCTGATCGCGATCGCCATGGCCACATTGGACGGGCCGAAGCCGATGCCAATGAGGTCGTGGACCGGTGCTGCGTCGCCAGGACGAGCCTGTGACATGTCACTCCCATCGTGCGGGGAAGCCGCCTGTCGGATGCGGGGAACGGGCGCGGGGCGGGCACGCCGAAACAGCGCCCCGATGAACTTAGGTGAGCCTAAGCTAATCCGTCCACGCTTGTCGACCGGCGCGATCCGGACACTCCCGACACGGGTCCGCCCCAACTGGAGCACTTCGCACGTCCGTTGCGAGATAAGGTAAGCCTTGCTTTACTTGCTTGGCTCAGTCTTCTACGTCGAGGAGGAACCCCCATGCGGGTCGTCATGTTCGGTTACCAGACCTGGGGGCACCGCACCCTGCAAGCCCTCCTGGACTCCGAGCACGACGTGGTGCTGGTCGTCACCCACCCCAGGAGCGAGCACGCGTACGAGAGGATCTGGAGCGACTCCGTCGCCGATCTCGCCGAGGAGCACGGGGTCCCGGTCCTGATCCGCAACCGCCCGGACGACGACGAGCTGTACGAGCGCCTGAAGGCGGCCGACCCCGACGTCATCGTGGCCAACAACTGGCGTACCTGGATCCCGCCGCGCATCTTCGCGCTCCCCCGCCGGGGCACCCTGAACGTCCACGATTCGCTGCTGCCGAAGTACGCGGGCTTCTCGCCGCTCATCTGGGCGCTCATCAACGGCGAGAGCGAGGTAGGTGTCACCGCGCACATGATGAACGACGAGCTGGACGCGGGCGACATCGTCCGGCAGGAGTCCGTCCCGGTCGGCCCGAGGGACACCACCACCGATCTCTTCCACAAGACCGTCGACCTCATCGCCCCCGTCACGACCAAGGCGCTGGCCCTGATCGCGGACGGGCAGACGGAGTTCACCCCGCAGGACCGCTCGCAGGCCACCTTCTTCCACAAGCGCGCCGAGGAGGACATCCGGATCGACTGGAACTGGCCGGCCGAGGACCTGGAACGCCTGGTGCGCGCCCAGTCCGCCCCGTACCCCAGCGCCTTCACCTTCCACCGGGGCAAGCGGATCGAGATCCTGGCCAGTGTCGTCTCCGAGGGCCGGTACGGCGGAACGCCCGGCCGGATCTTCTACCGCGAGGGCGAAGGCGTGGTCATCGTCGCGGGCGCCGATGCCCGCACCGGCCGCAACCACGGCCTGGCCATCACCCGGGTCCGCACCGAGGACGGCCGCGAGCTGCCCGCGACGGAGTACTTCACCTCCATGGGCGGCTACCTGACCGGCCGCCCCTGACCCTCACCCGGGTGTGCCCCCGGCCCCGCGAATCCGCCGAGGCCGGGGGCACACCCATGGGCGCCTGTCACGCCTGCCGGGGCCTCGTACGGGGCAGCCGCGTCGCCGCCACCGCGGCGAACAGGCAGAAGCCGAGCACCCACCAGAAGGTGTCGCCGAAGGCCGCGGGGACGTCCGCGCCGGTCGCGGCGAGCCGGTTCTCCAGGATCACCGCCACCGCCGCCGTGCCGACCGAACCGCCCACGGTGTTCAGGAGGTTGAGCGCCCCGGCCGCCCGGGGCAACTGCTCCGGCTCGATCCGGCCGTAGACGATGTTCATCACGGGCGCCCCGACCATCGACATCCCGAAGCCGCGCACCACCAGCGCCGAGGCGACCACCGCGTCCGGGACCCCGTGCCCCAGGAGGGTGAACGGGGCGGTCCCGGCGACGATCAGCACGATGCCGGTCACGACCAGGGTCCTCGGCGCCACCTTGCTGATGGTCCGGTTGACGAGCACCGAACCGGCGGCCGCGCCCAGCCCCTGGGGCGCGAGCAGAAGTCCCGCCTCCCAGGCCGACATGCCCCGGCCCGACTGGAAGTACAGCGGCAGCAGGAACGTCGTGCCGAACACCGAGGCCCCCAGCACCACCAGCGCGAGCGCGGCGGCCCCGAAGGGCGGCCGGGCGAACAGCCGGGGGTCCACGAGCGGGGTGGCCCGGGTGCGCAGCCCGTGCACGGTGAACGCGGCCAGCATGACCACCCCCGCCCCCACGCCGATCGTGGCCGGGACGGCGCGGTCGTGGGCGATCTCGGTCAGCCCGTACACCAGCACCGCGAGGCCCGGTGAGAGCAGCAGCGCCCCGCGCAGGTCGAACGCGGCCCGCTGGGACGCCGGGGGCACCACGGGCACGTGACGGCGGGCCAGCAGGACCGCCGCGGCGCCGATCGGGAGGTTGACCAGGAACAGCCAGGGCCACGGAGCGACCGCGAGCACGGAGCCCCCGGCGAGCGGCCCGAACACCGGGGAGAGCAGCGGAACGACGGCGACCACGCTGATCACCTTGCCGGTGCGCCCGGGGCCCGCGATCCGGGCGAGCAGCGCCTGCCCGGTCGCGGGGAGCAACCCGCCGCCGAGCCCCTGGATCACCCGGAACACGATGAGGCTGGGCGCCGACCAGGCCAAGGCGCACAGCACCGAGCCGGCCAGGAACACTCCGATGGCCGCCAGCCAGACCCGCCGGCCGCCGAACCGGCCGGCCAGCCAGCCGGACGCGGGGACGGCGGCGACGACGGCGAGCAGATAAGCGCTGGAGACCCACTGGATCTCGGCGACGGACGCGCCGAACTCCTCGGTGAGCCGGTCGAGTCCGACGCCGACGATGGTGGCGTCGAGCGAGGCCATGAACGTGCCGAGGACCAGGATGAACGCGATCCGCAGCAGGTCCCGGTCCACGCGCTCGGCGGGCGGGGCGGGCGCGGTGGTCACCGGTCCTCCAGGAGGCCGCGCACATCCGCGTCCAGGTTCCGCTCCATGTTCCGCAGCAGGTCCACCAGTTGGTCCGCGAGCCCGCCGGTGTCCGTGCCGGCCCGGTGGGCGAGCACCCCGGTCCAGCCGTCGCCGTCCGGCATGACGGTCAGCGTGGCGGGGTGGTGGGTGGACTCCCGGAAGCGCGTGGAGAGCACGGTGAGTCCGGGCGCCGGTTCGCGCAGGCGGTCCGGATCGACCGGGTAGTTCTCGAAGACCACCATGCTGTCGAAGAGTCTGCGCCGCCCGGTGAGCCGTTCCAGGTCGGACAGGGCCACGTGGTGGTGCTCGACCAGGTCGCGCTGGCGGGCCTGGAGACCGGCGAGCGCGGCGGCCAGGGTGCCGGTGAGCCTGGCCCGTACCGGCACGGTGTTGGCGAGCAGGCCGATGATCTCCTCGACGCCCTCCAGGGCCGGGGGCCGGCTCGACACCATGGCGCCGAAGCACACGTCACGCCGCCCGGAGCGCCGGGCCAGCAGCACCGACCAGGCGCCCTGCACCAGGGTGTTCGGGGTGAGCCCGTGCCGTGCGGCGAGCCGGGTGAGCCCGGCCACGAGCGCCGCGTCGAAGTCGATGACCTCGGGCTCCTGCCAGGCCGGGCCGCTCCCGTCGCCGCCCAGGTAGTCGCCCTCGGGGAGCCCGTCCAGCTCGGCCGCCCACGCGTCGAGGTCCGGTTCGTACTCCGCGCACCAGTCGAGGTAGTCCGCGAACGGGACGGGGGCGGCCAGTCCGTGCGCGCGGTTCTCGGTCCGCGCGGTGTACAGGGCGAAGAGCTCTCCCAGGATGCGCGGGGCGGACCAGCCGTCGGACAGGGCGTGATGGCTGGTCAGGACGAGGTCGGCGCGCTCGGGTCCGAGCCGGATCACGGTGATCCGGTAGAGCGGGCCGCGCGCGAGGTCGAAGGGTTCGGCGAGGTCGGCGGCCAGCACCTCGTCGGCGGGTGCGTCGGTGACACGGAACTCCGGCCGGGGCGCGTCCGGGATGACCGCGAGCGAGGCCGGGAACACCGCGCCCAGGTTGGGGTGCCGGGCCAGCAGGTCGTCACCGGCGCCGCGCAGCGCCCCGGTGTCGAGCGGGCCCGCGAGCGAGAACACCGACTGCACGGTGTACGGATCGGGGCGCTCGGTACGCGAGTGCCGCAGCATCACCTCCTGCAACGGGCTCAGCGGCTGTACGGCGGCTGTCGGCCGGTCGCCGAGCGCGACGGTCTCCGGCGCGGCGGCGACCCGCAGCAGCGCGGCCCTCAGGTGCTCCGCCAGCTCCTCGATCTCCGCCCCGTCGAACAGTGTGCCCGGCCAGGTGATCCGCACCCCGAGCGCGTCGTCGCGCACCAGGGCGTTGACCATGAGGCTGTACGGGAGGGGCATCGGGCCGGAGCCGTCGGAGCCGAGCGGGTCGGCGTCAGGGGCGGGCTGCCAGGGCGTCTCGGTCTCCGGGGCGCCGGGATACTGGCCGAGGTAGTTCCAGGCGACCTCCGGGCGGACCGGGTCGAGCAGGCCCGCCGTGGTGAGGATGGAGTGGCCGAGGCCGTCGCCCTGGGCGCGCAGCCGGTCCCGGACCGCGCGCACGTCGTCGGAGGCGTCGAGCCGGACGGGGTGGACCGCCGTGAACCAGCCGACGGTCTGGGAGAGGTCGACCTCCCGGGGGCGGCCGTGGCTCTCCAGGGCGACCAGCAGTTCCGGTGTGCCGCGCCAGTCCCGTACCGCCTGGGCGAGCGCCGTCAGGAGGACGGCGTCCGGGGTGGCGCGGTGGGCAGCGGGCAGGGTGGTGACCAGGGCGCGGGTGGTGTCCGCGTCGAGCCGGATCTCGTGGTGCGCGGCGGTCGCCACGGTGTCCCGGGCGGGGTCGAGCGGCCGGGCGAGGGGCTCGGTCGCCGTCATCCGCCGCCAGTGCGGGAGTTCGGCGCGCCGGTCGGCCTCGCGCAGGGTGAGGGCCCAGCCGAGGAAGGACTGCCCGTGCCGGGTCAGCTCGCCCCCCTCGTGGGCGTGCCGGAGGTCGTCCAGGAGGATGCGCCAGGAGACGCCGTCGGCCACCAGGTGGTGGGCGATCAGGACGAGCCGGCCCGGACGCTCGGGCCCGGCGTCCACCCAGACCGCGCGCAGCATCGGTCCGGTGCGCGGGTCCATGGCGCGGCGTGCGGCGGCGGTCGCGGCGTCGGCGGCGGCGCGCGGGTCGCCGTCGGCCGGGACGCGGGTCAGGACGTCGGCGCCGGTGAGCTCACCGGCCGGGGGGATGTGCAGGGCGGCGTCGCCGAGGCGGGCGCGCAGCACGTCGTGGCGGGCGAGCAGGGCGTCGAGCACCGTCTGCCAGCCCTTCTCGTCGCCGCCGGGCGGAACGCAGACCTCCACCCACTGGCAGAAGCCGTCGGCGGCCCTGCCCGCGCGGTGCAGCAGGTCCCGCATGACCGGGGTCAGCGGGGCGTCCCCGACGGCCGGGGCGGCCTCGCCGTCCAGGGCGCGGGCCCGGGCGGCGATCCCGGCGACGGTCTCGCCGTCGAACACGTCCTTCGGGCTCAGCCCGAGGCCCTGGCGGCGCACCCGGGAGACCAGTTGGAGGGAGACGATGCTGTCGCCGCCGACGTCGAAGAAGTTGTCGTCGGGGCCGATGTCGTCGCGGCCGAGGATGTCCCGGAAGACGTCGAGCAGCAGCGCTTCCGCCTCGGTGGCCGGTTCGCGCCGGGCGGCGGAGAGCGTGGCGGGGGCGGGCAGCGCCGAGGCGTCGAGCTTTCCGCTGGGGCTCAGCGGCAGCCGGCCGAGCGGCACGAGCGCGGTCGGGACCATGTGGTCGGGCAGCCGCTCGGCGAGGTGCGCGCGCACCCCGGCGGTGTCCAGGTCGGCGTCGTCGGCCGGGATGACGTAGCCGACGAGCCGGCCCTCGCGCATCACGACGGCGCAGGCGCGGACGTCGGGGTGCGCGGTGAGCGCGGTCTCGATCTCCCCCAGCTCGACGCGGAATCCGCGCACCTTGATCTGGTGGTCGGCGCGGCCGAGGAAGACAAGCTGCCCGTCGTGGCGCCATCGCACCAGGTCGCCCGTGCGGTACATGCGGGTGCCGGGCGGGCCGTACGGGTCGGCGACGAACGCGCCGGAGGTCAGGCCGGGGCGGCCGAGGTAGCCGCGCGCCACGCTCGGGCCGCCTAGGTACAGCTCTCCGGTGACGCCGACGCCGACGGGCTGGAGTCCGCCCTCGAGCACGTAGGCGCGGACGTTCGGGTCCGGGCGGCCGATGGGCAGCGGTCCTGCGTCGTCCGGGTCGTAGCGCCAGGTGGTCGAGTTGATGGTGACCTCGGTCGGCCCGTAGGCGTTGAACAGCGCCCGGCGGCCCCGGCCCCAGCGGTGGGCGAGCTCCGGGTCGAGCCGTTCGGCGCCGACGACGAAGAGGACGTCGGGGTCGACGGTGCGGTCGTCGGGCATCGCCGCGAGGAACGACGGCAGCAGGTTCACGCCGGTGACCCGGTGCTCCGCGATGTAGTCGAGGAGTTCGTCGCCGGGCACGCGCACCTCCTCGGGTGCGATGACGGACGTACCGCCGGACAGCAGCGGCACCATGGTCTGCCAGAACGCCACGTCGAAGCCGGTCGACGCGAAGTGCAGATAGCGGTCGTGCTCGGTGACGCCGACGACCTCCTCCTGGAGGGCGACCAGATCGGGCACGCCCCGGTGGGTGACGCCGACGCCCTTGGGGCGGCCGGTGGTGCCCGAGGTGTAGATGACGTACGCGAGCGCGTCGTCGGTGAGCCGGGCGCGGGCGTCCGCCGGGTCGGTGTCCGGTACGGAGGCGAGGGTGGCCGGGTCGTCCAGGCGCAGGACGGGGATCGCGCGGTCGACGGGCAGTTCGGCGCCGGTCGTCACGACGGCCGCCGGTGAGATGTCGTCGAACATGTACGCGAGCCGTTCGCGCGGGTAGGCCGCGTCCATCGGCACGTACACCGCGCCCGCCTTGGCGATGCCGAACAGGGCGACGGTCATCTCGATGTCCCGGCCGACGAGGACCGCGACGGGGTCCTGCGGCCGGACGCCGTGCGCGATGAGCGCGTGCGCGAGGCGGTTGGCCCGCCGGTCGAGTTCCGCGTACGAGAGGCTGCGGTCGCGGCAGACCAGCGCCTCGCCGCCGGGCTTGCGCCGGACCCAGCCCGCGAACTGGTCCAGCCAGTGGCCGCGTTCCTTCGCGGCGACGGTCCCGGTGCCCGTACGCAGCATGCGGGCGCGCTCGCCCGCGTCGAGGGCGGGCAGCGCGACGGCGGCCCGGTCCGGGTCCCCGGTGATCTCGTGGAGCAGGTTGCGCAGCCAGCGGCCGTAGTCGCGCACGGTCTCCCGGTCGAACGCGCCGGGCTGGTAGCCGAGGCCGATGGTGATCTCGTCGCCCGGGATCACGATGACGGTGAGGGCGTAGTGCGTGGCGTCCGTGATGTCGACGCCGGTGAGGTCGAGCCCGGGGGCGAGCGGGGTGCGGGTGCGGCTGGAGAGCGGGAAGTTCTCCATGACGAGCATGGTGTCGAAGAGTTCGCCGATGCCCGCGGCCCGCTGGATGCCGGGCAGTCCGACGTGGTGGTGCTCGGCGAGGGCCACGCTCTCCGCGTGCACCTGCGCCATGACGTCCGCCGCCGTGCGGTCCGGGGCGTACCGGACGCGGACGGGGACGGTGGTGCCGAGCTGGCCGATCATCGATTCGACGCCGTCGACCTCGGCGGGCCGGCCGGAGACCGGGCAGCCGAACACGACGTCGCGGCGGCCGGTGAGCCTGCCGAGGAGCAGGCCCCACGCGGTCTGGAGGACCGTGGTCAGGGTGATGCCGCGCTCCCGGGCGAAGGCGCGCAGCCGGTCGCTGAACTCGCGGCCCAGCTCGACGGTCTCCCGGCCCGGCCGTTCCACGGCGTTCCCGGTGCTCGCGGGGGCCAGCCGGGTCGCGTCGTCCACGCCCGCGAGGGCTTCGCGCCAGGCGGCTGCGGACGCCTCCTCGTCCCGGTCCGCCAGCCAGTGGAAGTACTCCGACAGGGGCGGGGAGGCGGGTGCGGCGGGTCCGCCGCCGAGTTCGGCGTAGATCGCGAGGAGGGTGCGGCCGACGAGGGGCATCGACCAGCCGTCGAGCAGGGCGTGGTGGTTGGTGATCACCAGCTTGTGCTCGGCGGGCCCCACCCGGGAGAGCAGGAAGCGGATGAGCGGCGGCCGCGCCGGGTCGAAGGGGCGCGCCAGGTCGGCGCGGGCCGCTTCGGCGCAGTCGTCGTCCCGCCGCCACTCCAGGGCGACGTCGGCCGGGATCACCTGCACCACCTCGTCCCCGACGGTGCCCAGGTGGACGCGGAGCGCGGGGTGGCGGCGCAGCAGCTCGTGGGCGGCGCGGGCCATCCGGTCCGGATCCAGCTCCCCGGAGAGGGTGGTGACGGCCTGGACGACGTAGACGTCGGTGTCCGTGTCGTCGCGGACCATGGTGTGGAAGGACAGACCGAGCTGGAGCGGGGTGGCGGGCAGCACGTCGCTGACCCGTCCCGTGCGCTCCAGCGCGTCGATCGCGTCCTGGTCGAGGGCCACCAGCGGCAGGTCGGAGGGGGTGAGCCCGCCGGTGGTGTGCAGGGCGTGCGCGGCCAGCGAGTCGAGCGCGGCGGCCCAGCAGTCCTGGAGGGCCGCCACGGCGTCGGGTCCCACGACCTCGCTCGCGGCGGTCCACTCGACGGCGAGCCGGGGGGTGTCTCCCTCATGGACGAAGCAGTTGAGGGCCAGCACCTGTTCGAGGGCCTTGGCGTCGGGCTCGGTCACGGAGAACGCGTCGTGCTCGGGGAGCCGCCAGCCGTCGGCGGTCAACGGGGCGAACCTGCCCAGGTAGTTGAGCAGCACGTCCGGCGGCGGTACGGCGCCCAGCTCCGGAGCCGCCTCCGGGTCGAGGTGGCGCAGCACCCCGTAGCCGATGCCGTTGCCGGGGACGGCGCGGCGGGCCTCCTTGGCGGCGCGCAGCGTGGCGCGGACGTCGTCGTGGGCGGGCACCCGGACCGGGTACTCGCTGGTGAACCAGCCCACCGTCCGGGCCAGGTCGAGGTGTTCGCGCCCGTGACCCTCCATGGTCACGGTGACGGCGTCGTCGCGCAGGCCCCAGCCGCGCAGGGCGAGGACGAGGGCGGCGAGCAGGATCTCGTCCACACCGGCCCGGTAGGCGGCGGGCAGCGTGCTGAGCAGGGCCTCGGTGGCCTCGGGCGAGGCGGTCGTGACCGTGCGGTGCGCCGTGGCCACGGTGTCGCGTGCGGGGTCCAGGGGGCGTGCCCCGAGCCGGGAGGCGGAGCCCAGTGCGGTACGCCAGTGGGCGAGTTCACCGCGCCGGGCGCCGGTCCTGCCCTGTTCGGCGAGGACCTGCGCGTGGCGGCGCCAGGAGGTGCCGACGGGGTCGAGGGCGCCGCCGGAGCAGGCGGTGTGCAGGTCGGGCAGGAGGACGCGCCAGGACACGCCGTCCATGGCGAGGTGGTGCACGACGAGGACCAGCCGGTCCGCCGTGCCCTCCTCCGTGCGGAGCAGGGCGGCGCGCACCAGGTCGCCGGTGCGCGGGTCGAGCTGTCCGGCGAGCCGCCGGGCGAGGGCGGCCACCTCTTCGCCGGTGGCCTCCTCGACGGCGGCCCGGACCGTGCCCCGGGGCAGGATCTCCGGCTCGCCGGCCACGCGCAGCCGCAGCGCGTCGTGGTGGTCGATGAGGGCCTGCACACCCCGGGTCAGCCGGTCCGGGGTGAGCGCGTCCACGTACAGGGCGGTCCACTGGGCGTATCCGGCGACCGTGTCGACGTCCGGGTGCGGGTCGAGCAGGGCGCGCACGATGGGCGGTGCGGGCACCGGGCCGACCGGCTCGTCCGCCGGTCCTGCCGTGCCGTCGAGCGCTTCGGCGGAGGCGGCGAGCGCGGCGAAGGTGCGGCGGGCCAGCAGGTCCTTGGGGCGCAGCCCGAGGCCGAGGGCGCGCAGCCTGCTGCTGACGGTGATCGCGGTGATGCTGTCGCCGCCGAGGGCGAAGAAGTCGTCGTCCACGCCGACCCGTTCGACGTCGAGCGCGTCGGCGAGGACGGTGCACAGCAGCCGTTCGCGTTCGGTGCCCGGTTCCCGGCCGCCGCCGGGCAGGGCGGGCGCGGGCAGCGCGGCGCGGTCGAGCTTGCCGTTCGGTGTGACGGGCAGGGAGCCGAGGACCACGACAGCGGCGGGGACCATGTGGTCGGGCAGCCGCTCGGCGAGCCGGGCGCGTGCCTCGTCGCCGGTGACGGAGGCGGACACGATGTAGCCGACGAGCCGGGAGGAGAGGACCCGCGCGGCCGCGGCGGTGACCCCGGGCAGGGCGGCAAGGGCCTCCTCGACCTCGCCGGTCTCCACCCGGTGGCCGCGGATCTTGACCTGTCCGTCGCCCCGGCCGCCGTACTCCAGGCCCCGGCCGGGCACCCAGCGGGCCCGGTCGCCGGTGCGGTACATCCGCTCGCCGGGGCCGCCGAAGGGGTCGGCGACGAAGCGTTCGGCGGTGGCCCCGGGCCGGCCGAGGTAGCCGCGGGCCAGGTGCGGTCCGGCCAGGTAGAGTTCGCCGGCCGTGCCGGGCGGGACGGGCTGGAGGGCGTTGTCCAGCACGTAGACCCGGGTGCCGGCGAGCGGGTGTCCGATGGCCGGTTCGCCGCCGTCGATGCGGGCGGTGGTGGCGTCCACGGTGGCCTCGGTCGGCCCGTACATGTTGCGCGCGGCGATCCCGGACGCGGCGACGCGGCGCCACAGGGCGGGCGGGGTGGCCTCGCCGCCCAGGAGCAGCAGCGCCGGAGGCAGGTCGAGCAGGCCGGCGTCGATGAGGGGGGCGGCCATCGAGGGGGTGGTGTCGATGACGTCGATGCCGTCGCGGGCGTACGCGGCGAGCAGGGCGTCCGCGTCGCGGGCCGTCTCGGCGTCGTACACGTGGAGTTCGTGCCCGCAGAGCAGCCAGACGAGGTGTTCGAAGGCGGAGTCGAAGGCGAAGGAGTAGGTGTGCGCGGCGCGCAGTCGGCGGCCGGTGGCCCGCTCGGCCTCCGTGACGACCGTGGAGCGCTGGTGGTGCAGCAGCGCGGCGAGCCCTCCCGCGCGGCCGAGCACGCCCTTGGGGCGGCCGGTCGATCCGGAGGTGTGGATGACGTAGGCGAGGTGCCCGGGGTCGCGCGGGTGGGAGAGTTCGGCGGTGGTCAGCGGGGCGCCGGACAGGTCCGCGGCCTCGTCCAGCAGGGCCTTCCAGGGCAGCCCGTCGACCGTGCCGTCGGTGAGGACGAGGGCGGGCCGGGTGTCCGCGATGAGTTCGCGCAGCCGCTCGGGCGGGTGCGCGGCGTCCAGCGGCAGGAAGGCGGCCCCCGCGTCCAGCACGGCGAGCAGGGCGACGACGGCGTCGGCCGAGCGCGGCAGGGCGAGCGCGACGACGTCCTCGGCGCCGATGCCCCGGGCACGCAGGGCGCGGGCCACGCGGTGCACCCGGTCGGCGAGTCCGGCGGCGGTCAGCCGGTCGCCGCCGCAGACCAGCGCGGTGTTCCCCGGTCCGGCGGCGGCCATGGCGTCGAAGGCGGCGGGCACGTCGAGGGGGGTGCCGGGCAGGGCGGGCGGGCTCCACTCGGCGAGCTGGGCGGCGGGGTCGCCGGTGAGCGCGACGCGGGCGACGGGCAGGCCCTCGATGAGCCCGGTGAGCAGGGCGCGCAGCCCGGTCATCAGGCGGTCGACGGCGGCCTGGTCCTTGGCACGGGCGTCCACCTCGAAGCCGAGCAGGAGGCCGCCGTCACGGGTGGGCAGGACGCTGAGGCCCATGTCCTCGGGCGGTCCGCCCGCCACGTTGCGCATGACACCGGCCGCCCCGGCGAAGTCGAGTGTCAGGTCGAACGCCTTGAGGTTGATGCCGCGTCCGTGCAGCAGGGCTCCGGCGCCGGGCACGCCGAGGTCGCGGGGCAGGTCCTCGCCCCGGTAGCGCTGGTGGTCGCGCATCTCGCGCATGGCGGTGGCGACGCGGCGGCTCAGCGTGCCGAGCCGGTCGCCGCCGCGGACGGTGACCCGCATCGGCAGCACGTTGACCGCCATGGCGGGGGTGCGCAGCGCGGTGGAGCCGGTCCGGCACATCAGGGGCAGGGCGAAGACGACGTCGGTGCGGCCGAGCACGCGGTGCAGGAAGGCGGCGTAGCAGGCGATCAGGGCCTCGCCCCAGGAGACGCCCTCGGCGTCAGCGAAGGCCCGCAGGGCGGCGGTCTCCCCGGGGTCGAGGACGGCCCGCGCGGTGAGCGTGCGGGCGGGTGCACCGGCCGTGCCGGGCCCGTCGTGGGCGTCGACGTCGGGCAGCGGTGTGAACCGCTCGACCCAGTACGCGCGGTCCTCGGCGGCCCGGTCGCTCTCGCGGTACGCGGTGTCCTCGGTGACGAGCGCCGCGAACGCGCCGAACGCCGGGCGGGGCGGTTCGGTGCCCCGGACGAGGGCGGTGTAGTGGGCGGCGGTGCGGCGGGCGAGCTGGGCGGCCGTGTAGCCGTCGAAGACGAGGTGGTGGCCGAGCTGGGTGTACCAGACCTCGCGGTCGGAGAGCCTGATGACGGTACGGGAGTACAGCGGGCGGTCCGTCATGCCCCGGCACGCCTCGGCGAGCCGGGCGCGCTCGGCGTCGACCAGCGCCTGGGCCGCGGCGGGGGGGTCGGCCTCGGCGCCGACGTCGACGAGCGGCGGCAGGGCGACGGGGCCGGCGCCGACCGCCTGGCGCGGGCCGTCGGGCGTCTCGTACACCCTGAGCCGCAGGCTCTCGGCCTCCTCGGTGGTGGCCCGGACCGCCTGCGCGAGCGCGTCCGTGTCGACGGGTCCCTCACCGGATATCTCGATCACGTCGCCGACCACGTAGTACGGCGAGTCGGGTTCGATGCGCTGGGCGTTCCAGATGCCGAGTTGGGCGCCGGTGAGCGGAAGGAGGCCGTCCGGGGGCACGCTCGCGGTGGTCAACTTACTCTCCTCGCAGTGTGGGTACGACCATCGGAGTGCCGGTCACGGGGTCCGGGACGACGACGCTGGGCAGGTCGAACACGTCCTTGACCAGCGTGGCGTCCACGATGTCCCCGGGGTCGCCCTCGGCGACCACCTCCCCGGCCTTCATGGCCACCAGGTGGTCGGCGAACCGGCATGCCTGGTTGATGTCGTGCAGGACCGCGACGACGGTGCGGCCCTCGTCGCGCAGCCTGGCGAGCAGGCCGAGCAGTTGGTACTGGTGGGTGATGTCGAGGAACGAGGTGGGTTCGTCCAGCAGCATGTAGGGCGTCTGCTGGGCGAGCACCATCGCCATCCAGACGCGTTGCCGCTGCCCGCCGGACAGCTCCTGTACGGGCCGGTCCGCCAGGTCCGCGACACCGGCGGCGGCCATCGCGCCGTCGACGGCCTCCTGGTCGCCGTCCGACCACAGGCCCAGCAGCGACTGGTGCGGGAAGCGGCCCCGGGCCACCAGCTGCCGGACCTTGATGTCCTCGGGCGCCGTGGGGTCCTGCGGCAGGAAGCCGAGCTGCTTGGCCAGCGCCTTGGTGCCGAACGCGCCGACCTCGCGGCCGTCGAACTCCACCTGTCCGGCGTGCGGTCTGAGCAGCCGTACGAGCGCGCTCAACAACGTGGACTTCCCACAGGCGTTGGGGCCGACGATGGCGGTGAACGCGCCGTCGGGTATGTCGAGGGTGAGCCGTGTGGACACGACGCGCTCTCCGTAGCGCAGGGTGATCTCCCGCGCTGTCAGGCGTGCGGTCACGCGCGCCTCACCTCCTTGGTCAGCAGCCAGATCAGATAGCAACCGCCGATCGCGGTGCTCACGACGCCCACCGGCAGCGCCACCGGGGCCAGCAACATCTGCGCCAGCAGGTCCGCGCCCTGGAGCAGGACCGCACCGGTGAGCGCGGCCGGGAGCAGCGGGATGCCGGCGGCGCCCGCGAGCCGCCGGCCGATCTGCGGCGCGGCCAGCGCGATGAACGCGATGGGCCCGGCGACGGCGGTCACCGTGGCGGTGCAGCCGACGCCGACCAGGACCATCAGCAGCCGCAGCCGGTCGAGTCCGACGCCGGTCGTGACGGCGACCGGGTCGCCGAGCGCCGCCTGGTGCATGGCGTGGGCCCGGGTGGTCATCACGAGCAGCAGCAGCGCGATCACGGCGAACGGGATGCCCAGGTCGTCCCAGCCGACGCCGTTGAGGGAGCCGGCGCTCCAGCCGACGGCGGCGATGGCCACCTCCAGGTCGGCGCGGAGCACGATCCACGAGTTGACCGCGGTGGCCATCGCGTTGACGGCGATGCCGATGACGACGAGCCGGAGGCCGGAGAAGCCGGTGTCGAGCGACAGCAGGTAGATGGCGGCCGCGACGACGAGTCCGCCGGTCACGGAGCCGACGGCGAGCTGCGCGGAGGTGCCCGACAGGACGGTGAGGGCGACGAGGGCGCCGGTGTAGGCACCGGCGTCGAGACCGATGACGTCGGGGCTGCCCATGGGGTTGCGGGTGAGGTTCTGGAAGAGGGCGCCGGAGACGCCGAGCGCGGCGCCGAAGACCAGGCCGGCCAGCACCCGCGGCAGCCGCCAGTCCCTGATGACCACGGAGTGCTCGGAGCCGGTGAGGACGGCGATCACCTTGCCGGGCGGCGCCCATGACGCCCCGTAGCACAGCCCGAGCAGGCCGAGCCCCAGCATCAGGGCGGCCAGTACGGCGACGAGTACCGCCGTACGCCGTTCGAAGCGGAATTTCAGCACGTTCACAGGGACCCCGCCCCGTAGCGGCGGACCGCCCAGATCAGCATGGGGCCGCCGAGGAAGGCGGTCACGATGGCCACGGGCACCTCGCCGGTGGGCAGCAGGACCCGCGCGGCCATGTCGGCGGCGAGGAGCAGGACGGGGCCGAGGACCATGGTGTAGGCGATGAGCCAGGGCACCGATCCGGAGGCCGGTTTGCGCACCAGGTGCGGCACGATCAGCCCGACGAACAGGATGGGCCCGGCCACCGCCGTCGCCGCGCCGCTGAGCACGGTGATGAGGACGAGCGTGGTGACGCGGACCCGGCCCACGGAGGCCCCCAGCGTGTGTGCCACGTTCTCGCCGAGGGTCAGGGCGTTGAGCGCCCTGCTCAGCAGCAGCGCACCGGCCAGGCACACCGCGATGGCGGTCAACGGCCAGGACAGGGGTGCCTGTTCGCGTCCGGCGAGCGTCCCCACCGACCAGAACCGGTAGAGGTCGAAGGTGTCGGGGAGCATGAGGCGCAGCCCGAGGGCGACGCCGTTGAGCACCGCGGTCACCGCCACACCGGTGAGCACCAGGCGCAGCGGTGAGGTGCGGCCGACCGCGGCGACCAGGAGCGCTGCGGCCACGGACCCGAGGACGGCGAAGCCGAGTTCGCCGGCCTGGCCGCCGGCCAGGCCGGCCGCCGACCCGAGGGTGACGGCGAACCCGGCGCCCGCGGTGACCCCGAGGATGCCGGGTTCGGCCAGCGGGTTGCGGGCGAGCGTCTGGATGAGCGCCCCGGCCACGGCGAGCGCGGCGCCGACGGCGACGGCGAGCAGCGCACGCGGCGCCCGCACGTCCCGTACGACGACGTGGTCGTCGGTGCCCTGGTAGTCGAAGAGTGCGCGCACGACTTCGCCGGGGGCGACGTGGCGGGCCCCGACGCCCATGCTGAGGACGGCGAGAGCGGCCAGCAGGATCAGTCCGCCGATGAGCAGGGCGGTCCGCGGGACGGCCCGCCGGCGCTCTCCGGCCGCCTCGGACGCGCGGCCCGCGACGGTCATCGCTTCAGCAGCGGAGCGAGCGACTGGTCGATCGCGTCCAGGGTCAGCAGGGCCTCACCGTAGGTGGCGGCCTCGGTGTAGCGGTAGGGGAAGGCCTTGCCGGCCTTGACGGCGGGGAGGTTCTTCCAGAGCTTGGAGTCCAGGACGTACTTGACGGACGGCGGGACGCTGCCGTCGGCGTTGACCGAGTACGTCAGGACGTCGGCCTCGCGGAAGGCGTCGGGCAGTTCCTCGATGGAGGGGTACTCGCTGACGGCCGCGGACCCGGGTCCCGCCTTCTTGACCTTGCCGTAGTAGGTGGCGCCCAGGTCCTCGGCGATGTTGGTGCCCCACGAGCCGTTGAACTCGCGCTGGAAGGTGCCCTTGGCGGCGTCGCCGTACGCGCCGACGTGGCCGAGCTTCAGCTTCGGCAGGACGTCCTTGTACCTGGCGGCCAGTTCGGCTGCCTTGGTGTCGTACGTCTTCTTCTGGGCGTCGAACCGCTCCAGCGCGCCGGCCGCGTCGGCCTGCTTGCGGGAGAGGTCGCGCCAGGCGGACGGGAGGCTCGGGCCGATCGCGACGACGGGGGCGATCGACTTCAGCCGCTTCATGTCGATGTCGCCGAGCACGGGTGCCGGCACGCCGATGACGATCAGGTCGGGCTCGGCCTCGGCGATGGCCTCGTAGTTGGTCTCGGCCGCCTGCTCGCCCGCCACCTTGGTGAGCTTCTTGTAGGTGGCGAGGTCTTCCTTGTCCATCATCGGCTCGCCGCGCTTCCACGACGAGATGCCGACCAGCGGTGCGTCGGCCTCGATGAGCGCGGGCACGGCATAGCCGGTGGCCACCACACGCTTCGGGTTCGCCGGGATCGTGATCTTCCCGTTGTCCGCGGTGAACACCCGGGTCCTGCCCGAGGCGGAGTCCGAGTCCCCGTCCGAGGATGACCCGCATCCGGCCAGGACGAGGGCCAGCGCGACGGCGCCGACCAGGCCGGACGATCTGCGTATGGACATTCCGAAGCTCCTTGCTACTTAGGTAAGGCTCACCTTACTTGATGGCCTTTCGGGGGGACAACTCGCGGGTTGCGCACCCCCCGTTCCCGCGATGGATCAGTGGTCGTGCTCGTGGTCCTCGTCGAAGTCCGCGACGCCGCGCTTCCAGTAGCCGGTGATGTCGTAGTCGGCCTTGTCCAGGCGCAGTTCGTCGCGGACCCAGCGGCGCAGCGGCTTGATCTGCCCGGCCTCGCCGGCCGCCCAGACATACGCCCGCTCCCCCTCGGGAACGGTGACGGACATCGCGGCCCGGGTCAGAGCGCCACCGGAGCCGGCGGGCGCGCCGTCGCGGTGCAGCCAGCGCACCTCGACGCCCTCCGGCGCGGAGAGCTCGATCTCCTCGGCGGCGTCGGCGACTTCGACGAACGCCCAGCCCTTGGCGGTCCTCGGCAGCTCCTCCAGCCATCGCGCGACGGCGGGCAGGGCGGTGAGGTCGCCGACGAGCAGATAGCGGTCGTAGCTGTGCGGGACGATCAGCCCGCCGGGCGGTCCGGCGATGTGAATGATGTCGCCGGGCTGCGCCTTGTCGGCCCAGCAGGAGGCGAGCCCGCCCTCGTGGACGGCGATGTCGATGTCGAGCTCGCCGGTGAGGGAGTCGTAGCGGCGCACGGTGTACTCGCGCGAGGTGGGCAGCGGCCTCGGCCAGCGCAGCATCACCCCGTTCCGCTCGGGCAGGCGCAGGGTGCCGTCCGGTTCCCGGAAGATGAGTTTCACGTGCTCGTCGGGTGCGTGGGCCTCGAACCCCTCGGTGCCGGGCCCGCCCAGCGTCACCCTGACCAGGCCCGCGCCGACGGCGGTGGTGCGGACGACTTCGGCCTCCCGGATGCCGATCGGGTAGCCGACCTTCTCGGCGTGCAGTCCGGCGCGCACCTCGGCGATCCGGTCCAGGTGGCGTGCGCGGTGGTCGGTGCGGCTCATGCGGCCTCACCCGCCAACAGCTTCTGCCAGTGGCCGAGTTCGGGCAGCTCGAAGAGGTCGGGGAACTCCAGGGTGGTCGCCCCCGCCGCGCGCCAGCGCTCCACCAGGGCCATGATCCTCATCGAATCGAGACCGAGGTCGACCAGGTTCTCGTCGGCCGCGATCTCACCGGGCTCGCAGCCCAGCAGTTCGGCGATGTCGGCCCTGACACGGTCGGGCGACAAGGTCTGGCTCATCGGAGTACTCCTCAGTGGGTCGGCGCCGACGACGGGTCGGAGCGAGAGTGACGGTGCCTACGGGGCCGGGGGCGGCGACGCACGCGTGAACACCCGACCGGGGCAGGGCCGTTCACCGGGCGCGCGAGGGCGCGCGCGGCCCGCCGACGGGCACGACGGCCTGCGGCGCAGATGACGGAATCGGCCACATCCCCCCTCCAGCCGAGGCAAGGCTAACCTAACATCGACACGCGCGACACAGGCAGTCCGTCCGTCAACCGGGCCCCCCGAAAGCGCAGTTCAGGCACCAGCCTCACGACCCGAACCCCGCCGCCCTCCTGCGCGAACGCTCAAACTTAGGTTACCCTCACCTAACCTACCGTAGGTGTCGCTCCGGATGAAGGCCCGCCGCAGGCGTGCCGCCGCGCCGAACCGGCGCGGCTCCCCAGCGCACCCTCATCCCTGGCCCCGCCCACGGGGCCATCGAGAACGGAGTCCCCGTGTCGACGGCATCCCGAGTCGCCGCGCCCATACCCACGGCCCACCCGGCCACCGGGGCGGCCACCTCTCTCCTGGACGCCTACGCGCCCGGCGACCGCTTCCTCGCCACCCCCGGGCGCACCCTGCTCGCCCGGGGCACCGCACTCCAAGTGCCGCACGGCGCACAGCCGGTGGAGCGGCGTGTCGCGGACACCCTGGCAGCGGCCGCCGACGCCGGACAGGATTCGCCGGTGGTGATGGGCGCGATCCCGTTCGACCACACGGAACCGGCCGCCCTGAGCGTGCCCGCCGCGCCGCGCATCGCACCGCCGCTCACCTCCGACCCCCTCATCGCCCTGCCCTCACCGGGGACGGACTCCCCCGGCTGGGAGATCCGGCCGGTCCCGGAGCCCGAGGTCTACGCGAAGGGCGTGGCGTCGGCCGTGGAGCGGATGTGGCGCGGCGAGTTCAGCAAGGTCGTCCTGGCGCGCACCCTCGAACTCACCTCGCCCGCACCGCTGGACGTGCCCGCGATGCTCCAGCGCCTGGCCCGGCGCGACCCCGCCGGCTACACCTTCGCGCTCCCCACCGGCCCAGACCGCACCCTGATCGGCGCCAGCCCCGAACTCCTCGTGTCGCGCCGGGGCCGCCAACTGGTCGCCAACCCCCTCGCCGGGTCCGCCCCACGCAGCGACGATCTGGCCGAGGACGTCCGCCGGGCCGCCGCGCTCCTGGAGTCCGCGAAGGACCTCCACGAGCACGCGGTCGTCGTGGACGCCGTGCACCAGGCACTCGCCCCGTACTGCTCGGGGATGACGGTGCCGCCCCGGCCGACACTGATCCGCACCGCCGCCATGTGGCACCTGTCCACCACGGTCACGGGCACGCTCGCCGACCCGGACACCTCCGCGCTCGCCCTGGCCTGCGCCCTGCACCCGACCCCGGCGGTGTGCGGGACACCGACGGCGACGGCCCGGCAGGTGCTGACCGAGACCGAGCCGTTCGACCGGGGTTACTTCACGGGCATGGTGGGGTGGGGCGACGCGAACGGCGACGGGGAATGGGTCGTCACCATCCGCTGCGCCGAGGCCGACGAGCGCACGCTGCGCCTCTACGCGGGCGCGGGCGTCGTCGCCGCGTCGGAACCCGAGGCCGAGACCGCCGAGACGGCCGCGAAGTTCCGCACCTTCCTGAGCGCGGTGGGAGCCGATCTCTGAGCCGCCGTTTCCCGGACCGCCGTTTTCCGGCCGCCCGTTTACGCGGTCACGGCGGCGGGCTCGCCCAGCCGGGCGGCCGCCGTCCGCCAGGCGGCGGTGACCGCGAGCCGGGCCTGGGCGGTGGCCGCAGGGCCGTCGCCGTCGAGCCGCAGCGCCGGCCCGACGTGAACGTGCAGCCGGGGGCGGCGCAGCGGGGCGGTGGCCAGGCCCGCGAGTTGTTTGGCGGCCGAGCCGGAGGTGACGCGGCGGGCCCCTGCCTGGCCCACCGGGATGACCGGAGCACCGGTACGGTGCGCGAGCCGGGCGAGACCGCGGTGGAAGGCGCCCGGCGCCGCTTCGGCCGCGTCCGCCCGGTCCGGCAGCCCGCCCTCGGCGTAGATGAGGATGTGCCGGCCCCGTTCCAGCGCCTCCTGGGCGAGGACGACGGCCCGGCCCGCGCGGGGGTCCCCGCGGTGGACGGGGATGTGCCCCTCACGCGCCAGGGCGCGGCCGAGCACGGGGACGCGCCAGAGCCCGGCGGCCGCCATGACGACGGGCCGGGCGCCGAGGCGGCGGAGCGCGGCCAGGACGATCACGGGGTCCGCGAGCGAGGTGTGGTTGGCGGCGATGATGCCAACCGGGGGCAGGACGGCATCCGCGTCGGCGGTGAGCGTCAACCGCCCGAAGGCGGGCACCAGTTGACCGGCAAGGCGGCTGAGCATCGGGATCTCCGGTTCACTCGGGCGGAGTTCCATCGTTCCGCGCCGAACGGCCGTCCGACTGAGCGGTGATACTCAGCCGCCGTGGGTATCCGGACAGCCTCGCTCACCCTCGTACGACGTCCGCGAGCACCGTGGTGACCAGCTTGCCGACCGCCGCCGCGTCCGGTGGCCCGGGGTCACGGTCCGCGAAGAGCAGGTGGCCGCCCCCGGCCAGGGAGAGGGTGAGCGAGTCGATGTCGGCCCCGGCCGCCACCCGGCCCAGCGCGCGCTCCTGCGTGAGGTAGCCGGAGACCGCCGCCGTGATCTGCGCGAGAACCGCGATGCCGCCCCCGGGTGTCGCCTGCCGCAGGCGCGCGCGCAGCTCGTCCCGGAAGGTGATGAGGGGGATGATCGCCACCGGCACGGGGCCGAAGAGACCGGTCAGCGCGTCGGTGAGATTGCCGGCCACGGTACCGGTGCCCGCGCGCTCTCCCAGCGTCCGCGCCCGCGCGTCCAGGTCCGCCGCCCGGTCGAGCACGAGCTCGGTGAGAAAGGCGTCGAAGTCGGCGAAGTGCCGGTGCAGGACGCCCTTGGCGCAGCCCGCCTCGTCGGTGACGGCCCTGCTGGTCAGGCCGTTCGCGCCGTCCCGCAGCAGGACGCGCTCGGCGGCGTCGAACAGCTGCTGCCGGGCGTCGCGCAGGTGCACTCCGGTCGGCACGTACCCACTCCTCACGTCGTCCACGGCTCTGCCGCACCTTGGCGTGTGGGCGCTTGCCCACTAAGGTGACCGCATGCCCACTCTACCGCGGGAACAGCCCGCTCCCCGGCCCCATGAGTCCCGGCGCACCGCGGAGTCCTTCGGCACGGACGCAGGGCGCTACGACGAGGCCCGCCCCGCCTATCCCGACGACCTGGTGGCCCGGGTGGTCGCCGGGAGCCCCGGCCCGGACGTGCTCGACGTCGGCTGCGGTACCGGGATCGCGGCCCGCCAGTTCCGGGCGGCCGGCTGCGCGGTGCTCGGCGTCGAACCGGATGGCCGGATGGCCGGCCTGGCCCGCGCGCACGGTGTCCGCGTGGAGGAGGCGACCTTCGAGGCGTGGGACCCGGCGGGCCGGACGTTCGACGCGGTGACCGCCGCCCAGTCGTGGCACTGGGTGGACCCGGCGGTGGGCGCGGACAAGGCGGCCCGGGTGCTGCGGCCGGGCGGGCGCCTGGCGGTCTTCGGGCACGTCTTCGAACCGCCCGCCGAGGTGGCGCAGCCGTTCGCGGAAGCCTTCCGCCGGGTGGCGCCGGACTCACCGTTCAGCGGTCAGCCGGCCCGGCGCCCACTGGACGCGTACCGGGCGGGGTACGCGAGGACCGCCGAACAGATCCGCGCGACCGGGCACTTCCGCGAACCGGAGCAGTGGCGGTTCGACTGGGAACGCCCCTACACCCGGGACCAGTGGCTGGCCCTGCTCCCGACGACCGGGGGCCTCACGCGGCTGCCTCCCGACGGGCTGACGGAGATCCTGACGGCGGTCGGCGACGCCATCGACGCGCTGGGCGGCCGGTTCACCATGGAGTACGTCACCCTGGCGACGACCGCCGTGCGCATTTAGCGGACCAGGTCCGGGGCGCGCAGCATCTCTTCCGGGATGCCCCACGCGTCCACGAGGCCGGCCGCGAGCGGCCGGACCTTCCGGCAGAGGTCGTTCACCTCGCGGCTGATCGCCTTGGAGCGCTGGACGGTCAGCCGGCCGTGCTCCATGAACCAGGCCCGGTCCGCCTCGATGACCGAGAGCGCGAAGAGGTCGCACAGCAGGCGCAGCGCCTCCTTGTTGCCGCCGTCGGGCAGGGTGCGCACCTTGTCCGTGAAGGCCTCAAGGACGAGCCGTTCGACGTGCGCGCGGGCGACGGCGATGACGTGGTCCTGGACCCGGGAGAAGACGGTGCCCGGATCCTCGTGCTCGTCCATTCCGCGCTTCAGCCTGCGGGCCACCCCGGCGAGCATGTGCTCCTCACGGAAGCGGACCATGGCGAGCTGGTACTCCGGGTCGAGCAGCCCGGCCTCCCGGTCCCACTCGTCACCGCCCGGCAGCAGGTCCCGTACCCGTTCGAGGAGCTTGTGGGCGGAGGTCTTCTCCAGGACCGTCTCGACGGCGAGCCCGGCCACATGGCGGACGGTCCCGAGCTGGTCCAGGTCCTCGAACTCGCTCGCGTAGTGGGTGAGCAGGCCCTTGGCGACGAGCTGGAGCAGGACGTGGTTGTCCCCCTCGAACGTGGTGAAGATGTCGCTGTCGGCCTTGAGCGCGGCGAACCGGTTGACGCTGAGGTAGCCGGCGCCGCCGCACGCCTCGCGGCACTCCTGGACGACCCGGGTGGCGTGCCAGGTGGCGAGCGCCTTGGTGCCTGCGGCCCGGGACTCCAGGAGACGCCGGGCCCGCGGGTCGTCCCCCGTGCCGGAGAAGACGTCGTGCAGCCGGGTCCGTAGGGCGTCCTGCGCGAAGTGCAGCGCGTAGGTACGGGCGAGGAGCGGCAGCAGGCGGCGCTGGTGCAGTCCGTAGTCGAGCAGCAGCCGCTCCTCCTTGTCCGGGGCTGCCGCGAACTGCCGCCGCCGCACGGCGTACTTGGTGGCGACGGCGAGGGCCACCTTGGCCGCGCCGACCCCGGCTCCGGCGACGCTGACCCGGCCCTGCACGAGCGTGCCGAGCATGGTGAAGAACCGCCGTCCGGGGTTCTCGACCGGGCTCTCGTAGACGCCTTCGGCGGTGACGTCGGCGAACCGGTTGAGCAGCGCCTCGCGCGGCACGCGCACCCCGTCGAAGCGGATGCGGCCGTTGTCGACGCCGTTGAGGCCCATCTTGCGCCCGTCGTCCTCGATCCGGACGCCGGGCACCACCTCGCCGTCCTGCCGGACCCGCACGACGAAGGCGTGCACCCCCTCGGCCTTTCCGCCGACCTCCAGCTGGGCGAAGACGACCGCGAGTTCCGCGTGCCGGGCGGCGTTGCCGATGTAGTCCTTGCACGCCTCGTCGTCCGGGGTGGTCAGGACGAACTCCCCGGTGCCGGGGTCGTACCGCGCCACCGTGCCGAGCGACTGCACGTCGGAGCCGTGCCCGGTCTCGGTCATCGCGAAGCACCCCATCAGGCGGCCGGTGATCAGGTCCGGCAGATACGCCTCGTGGTGGCGACGGGTGCCCAGCTGGAGGATCGCCCCGCCGAAGAGCCCGAACTGCACTCCCACCTTGACCAGCACGGACAGGTCCCCGAAGGCAAGCGTCTCGAACGCGGCGATGGACGCCCCGATGTCCCCGCCCCCGCCGTACTCCTCGGGAAACCCCATCCCGGTCTGCCCGGTCGCGGCCATCTCGACCACGATCTCCCGCACCCGCTCGCGATACGCGTCGGTCCCGAGCTCCTCGGCCTCCTCCAGCACGGAGGCGTACGCGACCAGATTGCTCCGCACGAGGTCGCGGACCCCGGCGTACTCCCCGTCGAGCACCCGGGTCAGCGCCCGGACGTCGACCTCGGGCTGTACGTAACCCCCACCGGCGAATGTGTTCTCAGTGCCCATGCCGTTTCGCTACCCCGCCCCGCGACGGTCAAGCGACCGGCCGGGGCCGCACCGGCCCGCAAACGCACCGCCGCCGGGTCGAAGACGGCTTCGGCGTCTTCGATCCGGCGGCGGCGAGTGGTCCGCGAGCGGGCGGTCAGTGACCGACCATCGCGGTCGGGTCCGCCGCCTTCACCTTCCGGCGCGGCAGCAGCAGCGCCGGGATGAGGCATACGGCGATGAGGATCGCCGCCACCAGGAACACCGAGGCGAACGCGTCGCCCATCTGGTCCTTGATGCCGTCCGGGGTCCTCGCGGTGATGTCCTTGAGGCCGTTGGTGAGGAGCACCGAGAACAGGGCGGTGCCGATCGAGGCGGCGACCTGCTGGACGATGTTCATCAGCGTCGAGCCACGGGCGACCGTGTGCTCCCTCAGGGTGGCCAGCGCCGACGCCATGATCGGCATCATGGAGGCACCCATGCCGAGGCCCATGATGAAGAGCGCGGCGATGATGTACGTGTAGGACGTGTCGGCGGTGAGCTGCGTGAACATGCCCATGCCGATGGTGATGACCGCGATACCGGTCATGACGATCTTGCCGGGTCCGATGCGGTCGGCGAGCATGCCGGCGATCGGCATGGTGATCATCGCGCCGATTCCCTGCGGGGCGAGCAGCACGCCGGAGTCGAGTGCCGACTCCCCGCGCACCTGCTGGAAGTAGAGCGGGAACAGCAGGCTGGCGCCGAAGAACGCCATCGCGAACAGCGACATGGCGATCACGGCGACGCTCAGGTCACGGTTCTGGAAGAGCCGCAGATCGATCAACGGGTGGATGTTGGCGGGCCGCAGCGCCCAGGGAACGAACGCGGCGACGAGCACCAGACCGATGATCGCGGGAACGAGGACCTTGGCGGCCCAGACGGTGCCGGTCTCCGGGATGGAGGAGACGCCGTACAGGAAGGACGCCAGGCCGGGCGAGAGCAGGAGCACGCCCACCCAGTCGAAGGTCTCGGACGGCTCCACATTGTCCTTGGGCAGCACGAGCGCCGCGTACACGAGCGCTATCGCACCGATCGGCAGGTTGATCAGGAAGATCCAGTGCCAGGTGGCGATGTCGATCAGCCAGCCGCCCAGAATCGGGCCGAAGATGGGGCCGAGAAGCATGGGAATGCCGAGTACGGCCATCACGCGGCCGACCCGCTCGGGGCCTGCGGCACGCGTCAGGATCGTCATGCCGAGCGGCATGAGCATGCCGCCGCCCAGGCCCTGGATCACCCGGAACGCGACCAGCATCTCCAGGGAGTTGGCCGCGGCGCACAACGCCGACCCGGCCGCGAACAACGCGACCGCGAGCAGATAGAGCCGTTTTGTCCCGAACCTGTCGGCGGCCCAGCCGGTGAGCGGGATGACGCTCGCCAGTGCCAGGGTGTAGCCGGTCATCGTCCAGGCGACCTGTGCCGAGGTCGCCTCGAACTCCTTCTGGAACGTCTGCAGTCCGACCGAGACCACGGTGATGTCCAGGATCGACATGATCCCGCCGAGCACGACCACTCCGGCCACGAGGAGGACCTTGCTGTCCAGCTTGTCACTGGAGGCGCCCCCTCCCCCGGGAGGGCTCGACTCGTCTTTTTGCAACGTGGTCATGACTCACCTTTCGGAGAAGCTGCGGGGCCACCCGGCGCCCGCTCGATCTGTCCACCCCCCGTGACCTCCGGCTGGTGGCAACGGTGCGCTCCGGCGGGCATGGATACGGAATCCGCCCTTCCATCGGGCGGTCAGAGCTCCACCGGGGCACGGTCCACGACGGACGACTCACCGGGCGGGATTCATGCGATCCGTTGTGGAACATGAATGTACCAGCGCCGGTAGGCCAGTATCTTTTGGATTGATGACAAGAAACGTGCACCTTCGCGACCGCGTCGCGGTCGCGATCCTCGACGCCGCCGCGACGCTGCTCGCCCGACGGGGCGAGAGCGTCAGCATGGCGGACGTCGCGGCGGCCGCCGGCGTGGGCCGCACCACTCTGTACCGCCACTTCCCCAGCCGCGAGACCCTGCTGGACGCCCTGTCCCAGGAGGCGTGCGCCGAACTGATCGGCAAGCTGGCGGACGCCGGCCTGGACCGTGTCGCCGTGCCCGAGGGCCTGGCGCGGGTGAGCCGGATCGCGATGGGCCAGGCCGCCAAGTACCAGGCCCTGATGCGCATCCACGGCAAGCCCGCCGTGCCCGACGAGACCGCCCGCCGACTCATGGCGCCCCTCACCGCGCTGTTCGTCCGGGGCTCGGCCGACGGCACCTGGCGCACGGACCTCGGCCCGGACACGCTCCTCGACCTCTACAGCGCGCTGCTGCAGGGCGCCCTGGGTCAGGCGCTGCACGCCAAGCTGGGCGTGGAGCCCGCTGCCGCCGCCGTCACGTCCGTCTTCATGCACGGCGCGGGCACCCGGTGCCCGGCGAGCGAGGACCTGGTGAACAGCCCCTCACCGGCGGGCTTCTGAGGCACGGAGCCCGCCCCGTTCGTCAGCCGGCCGCCGCGCTCCAGCCCTCCTCCGTGGCGACGTACAGCGCGCCCCGGTGCAAGTCGATGCTGCTGGGTCCGGTGGCGTTCCCCGTACGCGCGAGCGCGCCGGGGCCGCGGAACGCGGCGTGGGCGACGCGGAAGGCGCGGGGCTCGGCGCAGCTGAGGGTGCGCAGCCGCCACGGCTCGTCGGGCGCGGCCGGGAGGGCCAGTTGGAGCTGGGCCTCGGCGGGGTGCTCCGTGCCGTGGCCGGAGCGGGCGGCCGTCCAGGCGGCCATGACTAGGGCGGCGTCCCGCGGCGGCTCCGGGGTCCGGGGCGTTCCGGTGAGCGGGGAGGGCGTTCGTACGGGATCCTCGTCGGCCTCGATCAGGTCGTCGCGCCCCTTCGACCTGAGGATTCCCGCGAAGGTGCGGGAGAGGACCGGGCCGCCCCGGTCGGCCCAGGCACGGATCAGGTCCCGGAAGGCCGCCTCCCGGTCCGCGCGCGGTGCGGAGCCGGCGGCGACGATCGCCGCCCCCGCCCCCTCGAAGACCCGGCACAGCGCGCGTACGGGGACATGGTCGGCGTGGCCGGGATACCGCACCGAGCGGATCTCCCACATGACGTGCCGCAGCAGCACGGCGGCGGCATGCGCGTCGGCCCCCAGCTCCCCGTCCCGCGGCGGCGGGTCGATCCGCCCCGACCGGTCACCGCGCGGCGGCGTCACGGCGTCGGCGCGCCGGCCGGCGGCGGAGCGGTGCCAGGAACGGTCGTCGCACCAGTACTCGGCGGCTTCCGCGCGGAGGCGGCCACCCGCCCCCAGGGACACGCCGATGCCGTCGGCCCGGGGGGCGAGGACCGCGCCCTGCCTGTCCGACAGGTCGAAGGCGGCCTCGGTGACGCGGTCCAGGGCGACGTTCAGCAGGGCGGGGTCCGCGCCTGCGTGCTCCTCGACGGCGAATCTCCGGGGAACGGCCAGCTGGAGCAGGGCGGTCAGCTCCCGTCCGGCGCGTTCCACTCGCAGATGGCTCACTTCGGCCGCCGCCAGGTCGTAGTCGGGGAGCAGTTCCTCCACACATGCCCTGGTCAGCGCCCGGGGCAGGGGTGCCATGACGTGTCCGCGATAGTCCCGGCCGGGGACGTACGGCTCGGCCCGGGAGAGGAGCGGGCCGATGTCGTACCCGGCGACGGCGGCCTGTTCCCTCATCCACCCGCGCCGGCGCTCGCTGATACCGGCCATCCACTTCAGGGCGGCCAGCGCCCGCCGTTCGCGCTTGTGCGCACGGGCCGAGTGCGCGGCCCAGAAGAGCGGGAAGAGGTTGTTGTCCCATACGTCGGCGGCCGCGCGGATCGTTTCCCGGTCGTACCAGCGGGCATCGGCCGCCGCCTCCGCGATCTGGAGCACCGAACGGTCCAGGAGCGCCGCCAGAACGGCGATGGCCGGGGCGTCGTTCACGCCTTCGGGGGAATCGCCGGGAGTCGGCGGGATCGCGGGGGATGTCATGCCCGCGATCGTCGCACGAAGCGACCTCGGGGCCCCGACCGCGTAAGCCGCACCTCCGTCGCTGACCGGAGAGACAGCGACGAGAGGGCGGGGGCTCGGCCCTGGCCCACGAGGGCCGGAGACATGGCGGATTCCGGCCCTCTCGTCTTCGAGTGAGCTCGTAGGTCTCGGCATGCCCCTGAGCCGCGTACGCCCAACTGCACCAGCCACCCCGCCGCGCCCGCACGCGGAGCTCGGCGCCAGGCGTGCGACCTCAGCGGGGCGGGCGGGCGTCGAGCTCGTCTCCGGCTTCGCACAGGGCAGGCGCGGAGCCCGGCTCGCCTTCCGACGGCGCCTGCTCGAAGTGGCGACGCCGCCAGTACGGGTTGTCGTGAGACAGCTTGCTGGAGACACGGCCGTACATCCCGAACGTGGCGATGACCAGTCCCATGACGAAGCTGAAGATCACGTTGGTCATGCCGAAGTCGAGGACGTTGGCAGGCCGGTCCAGGACGAAAATGTGCGCGAAGCCGCTCAGCACGAACAGGCCGCCGACTGTCATGTTGAGGACGGAGGCGAAGTTCCCGCCGATGACCGCCCCGGCGAGCAGCGCCACACCGACGACGGCGGAAATGGTGCTGAGCGCGACGTTGGTACTCATGCCGGCGATCGTGTCGCCCCCCGTGTCGAAAGGGCTCAGCGCATCGGCGAAGCCGAGAGCGGCGAAGACCAGCAGGACGATGCCGCAGAAGCCCGCGCCGTAGCGGTAGACCGTGGCGAGATGGTGATCGACGGGAAGTTCCTCTTTTAGCTTCATGCACCTATTTCCACCCATCTGTACGCAATGGATGCATACACCGGGTCGGTGCTGATCCCTGGGCGTGGCGGCCAGGGGAGGAGGGGCCGCGGAGCACCGCCGGTCTGCGGCCGGTCGGCCGACATCGGCAACGAGCGTCGGCCCGCTTCCGTGCACGTGCCGCTTGCTCCACGCTCCGAACCGGTACGTGCGCGCCCGGTCCGCGCGCCTCATTCAACTGCCCGGCGCGATCGCCACGGCCCACGAGTGCGGATCCGTATCCGTCTCCTCCGCGGGGCCGCTCGCCTCTGTGACGGCGCCTGCCGGGCAGCCGATGCGAACTTCCGCCCGGTTGTGGGACGGAACGGTGCATCCGCCGCAGCTGCCGAACGCGAAGTACGGAGTGACGACCCTGCGCGGGCGGCCTGCGCCGCGAGGTCTTCCGGCTAGGAGACGCTCATGCACGAGATGGCGACAGAGCAGGCGTTCGGCGCGCTCGGTCCGCACCGGGGCGGAGACGAAGCCCGCCCGGCACCGCCTTCGGCGACCGAGGCGATTCCACTGACCTGGGGCACGCTGGGCCTGGAGACGATGGCGTCGCTGCTCGTGGTGTCCATGGACCGCCTGAGCAGCCGGTGCTACGCGGCCCGGTGCCAGTGGCCCCGCCTCCACCCCCTCAACGACCGTGCGGTGACCGCCGTACCGCACCATCCCCTGATCATGCTGGAGTCCACCCGGCAACTGGCCACCGCTGTGGAACTCGGTCGTCCCGCAGTGGGTCGCGCGACGCTCGAAGCCGTGTCGGTGAGCCTGGGCCTGCGTCTGCGGGCGCGCCCCCTGGAGCGCGGCAGTGCCACCGACGTGGCCGTACGGGTGAGCGTGAGCGACCTTGTGACCGATGCGGGTGCGCTCGTCGCGCACCGTGTCACGGCGGAGTACCTCCACGCGGGCGAGCCGTTCGGGTCGTGCACCATGCGGCTCGTCCGCTCGGCGGACACGGCAGCGCCCTGGGACGAACCGGCGGAACCAGGCCTCCTCCATCCCTCGGCCGCAGCCGTCGGCGCCGCTGCCGAAAGCGACGTGATGCTGGCGCGGGCGCCCCGAGGACACCTCGTGATCGCCCCACGCGATCCCGGGCACCCGGTGCTCCTGGCCGGCCGGCCGGAGCATCTGCCCCTCGCCGCGGTTCTGGAGGCCGGACGACAAGCGGTCCTGCTCAGCAGCGGCATGTCGGCCAGCGCGGTGGTGGGGCTCGAAGCTGACGTGCGTACGCGGGTGCCGTTGCACGGCGCGCGCATCGAGACGAAGGCGGAAGCGGGCGCTTCCCGGTTCCTCGTCACGGTCGCGGGCCGCCTCGCCGCGACAGGCACGGTCATGTTGTGGGGTCCGTGATCGATCGAGGGGCACGGTGCCGCGGACGGGCCGGAAGAGGGGATGTGCGGCGATGAACGGACAGCAGGACGTAGAGGGAATGCTCTGCTTGGTGACCGGCGCGTCCGGGTACATCGCCGCTGTTCGTCCTCGACTCCGGGATCCGCGCGACGGGTTCGAAGCCCCCAACCGGCGAGCCTTTCTCGCCGACTGCCTCAACGACCTCGACGCCTCGCTGAGGGCGCCCTTCTCCGCGCCCCGGTCCGTGCGCGTCCCCGACGCGGCGCGCGGTGAGCCCCTGCCGCAACGGGCCGGCGTGAGCGATACGTCGCCCGGTCTTCTGCGCGGTGGGGAGACGCCCGGCCGCGACCGGTTCTCACGGTGGACGCGTTCCGGACTGTCCCGGTACGAGGACCGCCATGACGACCTCGCGGGTGACGCGACGTCCAGGCTGTCGCCGTATCTCCACTTCGGAGCCCTGTCCCCGGTGGAGCTCGTCCACCGCGCCCGCGAGGAGAGCGGTCCCGGCGCGGATGAGTTCGTACGCCAGGTGTGCCGGCGGGACTTCCCCCATCAGGTGCTGGCGGCACGGCCCGAGGTCTCCGGCCAGGACTACCGCACCCACCACGACCAGTGGCGGAACGAGGATGACGCGACCGAGGACATCGCCGCATGGCGGGAGGGACGCACGGGCTACCCGATCATCGACGCGGCCATGCGCCAGCTGCGGCACGAGGGATGGATGCACAACCGCGCGCGCCTGCTGGTGGCGAGCTTCCTGACCAGGACGCTGTACATCGACTGGCGGATCGGCGCGCGCCACTTCCTGGACCTGCTCGTGGACGGCGATATCGTCAACAACCAGCTCAACTGGCAGTGGGTCGCCGGCACCGACACACGGCCCCATCGCGTCCTCAACCCCCTCCTCCAGGCGAAACGCTTCGATCCGGACGGCATCTACGTGCGCCGCTGGGTCCCCGAACTCACGGACCTGGAGGGAAGAAAGGTGCACGAACCCTGGCAGCTCCCGCCCGAGCAACGCGAACGGCTCGACTATCCGGGCCCTCTCATTAATCTCGCCGACGGGCTCGCGGGAGGACGCCATCGATGACGAGGTCCGCCACGACCTGGACCGATGGGAGAGGGACGGGGACGTCTCATTCGTGGGAAGGGACGGCCCGCGCCTCTTCCCCGCGACCCGCAGGGAGGCGCTGCGGGCCCTGCGGCGATTCCTCGAAGACCGGCTCGTCACGTTCGGGCCGCACGAGGACGCCATGCTCGCATCCGACCCCGTCATGAGCCACAGCCTGCTCTCCTCCTCCCTCAACCTCGGCCTGCTCGACCCCGCCGAGTGCGTCGGGCAGGCGGAAGCGGCGTGGCGCACGGGCCGGGCACCTCTGAACAGCGTGGAGGGGTTCGTTCGGCAGATCGCCGGCTGGCGCGAGTACGTCTGGCAGTTGTACTGGTACTTCGGCGACAGCTACCGGCACTCCAACGAGCTCGGGCACACCGCCCCGCTGCCCGGCTGGTGGAACGACCTGGACGCCGACGCCGTACGGGCCAACTGCCTGCGTACCGTCCTGGCCCAGGTGCGCGACACAGGATGGACTCACCACATCCCCCGGCTGATGGTCCTGGGAAGTCACGCGCTCCAACGGGGCTGGGACCCCGCCGCCGTCACGGACTGGTTCCACCGCTGCTTCGTGGACGGCTACGACTGGGTGATGCTCCCCAACGTCGTCGGGATGTCCCAGTACGCCGACGGCGGCCGGATGACGACCAAGCCCTACACCTCCGGGGGCGCCTATGTGAACCGTATGAGCGACTTCTGCGGTCCTTGCGTTTACCGACCGGGCGACCGGACCGGTGAGCGCGCTTGCCCGTACACCGCCGGCTACTGGGCGTTCCTCGACCGGCACCGGGATCTGCTGGCCGGCAACCACCGCGTCGCCCGGCCGGTACGGCAACTCGACCGGCTGACCGACCTCGCGGAAGTACGCGCACAGGAACACGCGCGCGGTGACCAGCCGCCATGAGCCCCTCTCCACGGACCGCCGTGACGAATTCGTCCGACACCAGCGTCGTTTCGGCGGGAGGCGGCGCATCCGCACCGATCCATCCGGCGGAAGCACTGATGTGCGAATGACTGGGAGTGAGAAGAGGTTGTGCATGCTTGGACTGCCGCCGGTGGTGGCACCGCCGGCCGAGACCGACGACGGTCCTCTCCCCAAGGCCGTCGGCGCCGATGCGATGGGCAGCGTCCTCATGGACGTTCTCGACGAACGACTGCGCCATTCCCGTGCCGTCGATCCCGTCTTCGCCCGTGAGCTGGCCGACCGCCTGGCCGCGCTGGTCGAGCGGGGCGGCAAGCGGCTGCGCACGGCGTTCACACACTGCGGCTGGCGCGCCGCGGGCGGATCCGGTGACGCCACCGCGGTCCTGCGGACAGGCGCCGCCCTGGAACTGCTCCAGGTGTGCGCACTCGTGCACGACGACCTGATGGACGGCTCGCTGCAACGCCGAGGTGCCCCCGCCATGCATGTGCAGCTGGCGCGCAGGCACTGGGCTGCGGGCATGCACGGCTCCGCGGAGTCGTTCGGGACGTCGGCCGCCGTCCTCGTCGGCGACCTGGCGCTCGCCTGGGCGGACGACCTGCTCACGGAGACGGCACTCGGTACACCTCACGGCAGGCGGCTGCACGAGGAGTGGCGGGCGATGCGCACCGAGATGGTCGCCGGACAGTACCGCGACCTGCATGCTCAGGCCGCTCGCTCGTCCGGTGTCGACGAGGCGCTGGCCATCGCCACCTTGAAGAGTGCCCTGTACACGGTCGCCCGGCCCCTGGCGCTGGGCGCATCGCTGGCCGGGGCGGATGATCATGTGCTGGACACCTTGCTGGCGGCGGGCCGCTGCGCCGGGCTGGCCTTCCAACTCCACGACGACCTTCTGGGCGCGTTCGGTGATTCAGCCCTGACCGGCAAGCCGGCGGACGACGACCTGCGGTCCCGCAAGCTCACCTATCTGCTCGCGCTCGCCGTACGACTCGCGGAGGCCGCCGACGATCATCAGGCCGCCGCCGCGTTGGCTCCGGACTCGGACCCGAGATCCGAGTACGCCGTTCGGCACGTGCGGGCGGCCCTGAGGCGCACCGGCGCCCGGGACCTGGTGGAAAAGAAGATCGAGGAGCTGACCGCGATGAGCCGCGATCACTTCGAACGTGCCGGTGCGCACCCGGCCGTGCGCCAGGAGTTCGACGCGCTGGTCCGAAGCGCTACGGGTGCGCGCCCGCGCCGAGTTCAGGAGAAGGCGTGAAGAGGGTGCCGGGGCCGACCGACCACGTCGTCGTGGTGGGTGCAGGGCTGTCCGGACTGGCCTGTGCTCTGCACCTGCTGGGTGCGGGGCGCCGCGTCACCGTCGTCGAACGCGACGACGGCCCCGGCGGCCGGGCCGGTCGCATGCGCGTGGGCGGGTACGAGATGGACACCGGTCCCACGGTCCTGACCATGCCGCATCTGGCCGAGGAGGCGTTCGCCGCCGTCGGGGACAGCCTCCACCGCCGCGTCGAGCTGATGCCTCTTGATCCGGCCTACCGGGCGATCTTCGCGGACGGGTCCTCACTCGACGTGCGCACCGACGGCGCCGCGATGGAGGCGGAAGTGCGGCGGTTCGCCGGGCCGGCGGCGGCCACGGGCTACCGTGATCTGCGGCAGTGGCTGGAACGCCTGTACCGGGCGCAGATGCGCCGCTTCATCGATACGAACTTCGACTCCCCCTTCCGGTTGCTGCACCCTGATCTGGCCCGGCTGGCCGCACTGGGCGGGTTCGGCCGGCTGGACAGCCGCATCGGCCGCTTCATCGCCGACGACCGTCTGCGCCGCGTCTTCTCCTTCCAGGCGCTGTACGCGGGAGTGGCCCCGGCCCGCGCGCTCGCGGCCTACGCCGTGATCGCCTACATGGACACCGTGGCCGGCGTCTGGTTCCCGAAGGGCGGCATGCATGCACTCCCCCGCGCCATGGCCGACGCAGCGGCGGACGCCGGTGCCGATCTGCGCTGGAGCGCCGAAGTGAGTGCGCTGGAGCGCTCGGCCGGCCGGGTGCGCGCCATTCGGCTGGCCTCCGGCGAGCGCATCTCCTGCGACGCGGTGGTCCTGACATGTGAACTCCCCACTGCCTACGGGCTGCTGGGGCGCCGGCCACTGCGTCCGGCCCGGCTGCGCCACTCGCCGTCCGCCGTGATCCTGCACGCGGGCACCGACCGCACCTGGCCGCAGCTTGCCCACCACACCATCTCGTTCGGTGAGGCATGGGAGCGCACGTTCGACGAGTTGACCCGGACGGGCGAACTGATGAGCGACCCCTCTCTGCTCATCACCCGGCCGACCGCCCACGACCCGTCCCTGGCACCACCAGGACGTCACCTCCACTACGTCCTGGCCCCCTGCCCCAACACCACGGTCGGCCCCCCGGCCGCCGCGTGGCGGAGCCTCGGCCCGCGCTACCGCGATCGTCTTGCCGGCGAACTCGAGCGCCGGGGCCTGCACGGGTTCACCGACAGCATCCAGGAAGAGGTCCTGGTGACCCCCCTCGACTGGACAGCGCGGGGCCATGCCGCGGGCAGCCCCTTCTCGGTCTCCCACACGTTCGCCCAGACCGGGCCGTTCCGCCCCCGCAATCTCGTACGGGGGGTGGAGAACGTGGTGCTCGCGGGATGCGGGACCACTCCGGGCGTGGGCGTTCCGACCGTCCTCATCAGCGGCAAACTCGCGGCCGCTCGCATCACCGACGGCGCCGGCCCCCGGCCCGTACGCGCGCGTCCGCTGCCGGCCCCCGCCGGCGAATCCACCGTCCCGGCCCCGGCAGGTACTGATGACCCGTCATGAACTGGACGCGGCGGGGATCACCGATCCCTCGCTGCGCGCCGCCTACACCCAGTGCCGGCGGCTCAACGCCCGCCACGGCAAGACCTACTTCCTGGCCACGCGTCTGCTGCCGCTCGAACGCCGCTCCGCCGTGCACGCCCTGTACGGCTTCGCCCGCTGGGCGGACGACATCGTCGACGACCTCGACGGGCACCGGACGCCCGAGGAGCGCGACCGGCTGCTGCGCCTCCTGGAGAACGACCTCGCCGACGGGCTGCGTACCGGAACCGGCGACGAACCGGTGGTGCGCGCCGTCGCCGACACCGCAGCGCGTTACGACATCGGGCATGTGCTCTTCGCCGATTTCCTGTCCTCGATGCGCACCGACCTGACGGTCACCGACTATCCGACCTACGCCGATCTGCAGAGGTACGTCCATGGCTCGGCGGCCGTGATCGGTCTTCAGATGCTCCCGGTCCTCGGCACGGTCACGCCGCGGGAGGAAGCGGCACCCCACGCGGCGGCCCTCGGTGTGGCCTTCCAGCTCACCAACTTCCTGCGGGACGTCGGCGAGGACCTCGACCGCGGCCGTGTCTATCTGCCCGGCGACCTGCTCGCCGCCCACGGCGTCGACCGGCAGCTGCTGGAGTGGAGCCGGCTCACCGGGCAGCGCGACGCGCGCATCCGGGCGGCCCTGGTGGACGCCGCGGCGATGACGCGGAAGGTATACCGGACGGCGGAGCCGGGCATCGGCATGCTCGATCCGCGGGTACGCCCCTGTATCCACGCCGCGTTCACCCTTTACGGCGGGATTCTCGACGCGATCGCCAGGCAGGACTACAGCGTTCTGCATCGTCGTGCGGTGGTGGGCCGCCCGCGTCGCGCGGCCACCGCCGCGGCGGGTGTGCTGCGCGTGGCCGGTGCGCGGTGGCGTGCACGCACCCCACGTCGCGCGGCCGGGGCAGCGGGGGCGGCGGCCGACCGGAAGGGGTCTGTACGGTGAGCGAGCGAAGGAGCGGGAGGCGCTGGTCGCCGCCCCTGCGGCGCAGGCGTTCCGGCCCGGACTGGGCGAGGCAGGCACCGACCTGGCGTCAGGCGCGGCCGGCGCTGATCGCCGAGGCCCTGAAACGTGCGTCCGCCCGCCCGTCCGGCAACTGGTTCGTCGTCGGTGCCTCCCGAGAGGTACGTCCGGGAAGGCCCTACGGCACGGCGGTCGGTGGGGCGGAGGTGGTCCTGTGGCGCTCGGACGACGGTGAACTGCATGCGGGCCCGGGCAGTTGCCCGCATCTCGGCGCACCCCTGCGCGACAGCCGGGTGGTGTGCGGCACGCTCGTGTGCCACTGGCACGGCCTCGCCCTGGACGGTTCTCCGACCGCGGGCTGGCAGCCCTTCCCCGTCCACGACGACGGAGTCCTGGTCTGGGCCCGGCTGGACGAGGTGGGCGGCGAGGAGCCCACGGCGCTCCCCCTGGTTCCTCCGCGGCCCCCGAGGGGCAGGGGGGTGGACGCGGTGTTCACGGCGGTGGGGCGGTGCGAACCGCAGGACGTGGTGGCCAACCGGCTCGACCCGTGGCACGGCTCGTGGTTCCACCCGTACTCGTTCGTCGATCTGTCGGTGGTGCGGGAGCCGCGGGGCGACGAGGACGACGCGTTCGTCGTCGACGTCTCCTTCCGGGTCGCCGGGCGCATGGTGGTCCCTGTGCGGGCCGAGTTCACCGCTCCGGGACCCCGCACGGTCGTCATGCGCATCACCGAGGGCGAGGGGTCCTCGTCCGTGGTGGAAACGCACGCGACGCCGCTGACCCGACCGGACCACGAACGTCCGCGCACCGCCGTGGTCGAGGCGACCGTGGCCGCTTCGGACCGTTCCGGCTTCGCTCTCGCCCGCGCCGCCGCTCCTGCACTGCGCCCGCTGATGCGCCGCACGGCCGGCCGCCTGTGGCGTGACGACCTGGCCTATGCCGAGCGACGCTGGGCGCTGCGCAGCACCGGACTCTTTCCCGGCTGACCGTACCGGTGGCCTTCCTCGCCCCGGCGCGTGGCGGGCCACCGGTCAACCGGACGTGCGACGCCCCGCGATCGCTCCGACGGCCCGGAGCAGGGGGGAACGGCCCGCCCGGGGGACCGTCCACAGCACCTGTCCCCGGACGCCCCGGTCGGCGAGGAGGGCGTTCGCGGCCAGGAATCCGGTCGTGGCGGCCCGTTCCATGAGGGCGACGGGCAGGTCGCAGCGGATCGCGTCACCGGCCAGAGTCAGCCACGGGTGTGGAGTGCGCACGGTGGGGCGCCTGCGGTGGGAACCCCTCTCGAAGAACGGGCAGTCGGCGCGCCACTCGTGCCGGGCGTCGACGATGCGTGCCTCGCGGGTCTCCGGATACACCTCGTGCAACTGGTCGACCAACCCGTCCTGCACGTCCTTCCGCTCCGCCGCGGGATCGGCGGCGTAGGCGTGGAGTTCGACGACCGAGCCCCCGGCACGCGCTGCCCAGCGGGCGGCCTCGCCCTCGTACCGCTCCAGGGTGCTGATGTTGTCCAGCCCGCCGTAGCCGCTGGTACCGAGGAACCCGGGCCGGTCGGCGCGCACCGGCCGATCGAGCCAGAGCCGCGAGACGAGGAAGGGCGGCGCGGTGCGCAGGGCTGCGATGCTGTCCCGCCAGGTGGACGTGCCCAGACCGGGTGACGCGGCGACGGTCTGCCGCAGCCCAGCGGTGTCGAGCGCCAGCACGACGGCCTGGTGGCGGTCGGTGCCTGCCTCGGTGCGCACGTCCGCTCCTCCGCCGTCGCGGGGAATGATCCCGTGTACAGGGGTATCGGTGCGCACAAGTGCGCCGAGGCCCTGGAGGTAGTCGCCGAGCGGGTCCCAGAGTGCCTGGGGGAAGGGCTCGGTCGGTACGTCGAAGAGCAGGCCTTCGGCCGATCCGAGGAAGTAGATGTGGAACATCAGCAGCAGTTCGGCGGCGGACAGCTCGCGGGGGTCGGCGAAGAAGCTGCGCGAGAACACCTCGAAGGCCAGATGGTGCGCGGCCTCCGGGAAGCGCACGCTTTCCAGGAACGCGGTGGCGCTCAGGTCGTCGAAGCGTTCGTACACTTCGGGAACGCGCACGTCCAGGAGCGGGAGCGCGGCGCGGGCATCCATGGCTGCCAGGTCGCGCCAGCCGAACGTGGGGCTGAGGGCGACGAATCCGAGTGCACTGAAGGGCGGTGTCCTTGGGACATGGGCGAAGCTGTCGGTCAGGCCGCCGCTGTGCCGCAGGGGGTAGTCGGGCAGCGGCGTGAGCCGTGACAGCGCGGGGTCCGTGCGGCGGAGCAAACCACGAAGGTTGTAATACTGGCGGAAGAAGGCGTGAAACCCGCGGGTCATGGTGACCGGAGAGCCGTCCGCGAGCGTGGTGCGCCGGCCGGAGAGCCGGCCGCCGAGTGCGCTGCCCTTCTCGTACAGGGTCACGCGGGCGCCGCGTTCGGCAAGCAGGGTGGCCGCGGCCAGTCCGGCGATTCCGCCCCCGATCACGGCGACGGACGGCTCGTCCCCCCGCCGGAAGCGGTCCGAGCCGGGTGCGGGAAACAGGATCTCGGCCTTGCGGTCCCGGCCCCGCGCGGCCGGGACGGTGCTGCGGGCTGTCACTGGGTTCGCTCCCTTGTCGTGGTCGGGCCGCCGTTGCCTGCGAGGAAGGTGTGGACAATGCCCTTCTGCCATCCGGCGACGGGGAAGGTCCGCACGGAGGTCAGACCGGCTCGGGTCAGGCGTCCGGCGAAGGCGGGGGCGGTGTCGAAGGCGATGACGCTGTGCCTGAGGTGGCGGTACAGGACTCGGTCGCCGGTCAGGGTGCCCGCGGGGATGACGATGCCGCGGCAGACCGCGGTCCACATCGCCCGGTGCGCCCGCGAGCCGCTGAGGGTGTACTCGTGGACGGCCAGACGCCCGCCCGGCCGCAACAGCGTCCGCACCGTCCGCAGAACCGCGTCCGGGTCGGTGACATTGCGGAACAGGTAGGCGGCGAACACCGCGTCGAAAGGACCCTCCTCGGCCTTCGCGAGTTCCTCGGCGGTCAGGTGGAGGAAGCGCACGCGGGCGGGCCACGGCTTGGCGAGCGCGCGGCGCAGCATGCCCGCGGAGGCGTCCACCGCCGTGATCCGGGCACCGGGCGCGGCTCTGAGCAAGGCCCGGGTGGAGGCGCCGGTGCCGCATCCGAGGTCCAGCAGATGCAACCCGGCTCCGCCGTCGGGAAGGCGGAGCCGGCGGGCGGAGCGCAGGAGACCGGCACGGTAGCCGGGGTTGAGGGCGGTGAGGCCGTCATAGGTATGCGAGGCGTGATCGAAGGCGCGGGCCAGATCGTGGTCGCGCAGGAGGCTCATCGGTTGCTCTCTCCCCTTCGCGGGACGGGCCGGGACCGGCGGGGAAGGAAGGGCAGTTCGACTGCCGTGAGGAGCATCGGCCGGACAGGGGTGCGCAGTCCGATGCTCCACTCCTCCCGTATCGAGGTGGTGCCGTCGAGGAACCGCAGCAGCCGCTCGGCCGGGACATGGCGGAACAGGTCGGTGAAGAAGTCCGGGCCGTTGATCCGCCCGGTGTCCAGGGCGCGCAGCAGTATCGCGTCCATGGCCAGCGTGCGCCGTCCGTAGGGTGCGGGGACCCTCCCGTGCCCGTCCCGCAGGACGGCGGCGACAGCTCCGCTCTGCCGTTGCGAGGCGGCGAAGGTGTAGCCGGTGGCGGGACGGGTGGAACCGCCCGCCGTCCCGATCCGGAACACGGCAGCCCCGGCCCGGCGCGGGAAGCGGGCGTCGGTCATGGGGATGACTCCCTGTTCGGTGTCGTCCACCGTGAACGCGCCGAGGCCGAGGATGTCGCGGCAGTAGTGACCGAGTGCCGTCTCGTAGGCCCCGGTGGTCAGTGCTCGGGCGGAGAACTCGGTGTACTCCACGAGTGCCCGGTCGGGTGCCAGAGGCAGGACGTAGCCGAAGGCGAGCCCGTGAGCGGGCTGGGGAACCCGGAAGTCCATGAGATCGGCGACCGCGGGATCGAACCGCTCGGTTTCGGTGCGGACGAACCAGCCGCGGAAGTGCTGCAGCAACTGCGTGCGCGCCGGCGGCATGGCGGTGAGCGGCCGGGAGTCGAACACGTGACGGGCGTGCAGCGTCCGGGTCCCGCCCTCGGGCAGCCTGCACCGAACCTCCGCGCCGCCGTCCACGCTGTGCACCGCTTCCGCTGTCGCGCGCAGCACCCGCCCGCCCTCCGAACGGGCCAGGTGGCTGTGGACCAGCCTTTCGAAATCGGTGGAGCGCACCATGCGGTAGGTGAACGGGGCCGGTTCGACGGCGACCGGATGGCCGTCGGCGCCGTACACGCGCACGACGTCCCACGACGCGCCGACGACCTCTTCGAGGCCGTCTACTCCCGCGTGCCAGTAGCACCAGGTGCGCCTCGCCGGGCGAAGCGGACCATCCGGCGGCTCGATCACGGTGACGGTGGCGGTTCTGGTCTCCAGCAGCCGGTGCGCGAGGCTGAGACCGGCTGCACCACCTCCGACGACGATCACGTCGGACCTGTCGGCGAAGGGGAGCGTCACCGGGCTCGCCCTTCCACGACGGGCGTTCCGTCCGGGCCCGCGCGCACCAGTTCGGCGTCCGCCGCCCGCGCGTCCGCGACAGCGGCGGCCACCTGTCGCGGGTCACCGCCCCGGGGCAGCGGCGGCGCGGTGCCTGCCACCGAACGCTGGGCGAAGCCCGTGTCGAGATGCCCCGGCCGGACCTCCGGCACTCCGACACCGGCGCTCCTCGTCTCCCGGCGTACGGCCTCCGGCCAGGCCCTCAACTCGGCTTGGGAGGCGCTGTAGTCGGGCATCCGGGGCTGCGGTCGCTCGGCCACCACTCCGGTGACGGCGGCGACCCCCGAACCGGGACGCAGGACGTCGAGCGCGGCACGGAAGAAGGCGGTGGGTGCCAGGTGGTTGACCGCCAGCAGGTACTCCGCGACCTCGTCACCGGCCTCCTGCGCGGCGCCGAAGGCCACCGCGCCGAACGCGACGACGACGGCGTCCAGCCCGAGGAAGGCAGCCGACGTGTCCCGTACGGCGCGAACGCACGAGGCGGGATCATAGGCGTCGAAGTGCGCTGTCGGAGCGCCTGGGTACGCCTGGGCCGCGCGGGCCAAGCGGCTCGGGGCGCGTCCGGCAAGGGCCACTCGCGCACCCCGGCCGGCGACTTCGGCGGTGATCGCACCGCCGAGAACGCCTGTGGCACCGGCCACCAGGACACGGGTGCCGCTCAGTTCCACATCTCACTCCCGGATACGCCTGCGACGAGGACTCCCGTCGGTCAGTACTACGGGCCCCGTGCCGTGCACGGATGCGGCGGGTCACGATGTGCGTCGGCCTCACCCCTGCCGCCCCAGCTCGGCGGACACCTCCCGCGCGGCGCGCGCTCCCGATGCCGGCGCGCCCTGTACGGAGCCCGTCGCCCAGGATTCACGGACCCGCCGGGCACGGGCCGGGCCCCCGGTCGGGGCACCGGGCGCGGCCCGTCGGCTACGGATGGCGCCGAGGCGGCCGCTGGTCCAGCGGACCACGTTCAGCCGACCGATCCCAGGAGCCACGACCAAGCGACCCTGACGACGAGACGTCACTGGGCGGCCACCGCCTCCAGGGCGGCGACGGCCTCGGCAAGTCCCCCAGGGCGCGCCACGCCCGCCGGCGCCTGCCCGGCCCATCCCGGTCCGAGGGCCAGGACGACCGGCCCGCGGCGAGCCCCCCGCACGCCCCATTCCATCGCGGCCACGTGCTGGGCCAGCGGCCGGCTGGCGGTGGTCCGGGACTGGGCCCACAGCCCCACGGCGGCCGGCCCGGTCCTGCGCACCGCGGAGACGAGCGACTCGACGGGCAGCGCACCGCCGAACATGCGCACCGGCACACCCCTCTCCGTCAGCGCGACGGACAACACCTCCAGCGGCAGCGTGTGCATCTCCCCCGGCACGCACGCGAGCACCGTGGTTGCGCCACGCCGGTCGGCGGCCGTCGGGAGCGCGGAACGCCGCAGGGCGCCGGAGACGTGCCAGGAGAGGAAGTGCTCGACCTCGACGTACTTCTCGCCCGAGGTCTCCCACTTGCGGCCGACTGCCTGGAGCGTCGGCATGATCACCTCGGTCCAGGCCGCGACCAGCCCGTGCTCCGTGATCGCGCTGAGCAACAGCCGGTCCAGGGCGACAGCGTCGAGACGCAGGGCCGCTCGGGCGATTCCCCGGCACTCCTGACGTACGTCGCCGAGTCGCAGACCGCTCCCCGCCCGGCTTCGGGCGCCGGCCGGGGGCCTGGGCGCGCTCGCGGACACGCCCCGGGGCGGGACCGCCGTCGGCGTTTCCTCCGTGCGCGCCAGGCGCGCCGCCTCGGCCGGTGGCAGTCCGGTCGCCGTCCATGCGCACATCCGCTCCAGCCGCGCCACGTCCCGTGCGGTCCAGCGCCGGTGCCGGCCGCTGGTGCGGGCCTCGGGGCCGAGCCCGTACCGGCGGTCCCACGTACGGACCGTGGTGGGAGCAACCCCCAGACGCCTGGCCACCTCGCCGGTGGTCAGCCCTCCGACCTCCAAACCGCCTTCGCCTTCCCCACCCTCGCCGCTGCCCCTCGTCGTGTCCATACATGCACTGTACGACGCACAAACGACGCATGTTGCTTGCGTCGTTTGTGCGTCCAAGACTGATGGTCACACGGCGGCCACGTACGGCGGGCCGGCGAACTTGGCGTTCGGCGCAGGACCTTTCGTCCCCGCATCCGGCACGGCAGGAGAAATCAGGCCATGAACACGACCACGCGACCGACCCCCGCTCCCACCCCGCCCGAGGAGGGGGCACGCTACGAGAAGGATCTGGCCCAGGGCCTCGCCGCCGCCGACGAGGAAGCGTTCGCCGCGATCTACCGGCACTGGGGCTCGCTCGTGCACTCCATGGCCACCCGCTCCCTCGGAGACGTCCACGAGGCCGAGGACGTGACCCAGCAGGTCTTCGTTGGCGCCTGGCGCGGCCGACACGGCTTCCGGCCGGATCGCGGCGCGCTCGGTGCCTGGCTGGTCGGCATCACCCGTCGCAAGATCATCGACGCGCTCGCTGCCAGGACGCGCCGTCTGGCCGTCGTCGACTCGGCCACGAACGGTGCCGCGCCCGCCGTGCCGGCCCAAAGCGCACCGGACGACGTGCTGGACCGCGTGCTGCTGGTCGATGCCCTGCACCGACTGCCGCACACCCAGCGCGAGGTACTGTGCCTGGCCTTCTACGAGGACCTGACACAAGCTCAGATCGCGGAACGCACCGGGGTGCCGCTGGGGACGGTCAAGAGCCACACCCGTCGCGGGCTGCACCGGCTGCGCCTGATGATCGACCAGCCCGGCATGAACGGAGCTGCCGCTCCGACACGGGGCTGAACGGGGACAAGGCGTCTTCGCCGTGGTGCCCGCCGACGACTCGTCCGGGCGTCCGGATACTCGCCCATGCCCTGGATGAAGCGAGGCGAGCGGATGGACGGCGACACGATCGGCGCGGTGACGGAATCCCGCGCACGGCCGGACGGTGTCAGCCGGGAAGGATCAGCCGGAAGGTGGTGCGTCCCGGCCTGCTGGTTACGGTGGCGCTGCCGCCGTGGGCGGTGATGACGGCGTGGACGATGGCCAGGCCCAGCCCCGTGCTCCCGGTACTGCGGGATCGTGCCTGGTCAGCGCGGACGAAGCGTCCGAACACCTCGGGTTGCAACTCTTCGGGGATTCCCGGCCCGTTGTCACGGACACTCACGCAGACGCCGGTGGTGTCGGTGGTGTCGGTGGTGACGGTAACTGTCACCTCGGTGCCCGGGGGGGTGTGGGTGCGGGCGTTGGCGAGGAGGTTGCCGATGGCCTGCTGGAGCCGGTGGGCGTCACCGGTGACGGTGACCGGCTCTTCCGGGAGTTCGAGGAACCATCGGTGGTCGGGGCCGGCGGCGCGTGCGTCGTCCGTTGCGTTCAGGATCAGCAGCGTCAGGTCGACCGGCTGGTGTTGGAGGGGGCGTCCGGCGTCGAGACGGGCGAGAAGGAGCAGGTCGTCGACGAGGCGTGTCATGCGCTGAGACTCGCCGTTGATGCGCTCCAGAGCGTGTCGGACTTCGCCGGGCACCGGGCCGCGGTGGCGCAGGGCGAGTTCGGCGTGGCCTCGGATGTTGGCGACAGGGGTGCGTAGTTCGTGGCTGGCGTCGGCGGCGAAGTGGCGGAGGCGTTCCTCGCTCGCCTGGCGGCGGGTGAGGGCGTCCTCGACGTGGCGGAGCATGTGGTTGAGGGCGGTGCCGACCTGGCCGACCTCGGTGCGCGGGTCTGTGTCCGGGAGCGGTCCCGGCATGGCGATCTCGCCGCTGGCGAGCGGTAGTCCGGCGACCTCCACGGCTCTGGCGGTCACTCGTTGAAGGGGACGCAGAGAGAACCGCACCCACAGGGCTCCGGCGAGGCCGGTGACCACGAGGGCCGCTCCGAACAGCACGGCTTCAACCGCTTCGAGGCGGTGCACTGTCTCCTCCACCGGGTGCAGGGGCAAGCCGGTGATCAAGGTGTCCTGGTCGTCGCCATGGAGGGCCGTGACGCGGTAGGCCCCCAGAGCAGAGAGGCGGATGCTGTGTCCGTTTCCGTCAACGGGGAGCTTCGCCAGGGCACTGCGGTCCCCTGGTGTGAGCCGGAGTGGTCGGTCGCCGGCGTCATCGACGACGGCGGCCTGGGTGACGGTGCCGTGCAGGAGCCGTGCGCCGAAGGTGGATTCGGCTTGGCCCCGGGTGTCGGGACGGTTGTCGTTGTCGGGCTCGGCCTCGTGTTCCAGGCTGGCGGCGAACCTGCCTCCCGAGGTGGAGAGTTGTTCGTCCAGGCGTCCCATCAGGAAGCCTCGGAGGGCCAGGGCGGTGGAGATTCCGACGGCCAGGCAGGCGAGTGCGAGCAGGGCGACGAGGCCGGCGGTGAGCTGGACACGCAGGGTGCGGGGCAGCGGACGCCTCATGGGGTGCCCGGCTTGAGGACGTATCCGACGCCGCGAACGGTGTGGATCATGGGGGTGCGTCCGGCGTCGATTTTTTTGCGCAGGTAGCTGATGTAGAGCTCGACGACGTGGGCGCGGCCGCCGAAGTCGTAGGCCCAGACCCGGTCGAGGATCTGGTCCTTGGAGAGCACCCGGCGTGGGTTGCGCATGAGGAAACGCAGGAGTTCGAACTCGGTGCGGGACAGGTCGACGGTGACCTCACCACGCCTGACCTCCCTGGCCTCCTCATCCATGCTCAGGTCCCCCACCGTCAACCGGTGTGCTCCCGGCTCGGCGGTCATGCCCGCCCGTCGGAGCAGCCCGCGCAACCGTGCCAGGACCTCCTCCAGGCTGTAGGGCTTGGTGACGTAGTCGTCGCCACCCGCGGTGATTCCCGTGATGCGGTCCTCGACCGCATCACGGGCGGTCAGGAACAGCACGCACACACGGGGCGCCTCGCGTCTGAGCGCGCGCAGGACCTGCAGGCCGTCGAGGTCGGGCAGCATCCAGTCCAGGACCACTGCGTCGGGCCGGAAATCGCGGGCCGTCGCGAGCGCGCTCGCGCCGTCCGCTGCTGTACGGACCTGCCAGCCCTCCGCCGTCATGACCCCGGACAGCACGTCCGTGACGTCGGGTTCGTCGTCGACGACAAGGACTCGCACGGGGGTGCCGTCGGGGCGGTGCAGAAGGGATGTCGTAAGCGGCTCGTCCATGGTCCTTCCAGCATCCCCCGGCACGGGCCGTGACCGCGTGAGGCGTACCTCTGAGTTTCCTCTGAATCGGTGCCGAGAGCCGCAGGCAGGCCCGTTTCAGAAGGTACGCAGAGGTTGGGCTGTGATGCTGGCCGCCCATCGCCGGAGCGAGTCCCTGCCGGAGGAACCCAATGGCCAGCACCCTCACCACTCCCCCTGTGAGCCGCAGGATGCGCCACCGGCGTCCGCACCGCAGTCCTGTGCCGTTCCTAGCGCCTTTGGTGATCTGGGCCGGCGCCGCAGGGGTACTGGCGCTGTGGTGGAGCGACACAGCTTCGGTCATCGGGCCGGCGGGGTGGCTCACCGGGGCGGGACGCATCACAGGGCTCCTGGCCGGCTACGCCTGTGCGGTACTGCTTGCTCTGATGGCCCGCGTTCCCATGCTGGACCACACGATCGGCACCGATCGGCTCGCCCGCTGGCACGCACTGGGCGGGCGCTGCACCATCTCCCTGGTCCTCGCTCACACCCTGCTGATCATCTGGGGCTACTCCCTGACCTCACACACCAGCGTGGTCAGCCAGACCTCCACCCTCGTCCTGCACTACCCCGACCTCCTCAAAGCCACGGCAGCCTTCCTGCTCTTCCTGGCAACCGGGATCCTGTCGGCGCGCGCCGCGCGCCGCCGCATGAGCTACGAGACCTGGCACTACCTGCACTTCGCCACCTACCTCGCCGTTTTCCTCGCCTTCGGACACCAGCTCTCCAATGGAGCGGACTTCGTCGGCAACCGCCCCGTCCAGCTCGCCTGGTACACGCTGTTCCTCGGCGTAGCAGCCCTTCTCGTCCGGTACCGGTTCGCCGTCCCTGTCCGGCGAGGGCTGCGTCACCGGATGCGCGTCAGCGCGGTACACCCCGAGGCACCGGGCGTGGTGTCCGTTCACCTCACTGGCGAACATCTGGACGAGCTGGGGGGTGAACCGGGACAGTTCCTGCGCTGGCGCTTCATGACCCGCGGTCTGTGGTGGACAGCGAACCCCTACTCCCTCTCCGCCCCCGCACACCCCCGCCACCTGCGCATCACGGTCAAGACCGCAGGCGGGCACAGCGCCGCACTGGCCCACCTGACTCCGGGCACCCGTGTCTGGGCCGAGGGGCCCTACGGCGCCTTCACCGCCAACCGGCGCAGCACACCCAAGGTCCTGCTCCTGGCCGGCGGCGTCGGCATCACACCCCTGCGTACCCTCTTCGAGACGCTGCCGGGACAGGTGACCCTCGTCTACAGGGCCCGTCGGCCCGACGACCTCGCCCTGCGCGGTGAAATCGACGCCATAGCCGCACACCGGCAGGCCACCGTGCACTACCTCGTCGACGAACCCACCGGACGCCCATCCCCACTCACCGCCCACGGGCTGAGCGCGCTGGTTCCGGACCTGGTCTCGCACGACGTCTACGTCTGTGGCCCGCCAGGCATGACACAAACCGCCAGGAGCGCCCTACGGGAAGCCGGCGTACCCGCACGACGCATCCACCACGAGTCCTTCGCGTACTGAGGAGAAGCCATGCGCAGAGCAGTCCTCGCCACCACCGGGATCAGCGCCCTGGTCATCGCGCTGCTCTCCCTCAAACCCCACCATCCCCCCGTCGTCGCCGGCAGCCCGCCGTCAACGCCCTCGTCGTCTCCGCACACCTCCCCAAGCACTTCGCCGGGCGCATCCACAGGCACCGGAACGTTCACCGGCGATCCCGTCGACACCCAGTACGGGACCGTGCAGGTCGCGGCGACCCTCTCCCACGGAAGGATCACCACAGTCAAGGTTCTTCAGGCCCCGGACAGCAACGGTCGCGACCAGCAGCTCGCCGCCTACGCCCTGCCCCGCCTCACCCGGGAAGCCCTTGGTGCACAGAGCGCGCACATCGACGTCGTCTCCGGCGCCAGCTACACCAGCCAGGGCTACATCCAGTCCCTGCAGAGCGCACTGGATCAGGCCCATGCCTGACTCCACGCCCGCGCTGCGTCACGTCGAGCACGTCATGGGCACGGTCTTCTCCTTCGATATCCGGGACGAGCCCACCCCGGCCATCCACGACGCCGTCCAGGGGGCCGTACAACTGCTCCACCGGGTCGACGCCGTGTTCTCCACCTACCGCGTCGACAGCTGCATCAGCCGCCTCGACCGCGGCGAGATCCGGCTCGGCGACTGCCCGCCCGAAGTCCATGAAGTGCTGGCCCTCTGCGCACAGGCCACCCGTGCCACCGACGGCTGGTTCAGCACGACCTCGGGCGGCGTCCTCGATCCCTCGGGGCTCGTGAAGGGCTGGGCCACCGAAGCCGCCTCCCGTATTCTCCACGCTGCAGGCGCGCACAACGCCTGTGTCAACGGCGGCGGTGACCTCCAGCTCCGCGGCCGAGCGACCACCAGCAGCCCCTGGCGCGTCGGCATCGCCCACCCACTGCGCCCAGGCGAACTGGCCACCGTCATCACCGCCGATCGCACCATGGCCATCGCCACCTCGGGCACCGCTGAACGCGGCGCCCACATCCTCGACCCTCACACCGGTACACCCGCCACGGAGTTCGCTGCCCTCACCGTCATAGGACCCACGCTGACCATGACCGACGCCTACGCCACCGCAGCCTTCGCCAGGGGCACGGGCGGACGGGACTGGCTGGAAACCCTCGACGGCTACGAGGCTTTCGCCGTCATGCCGAACGGCCGAACTTGGCAGACGCCCGGGTTCAGTCAATACGGAGCGTGAGGTGGACCCGACCGATAGGCCGATGGAACTCCGGTTGCCGCTCCGCCGCTGCGCCCGCCATCACCGGCCCCGCACCCAGGAGGTCGTCACGCAGCTGGCGGCTGCGTCCCGGGCACTGGACCAGGCCGGGTTCGCGATCATCGCCACCGGGCTCCAGCGGTGCCTGACCGAGACGGAGGACGGCAGCCGCAGCGGTGAGGACCGCGACGAGATGCGCGGGCGACTGGAGAAGCTGTTCCTGTCCTTCGCCTGACCCGTTGGACGGCGAAGACGGCCGGCTCAGGCGACCACGTCGATGAGCATGACGGCCGCCACGGCCAGCAGGACATACGCGAAGATGCGCTGCAGGGTCTGCCCGGTGATCTTCGATGCGAGGCGTTTGCCGTCCCAAGCGCCAAGGATCGCCGCCCCGGTGAAGGGAGCGATCACCTCCCAACGCAGGTCCCCGCCCGTCCCCGTCCGCGCGGTAAGGGCTGCCAGCGCGTTGACGGTGATGACCAGCAGGCTGGTGCCCACCGCCTGCTTCATCCGCAGGCCGAGCACGCCCACCAGGGCCGGGACCGCGAGGAACCCGCCGCCCACGCCGAGGAATCCCGTCACGGCACCGAGTCCGACGCCTGCGCCGACCGCCTTGACGGGACGCACCCGCCCGGGCGGCTCGGATGTGGCGGGGCGGAGCATCCGCAGGGCTGCCAGAGCGGCGACGACTGAGAAGGCTCCGGTGAGCACGGCGGCCGGAAGGTGGTCTGCCGCAGCTCCGGCGAGGAAGGCGGGCACGACGCCCGCCGCCGCGAACAGTGCCCCCGTCTTCCAGGCGACGTTGCCGTCCCGGGCATGGGCGTACAGGGCGGTGGCCGAGGTCGCGGTGACGATGATCAGACTGGCGGTGGTCGCCGAGGCCGGGGAGAAGTCGAGCAGGTAGATCAGGGCAGGGACCGCGAGCACGCTGCCACCGCCACCCAGGGCTCCGAGGGCCAGACCGATGACGGACCCGGCGACCAGGGCGAGTATGAGGGTGCTCACGTTATCGAGCCGCTGTTCCCGCGCTCGTCGACGACCGGGTATCCGGCGGCGGCCCACGCGTTCATGCCGCCCTTCACGTCCACCGCGTCCGCGCCCCGTTCCACCAGCAGCTTCGCGGCCTGCTGGGAACGGTGCCCACTGCGGCAGATCACCACCACCGCCTGTCCCCGCGCGGACGCGGGCAGGGCCGCGCCCGCGACCAGTCCCGTCAGCGGGGCATGCACGGCGTCCGGGGCGTGCCCGGCCTTCCACTCGGGCTTCTGCCGCACATCCAGCAGGACAGCCTCGGGCCGATCACCGCCGGTGCGGATGCGCGCTTCGCCCACGGAGAGGCGCGGCGCCTTGCGGTTGAAGAGGAACATCGTCGGTTGTGCCTTTCTTCTGGGTCCCTTGAGGTTCAGCCGGTGACGACGGACAGTCCGGCGTCGGCGGCGGCGTCGAAGCCGTCGTCCACGGCCACCACCTGCCGTCCGGCGGCGTCCAGCAGGGAGGCGGCGATTCCCGCGCGCATGCCGCCCGCGCAGTGCACCCAGACCGTGCCGTCCGGCACCTCGCCGAGCCGGCCGTGCACCTGGTGGATCGGGATGTGGACCGAGCCGGCTATCCAGCCGTCGGCGCGCTCGGAGTCACGGCGCACGTCCAGGACCACGATCCGGTCGAGGTCCTGGGCCGCTAGTTCCGCGAACGTGGCACGCGGGAACGAAGCCGGGCTCTCACCGTCCGGCAGCCACGCGGCGGGGCCGCCTGTCGCGGCGGCCGCCGGCCTGTCGATGCCGACCCGGACCAGCTCGCGCTGGGCCGCGGCCAGTTGCTCGGCGGTCTCGGCGAGCAGGGTGACGGGCTTGCCCCACGGAATCATCCAGGCCAGGTAGGTCGCCAGCTTGCCGTCCAGCTCGAAGTTGAACGAGCCCGCCACATGCCCCTCGGCGAAGGCGATCCGGCCGCGCAGGTCCACGACCCACTCGCCTGCCGCGAGCCTGGCGGCGATCTCCCGCGGGTCGGCGACGGCAGGCGGCGTCATGTCGAGCGGGGCGGGGCCGGTGGCGTTGACCGGTCCCATGTGCGCGTAGTAGGCGGGCACGTCGTCAAGGCCCGCGAGCAGCTCGGCGACGAAAGTGTCCACGTCCACGGTCAGAGCCGTGTTGGCGGCCTTCTCCTTGCCGATCGTCGTGGTGTCGCCGTCCGCCTGCGCCGAGGAGCAGAAGCTGCCGAACCCGTGGGTGGGCAGGACCGCCGTGTCGTCGGGCAGGGCGTCGGCGAGCCGGTGCGCCGAGGCGTACTGGGCGCGGGCCAGCCGTTCGGTCAGCCGCGGCTCGACAAGATCGGGGCGGCCAACGGTTCCGATGAGCAGGGAACCGCCCGTGAACGCGGCGACGGGCCGGCCCCTCTCCTGCAGGACATAGGCGGTGTGGTGCGGCGTGTGCCCGGGCGTGGCGACGGCGGCCAGAGTCAGCCCGGCGTCGGTGTCGACGTCGACAGCGTCGCCATCGGAGACCGGCGTCCGGGCGAAGGAGACGTTGGCGCCGGCAGGCACCAGGTAGACAGCACCCGTGATCCGGGCCAGCTCCAGACCGCCGGTGACGTAGTCGTTGTGTACGTGGGTTTCCACCACGTGCGAGATGCGCACTCCCCGCCGGGCGGCCGCGGCCAGCACCTGGTCGATGTCCCGGGGCGGGTCGACCGCCACCGCCGCCGACTCGCCGCCGGCGAGGTAGCTGCGGTTGCCCAGCCCTTCCAGCTCGATCGCGTCAACGAAGAACACCTCGGTACTCCTTCCGTAGGAACATTACCCCCTGGGGTATGCAATCCACCCTAACAGGGTTACCCCCCGGGGTATATTTCAGGGAGTGGCAGTTGCCACAGCGCCGGGCCCCTGCCGGGTACCAGAACCGCGCGTGCCAATAGTTGGAGGAGGCAGTCCCCATGCCGTACGACCGCACCGTGATCGCGAAAGCACCGTTTGATCAGGTACAGCAGGACGTCCGCCACGCCCTGGCCGAACAGGGATTCGGCGTCCTGACCGAGATCGATGTGCAGGCCACCCTCAAGGCCAAGCTCGATCACGACATGGAGCCCTACCTGATCCTCGGCGCCTGCAACCCGCCCCTGGCCCACCAAGCCCTGGAAGTCGACCGCTCGATCGGGCTGCTCCTGCCCTGCAACGTGGTCATCCGGGCCGACGGCGACCGCGTGATCGTGCAGGCCGTCGACCCCGGCACCATGGTCACTCTCACCGGCCTCGACGCCATGGCACCCGTGGCCGAGGAAGCCACCCGCCGCCTCGACGCAGCCCTCGCCTCCCTCTCGGGCCCCGACCAGGCCGTGGAGCCGCCCGCGCAGTAGCGGGGCCGCCCGCGACGGGCGTGATGCCTTCGACAGGGGCAAGGTCCGGGTGACGTCCGGACGTCGGCTCCGGTGCCGATGACCTTGAGTGGGGACTCGACCGTCACAGATTCCCCACTCAGTCGTCCCGTCAGGCCGCGCGCCGGGAAGGCGTCGAGCAGCAGGGTGCGGGGCGACCGCATCCTCACACTGCGGGGACCGCAGTCACTGAGCACCTCGCGCGGCCGCCGTCCTCGGTGACCCCGGTGGCGATGACCACGGCCCGGGACACGATCTGGTGCCGACACGGGGATCTCCAAGAGCGAGGTCTCCCGGATCTGCCAGGACCTGGACGGCCAGCTGACCGCGTTCCGCACCCGGCCGCTGGACCACGTCCGGTTCCCCTACGTCTACCTGGACGCGACCTACTGCAAGGCCAGGGTCGAGCACTTGACCAGGTCGTCGACCGACCGGGTGGACACGCCGCGGACGTAGGCCTCCATGATGACCGCGTACAAGGCCTGGTCGATCCGGCGTCGGCGCTCGAGCAGCACCGGGAAGAAGCTCCCGGACCGCAGCTTGGGGATCCCCAGCTCAAGGTCGCCAGCCTGAGTGCTGAGCGTCTTGTCCCGATGGCCGTTGCGGAACGTCGTCCTGGTGTCGGTGCGCTCGTTCCACTCGGCGCCGATCCGCGCGGTCGCCTCGGCCTCGATCAGTTCCTGCAGCATCCGCTCGGCCACACCGCGGACGAGTTCGAGACCGTCCGCCGAACGTAGTAACTCCAGCAACCGCAGTAAGTCATGCTGAGACAGGGCCACCCTGTACCTCCCGAGTTGAACTGGGCGTTCACTTCGGAGAGTTGCACGGTGGCCCGCCCTGCGGGCAGGGAGCAGAACCCGACGCAGCACACGCCCCCGGCGTACGCCTCAGCCGTGACGGCTACACCACTTCGCGGGACGCGACCCGCGCGGCTCCCTCTGCTTCGCCAACGCGGGGGTGGAAAGCGTGGCAATCCACGGCGTGGAGCCGATCTGGACCGGCACCAACAAGGTCACGTTCGAGTACGTGCCCACACTGGGCGCGTCGACGGGCAGCTACACCGTTGACAAGTGGCGCTACGGGAACATCACCAGCGGCCCGATCCACAAGATCACGAGGATCAGGATCTGGTAGCACCGCCGCCGCAGATCAAGGGGACCTCCGGCCCTCGTCAGTGAGGGCGCACGCACAAAGAGGCGGAGCGTACGAGCACGTCCGCGCTCGTACGCTCCGCCTCTTTGTGCGGACTCGATGTCACCGGCTGGAGCGGATGCAGAACGCCCTCGTGAAAAAGGCGGCACTTGCCCGGTTCTTGCGACACGACGCCACGAGGTGCGGGTCAGGTCACAACTGGAGCAGCGTTCGGCGGGCGATGCTGCTGTCCCGCAGCGGCTTCAGCGCGAGGCGTACCAGCGTCAGTGCGTTGTCGTCGCCCGCGATCCGGTTCGCGCTGAGCTCACCGCAGGACTGGCACTGGTGAATGATCATCCACTCACCGTCGGGCCGCACGGACATACTCAGTGCTTCCATCCGCCCACGGCAGGCCGCAGCCCGGTCACCCGGGATCCGGCGGTCGACGTGCAGGCTGACCAGGCAGTTCGGGCAGTGATTGCGGTGGGTGGTGCCGGGCGCGTCCAAGGACACGTCCAGTCGGCAGCCCACGCACCTGAAGTCGTGCCACCGGTGCCCTCCCCGGCGGTGCAGGACATCCTTGTGCCGCTGTGGCCGTCGCGTCCTCTGCGTACGTCTGCCCGAGTTGTTCGCTCGTCTCGGCACGGGGGTCTTCTCCTTCCGGTCTACAGGTCGCCGAATGCTTCGAGCGGGAACGGTGGTTGTGCCAGCGGCCGCACGGCCATGCGCATCAGGATGAGCTGGTTGTCGTCGGCGCAGATGGGACTGGAGGTCAGCTCGTCGCAGCGCACGCAACGGTGGATGACCATCCATTCGCCGGTACGCAGCACGGCGACGGAGATCGGCGACATCCGGCCCCGGCAGTCGCTGGGGCCTCCCTCGACCTGGTCGAGGACGTGCTGGGAGTGCACACACGACGGGCAGTGGTTTCGCCGTGTGCCGTCGACCGTGGCGGCGGACACCGTCAGGCCGCACCAGGCACAGGTGAAAGTGCCGGCCAGAACGGTGTTGGGGGTGTTGTAGGAAGTCTTGTCGGTACTGGACACCCGGAGGGCTCCTTGCTGAGAAGTCGGTCATGACAGCAAGAGCAGGCCGAGCGGCCTCGCCAAAGGACGCCCCCGCATGCCGCGGTGCGCGGGGTCTACGGGGTGCGTGGGCAGGTCACAGCACCTGAAAGCCGCGTCCGGTAGCCGTCGGAGTGGGACGAGTCAGGTGGACGGGACGGCTGGAGCCGTGCAGCGAGGCGCGCGCGGCAAGGGCCGGGGGCACAAAACTCACTCCTTTTCGGGGCACAGAAAGCCGAGTAGTTCCGACGGAACGCCCGACAATAACAATGGCCCATGAAGCGGCGTCAACGGATTATCGGGCCTGCACCGTGGTGAACAGCGAAGAGACGTCGTGCCGGACCCGAGTCGGCGACGTCTGCTCTGTTCTCGTCCCTGCGCGAGACAGTCCGGCATCGCCCGGGGCAGACTCAGAGGCTCACAGAAGATGCTACGGTTTATGTCGAAGTGGCGAACAGGCCACTCTTGGAGATCGGAGGAGATGCGCGATGACGGTCGTGGCGACCACCGCTGCGTGCGGTGCCCGACTCGTTCGCATCTCTCGGGTCTCGGCCTGACCTTTCCTCTGCCAACCTCCCTTCTACGGGAGCGCTTCCGGCACGTCTGCCGTCCGGCGAGACCCCCTCTCAAGGGTCTCCACTTTGTATCACCAACACGCTTCACACCCATCTCCTCTCCCCCAGCCTTCGCGTGTCCTGACTTTGGTCGACTACGGCTGGGACACGGAGCGTGAGCGGTCCTTCGCCCCGTCGAGGGACGAGGGACTGGTCCCTGGCCGTGTCGTGCGGGCCGAGCGCGGTCTGTGCGACATCGTTGCCGAGACCGGCCCCGTTCGCGCGATGGTCCTCCCCTCCTCGGGCACCGGTGACCGGCTGACGCCGTGCACCGGTGACTGGGTGGCCGTCCGGCCGGCCGGCACCGTCACCTCCGCCACGATCGTGGAGGTGCTGGAGCGCCGGACCGCCGTGGTCCGCTCCACCTCCTCGCGCACCTCCCACGCCCAGGTACTGGCCGCGAACGTCGACACCGTGGCGGTGGCCGTCTCCCTCGCCGACCCGCTCAAGCTCGGGCGGATCGAGCGGATGCTCGCCCTGGCCTGGGACAGCGGGGCCACCCCTGTGGTGGTGCTCACCAAGGCCGACCGGTGCGCCGACCCCGCCTCCGCGGCAGCCGAGGTGGCCGAGGCCGCCCCGGGCGTGGAGGTGCTGGTCACCAGCGCCACGACAGGCGAGGGCCTGGACGTCCTGACCGCGGTCCTGTCGGGCACGGTCGTCCTGCTCGGGCCCTCGGGCGCGGGCAAGTCCACCCTCGGCAACCGCCTGCTCGGCGAGGACCTCCTGGCCACCGGCGCGGTACGCGACAGCGATGGCAAGGGCCGGCACACCACCGCCTGGCGGGAACTGCTGCCGCTGCCCCACGGCGGGGTCCTGCTGGACACCCCCGGCCTGCGCGGCGTCGGCCTGCACGAAGCCGACGACGGCCTGGACCATGTCTTCGCCGAGATCGGCGAGCTGGCCCGCGACTGCCGCTTCGCGGACTGCGCCCACACCACCGAACCGGGGTGCGCCGTGCTGGCCGCCATCGAGGACGGTCACCTCACCCAGCGGCGCCTGGACAGCTACCACCGGCTGCAGCGCGAGAACGCCCATGCCGCCGCCCGCACCGACGCGCGGCGGCGCGCCGAGCTGGAACGGCCGCTGAAGGAGATCTCGCGCCATATTCGCGCCCTCAAGCGGTCCCCCCACTTCAAGGCATGACGCAAAGGAATCCGATCATGGACCTTCCCCGCATCTTCACCATCCGCGAGAGCAACCACCGCATCCACAACCCGCTGACCGCGGACAAGTTCGCCACCCTGGGCGCATCACTCCGCCTCCCCGCCGGGACCCGGGTCCTCGACCTGGCCAGCGGCTCGGGCGAGATGCTGTGCACCTGGGCACGCGACCTGGGCTTCACGGGCACCGGGGTCGACATCAGCACGCTCTTCACCGCACAGGCCCAGGCCCGCGCCGCCGAACTCGGCGTCGCCGACCAGGTCGAGTTCCTCCACGGCGACGCCGCTGGCCACGTCGCCGACCAGCCCGTCGATCTGGCCGCCTGCGTCGGCGCCACCTGGATCGGCAACGGCGTCCCCGGAACGACCGAGCTGCTCCAGCGCAGCCTTCGCCCGGGAGGAATGATGCTGATCGGCGAACCCTTCTGGCGGCAGACCCCGCCGGACGAGGAGACCGCCAAGGCCTGCCACGCCACGTCCATCGCCGACTTCCTTCTCCTCCCCGCTCTGATCGAGCAGTTCCAGGAACTCGGGTACGACGTCGTGGAAATGATGCTGGCCGACCAGAACAGCTGGGACCGCTACGCTGCGGCCCAGTGGCTCAGCATGCGCCGCTGGCTAGACGAGAACCCGGACGACGACATGGCGACCGAGGTACGGGAGGAACTCACCACTGAGCCCGCCCACTACGCACGCTACGGACGTGAGTACCTCAGCTGGGGCGTCTTCGCCCTCATGAAGCGCTGACATCCCGCCCTTGTGGGGCTTAGACGTCAAAGCGTCCGGGCCCCACTCGGGACTCTTCATCACCACGGCGATCATGCCGAGGCAAGGACGAGCCGACACCCTCCGACCCCGTGCAGGCCCTGACCTTCCTCCAGACCGGGAAAGCTCGGGGCAGGGCCGTCAGAACGACCCCGCGTAGCGCCGCGGTTCCATTTGTCACCTGAGCCCTGGTTGCCGAGGTGCAAACCTACCTATCGATAGGTAGGTTTGCGGTATGGACAACGTCGCCACCCCATCCATCCGTACCGTCGGGCTCAGCCGGGACTTCGCCGAGCACACCGCGGTCCACCGACTCGACCTGGAAGTGAACCCCGGAGAGGTCTACGGCTTGCTCGGCCCCAACGGCTCGGGCAAGAGCACCACCGTCCGGATGCTCACCACCATGCTCCGCCCCTCCCGGGGCACCGCCCTGGTCGCCGGAGCCGACATCACCCGTGACCCTGGAACGGTCCGCCGCCGCACGGGAGTCGTCCTCCAGGGCACTGCCCTCGACCCTCTGATGTCCGCCCGCGAACTGCTGCGCCTGCAAGGACGACTCCAGTCACTCACCGCCCGGCAGGCACGCGCACGCTGCGCCGAGCTCCTCACCGCCTTCGACGCGCAGGACTTCGCGGACACCCCGGTCGGCAAGCTCAGCGGGGGCCAGCGCCGCCGCGTCGACCTCGCCGTCGCTCTGGTCCAGCGCCCGGACGTCCTCTTCCTGGACGAACCCACCACAGGGCTCGACTCGGCCAGCCGCCGAGACCTGTGGGACGAGATCCGCGCACTGGCCGCCAACCACGGCGTCACGGTCCTGCTGACCACCCAGTACCTGGAAGAGGCCGACCAGCTCTGCGACCGGGTCGGCATCCTCCGCGAGGGACGCCTCATCGCCTCCGCCGCTCCCGACGTCCTCAAGGAGGACACCGGCGACCGCGTCCTGACCCTGCGCTTCGGCGACACCACCGCCGCCGGACAGGCCCGGGAGCTGCTCGCAGCCCGGGGCGAGCAGCTCCACGCGTCAGAAGCTGCCCCTCACGCGGTGAGCGTCCGGCTCACCCGCCCCGGAGCCGACGGGGAGGCGTTGCTCACCCTGGCCTCCGCCGGCCTGCACGCCGAATCCCTGACCGTCGACGAACCCAGCCTGGAAGACGTCTTCCTCCGCCTGGCCCTCACCCCCGAAGGCACCGCCGCATGAACACGATCACCACCGCCGGCCCCGCGGGCCCGCCCACAGCGCCGAAGTCATGGGCGGCCCTGGGAGCACTGACCGCCCGCTCCCTCAAATCCTGTCTCCGCACACCCTCCCTGCTTCTCTCGCCGCTGCTCACGAGCGCTTTCTTCATGATCATCTATGAAGGGCAGCTGTCCTCGGTCACGGCCGCGACCACTCCCGGGGGCCGCTACATCGACGTGGTCCTGCCGCTGTGCCTGCTCACCACCGCCTTCACCGGAGGCGCCACCGCGGGACAACTGCTGGTGAGCGACATCAGCTCGGGCTATCACGCACGGCTCTGGCTCACCCCGGTCAGCCGCTGGGCCCTCATCACCGCGCCCGCCCTGGCAGGAGCCGTCGTCCTGACCGTACAGGCCGCCGCACTCACCGGACTCGGCCTGCTGCTCGGCCTGAACCCCGTCTCCGGGGCCCCCGCCGTCCTGGCTCTCATCGGCGCCACCGTCCTGCTGGGGACGGGATTTTTGCTGCTGGCCGCCGCGGTCGGCCTCCACACCTGCAACAGCTCGGCAGTCGGCTCCGTGACCCTCGTCTTCTTCCCGCTCTCCTTCTTCACCGCCACCTTCGTCCCGCGTGACCAGCTCGGCGGCTGGATGGCCGACGCAGCCGACATCAACCCGCTCACCCCGCCACTGGAAGCCATGCGCACCCTGCTCACCTCACCCTGGAACGAGCAGGACCTGCTGCCGGGCACCCTCGTCGCGCTCGTCATCCTGGTGGTGGGCGCCGCAGCGGCCCACCTCGCCCTGACCCGCCGTACCCGTACAGGAGTCTGATCACCATGCCCCGCCAGACCGACACCCGCGCCCGCGCCCGGGACGAGTTCGCCCAGCGCCTCGCCGACTACGGCTACCTCGGCGTCTCCCTCGACGACATCGCCAAGGCCGTCGACGTCAAGAAGGCCAGCCTCTACCACCACTTCCCCGGCGGAAAGCCCGCCCTGTTCATGGAAGTGGCCGACCACTACACGAAGGAAGCCTCGACCCTCCTCCAAGGAGCACTCGCCACCCCCGGCACCCTGCGCGACAAGCTCCTCGCCCTCGCCACCTCCTACGCCACGGGCACCTACAACTCCGCACTCAGCAACCAGATCTACTACGCCACCCGCCACCTCGACGACGACCAGCGCGCCACGGTCTCCCACGCCTATGTACGCGGCCTCATCCAGCCCGTCACCGACCTCATGACCCAGGCGGTGGCCACGGGCGAACTACGCGAAGCCGACCCGGGGTTCCTCGCCACCGCCTTCATGGAACTCGCCGCCACCGTCCACCCCCCACAGGACAACTGCACCCCGGCCGCCGCCGACCACCTGGCCCAGGACGTCGTCGACCTCTTCCTGCGAGGAGCCGGACCGGGCCCCTTGACCTGAGCCTCAGCCCTCAAGCACCTGGCCAGGCCGCGTGCCTGAAGAGCTGAGGTCACGCAGCGGAAGTACGGCCGTCGCCTGATCCATCACGCCGCGACGGCCGATGGTCCGGTGTTCGGGCCAATCGCCCGACCCAGGTCGGCCCGAACTGGGAGAAGACACTCACCCTGGTCCGTCCACCAGTTCAATCGAAGCCGCCCCAAGACGGCTGTCATTGCCAGCGTGCACGAGCCCATTCGCCTCGCGCCCCCCGAGCTCCGAGTCGGCGAATCCAACTCGCGCTGCTCACCGAGGTGGAACTTCCGTGAACCAGTACTGGCCCAGCGCTGACGTCAAAGCCGGTCAGGGAAGACGCCAACGGCCATGTCACCACCTACGGTTACGACGCGGCGCACCGCTTGACCTCGGTCACCGAGCCGCTGGCGCGGAAGGTGGGACTGTAAAACGTTCGGTGTGACTCCCGATCATGGAAGATGCATCGATGACCAGCAACAACGTGACCGAGGCCGAGACCGTCGAGCCGTCTGAGGCTGTGGTGCCGACGTCGATGGACTACCGGCTGATCGATGACCTCGTGAGTCGGGCTCAGGCCGAGGGCCTGCAGTTGACCGGCGAGGGCGGGCTGCTCCAGCAGCTGACCAAGCGGCTTCTGGAGTCCGCTCTCGAGGGCGAGACCACCGACCACCTCGGCTATGACAAGCACAATCCCGCCGGGAAGAACGGCGGCAACTCACGCAACGGCACCCGGGCCAAGACCGTGCTGACCGATGTTGGCCCGGTGGAGATATCCGTGCCCCGAGACCGCAAGGGATCCTTCGAGCCGAAGATCGTCAAGGAGCGGCAGAAACGCCTTTCCGGCGTCGACGAGATGGTCATCTCGCTCGCCGCGAAGGGCCTGACGACCGGTGAGGTCCAGGCCCACCTGTCCGAGGTCTACGGCGCCGAGGTGTCGTGCCAGACGATCTCCACGATCACCGACAAGGTCCTCGAAGGCATGGCCGAGTGGCGAAACCGGCCCCTGGACGCGGTCTATCCGGTGGTCTTCATCGACGCGATCCACGTGAAGATCCGTGACGGCGCCGTGGCGAACAGGCCCGTCTACGTGGCCCTGGCCGTCACGACCAAGGGCCGAGGGGACATCCTCGGGCTGTGGGCCGGCGACGGCGGCGAGGGTGCCAAGCACTGGATGCACATCCTCACCGAGATCAAGAACCGCGGCGTGAACGACGTCCTCATGCTGGTCTGCGACGGACTGAAGGGGCTGCCCGACGCGGTCGAGACCGTCTGACCGAAGACGATCGTGCAGACTTGCGTGTGGTCCACCTGCTGCGGAACTCCTTCCGCTATGCCGCCCGCCAGGACTGGGACAAGATCGCCAAACTTCTCAAGCCCGTCTACACCGCGATGACCGAGGACGCGGTCCTCGAGCGGTTCGCGGAGTTCGCCGACGAGCCGCGGCGCGGACGTCCGTGGAGCCTGCCGCTGGAGGACCGGGTGCTGCTGGTTACGGCCTACTGGCGCACGAGCTTGACGCTGCGCCAGCACGCGCCACTGTTCGGTGTCTCCAAGTCGGCGGCCGACCGGATCATCCATCACCTCGGCCCCAGGCCGACGCTCCAGACGCGCAAACGGTTCGCGAAGAACACCGTGCTCAGCGTGGACGGCACCCTCGCGCCCACCCGCGACCACACGGTGGCCGAGCAGTCCAAGAACTACCGCTACTCGACCAACCACCAGGTCGTCATCGACGCCGACACCCGGCTCGTCGTGGTGGTCGGCCGACCGCTGCCCGGAAACCGCAACGACTGCAGGGCATGGACGGAATCTGGAGCCAAGGAGGCTGTCGGCACGACGATGACCATCGCTGACGGCGGCTACCCCGGCACCGGCCTTGTGATGCCGCACCGCCGCATGAAAGGCCAGGTCGATCTCCCGGACTGGAAGCAGCAACACAACCGCTCCCACAAGCGCGTTCGCGCCCGCGTCGAGCATGCCTTCGCCCGCATGAAGGGCTGGAAGATCCTGCACGACTGCCGCCTCAAGGCCGACGGCGTACACCACGCCATGCTCGGCATCGCGCGCCTGTACAACCTCACCCTGATGGGCTGAACGAACCGACCGCCCGACGAGCAGCCACTCCCCGGCCCACCGAAGATCGTTTACGGGACAACCCTTGGTCGATCCGCTTAGTTGGTCCCGCCCCCACATGACCGGCCGTTCCAGGAGGAGCGCGCACCTCTCTTACGGACGAGTGGGCAAGGTGCGATCGCAAAATCAGCGCGCCTTCGAAATGGTCACAGGCACGCAGACGCATGAGGCGCCAACCGCATCGTGCGCGTCGGCGCAGTTGGTCCTATGGCGAAGCTGCACCGGAACGCTCCGGTGCAGCTTCGTCTCATAGACCCGGGCAGGGGTCCCCCAGGATGTGGCCCCAGCGGGGTGTGGCTCTATCACCGGCGGTGTCACGCGCCTGTCACCAACTACGCCGACTCCTCCGAGCTGCGATGCCTTGACCTGCTACTACGCACCCACGATGAACTGACATGGACACCCAAAGACGGTCTCTACAACCTGTGCCATGTGGGACGGGAAACCGCCAGCGTCTGCCTCACGAACTCAACTTCGTCAGCGGCTGGGGGTTCCGGCTCCGATTCGCCCGCGCGTTGCGCCGCTCCCTTTTCCAGCCCTTCTCCAGCCCTCCGAAACCGGTCTTCGCAGTCTCCATTCCGAGGACTTCACCCGCCCGTCCCCCGGACGGCCCATACCTGTGACAGTGGCGGCGACACCGTCCTTACAGCTGCCTTCGAGGCTGAGACACGCGCCTCACGGATCTGCAGCAAGGACGCGTCCAAACGGAAGCTTCAGCCGTCCGCTCCGCACCGAATTGCCCGGCTGCAACGCAGCGTAGTCAGCACCGAACCAGCACGGGAGTCAGCACCGCCCTCGCGAAACTTACCGGACAGCGCGACTCGGACGGCCCTCTCCCGCCCACCCCACGAAGCGGAAACGGGCTCGCGTCCCCTCCCCGTAGCACCGGCCCGCACACCGGCAACCCGAACTATGGTGTCCGGCCACATACGCCCCTGACCTGGCTCTTCCTACGGTATGGCGACACAGCAACGTCCCCGCCAAACGTCCGGAAGTGGTGCCCATGGCCGCCCCAGCAACCTCCCCACCAGCACCGTCGAACCTCCGGCGCATCGTCGCCGCCAGCCTCATCGGTACGACCATCGAGTGGTACGACTTCTTCCTGTACGGGTCGGCGGCCGCGCTGGTCTTCAACAAGCTGTTCTTCCCGGACTCCGAACCGCTCGTCGGCACGCTGCTGTCCTTCCTGACGTACGCGGTCGGCTTCGCCGCGCGGCCGGTCGGGGCGCTGGTGTTCGGCCACTACGGGGACCGGCTCGGGCGCAAGAAGCTGCTGGTGCTGAGCCTGCTGATGATGGGTGGGGCGACCTTCGCGATCGGGCTGCTGCCGACGCACGCGACCGTCGGTGTGGCCGCGCCCGTGCTGCTGACCCTGCTCCGGCTGGTGCAGGGTTTCGCGCTCGGCGGTGAGTGGGGCGGGGCCGTGCTGCTGGTGTCGGAGCACGGGGACGCGGAGCGACGCGGATTCTGGGCGTCGTGGCCACAGACCGGTGCGCCTGCCGGTCAACTGCTGGCGACCGGGGTCCTCTCCGGGCTCACCGCGCTGACCTCGGACGCGGCCTTCGAGTCGTGGGGGTGGCGCATTCCGTTCCTGCTGTCCGGCGTGCTCGTGATCCTCGGTCTGTGGATTCGTCTCTCTGTCGATGAATCGCCTCTGTTCAAGGCGGCGCTGGCCCGCGCCGACGAGCGCCGGGCCGCCGCGGGGGCCGCCGAGAAGATGCCGGTCGTGGCGGTGCTGCGGTACCACTGGCGCGATGTGCTGGTCGCCATGGGGGCGCGGATGGCGGAGAACATCAGCTACTACGTGATCACCGCGTTCATCCTCGTCTACGCGACGACCGCGGCGGACCTGAGCAAGCAGACGGCGCTCAACGCCGTGCTCATCGCGTCGGCCTTCCACTTCGCCGTGATCCCGCTGTGGGGCGCGCTCTCCGACCGGGTGGGGCGCAAGCCCGTCTATCTGGTGGGCGCGGTCGGCGTGGGCCTGTGGATGTTCCCGTTCTTCGCGCTGATCGACACCGGGAGCTTCGGGAACCTTCTGCTGGCCGTCACGGTCGGGCTGTTCTTCCACGGGGCGATGTACGCGCCGCAGGCGGCGTTCTTCTCGGAGCTGTTCGCGACCCGGATGCGCTACTCGGGCGCGTCGATCGGCGCGCAGTTCTCGTCCGTCGCGGCGGGCGCGCCCGCACCGCTCATCGCAACGGCCCTGCTCGCCGACTACGACAGCTCGACGCCCATCGCGCTGTACGTGATAGCCGCGGCGCTCCTCACGGTGCTGGCGCTGGTCTGCGCGAAGGAGACCCGCCACCGGGACCTCGCCGAGGTGGGGGCCGGGGCCGGGGCCGGATCGGAGGCCGAGGCGCCCAGGGACGCCGCGCGCACCGTCTGATCCGGGGTCCTCACGACGGGGGAGCCGGGCCGGCCGCCCGGCTCCCACGCTGTTGTCACTGCTCCGGGGCGGCGGCCTCGAACCAGGTGGGCCCGTCGCTCAGCGCCTGCTTGATCCGCAGCAGAGCGAACTCGGCCAGGTCGGGCAGCGCGTCCACGGGGAACCAGCCCACCTCCAGCGACTCGTCGTCGTTGACGCGGGCCGAGCCGCCGGTGGCGCGGCAGCGGAAGGTGATGTCGAGGAACTGGCAGCGGTCGCCGTTCTCGTACTGGATGGGCGGCAGTGCCTGGGTGAGGACGACCCGCTCCGCCACGCAGCGCACGGCGGTCTCCTCGTACACCTCGCGCTCCGCCGTTGCGGCGGGCTGTTCGCCCGGCTCGGAGATCCCGCCGATCACGGACCACTCGCCGGTGTCGGCGCGCCGGCCGAGGAGCACTCTGCCCTCGGCGTCGAAGACGACGGCGGTGACGCCGGGCAGCAGGAGCAGCTGCTGCCCGGCGGTGGCACGGATCTCGCGGATGAAGTCAGGAATGGCCATGTGCCGACCCTACGTGGCGTACCACCCGGTCAGCGGATCCGCCTGGCGCGCACCGCGACGGCGCCCGCCCACCCCAGTGCGCCCAGCGCGAGCAGGATCAGGATGCCCTCGGGCAGCGGTCCCATCCGGGTCGCGGGGGTGAGCGAGGAGCGCAGCGGCACCTCGTCCACCAGGGCGTCCGGGGTGAACATCTTCGTCTTCTCGGCCACCGTGCCGTCCGGGCGGATGATCGCGCTGACACCGCTGGTGACGGGGACGACGACGGCCCGGCTGTGCTCGACCGCCCGCACCCGGGACATCGCGAGCTGCTGGTAGGTCATCTCGCTGCGCCCGAAGGTGGCGTTGTTGCTGGGGACGGCGATCAGCTGGGCGCCGTGCTCGACCGTGTCGCGTACGGCGTCGTCGAACGCGGCCTCGTAGCAGGTGACGAGCCCGGTGTAGGTGCCCGCGAGGTCGAAGACGCCGACCTTCTTGCCGGGGCCGAAGTCGCGCTGCACCCGGTCGACGTCCGAGCTGAAGACGCGGACGAAGGAGCGCATCGGCATGTACTCGCCGAACGGCTGGATGTGCCGCTTGTCGTACGTGGCGACGGGGCCCTTGTCCGGTTCCCACTGGATCAGGGTGTTGCGCAGGGGGCCCGTGTCGGGCTCGACCACGGCGCCGATGACGGTCGGCGCCCCGATGGCCTTCACGGCGTCATCGATGACGATCCGCGCGTCCGGGTTGCGGTACGGGTCGAGGTCCGAGGAGTTCTCCGGCCACAGGACGAGGTCCGGCTGCGGGACCTTGCCGGCCTTCACGTCCCGGGCCAGTTGCTCCGTACGCTTCGCGTGGTTGTCCAGGACCGCGCGGCGCTGGGCGTTGAAGTCGAGGCCGAGGCGGGGCACGTTTCCCTGGATCGCGGCGACGGTCGCGGTGCCGTCCTCGGCCGAGTCGTCCACCAGCGGCAGCGAAGCGAAGGCCGCCGCCACGGGGGCGAAGACGGCCGCGGCGGCCACGGCGGCCGCCCCGCGACGCAGTTCACCGGTGGACCGGTAGCGGGCGAAGCGGCGCACCGCCTCGAAGAGGCCGAAGCCGCAGAGCACCACCGCGAAGGAGAGCAGCGGGGTGCCGCCGAGCGCGGCGAGCGGCAGGAAGACGCCGTCCGCCTGGCCGAACGCGATCTTGCCCCAGGGGAAGCCGCCGAACGGCACCCGGGCGCGGACCGCCTCGTCCAGCGTCCAGACCGCGGCCGCCCACAGCGGTCCCCCGGGGAGCCGCGAGACCGCCGAGATGCCGATGCAGCCGACCGCGACGAACAGCGCCTCGGCCGCGGCGAGGGCCAGCCACGGCACCGGGCCGACCTCCTCGCCGGTCCAGTGCAGCAGCGGCAGCATGAAGCCGAGCCCCGCGAGCAGCCCGAGCCCGAACGCGGCGCGGGCGCGACGCTCGAACAGCACCCAGCCGAGCAGGGCGAACCCGGGCAGAACCAGCCACCAGAGCGGCCGGGGCGGGAAGCTGAGGTACAGCAGCACGCCGGAGAGGACGGCGGCCCCGGGCCGCACGAGGCGCTGCGGCAGCCCGCCCGGCCGAGGAGCGGGGGCAGGGCTCTGCGGTTCGCCGACCTGGGCGATGGTGGTGCTCACCCGGCGGAGTCTACGGTGACGGCCGGGCCACGCGGGAGCCCCGTCCCGATGGCGGAATCCCGACCACCGCATCATTTCTCCGCATCTTCCGCCCATATGACCGATGCGGCCGTTAACCTGTGCGCCAGTCCCCCGCCGACGGGCCGGCTCCGGCCCTCGCGTACGGGACGGTCACAGGCCGGGGGACGGACGTGATGGCTGAATCAGCCGGGCGGGGGCCCGAGCGGGGAAACGCCTCCGATGCCGCCGGCGCGCTGATCCTCGCCGCCTGCGCGGTCTGGTCGCTGATCAGCGCGGCGGGGCGGGAGACCCGGCCCGAGGGGGTGCTGCTCGCGCTGCTGGCCGTAGCGGCGGGCTTCGCCTGCGGGCGCATCTGCGGCACGCTGCTGCCGGTGGCGACCGCAGCGGGCGCCGCGCTGACGGCCCTGCTCCTGGCCCTCCTCTGGCGGCACGGCATGCCGGGCGCGACGGCCACCACGGAGCACGCGCCGGGGCAGACCGCGGGCGCCGCGGCGCTGCTGGTCCTCGCCGCCGGGGCGGCGTGCTGCGCGGCGGCGGGGGCCGGGAAACGGGTGCCGCGTGCTGCCCTGCGCCTGCTGGCACTGGGCACCGCGGCCGCCTCGCTCGCACTGGGCTCGGTGGCCGGGTCCGCGGCGGCGCTCGGAGTGCTGGCGTGTGCGCTGGCCGCCGCCCGGACGCGCCGCCGGCTGCTGGGGCTCGGCACCCTGGCGCTGGTGGCCGGGCTGGCCGCCGGCGCCTCGTGGGCCATGGCCGAGGAGGTGCTGCCCGAGGGGCTCACGGTCTCGCTGGAGGGTCAGCTCACCCGGAACCGGGTCGAGCTGTGGCAGGACGCCGCCCGGCTGGCGGAGGAGCACCCGGTGCTCGGGATCGGCCCCGGCCGGTTCGCCGAGCTGAGCCCGACCGCGCAGCAGAGCCTCGGATCGGACGGGAAGCCGCACTCGGCGCCGTGGCAGCAGGCCGCCGAGCAGGGGGTCGTGGGGGTGGTGCTGCTGGGCGCCGCGTTCGGCTGGCTGCTGTACGCGCTGTGGCGCTCGCCCCGGCCCACGGCGGTGGTCCTGGCTGCGGGGGCCACGCTCACGGCACTGGCCCTCCTGGCGAGCGTGGGCAACGCCCTGAGCTTCACCCCGGTGACGGCGGGCGCGGGGCTGCTGGCCGGGCTGGCGTCGGCGCGGCGGCCGATCGGCGCGGGCGAGCCCTGCGGGCCGGACGGGTCGGACGGCGCGGACGAGGGCGGGGTCAGGCCCCGGCAGGGAAGCCCGAGGACGGCAGGTGCAGCCGGGCCCGGATGAACCGTACGCCCGCCTCAGCGTCGTCCACGGTGATGGTGAAGGTTCGGCCGTCGCCGAGCCGCAGCACCAGGCCCTCGCCCCGGCGCACGACCACGGCCGTGCCCTTCTCGGGGCGCCAGCGGTAGCCCCACCCGCCCCACTGCCTGGGGTTCACCTGGGGCGCGAAGTCGGCGGCCACCACATGGGTGAGCAGGATGCGGCGGCGCGGGAGGCCCATGTGGCCGCAGCGGACCTCCAGGGCGTCGCCGTCGACGCGTACCGCGACGTTCACGAAGGCGAGGGTGCCGAACAGCATGAGCAGGCCGGCGGCCACGCAGCCGATCACCGACATCAGCAGTGGGGCGATGCCGGAGGTCCAGTTGGAGCTGACGGCGAGCTGGATGCCCAGGGCCAGGCAGGCGGCGCCCAGGGCCGCGAGGACCCACTGGGTGCGGTTGGTGGCCCGGCCGACCCAGACCTGCGAGTGGGTACCGGTTCCGGTGCGCTTCGGTTCTCCGGGGTGCTCCCTCATGCCGAGCAGCGTACTGAAGAACGGGCGTCCGGGGAGGGCTCCGAAAGCCCCGTACGGGCCGCCGCGAGGTCAGCGGACGGAGCCGACGGCGGCCAGTCCGCGCCCTTCCGGGTAGGCCAGAGCCGCCTGCGGCAGCTCCGAGACGCGTCCGCTGAGGATGACCGCGATGGAGGAGGAGGGTTCGGCCGACGGAGCGGGTTCGGCCCCGATCCGGCGCAGCGCCTGCGCGGCGACGGCCCCGGCGGACCCGTGCAGGACGACCGGGCGCCCGCCGGGGCCGCCGACGGCCTCGCGGATGCGCTCGGCGACGAGCTCGTAGTGGGTGCAGCCGAGGACCACGGCCCGGACGTCGGGCGGGGTGAGCGCTGCGGCGGCGGCGATCGCCTTCTCGATGGCGTCCTCGTCCGCGTACTGCACGGCGTCCGCGAGGCCGGGGCAGGGCACCTCGGTGACGGCGGCGGTCCCGGCGAACTCGCCGATCAGCCCGCGCTGGTAGGGGCTGCCGGTGGTGGCCGGGGTCGCCCAGATCGCGACGGAGCCGCCGGCCGCGGCGGCGGGCTTGATCGCGGGGACGGTGCCGATGACGGGGAGGCCCGGTTCGAGCTCGGCCCGCAGCAGTTCCAGCGCGTGCACGGAGGCGGTGTTGCAGGCGACGATCAGCGCGTCGGGCCGGTGCGCGGCGGCGGCCCTGGCCACCGCGAGCGCGTGGGCCTGGACGCCCTCGGGGGCTCGGCCCCAGGGCATGTTGTCCGGATCGGACGAGAGCACCAGATCGGCGTCCGGCCTCAGCCGGCGTACTGCGGCGGCGGCGGCGAGCAGTCCGATTCCGGAGTCCATGAGCGCGATCTTCACCCGGTCACCATAGTCGACCGCCCTTGCGGTCCCCGCTCAGTGGTGCAGACTTCCGCCAATGAGCGCCGTTGCCTGGATCGCCGTGGGTTCGCTTGTCGCATGGGGGTGGCTGCTGCTGGGCCAGGGGTTCTTCTGGCGCACCGACCAGCGGCTGCCGAGCCGGGCGGCCCCGGAGCGCTGGCCCTCGGTCGCCGTCGTCGTCCCGGCGCGCGACGAGGCCGCGATGCTGCCGGTGAGCTTGCCGTCGCTGCTGGCGCAGGACTATCCGGGGACCGCTGAGATCTTCCTCGTGGACGACTGCAGCAAGGACGGCACGGGGGACGTCGCCCGCGCCCTGTCCGTGCGGTACGGGGGTCTGCCGGTGACCGTGGTGTCGCCGGGCGAGCCCGAGCCCGGCTGGACGGGCAAGCTCTGGGCCGTACGCCACGGGATCGCGCTGGCCCGGGCCCGGGAGCCGGAGTACCTGCTGCTCACGGACGCCGACATCGCGCATGAGCCGGACAGCCTGCGGGAACTGGTGGCGGCGGCGGAGACGGGAGGCTTCGACCTGGTCTCGCAGATGGCGCGGCTGCGGGTGGCGAGCGTCTGGGAGCGGCTGGTCGTGCCGGCCTTCGTCTACTTCTTCTCGCAGCTCTATCCGTTCCGGTGGATCAACCGGGAGCGGGGGCAGACGGCCGCCGCGGCGGGGGGCTGTGTGCTGCTGCGGGCGGAGGCGGCGGTGCGGGCGGGGGTGCCGGACTCGATCCGGCAGGCGGTGATCGACGACGTGTCGCTGGCCCGGGCGGTGCGGCGCTCGGGGGGCCGGATCTGGCTGGGGCTCGCGGACCGGGTGGACAGTGTGCGCCCGTATCCGTGCCTGGCCGATCTGTGGCGGATGGTCTCGCGGAGCGCGTACGCGCAGCTGCGGCACAATCCGCTGGTGCTGCTCGGCACGGTGCTCGGGCTGGCGCTGGTCTACCTCGCGCCGCCGGTGACGCTGGTCGCCGGGGTGCTGGGCGGAAGTGCGGTGGCGGCGTGGACGGGGGGCGCCGCCTGGGCAGTCATGGCAGGGACCTACATGCCGATGCTGGGCTACTACCGGCAGTCGCTGTGGCTGGCCCCGCTGCTGCCGTTCACTGCGCTGCTGTATCTGCTGATGACCGTCGATTCGGCGGTGCAGCACTACCGGGGGCGCGGTGCGGCCTGGAAGGGGCGTACGTACGCCCGTCCCGAGGCCGCACCGGATCAGTGACTCACCGGCACCCGTGCCGGGTCACTTGCGGCCCGGGGTCCAGTTCATGCCCCAGCCGTAGGCGTGGTCGATGGTGCGCTGCGGGCTGACCCCGCGCTGCGGCACCAGGTAGCGGGCCTCGCGCTGCACGGTGAGGTCGTTCCCCGTGTTGGTGATGAGCGCGAGGGCGCAGACCGTCGACGGGACCGTGCACTCGTCCAGCGAGAAGTCGATCGGCGCGCCGTGCTGCGGCTGGAGCGTGACGGTGGCGTGCAGGTCGGCGAAGCTGCGGGCGCCCTCGTAGATGGTGACGAAGATCAGGACCCGGCGGAGCTGGGCCTTGTGGTCGAGGTTGATCGTCAGGTTCTCGCCGGTGGCGACGGCACCGGTGCGGTCGTCGCCGTCGAGCTGCATGAAGGGCGGCTGGTGGAGCGCGCCGAAGGCGTTCCCCAGGGCCTGGACGACTCCCTTGCGGCCGTCGGTCAGCTCGTACAGGGCGCAGAGGTCGAGGTCGAGGTCCGAGTGGTTGGCGACGGCCCGGCCCAGCTTGCTGCCCCAGCCCTTGAACTGCTTGCGCACCTCCCAGTTGAGGTTGACGCGCATGGCGCCGGACGTGCCGCCCTGCTTGGTGAGGGAGACGGACGGCGCCTCCTTGGTGAGCGTCACCTTGGTCAGCCGGACGGGCTGGGTGACGGGCGGTGCCGGAGGGGCCGGGGGCACCGGCGGGGCCATCGGGGGCGCCATGGGCGCGGCGAGCGTCGGCTGCTGCGGCTGCGGGTACTGCGGAGGCGGCGGGGTGGCGGTGACCCGGGGGGCCTGGTGGGGCTGGGGGGCCGCCTGCGGCTGCTGGGGTTCGTCCACGGAGATCCCGAAGTCCGTGGCGAGCCCTTCGAGTCCGGAGCCGTAGCCCTGGCCGACCGCCCGGAACTTCCAGGCGCCCTGGCGCCGGTAGAGCTCGCCGAGGATGAAGGCCGTCTCCACGGTGGCGTCGGAGCTGTCGAAGCGGGCCAGTTCGGCGCCGTTCGCCGCGTCCAGGACGCGTACGTACAGCCCGCTCACCCGGCCGAAGGTGCCACCGTCGGCCGAGGCGGCCAGCACCACGCGGTCGATGGCCGGTTCCACCCGTGCCAGGTCGACCGCGAGGGTGTCGGTCGCCGCGCCGCCCGCGTTGCGCTTGCCCTCGTGGCGCACCGCGCCGGACGAGTGGGACGGCTGGTTGTAGAAGACGAAGTCCCCGTCGTTGCGCACCTTGCCCGAGCCGAGGAGAAGAAGCGCGGAGGCGTCCACGTCGGGTGTCCCCGGGGCGGGGCGCCACCCCATTTCGACACGCACGGCCTGGGCCGCCACTGGGACATTGGTTCCCTTTTGCATGGTCATGCTCGCCCCCATCACGAGTCCGCTTCCGAGACCTTTCCGGGTCAACCTACTGCCGGCCCCGCCGTGGGACCCATCGAGGTACGAATACGGGCGCCCGGACCCGTGGACGCGGCGCCCGCCCCTCCGTTCGCCGGATCAGGCGTCGGTGTCCTCCTGCCGCGTGCCCTCCTCGCCGTTGTGGACGACGCCCTTCGCGTCCAGACGGGGGTGGAGGGCCATCGGCTCCACCATGGTGACGTCGGACGGCCGTTGGCTCTCCGGCCCGTCGAGCCCCCAGCGCACCAGGCGCCGCGAGCGGGCGATCCGGCACACGGTGTCGCCGACCACGACCTCGTTGAGCCGGCCCGCGCGCAGCCGGTCGGCCGCCTCGGCCAGGACCCTCATGTCCGCGAGGTCGGGGTGGGTGCCCTCGGCGACGACGCTGCGGGCGTCCACATCCGGCCCGGCGGTGACCGGGATGGCGCCCGCCTGCCGGGGCCTGAACCAGGTCAGCGAGAAGTCGAGGGCGCGCCGGGCGTCCTGCGGGGTGGCGTGCAGGCCGCCACCGACTCCCCAGCGCTCGTCGCCGGTCCGTTCCACGACGACGAAGGAGGTCGGCAGGAGCAGGACGTCGGGATGGGTGTCCACGGCGCGCGCGGAGTCGCGCAGGACGTTGTCCGGGTACCGGCTCCCCTTGTACGCGAAGGAGCGCATGGTCAGCATCTCCGCCGCCTGGAGGGGCGTCACGGGCGCATCCGGGTCCAGGACCAGTCCGTCGTCGACCCCGGCGGTTTCCGTGCCGCGGGACCACTCGGGCAGGGCGGGCTCGGGGTCGGTGGGGCGCGGCAGCTCCACGCCGCCGTCGGGGGCCAGGCCCGCGTACTCCTCGGCGCGCACCACACGGTAACGCGTGCCGAGGACACTGACCTCGGACGGCTTTCCGGTCTCCAGCCGGGCGACCGCGCCGAGCAGGGCCCGCCGCTCCGTCTCGGTCTCCGTCTCGTCCTTGGCCCGGAACCACAGCTTGGACTGCAGGTCGTCCCTGGCCTGCTGGGGGCAGCCGCTCGTGATCGGGACGATCACCTTCCACCGCTGTCCGTCGTCCTCGGACTGTGAGGCCACGCCGAACAACGGGCCGCGGACGGCCAGTCTGTTGCGCGACGCGGCGTCGAAGGCGTCGGCCTCGATCGCGGCCTCGACGGGCTCCACCGGAATCCTCACCAGCACCGGCCGGGCGGCGGAAGGCACACCGTGTTTCTTCATGGCGTCATCCTGGCGTCAACGAAGTGCGTGGACGTGGCTTTCGCCGGATCATCCACCGTAAGTGCCGTCCCGGTTCGATGCGTTGCCGCCTTCGGTCGACAAGGGGTAAGGCTCGGGGCCCGGCCTCGGTTCTCTCGCCCACGTCATTGGCGCCCGGTGGGCACACCCACGGGAATTGCACTCCGGAAATCAGCGAGGGGCGCGAACCGTGCAAGATCGGCAGTGAATCAAGGGGGGATTCCCCCGGGTACGGGCCCGGGAAGACAACGATGTTTCGCCAGGTCAGGCAGGTAGGGCGAGGGTAAATCCGATGACCACAAAATTGGGACTCCCCAATCTGCACATCGTGGGCTTAACTTAGGTGTCATGACCTCCCCCCGCTCCACCTACGGTGGCGGCTACTACGCCGCGCCGTCGTTTGCCGACACCCCGATCTACGACTCCCTCGTCGCGGAGCGGGGCACCCCTCAGATCGCACCGATCCGAGTGCCCGCCGCCTACGACACCGGCAACAGCTACCTGCCGGCGCTCCCGTCGGCCCTGCCGGCGCTTCCCGCGGCCTCCTCCCAGCCCCAGCAGTCCTACGGCTACCCCCAGCCGGCGGCGCAGCAGGGCTACACACCGATGCAGCCCGCGCAGCTCCAGCACGCGCCGGCGCCGTACATCCCGCAGCAGCCCGCCGGTGGCCGCGGCATGTACCAGGCGCCCCCGCCGCAGCAGCAGCGCCCGGCACCGACCTCGGGCTACGAGTCGATGCGCCCCGCCGCGGCCCGCCCCGTCCCGGCCCAGTCCCCGTACGAGGACCCGTACGGCCGGCCCTACCAGGGCGGCCGGGGCTACTAGACACTTCGGATCAGGCGGCGCACGGCCCGGGGCGGGGTGCCCGGCAACACGGGTCCGTGCGCCTTTCCGCGCTCCGCGCGACCGGCCCGGGGGTGCCGGGAACTCACGGGGGCGCGCCGCGCGTTGAGTACGGTGGGCCGCCCGCACCGCGCGTGGACGGCACCGTACCGGCGGGGACGGGGGCGGAAGGGGGTGCGGGGACTGTGCGAGCGATGGCAGGCGTCTGGCGCTGGCGCCGCAATCCGCTGCGCCGGGCGACGGACCGGTGCGAGGCGTGGCTCGCCCTGACGGCGTTCCTGATGCTGATGCTGGCGGCCCCGGCGGTCGGCTGGCTCTGCGGGGCCCGGACGGACGCGGCGCTCCAGGCGTCGGTGCGCGCCCAGCGGGCGGACCGTCACCTCACCACGGCCGTCGTGGTGCGGCGGGTGGCCGCCGCCCGCTATGCCGCCGACCCCGAGATGTCCGGCGGCTCCATGCGGCGGGCCGAGGTGGTGGCCCGGTGGCACACCCCGGACGGGGCGGCCCGCACGGCGACGGTGACGACCGCCTCGCGCAACGCGTCGCCGGGGGCCCGGGTCCGGATCTGGACCGACAGCGAAGGCGCCCCGGCGCTCCGGCCGATGGACATACCGACGGCGCACACGCATGCCGCGCTCGCCGGCTTCGGGGCCGCGATGCTGTCCGCCCTGCTGATCGAATGCGGCCGTCGCCTGATCCTCCGGCGCATGACCTGGCGACGGTACGAACGGATCGACCGGGCCTGGGCGGCGGTCGGCCCGGACTGGGGCAGGACGGGCACCGGCAGCTAGAGCGTGGCCGGGCGGGTGCCGGGAGCTGCGCATCGGGTCAACTCCCGGAGTCCGCGCGCGCTACGGTGGACCGGCCCGCCCGTCGCTCTCCGGCAGGCGGACCCCGGCTGGTCGCTGCCGCGAGGCCGGTGACACGGGCACCACACACGCACGAGGCGGGGGCACGACAGCGCCATGGCACAGGGCACGGTCCAGGTGACGCACACCGGCACATCGCGGTGGCGGCGCCGCACGGGCGAATACGCCTCCCTCACCGCGGCGCTCGAAGCGGCGGCCGACGGCGACGTGCTCACCGTCGCCCCCGGCACCTACCGGGAGAACCTGGTCATCGCCCGCGCGGTCACGCTGCGCGGCCCCGAGGGCTCCGTCGGCTCCGTGCGCATCGCCCCCGCCGACGGGGTGCCGCTGACGCTGCGCGCCTCCGCCGTCGTCCAGGACCTCCACGTGGAGGGGCAGGATTCGGCGGCCCCGGCCGTGCTGGTCGAGGACGGCGCACCGGAGATAGCGGACGTCCGCGTCGTGACCCGCTCGGCGGCCGGTGTCGAGGTGCGCGGCGCGGCCCGCCCCACCGTGCGCCGGTGCACCGTCGACAATCCGGCGGGCGTCGGCATCGCCGTGCTCGACGGCGCGGGCGGGGTGTTCGAGGAGTGCGAGATCGTCTCGGCCGGGCAGTCCGGGGTCGCCGTGCGCGACGGCGGACATCCCCGGCTTGAGCGCTGCCGGGTCCACCACGCCTCCGGCGCGGGCCTGTCGGTCACCGGCGAGGGCAGCGGCCTGGAGGCGCTGGGCTGCGAGGTGTACGAGATCAAGGGCAGCGGGATCCAGGTGACGGCCCGCGCCTCCGCCCACCTCACCGACTGCACGGTGCACCGCACCTCGGCGGACGGCGTCACGCTGGACACCGACGCGGTGCTCACCCTGGCCGACTGCGACATCCACGACATCCCGGAGAACGCGGTGGACCTGCGTTCGCGGGCGGTGCTGACTCTGACCCGCTCGACGGTGCGCCGCTTCGGGCGCAACGGGCTCTCGGTGTGGGACCCGGGCACCCGGGTGGACGCCAACCAGTGCGAGATCCATGACAGTACGGGCGACTACCCGGCGGTCTGGGTCAGCGACGGGGCGACGGTGATACTGGATTCCTGCCGCGTCCACGACGTGCCGGACGCCTTGTTCGTCCTGGACCGGGGGTCGCGCGCCGATGTCGTGGACAGCGATCTCTCCCAGATCCGGAACACCGCGGTCTCGGTCAGCGACGGGGCGACCGCGCAGCTGGACGACTGCCGCATCCGGGAGGCGTCGACCGGGGCCTGGTTCCGGGACCACGGCAGCGGCGGCACACTGAACAACTGCACCGTGGACGCCGCGCAGACGGGCGTGATCGTCACCAAGGGCGCCGACCCCGTCATCGAGCGGTGCACGGTGACCTCCCCCGCCGAGGCCGGGTTCTATGTGTCCGCCGAGGGCCGGGGGACGTTCAACGGCTGCCGGGTCACGGGCAGCGACGGCTACGGCTTCCATGTGATGGAGGGCTGCCGGACGACGCTCACCCGGTGCCGCACCGAGCGGTGCGCGCGCGGCGGTTACGAGTTCCCGGAGGGCACCGGGCCCGGGAACGGCACGGGAAGCGGGCCGGTCGTGGAGGACTGCACCAGCGACGAGAGCGGGCTGCGCGCCGCCACTCCCCCGCCGGCCCCGGTCCTGACGGCCACGCAGACCTCGCCCGGGCTGCTCGGTTCGGTCCCCGCTCCGCGCCCGGCGGACCCGGCGCCGCCCGCCGAGCCCGCGCGCACGTCCGGGGAGGTTCTGGGCGAGCTCGACGCGCTGGTCGGCCTGGACAGCGTCAAGCGGGAGGTGCGGGCTCTCACGGACATGATCGAGGTGGGGCGCAGGCGCCGGGAGGCGGGCCTCAAGGCCGCGTCGGTCCGCCGCCATCTGGTCTTCACCGGTTCACCGGGTACCGGCAAGACCACGGTGGCCCGGCTGTACGGCGAGATCCTGGCCGCGCTCGGGGTGCTGGAGCGGGGCCATCTGGTCGAGGTGTCCCGGGTCGACCTGGTCGGTGAGCACATCGGCTCGACCGCGATCCGTACGCAGGAGGCGTTCGACCGGGCACGCGGCGGGGTGCTGTTCGTGGACGAGGCGTACGCGCTGTCACCCGAGGACTCCGGCCGGGACTTCGGCCGGGAGGCGATCGACACGCTGGTCAAGCTGATGGAGGACCACCGGGACGCGGTGGTGGTCATCGTCGCCGGGTACACCCAGGAGATGGAGCGGTTCCTGACCGTCAACCCCGGGGTCGCGTCGCGCTTCTCGCGGACCATCACGTTCAGCGACTACGAGCCGGCCGAGCTGCTGCGCATCGTCGAGCAGCAGTCCCAGGAACACGAGTACAGCCTGGCGTCGGGCACCGGTGAGGCGCTGCTGAAGTACTTCGCGGAGCTGCCCAAGGGGCCCGCCTTCGGCAACGGGCGCACCGCTCGCCAGACTTTCGAGTCGATGGTCGAGCGGCACGCCGGCCGGGTCGCCCAGCTCGCCGATCCGAGCACGGACGACCTCACTCTGCTGTATCCGGAGGACCTCCCGGAACTGCCCTGACGTCCTCGCCGACGGGCTCCGCCTGCTGGGGCAGGACGGGGGCGAGCCGTTCCAGGAGGGCGGCACGCTCCTCGGCGAAGACGGGGTCGGCCTGGTAGTCGGAGTGGCCGAGCACCGGTTCGGGCAGCGGGTGTTCGGGCGTCCGTCCGTAGACCAGCGGGTCCCTGAGCGGGCCCCGGTCGACCTCGGGGCCGGATTCCTCGCCGAGCCGGATCTCCCCGCCGATGGGGTCGGTGGCCCGCCACAGATTGCGCCAGCAGTGCACGGAGCGGTGCAGCCCGTGGAGCTGCCCGGCCCCGAAGTAGGCCGGGAACCAGCGGGCGTAGAGCCGTTCGATCGGCGATCCGTACGTGAGCAGGGCGACCCGGGAGCGGGTGCGGGCGGGCAGCTGCCAGACGGCGGAGGCCGCGAGGACGCTGCCCTGCGAGTGGCCGGAGATGACGAGCCGGCCCCGGGTGCGGCCGGTCCAGCCGGACATGCGCGAGGCCAGGTCGGGCACGGCGCGCTCCGCGTAGCAGGGCGGGGCGAAGGGGTGGGCGGCGCGCGGCCAGAACGTACCGACGTCCCAGAGGATGCCGATCGTGCGCCGGGCGGACGGGTCCCGGTAGGCGCGCCTGCCGCAGGCGACGAAGACGAGGAAGCCGAAGCCGATGAGCCAGGAGCCGGTGGACTGCGCCGCCTCGGCCACCGATTCGAGGAACGGACCGCTGCCGTCCAGCGCGAGTCCGGGGACCTCACCGGTGGCCCAGGACCCGGCGACCGCCCCCGCGCCCAGGACCAGGGTGGCGCCGGAGACGATCCCCACCACGCGGGGCGCCGAGTCGGTGAGCGCGGCGGTGGCCCGGATGCGGGCGATCCGCTTGGTCCGCGAGGGATCGGGGAAGCGTTCGCCGTACTCGGCGTCGACCACGGGTTCCAGCCGCCGGGCGACCAGCCAGGTGCGCAGGCCGAGTACGGCGGCCGGGACCAGGAGCAGCACGAGGAGGACGGGGATGACCGAGGCCTGCCAGCTGAGCAGCACCGGCGGCCCCTCTATCAGCGCGCTGCGCCCCATGCCCGGGCTGCCGGGCCCGTCGAGCCAGTCGGCGACGCGCTGGGCTACGCCTCCGGTCATCACGCCGCCGAGCGCGCAGGCGAGCATCGCGACGGCCGGTCCGCCGAGGCCGCGCAGGACGGTGCGCGGCTCCGGGCAGCGCCGGTACAGGTAGAGGGAGATCGCCGCGAGGAGGACCACCAGAATGCCCTCGGCGACGCTGACCGCCCGGAACAGCGTGGTGTCGCCCGGCAGCCTCCCGGAGGAGGTCCAGCCGGGGCGCGACCAGGCGGCGTGGACGGCCGCGAGCACGAGGAGGGCCAGCGCCGCGCCGGGCAGCCAGGTGATGACGGCCCGGTCGAGCCGGTTGTCGAGGCGCCGTTCGCTGCGGCCCCGGCGGCAGACCACCCAGAGCACGGCGACGAGCCCGAGGGCGAGGGCCCCTTCGATGAGCCGGCCCAGAAGCGGGGCGACCGGTCCGGTGAGGGCGCGGTCGTGGCGGGCGGCGGCCTCGGTGACGGCGGCGGCGACGGTGAGGAAGCCGGCCGCGGTGTGGGCGGCGCGCAGCCGGGCGACGAGACGGCGCCCGTACCAGAATCCGGGCCGTCCGAGGGCGGGGCGGACGGGTTCGGCGGCGGGTGCGGGGCCGTCGTCGCCCTCGTCGTCCGGGTCCGCCTCGGTCAGCGGGCGCTGGGACTCGTAGGCGCTCCAGGTGCGGTTGGACAGGAACCAGAGCAGCCCGACCAGCGCGGTAGGCACCAGCGCGGCCAGCGCCAAGCGGCGGCCGGGCTGGGACCACCAGCCGCCCTGCTCGGCGGAGAGGAAGCCGAGCCAGGAGCGCTTGTCGGAGCAGGCTGCGACGCCCGCGCACTGCCAGGCGGTGAGGTCGAGGGCGACCTCGCAGGCCGCGGCGGTCAGCAGCACGGTGAGGCTGAGCGCGATGAGCCGCACGAGGACGCCGTAGAGCCGGACGGCGCGGGGGCGGCGCCGTGCGGTGGGGCGCATCCAGTGGGCGAGGTTGATCACCATGAACGGGAGCAGCACCAGCCACAGCGCCCGGGAGCCGTTGCCGGAGGTGAGGTTGGACCAGCAGTACGCCTCGGCGATGGGCTTCTCGCGGTACCGCTCGGGGTGCTGTTCGGCGTCGACGTCGGCCGAGCGCCGGTAGATGGCGGCAGTCGTGTCGCCGGTGACCCGGACCGTGCGCGGGTCGGTCAGCATGTCCTGGGGGGTGGTCCCGCCCACCCCGTGGACCAGTAGTTCCAGCGCGGGGCCGGGGCTGCGCGGGGCAGGGGTGGGAGGGGGCACGTGCGTCTCGCTCTCGCAGGAGGGAAGGCGGCTGATGGCCGGTCACCGTTACTGACGAATCTCCCCCGGGCGGGGGCCCGCGACACCGGGCGTGGCAGGATGAGTCCGTCGATACGGACTCCTGTACGGCCAGAGGGAAGGGCGAGGCCCGGCGTTGAGCGAGAATCAGAATCTGCTCGCGGAGCAGCGGCGCGCGCTGATCCTTGACGAGGTGCGCCGGCGCGGCGGGGTGCGGGTCAACGAGCTGACCCGGAAGCTGAACGTCTCGGACATGACCGTCCGCCGGGATCTGGACGCGCTGGCCCGGCAGGGCGTGATCGAGAAGGTGCACGGCGGTGCCGTGCCGGTGGTCGAGGCGAGTACCCACGAGCCCGGTTTCGAGGCGAAGTCGGCGCTGGAGCTGACCGCCAAGGAGGACATCGCCCGGGCCGCCGCCGCGATGGCGGTGCCCGGCAGTGCGATCGCCCTGTCCGGGGGCACCACCACGTACGCGCTGGCCCAGCATCTGCTGGACGTACCGGACCTGACGGTCGTGACGAATTCGGTGCGGGTCGCGGACGTGTTCCACGCGGCGCAGCGGCCCGGCTCTCCGGGCGGCCGGCCGGGTGCCGCGACGGTCGTCCTCACCGGCGGGGTGCGGACGCCGTCCGACTCGCTGGTCGGCCCGGTCGCGGACCGGGCCATCGCGGAGCTCCACTTCGATGTGCTGTTCCTCGGGGTCCACGGGATCTCGGTGGAGGCCGGGCTGTCCACGCCGAACCTCGCGGAGGCGGAGACGAACCGCCGGTTCGTGCGGTCGGCGCGCCGGGTGGTGGTGGTCGCCGACCACACCAAGTGGGGCACCGTCGGTCTGAGCTCCTTCGCCTCGCTGGACGAGGTGAGCACGTTCGTCACGGACGCGGGGCTGCCCGCGGGTGACCGGGCGGAGATCGAGGAGTATCTGCCGGGGCTGCTGGTGGCGGGCGACACCGCGCCCGCCGAGGGCTGAGCATTCCGCTCCGTTCGCGGCACCGCTCGCACGCTCTAGGATCGCGGTGTGGCCGTGTTCCGGATCGAGCGCTTCTCCTCCTTGCCCGCAGCCGAGTCCTGGCGCCGGGTGACGGACTGGGAGCGGCATGCCGCGCAGGTGCCGCTGACCACGATCACGGTGCCGACGGGGCTGCCGACCCGGGTCGGGACGGTGTTCGTGGCGCGCACCGGGGTGGGTCCGCTGGCGTTCGACGATCCGATGGAAGTGGTCCGCTGGTCTCCGCCGGCGGGGAGCCGGGCGGGCATGTGCCGGCTGGAGAAGCGCGGCCGGGTGGTGCTGGGCCGCGCGTCGATCGATGTGTATCCGAACCGGGCCGGCTCCCATGTGGTGTGGGTGGAGGAGCTGAGCGTACGGCTGCTGCCGCGCTGGGCCGACCCGGTGCTGGCCGGTGCCGGGAAGCGGGTGTTCGGCCGGGTGCTCGACGCCATGCTGGACCGCCCGGCGGGCCCGTACGGCTGAGTGGTCACACCTCCGGCCAGCCGCCGGTGGCCAGGAACCGGTCGATGGTCCGGGTGTACGGGGCGATGTCGAGGCCCTGCGCGGCCAGCCAGCCGTCGGAGTAGTACTTGTCGAGGTAGCGGTCGCCGGGGTCGCAGATCAGGGTGACGACGCTGCCCCGCTCGCCCCGGGCGACCATCTCGGCGATCAGTTTGAAGGCGCTCCACAGCCCGGTGCCGGTGGAGCCGCCGGCCTTGCGGCCGATGGCCCGTTCCAGGGCGCGCACGGCGGCGACGCTCGCAGCGTCCGGGACCTTCATCATCCGGTCGATGGCGCCCGGGACGAAGCTGGGCTCCATCCGGGGCCGGCCGATGCCCTCGATGCGGGAGCCGCAGTCGCTGGTGGCTTCGGGGTCGTGGTGCGTCCAGCCGTCGAAGAAGCAGGAGTTCTCCGGGTCGGGCACGCAGATCCGGGTGTCGTGCTGCATGTAGTGCACGTAGCGCGCGATGGTCGCCGAGGTGCCGCCGGTGCCGGCGGTGGCGACGATCCAGGTGGGCTCGGGATAGCGTTCGAGCCGCAGCTGCTGGTAGACCGACTCCGCGATGTTGTTGTTGCCCCGCCAGTCGGTGGCCCGCTCGGCGTAGGTGAACTGGTCCATGTAGTGGCCGCCGGTCTCGGCGGCGAGGCGCGCCGATTCCTCGTACATCCGGCGCGAGTCGTCCACGAAGTGGCAGCGCCCGCCGTGGAATTCGATGAGCCGGCACTTCTCCGGGCTGGTGGTGCGGGGCATCACCGCGATGAACGGAACGCCGATCAGTTTGGCGAAGTACGCCTCTGAGACGGCGGTCGAGCCGCTGGACGCCTCGATGACCGGTTTGCCGGGCCTGATCCAGCCGTTACAGAGCCCGTAGAGGAAGAGCGAGCGCGCCAGCCGGTGCTTCAGGCTGCCGGTGGGGTGCGTCGACTCGTCCTTGAGGTAGAGGTCGATCCCCCAGCTCTCCGGCAGCGGGAAGAGCAGCAGATGGGTGTCGGCGGAGCGGTTGGCGTCGGCCTGGACCTTGCGGACGGCTTCCTTGAGCCAGGCGCGGTAGGCCGGGTCGGAGCGGTCGACGTCGACGGTCGGCACGGCTGCGCCGCCGTGCCCCTGCTCGGTGGTGTCCATCTGCGCGCTTCTCCTCGTACGGCGGGTCTCGGCCGGGCCCACGATATGCCCCCCACCTGCACAAACGTTGACTTTGATGGTCCATAGCAGTGCCTTGGTGTCGCGGTCGGGCGCCTGCGCCCCCGCACGGCCCGAATGCGCCGTTTGCGTACCGTCCCGCTCTGGTGTGCAGGCCCCGGGATGGGCACACTTCGTCTCAGAGGCATGACGAAGGGGGCGAAGGGGCCATGTCGGAAACGGAGTTCGGCACGACAGGCGTGACGGAGTTCAGCGCGACCGGTGTGCGCATCGACCGGTGGGCGCGCTCGGTCACCAGGGCGGGGCAGGTGACCGTGAAGGACGGGCGGGTGGCCCTCCTGACGAGTTACGGGCGGGAGATCGACAGCGCGCCGGTGGGCACGGTGAGCGCGGGCAGACCGTGGTTCGCGGGGGCGGACGCCACGGTGGCGCGGGTCAACGGGACGCGGTACCGGCTGACAATGCGGCGGCCGGACGGCAAACCCGGTGACGCCGCGCCCTCGCACCGGTTCCTGGAGGTGCTGTACAGCGCGGGGGGCCGCCGCTTCTGAGTCCGGCGGGCCGCGGGACACCGCGAGTTGCGGAGCCGTATGCCCTGAGCGACATTGGAGTCACGTCACTCATGGTGTACCGGCGGTGACACTGTGATCCAGGCCGCCGGCCCGGACTCAGCAGCAAGCCATGTGCTGGATCCGTTCCTTCGTCTTCTTCCGGACCTATTTCGGGGAGTCGCAGCCGTGATCAGCGAGCCAAGCAGGCACTGCACGGTGGAGCTCCAAGCCCTGCCGTCGCGGATCGGTCAGGTCCGCAGAATCATCTCGGCGCAACTGCGCTACTGGCATCTCGATTCTCTGATCGACCAGACAGCGCTGGGCGTCACCGAGCTCCTCACCAACGTGCACCGGCACGCACAGCCGGACAAGTCATGCACCGTCGAGATCGAGCTGCTGCTCGACCGGCTCACGGTGTCCGTCCACGACCACGATCCACGGCTGCCCACCGTGCGCGAGGCCGACGACTCCAGTACGTCGGGGCGCGGGCTCGCACTGATCGCCGCGGTCAGCGAAAGCTGGGGGGTGCGCCCCCGGGAGGGCGCGGGGAAGGCCGTGTGGTTCACGCTTCCCGCACCGGCGCCGCTCGCCCCGCCGTCGCACGTGGTGTACGGGGCGACGACGGACGGGCCGTTCGACCTGAGCGTCCTGAAGCATCTGGAGGGCTCACCGCCCTCGGCGTCCCGGTCGGCCGTGGTGGGCTGACCCGACCGGCCACGACAGGAGCGGGGCATCCCTGCCTGGGATGCCCCGCTCACGTATGCGCCGGGCCCCTTTTCTGTACCTACTAGTATGTACACTGTCCGCATGAGCACTCCGGACCGTCTGATCGAAGCCACCCGGGAGCTCCTGTGGGAGCGCGGCTACGTGGGGATGAGCCCCAAGGCCATCCAGCAGCACGCCGGTGTGGGCCAGGGCAGCATGTACCACCACTTCACCGGCAAACCGGATCTGGCCCTGACCGCCATCCGCCGCACGGCCGACGAGCTTCGGGAGTCCGTGGACCAGCTGCTCGACACGCCCGGATCGGCGTACGAGCGGATCTCGGCCTATCTGCTGCGCGAGCGCGACGTGCTGCGCGGCTGCCCGGTGGGGCGGCTGACCATGGACCCGGACATCGTCGCGAGCGACGAGCTGCGGGAGCCGGTGGACGAGACCATCGCCTGGCTGCGCGGCAGGCTCGCCGGCATCGTCCGCGAGGGCGTCGACCGGGGCGAGTTCGGCTCCGGCGTGGTGCCCGAGGACATCGCCGCCTCGATCGTCGCGACGGTGCAGGGCGGCTATGTGCTGGCCCGCGCCTCGGGTTCGACGGACGCCTTCGACGCGGGCGCACGGGGACTGCTCAGTCTGCTCGCCCCGCCCGCCTGACCTTTCGACCGCTTCAGGAGCAGCCGCACATGCGCATCACCAGGAACCGCCCCGACACCGAACCGGGTTCCTCCGCACACTTCAACGGCACGGTGTGGCTGGACGAGATCGCCGCCCCCGAACCGCCCTCCCGGCTGCGGATGTTCAGCGTGCACTTCGCACCCGGCGGCCACACCGCGTGGCACACCCACCCGCACGGCCAGGTCCTGCACGTCACCGAGGGCGAGGGGCTGGTGCAGCGCAGGGGCGGCCCGGTCGAGACGATCCGGGCCGGCGACACCGTATGGATCGAGCCGGACGAATGGCACTGGCACGGGGCGTCACCGCGCACGTTCATGACCCATCTCGCCGTGGTCGAGGCCGCCGGGGACGGCAGCACCATCCACTGGCACTCCGACACGCACGTCGCCGACTATCCGGCGTCCTGAGGAGCCCTTCGATGCATGCCACGCAGTACGAGATCACCCTGCCCGCCGATTACGACATGGACATCATCCGCCGCCGGGTGGCGACCCGCGGCCATCTCCTGGACGACTTCCCGGGGCTCGGGCTGAAGGCGTACCTGATGCGGGAGCGGGGCGAGGACTCGCCGGTCAACCAGTACGCGCCGTTCTACCTGTGGACCCGGCCCGAGGGCATGAACGCCTTCCTCTGGGGCTCCGGATTCCAGGGCATGGTCCAGGACTTCGGCCGCCCCGCGGTGCAGCACTGGACCGGACTGTCGTACGAGGACGGGCCCGCGTCGTCGGCGCTCCCCCGCTCGGCGACCCGCCACCGCTCGCCCGTACCGCCGTCGGTCGCCCCGGCGGACGCGGTGGAGGCGGCGCTGGAGGAGAACCGCCGGCTCGCGGAGGCACCGGGCGCCGTCGCCTCGGCGCTGGCCGCCGATCCCCGCCACTGGGAGCTCCTGCACTTCACGCTCTGGGACCACGAGGCCCCGGCCGCGCCCGGCGAGCGCTACCAGGTGCTCCACCTCAGCCGCCCCGAGCAGGACCGGATCACCAGGGGGCGCCAGTGGTAGCCGTCGTCCGTACCGTCCTCGGGGACATCGCACCCGGGGAGCTGGGGGTCTGCGACGCCCACGACCACCTCTTCCTGCGCAGCCCGGTGCTGCCGGGCCAGGAGCTGGACGACCCGGAGTGGGCGGCCGGGCGGCTGCGCGCCTTCCACGCACTGGGCGGCCGGGCCGTGGTGCAGTGGACGCCGCACGGCATGGGGCGCGGGGCCGGTGCGCTGGCCGGGCTGGCCCGGGCGACGGGCACGCACGTGGTCGCCGCGACGGGGCTGCACCAGGCGGCGCACTACCCACCGGAACTGCTGGACCGCGTCAAGGACGACCTCGCCGCGCTCTTCGTCACGGAGCTGACCGAGGGCATCGGCGCCAGCGGGGTGCGGGCGGGCCTGATCAAGGTGGCCGGCGCCTTCCACACCATCGACGCGCACGCCCGGCTCACCATGACCGCGGCGGCCGGGGCGCATCACCGCACGGGCGCGCCGATCGCCGTCCACCTGGAGCTGGGCACGGCCGCGCTCGACGTCCTGGAGCTGCTGTGCGGGGAGTTGGGCGTCCCGCCGCACCGGGTGATCCTCGGCCACCTCGGCCGCTCCCCGGACGGGGCGGTGCAGCGGGAGGCGGCGCGGGCGGGTGCCTTCCTGGCGTTCGACGGGCCGTCGCGGGCCAACCACGCCACGGACTGGCGGCTTCCGGAGGAGCTGGCGGAGCTGGCCGGGGCGGGGTTCACCGGGCAGTTGCTGCTGGGCGGCGACACGACGGTCCCGGAGACCCCCGGTATGCCGTTCCTGCTGCGCCGGCTCCGGCCCCGCCTGGAGGAGGTGCTCGGCGCCGAGGCGATGGGGACGGTGCTGGTGGCCAATCCGGCGCGGGCGTTCGCCTTCGAACCGCCGGTGGAGAGCGGGTCGGCGCGAGGGGCCTGACCTCTCAGGCGAGCGCCCCCAGCGGGTCGTCCAGGACCGGCTGCCAGGCCAGCTCCGCCGCCCCGACCAGGCTGTTGTGGTCGAGGGTGCAGGGCAGGATCGGCACGCTCCCGCTGCGCCCCCACAGGCTGCGGTCGGCCACCACCGCCCGCAGCCGCTCGGGGTCGGCGTCGAGCAGGGCGCGGTGCAGCCCGCCGAGGATGATCCGGTCCGGGTTGAGGATGTTGACGAGACCGGCGAGCCCCAGGCCGAGCCGGTCGATCAGCTCCTCGGCCGCGGTGCGCACGGCCGGGTCCCCGTACTCGTTGCGCAGCAGGTCGCCGGACTGCTTGAGCAGGGACTCCTCGGGGCCCGGGGTACGCCCCGCGGCGGTGAGGAAGGCGAGCGGGTCGGTCTCCACGTCGAGGCAGCCGCGCCCGCCGCAGTGGCAGGGACGGCCCTCGGGGTTGACGGTGAGGTGGCCGACCTCCAGGGCGAGGCCCGAACTCCCGGTGTGCAGGCGGCCGTCGAGGACGAGCGCTCCGCCCACGCCCCGGTGCCCGGTGGCGACGCACAGCAGGTGCTGGGCCTCGCGACCGGCGCCGTGCCGGTGCTCGGCGAGCGCGGCGAGGTTGACGTCGTTGCCGGTGAACGCCGGTCCCCCGATGCCCGCTTCGCGTACGCAGGTGGCGAAGATCTCGCGGACCGGGGCACCGGCGGGCCAGGCGATGTGCAGCGGGTTGAGGGCGGTGCCCTCCGGCTCGGCGACCGCCGACGGCACCGCGAGCCCGGCCCCGACGCACCGCAGTCCGCTGTCCCGGAGCAGCCGCGCGCAGTGGTCCACGACCTCGCCGATGACCTGGGCCGGGTCGGCGGTGATGGTGACGCAGCCGGGGGCGGTCGCGACGAGCCGGCCGCCGAGGCCGACGAGCGCGGCGCGGAAGCCGTCCGCGTGCACCTGGGCGGCGACGGCCACCGGGCCCGACTCCCGTACGGCCAGCCGGTGCGAGGGCCGGCCCTGCGAACCCGCCGCCGAACCGGGGCTGGAGTCGACCCGGATCAGGCCGAGGGCTTCCAGCTCGGCGGCGACCGCGCCCGCCGTCGCCCGGGTGACCCCCAGCTCGGAGGTGAGGACGGCGCGCGTGGGCGCGCGCCCGGTGTGGACCAGTTCAAGGGCGGGTCCGAGCGCGCTGCGGCCCCTCTCCAACTTCGTCCGGGTGGTGGTCGCCTTGCCGTTCATGGGGGCGAGTCTCCCATGATCCCGGCGGTGCCTTTGACGCCGTGGTGGCCGATTCGCCCCGGGCGCCGGGCCCTGGCGCGCCCCGGAACGGAGCGCTCCGGGCCGGGCGGGCCGGCCGTCTTGCACCGGCCGCCGGGCCACCCCTATGCTGAGTTTGTGCCGCAACTAAACAAACTGCGGACGGCACTCCCGGGGGGACTTGGCGGCAACACCGCCCCGCTCTCGTCGGCCCGTCTCCGTACCGCGCTGACCGTGTTCTTCGCCCTCGACGGTTTCCTCTTCGCCGGCTGGGTGGTCCGTATCCCGGCCATCAAGCACCAGACCGGCGCCTCGGCCGCCACCCTCGGCCTCGCACTCCTCGGCGTCTCCGCCGGTGCCGTGATCACCATGACGCTCACCGGCCGGCTCTGCCGCCGGTTCGGCAGCCACGCGGTGACCGTGGCCTGCGGTGTTCTCCTCTCGCTCAGCATCGCGCTGCCCGCCCGGACGCACTCGGCCCTGTCGCTGGGGCTCGTGCTGCTGGTCTTCGGTGCCGCGTACGGCGGGATGAACGTGGCGATGAACAGCGCTGCGGTGGACCTGGTCGCCGCCCTGCGCCGCCCCGTGATGCCCAGCTTCCACGCCGCGTTCAGCCTCGGCGGGATGCTCGGCGCGGGGCTCGGCGGGCTCGTCGCGGGCGGCCTCTCGCCGTCCGTGCACCTCTCCCTTCTGACCGGAATCGGACTGGTCGTCACCGCGCTCGCCGGCCCGGTCCTGCTGCGGCACCCGGCGCCCGTACCCCCGGAGCGGGCGGACGCCCCGCCCACCCGGTCCGGACAGCGGCTGTCCGGGCGGGCACGCAGGGTGGTGCTGCTGTTCGGCCTGATCGCGCTCTGCACCGCGTACGGGGAAGGCGCGCTGGCCGACTGGGGCGCCCTCCACCTGGAGCAGGACCTGCACGCCCGTCCCGGGGTCGCCGCCGCCGGATACTCGCTGTTCGCGCTGGCCATGACGGCGGGCCGGCTCAGCGGCACCGCCCTCCTCGAACGGCTCGGGCAGACCCGCACGCTGGTGGCGGGCGGCGCCACGGCGGCCGCCGGGATGCTCCTGGGCTCGCTCGCCCCGACGGCCTGGCTGGCGCTGCTCGGCTTCGCGGTCACCGGGATCGGCCTCGCCAACATCTTCCCGGTGGCGGTCGGCCGGGCCGGCGAGCTGGCCGGACCGGGCGGGGTCGCCGCGGCCTCGACGCTCGGTTACGGCGGCATGCTGCTCGGGCCGCCCGCGATCGGTTTCCTGGCCGACTGGTTCTCGCTGCCGGTGGCCCTGACCACGGTGGCGGTGCTGGCGGGTGGCGCGGCGGCCCTGGGGTACGGGGCCCGAAGGGCGGCGCACACCTGACCGGGCGGACCTGACGCACCGCCCCCAGGGACGCCCGGCCGGCTGGCACAATCCGTCCATGAAGATCACGGATCACATAGCGGCCCTGGCCGCCGAGGGCCGCCTGATGGCGGACGCTGCCGAAGAGGCGGGGGCCGGGGCCCCGGTCCCCACCTGTCCCGACTGGCGGGTGCGCGATCTGCTCCGGCACACCGCGATGGTGCACTCCTGGGCCGCGGCCTTCGTGCGCGAGGGCCACACCTCGTACGTCCCCGACGGCGGGGAGCCGCGGCTGGACGGCCCGGAGCTGCTTGCCCGTTTCCGCGAAGGACACCGGCTCCTGGTGGAGACGCTGGAGAACGCGCCGCAGGACGTGGAGTGCTGGTCGTTCCTCCCGGCGCCGTCGCCGCTCGCCTTCTGGGCCCGCCGCCAGGCCCATGAGACGACGATCCACCGGGTGGACGCCGAGTCCGCGCGCGGTGGCGGCCTCTCCCCCGTCGACGCCGGACACGCGGTGGACGGCATCGACGAACTGCTGCGGGGGATGCACGCCCGCCCGAAGAGCCGGGTGCGCACCGCGACCCCGCGCACGCTGCGGATCCGGGCGACGGACACGGACACCGTGTGGACCGTACGGCTGTCCGCCGAGCCGCCGGTGGCGGTGCGGGAGGAGGGGCAGGGCGGGGCATCCGCCGTGGACTGCGAGCTGAGCGCGCCGGCCGGGACGCTCTACCTCGCCCTGTGGAACCGGCTCCCGCTGTCGGCCCTCACGGTGACGGGCGACGAGGAACCGGCGCGGATCTGGCGCGAGAACTCCGCGATCACCTGGTCCTGACGCCGTACCGGCTCAGCCGCGGCGGCCCAGGAGGCCGACGGTGCGGGCCAGTTCCGTGACGGCGTGGCGGAAGAAGACCTCGCGGGCCTCCACCACCCGGTTGAACTGGCCGAACACCTCGAAGGAGATGAGCCCGAACATCTGGGACCAGGCCGCGACGAGCGGGGCGGCCACCGCCGGAGCCAGCCCCGGGGACACGTCCGCGGCGAGCCGTTCGGCCTCCGGGCGCAGTTCGTCCGGGAGCGGCGGCAGCGCCAGGCCCTCGTCGCGGCGCGCCTCCTCCACGATGCCGATGAGCACCATGCCGACGCGTGCGGCAGGGCCGACGGTGTCCTGCGGCGCCGAGTAACCGGGCACGGGTGAACCGTAGATGAGCGCGTACTCGTGGGGGTGGGCCAGCGCCCAGTCGCGTACGGCGCAGGCGACCGCGACCCAGCGGGCGAGACCGGTGGCGGGGGCGCCGGACGACCCGGCGGCGCGCCGGGCGCGCTCGGCGGCCTCACCGACCGCGTCGTACGCGTCGACGATGAGAGCGGTCAGCAGGTCGTCCCGGCTGGGGAAGTAGCGGTAGAGGGCCGAGGAGACCATGCCCAGTTCGCGCGCGACGGCGCGCAGCGACAGCTTCGCCGCGCCCTCGGCGGCGAGCTGTTTCCTCGCCTCGTCCTTGATGGCGGCGGTGACCTCGATACGGGCCCGCTCCCTGGCTCCCCGGACAGCGCTCATGGGGCTCAGTCTGCCATGCGCGCAGAGCGGCGACCAATAACGAGAGCAGTGCTCTTGCTTTTGTGCACCGCTCCCGTGCACACTGATCTCAAGCGAGAGCACTGCTCTCCAAAACGCTTTCTCAACCGTGGGGGTCACACACCATGTCTTCGTCGCAGACGCAGCCGTACTACCTGCAGGGCAGCCCGCTCAACGTCCGCTTCAACAGCCTTGTCGGCTGGCTCGCGCGCCACGGAATCAGCCTGCTCGGCTCACGGGAGCTCTCGGTGCGGGGCCGCAAGAGCGGCCAGATGCAGCGCGTCCCCGTCAACCCGCACACCTACGAGGGTGCGCGGTACCTGGTCTCCGCCCGCGGCCACTCGCAGTGGGTGCGCAACATGCGGGCGGCGGGCGGCGGGGAACTGCGCCGCGGCCGCCGGACACAGCCCTTCTCGGCCGTGGAGATCGCGGACGACGCGCACAAGGCGGCCGTCCTCCGCACCTACCTGAAGCGGTGGGGCTGGGAGGTCAACCAGTACTTCCGGGGCGTCACGGCGAAATCCACGGACGCCGAGATCCTGGCGGCCTGCCCCGACCACCCGGTCTTCCTGATCAGCGAGAAGGGCTGACGCACCGTACGGCGCGCCAGCCCCCGAAAGCCCGCGTTCTAACGGTCCATCGCCGAGAGCGCCCGCTGGGCCAGCGGGTGCGAACGAACCAGTTCGGCCAGCGAGGTCGTGCCGCGTGTGATGCCCGCGAACGCGTTCCACGCAGGGCGGAAGCCAGTCAGGACTGCGTGCAGCAGACCCGGGCGCCGCTCGAACAGCTTCAGCATGCGGCGGCCCACGCTCATCTCGACGCCGAGCCCGGCCTTGATGGCGAAGGCGTAGTTGAGCGCCTGGCGGCGGGCGTCCACCGCGTCGTGCGCCTCCGCGACGCGCACCGCCCACTCACCGGCGAGCCGTCCCGAGCGCAGTGCGAAAGAAATGCCCTCACGCGTCCACGGCTCCAGCAGACCGGCCGCGTCACCGCACACCAGCACCCGGCCGCGCGAGAGCGGCGAGTCCTCGCTGCGGCAGCGCGTGAGGTGGCCGGAGGAGATCTTCGGCTCGAAGCCGGCGAGGCCGAGCCGCGCGACGAAGTCCTCCAGATACCGCTTGGTGCCGGCGCCGTCGCCGCGCGCGGAGATCACGCCGACCGTCAGGGTGTCGCCCTTGGGGAAGACCCAGCCGTAACTGCCGGGCATCGGGCCCCAGTCGATGAGGACGCGGCCCGCCCAGTCCTCCGCCACGGTGGGCGGCACCGGGATCTCCGCCTCCAGGCCGAGGTCGACCTGGTCGAGCTTGACGCCGACATGGGCTCCTATCCGCCCGGCGCTGCCATCCGCGCCGACCACCGCGCGGGCCAGGACGGTCTCGCCGCCGGCCAGCACCACGGCGACGGTGCGCCGGTCAGGCACCGCGGCACCGTGCTGCTCCACCCGCGAGACGGTCGCCCCGGTGCGCAGTTCGGCACCGGCCTTCTGCGCCTGCTCGACCAGCCCCGCGTCGAACTCGGGGCGGTTGATGAGCCCGAAGAGCATCCGCTTCGAGTGGCGGGTGCGCGCCAGTCTGCCGTTGAGCGAGAAGGTGACCGCGTGGATCCGGTCCTTCAGGGGCAGTTCGAACCCGGGCGGCAACGCGTCGCGCGAAAATCCGATGATGCCGCCGCCGCACGTCTTGTAACGGGGCAGCTCCGCCTTCTCCAGGAGCAGTACCTTGCGGCCGGCGACGGCCGCCGCGTATGCCGCGGAGGCTCCCGCCGGTCCGGCGCCGACTACGACGACGTCCCACACGGACGACTCTTCGTGCTCATGTCCGGCGTCTGCGTTCTCGCTGCTCACGATGTGCTTCTGCTCCCGATCCCACCAGTGGCCCAAGCTGCTCACGGCATCCTACGGCGCGTCGTGGCCGAGAACCGCTGTGGGAGGATCGGCCGAGTCTCCGACGTACCCGCGACGCCGCACTCCAGGCGGGCGAGTAACCGGAAACGTACACATAACGTCGCACCTACCAGGAGCGTGCCCCATGACCGGCCACCCGATTCCCGAGACCGTCGCCTCGTTGATGCCCCGCGCCAAGGCGGAGCTGACCGAGCTGGTGGCCTTCCAGTCGGTGGCGGACCCCGCGGTCTATCCGAGGAGCGAGTGCGAGGGCGCCGCCGAGTGGGTCGCCGCCGCGCTGCGTGCCGAGGACTTCCAGGACGTGGCCCTGCTCGACACCCCGGACGGCACCAAGTCCGTCTACGGTTTCCTGCCCGGGCCCGAGGGCGCGCCGACCGTGCTGCTCTACGCGCACTACGACGTGCAGCCGCCGCTGGACGAGGCCGCCTGGATCTCCCCGCCGTTCGAGCTGACGGAGCGTGACGGGCGCTGGTTCGGCCGGGGTACGGCCGACTGCAAGGGCGGCTTCATCATGCATCTCCTCGCGCTCCGCGCCCTGAAGGCGGACGGCGGGGTCCCCGTCTCGGTCAAGGTGATCGTGGAGGGTTCGGAGGAGCAGGGCACCGGCGGTCTGCAGCGGTACGCCGAGGTTCACCCCGCACTGCTCGCCGCGGACACCATCGTGATCGGCGACACCGGCAACTTCCGGGCCGGGCTGCCGACCGTGACGTCGACGCTGCGCGGGATGACGATGCTGCGGGTGCAGCTGGACACCCTGGAGGGCAATCTGCACTCCGGGCAGTTCGGCGGTGCCGCCCCCGACGCGCTGGCCGCGATGATCCAGCTGCTCGCCTCGCTGCGCGCCGAGGACGGCTCGACCACGGTCGACGGTCTGACCGCGGACGAGCAGTGGGACGGGCTGCAGTACCCGGAGGAGGAATTCCGCAAGGACGCCAAGGTCCTCGACGGGGTGGGACTCGTGGGTACGGGCACGGTCGCCGACCGGATCTGGGCGCGGCCGTCGGTGACCGTGATCGGCATCGACTGCCCCGCGGTGGTCGGCGCGACGCCGTCCGTGCAGGCGAGCGCCCGTGCGCAGATCAGCCTGCGGGTGCCGCCGGGCCAGGACGCGGAGCAGGCCACGAAGCTCCTGACCGCACATCTGCTCGCGCACGCCCCCTGGGGTGCGAAGGTCTCCGTCGAACAGGTCGGCCAGGGGCAGCCGTTCCGCGCGGACATCGCGAGCCCGGCGTACACCGCGATGGCCGACGCCATGCGGGTCGCGTACCCGGGCCAGGAGATGCAGTCCTCCGGCATGGGCGGATCGATTCCGCTGTGCAACACGCTGGCCGGGCTGTACCCGGAAGCGGAGATCCTGCTGATCGGGCTCAGCGAGCCGGAGGCGCAGATCCACGCGGTGAACGAGAGCGTGTCGCCCGAGGAGCTGGAGCGGCTCTCCGTGGCCGAGGCGCTGTTCCTGCGCAACTACGCGGCGTCGAAGGCGGTCTGAGTCCGCCTCGCGACCGGGCTACGCGTTGAGCGAAGCTCGCCGAGAGCGTAGATCCATGCGATGACCGGGCGGCCCGCCGTACGTTCACCGCATGGATCTCGTAGAGGTGCTTCCGCAGTTGCACATGTTCCGCTTCCCGATCGGCCAGGCGTATCTCTGGCGCGACGGGGCGGAGCTGACCCTGATCGACGCGGGCGACGTGAACGCGGCGTCCGCCATCGAGGAGGCGGTGCGCGGCCTCGGCCTCGACCCCGCCGGCATCGCCCGGATCGTCATCACCCACGGCCACCGGGACCACTACGGCGCCGCGCAGGAGCTGGCCGACCGCCACGGTGCCGAGATTCTGGCGCACCAGCTGGACGCGCCGGTGATCCGGGGCGAGGAGGAGGTCGGGGAGCCGGTGCTCCTGGACTGGGAACGCCCGCTGTACGAGCACGCGCTGACCGTTCCTCCGGCGCCCCCGACCCGGGTCGACACCGAACTGTCCGACGGGGTGGTGCTGCCGTTCGGGGGCGGGGCGCGGGTGGTCCACTCCCCCGGGCACACGCCGGGCTCCATCGGTGTGCACCTCCCCCGGCACGGCGTGCTGTTCACCGGCGACTGCGTGGCCGGGGTGGGGCAGGTGATGCTGGGTGTCTTCAACATCGACCGGGAGCAGGCCGTGGCCTCGTTCCGGCGGCTGGCCCGGCTGGCACCGGCCACGGTCTGCTTCGGCCACGGCGACCCCCTCACCGAGGACGCCGCCGCGACTCTGCGGGCCTCAGCCGACGGGGACGCCGGCCTCCAGGTTGAGCACGGCTGAGCGTTCGCGGGCCCGCAACGCCCAGCAGAGCCGTTCGTAGCGGGTGGGCGGCAGCAGGGTGGCCGCCTCCGCCTCGGTGACGAACCGCCAGCCGCGCAGCTCGGAGCCGGGGAGCAGCAGCCGTTCCGCGTCCGCCCGGGGCAGCAGTCCGCCGTCGAAGAGGAGGCGCAGACCCCCGTACCCGGGCGGGTCGGGCGCCTCCCAGTCGATGACGAGCAGCTTGGGCACCCGGTCGAGCTGGATGCCGATCTCCTCGGCGACCTCCCGGATGCCGGCCTGTGCGGGGGCCTCGCCCGCCTCCACGACGCCGCCGGGGAACTCCCAGCCCGGCTTGTACGTGGGGTCGACGAGCAGGAACCGGTCGTGCTCGTCGAACAGCAGCACCCCTGCGGCGACGGTCTCCGCCGTGGGCTCGGGGGTCTGGACGATCTCGCAGGCGGGGGCGGCGTCGGTGCGTACGGCCTCCGCGATGCGCTCCGCCGTCTCGCGCGGGGTGAGCGCGCCGTTGTCGATGGGGTGGGCGTCCCCGGTGATCCAGCCGAGGGCCGATCGGTACGGTTCGATGCGGTCGTACGCCCAGCGGCCGGTCGGGTCCACGCCCTCCGCGTCACCGGGGAATTCGGCCCGGTGGGCGATGCGCTCGCGCAGGATCGTTTCCTCAGGTGAGAGCAGTACATGGCGCACCGGTATGCGCCGGGCGGCGAGGCCGCCGAATATCTCGTCGCGGTACTCCTGCCGCAGGAGCGTCATCGGTACGACGAGGACCCCGCCCAGCTCGGCGAGGAGCGCTGCGGCGGTGTCCACCACGAGGCGCCGCCAGATCGGCAGGTCCTGGAAGTCCGCCACCTCGGCCAGCTTCTTCTGGGGCAGCAGGCTTCTGAGCCCCGTCCCGGTGAGTTCCGGGTCGTACAAGGTGCTGTTCGGGATCAGATCGATCAGTTCACGCGCGGCGCTGGTCTTTCCGGCGCCGAACGCACCGTTGATCCAGACGATCACGGTTCCCCCTCTTCCGTAGCAGCCCCCTGTGGCTTGCCCGCAACACCCTGCCGCGAAAACCCGCCCGGGGCGATGCGTTACGCGGACGGGCCGGCAGGCGCCTCCCGGGCTACGGCGTATCGCCCCGCCAGTCCCACTTGTCCGGCTCGTCCGGGCGCGGGCCGTACTCGGCGCGGCCGCCCGGTCCGTACGCACCGATTTCGGTGACCAGGGCGGAGCCGTCCGCGAGGGCCACCTCCGTCCACCCCGTCACGTCGAGGAGCAGGCCGTCGAGCGGTCCGCCGACCAGTTCCCGGTACTCACGGCCGGGCCGGGGGCCCGGGTCGGGGTCTTCGTGGTCGGCGCCGTACACCCGCCGTCGCATGATCTCGTCCATGCATGCAGGATCGCACCCGCCACTGACAACGGCCGGTCCGCGCAGACCGTGGCGGGCCTCCGGCTTCACGCAATGGTCACAACTCCATCACTTGCGGAGGATTGCCCTCCCATGCGTCCGGCGCCCTGGTTACGGTCGTCCCTCCACGCAACCTTGGGGGCCCCATGTCGCACAACCCGCCGCCGCAGCCGCCGCCTTGGGGGCCGCCGCCGCAGCCGTCCCCGTTCGGCCCGCAGGGCCCCGGCGGCCCCGGGGGCGGCGCGCCCCGCTGGGCGAGGAAGCGGATCGTCATCCCGGCGGCGACCGTTCTCTTCTTCATCGGTGTGGGCATGGGCGCCACCGGCGGGGACTCCGGTGCGGACAGGAGCGAGGCCGCGGCGAAGTCCTCGCCGGCGCCGACCGTGACCACCACGGTGTCGGTCACGCCCGCCCCGGAGCCGGCCGTGACCGAGACGGTCACCGCGAGCCCCAAGGCGGTGCCGACCGTCACGAAGACGAAGACCGTCAAGGTCACCGTCGCCCCCGAGGCCCCGGCCGGCCCCTCGGACGACTCCGGTTCGGACGACTCCGGTTCGGATGGCGGAGGCTCGGGCGGGGGCGGCTCGGCGTACTACGCGAACTGCACCGCCGTCCGCGCGGCCGGCGCCGCCCCGATCCACCGGGGCGACCCGGGGTACGGCCGTCACCTCGACCGTGACGGGGACGGCGTGGCCTGCGAGTAGGGGGTGGTGACGGGGTGCCCGGCCGTTTCGCCGGGCACCCCGTCAGCCCTTTCCGGACCCCAGCGTGAGTCCGGCGATGAAGTGCCGCTGGAGCAGCAGGAACACGATGAGTGTCGGCAGCGCGACGATCACCGAACCGGCGGCGAGCAGGTTGTAGTCGGTGAAGAACTGCCCGCGCAGGTTGTTCAGCGCGGAGGTGATGGGCAGTTTGTCTCCGTCGGAGATGAAGACCAGCGCCCACAGGAAGTCGTTGTACATCCAGGTGAACTGGAGCGTGCCCAGCGCGGCGAGCGCCGGGCGGCACAGCGGCAGGGTGATCCGCCAGAACCGCGTCCAGACCCCGGCTCCGTCCACGACCGCCGCCTCCAGGATCTCCGGCGGGAGGGTGCGCATGAAGTTGGCCAGGACGAACACGCAGAAACCGATCTGGAAGCCGATCTGCACCAGCACGACGGCCCAGTAGGAGTCGAACATCGTCATCGAGTCGGACATCCAGTACGGCAGCGGGATCCGGTTGAAGACGACGTACAGCGGGGTGACGATCACCTGCTGCGGGAGCAGGTTGCCGGCCGTGAAGAGCATCAGCAGGACCAGGCCGCCACGCATTTTGAGCCGGGCGAGCGCGAAGGCCACGAACGAGGCGAGAAAGAGGGTGATCAGGACGCCCGGCACCGCGATGATCAGGGTGTTGACGAAGTACTTCGTCATCCCGGAGTCGGTGAAGGCCTGCCGGTAGTAGTCCAGCGAGAGATGGCGCGGCAGCGAGAAGTAGCCGTACTCGGAGGTCTCGTCGTACGGCCGCAGCGAGGCGTAGACCGCTAGGAGCAGCGGGGCGAGGAAGGCCAGCGAGACCGCCGTCAGGAAGACGTGCACACCGAGCCGGCCGGGGCGGAGCCTGCGGCGGGCCGCGACGGGGGCGGCGGGTGCCGGGCGTACGGGGGTGGCCTGCGTGGTGGTCATCGGTCTTTCTCCCCTCGGAGCTCCTGGACCAGGTACGTCACCACGAATCCGAGGGAGACGGTCAGCAGGACGACGGCGATCGCGGAGCCGAACCCGATCCGGCTCGCCTCGCCGATGATGTTGTCGGTGACGAGCACGGAGAGCAGTTCGAGGCCGTTGCGGCCGTGGTTGACCGCGTACACGATGTCGAAGGCGCGCAGCGACTCGATGACGGTGATGACACCGACGATGACGTTGACCGGCCGCAGGGTCGGGAAGACGACGCGGAAGAAGGTCTGTGCCTCGCTCGCCCCGTCGATCGCCGCCGCCTCCTTGAGGGACTGGTCGACGGCCTTGAGCCCGGCGAGGTAGAGGATCATCACATAGCCGGTGTGCCGCCAGGCGGCGGCCAGCAGGACCATCCAGATGTTGAGGTCCGGATCGCCGAGCCAGTCCGTCGGGTTCTCCGTGTCGCCGATGACGGCGTTGAGCGCGCCCTGGTCCCGCGAGAACACGAGCTGGGCGATGAAGCCGACCACCGCGAGCGAGAGCACGACGGGCATGTACAGCGTGGACTGGTAGAAGCGGCTGAACCGCACGCCCCGGTCGATCAGTACGGCCAGGAGCAGCCCGAACGGGGTGGCGACGAGGCCGAGGAAGGCGAGCCAGAGCAGGTTGTGCCGGGCGGCGGGCCAGAACTGCGGGTAGTTCGTGAAGAGGTTCGAGTAATTGCGGGTCCCGACCCACTTGATGTCGCCGATCCCGTCCCAGCTGGTGAACGAGAGGACGACGGAGGCCAGGGTCGGGCCCCAGACGATGGCGAGGTCGAGCAGGACGGGCAGGCCGAGCAGCACACCGAGCACGACGAGGTCGCGGCGGGTGTACCGCCGCATGCCCCGTCGCCCGGTGCGCCTCCCCGAGATGAACGGCACGGTGCGTACTCCCGGTTCAGTCCGAGGCGAAGATGGTCTTCTTCTGCCGTTCGATGTCGTTGACCAGGCCGTCCACGTCGTTCGGGCTGCTGATGAACTTCTGGATCGCGGGGATCATGACCGTGGACGCGAAGTCAGGACGGGTGTCCCGGTCGAGGAACTGCGAGATCTGCTTGGCACCCGAGACGAGTTCGACGGCCTTCTTCTGGATCGCGGAGTACCCGGAGGTGTCCGCCTCCTCGCTGACCGCGATGTTGTTGGGGTCGCTCTTGAGGTAGATGTCCTCGGCCTTGCCGGTGGCGAGCCACTTCACCAGGTCCTTGGCGCTCTCCAGCGTCTTCTTGTTCTTCAGGTTCTTGGACTTCTTGGCCAGCAGGAACCCGTCGATGGGCGCCTCCACGGCGTCCTGGCCGTGCTCGGGGCTGATCTCGGGGAACGGGAAGAAGTCCAGGTCGCCCTGTTCGTCCTTGGGGAACTGCTGCCCGGGGTGCGGGAGTCCGAGCACGGTCATGCCCGCCTCGCGCTTCTGAAGGCTGGTGGCGGCCTCCTGCCAGGTACGGCCGTTGGCGCCGGGCTGGCAGTACGGGAGGAGGCGCCGCCAGGTGTCGAAGACGTCCCGGACGCGCTTGTCGGTCCAGGCTTCCTCACCGGCCATGAGGCTCTTGTGGAATTCGTATCCGTTGGTGCGCATGTTGATGTAGTCGAAGGTGCCCATGGCGGGCCAGCCGTCCTTGTCGCAGAACGCGATGGGGTCCAGCTTGTCCTTCTTCATCTGCTTGGCGAGCGCCACGTACTCGTCCAGCGTTCCGGGCACCTGATAGCCGCGCTCGGTGAACAGGCTCTTCCGATGGAAGACGGCCCACGGATAGTAGTAGTACGGGGTGAGGTACTGCTTGCCGTCCTCGCCGCTGGACTGCTGCTTCAGGGCGTCGGAGAATCCCGTGTAGTGCTGCCAGTTGTCGCTGATGTCGTACAGCAGGCCCTTCTTCGCGAAGAACTGCATGCGATACCCGGCGAACCACATGAAGACGTCGTCGGGCTTGCCCTGGAGATAGCGGTTGATGTTTTCCTGGAAGGTGTTGTGGTCGACCGTGTTGACCTTCACCTTCCGGCCGTCGGACTGTGCCGCGTACGCCTTGAACGCGTCGGCGAACGCCTTCTTGGGAACGGGGTCGGACGCGTTGGATCCCAGGGTGACGGTCTTGCCGTCCCCGCCGGGACCGCCGCCGCACGCGGTGAGCAGGGCGGGAAGAGTGACCGCACCGGCACCGAGCGCCGCGCCGCGCAGCAGGCTCCGCCGGGACATCCGATGCCCCGTGACACTGCCGGGCAGATCCGATCTGTTGTACGAGTGTGCCATGACCCCGTCCTCCGGAAGGCAACCGAACACAACCGAACGTGCGCTTGGATCTCACCCCCAACATGGGGCGCAGTCAAGGGTTTTGACGAGATGCGGCCGACCGGAGACCCGCCCTCTTCCAACAGACTTCAACACGCTCTAACGTATTCGCTCGTCCTGGCGTGCACATGTCGCCACTTGATCCGGCACGAGTACGGAGGAACGTAACGATGCGTCATCTTCCAAGCCGTCCCACCCGAGCGAGCCACCGCAGAATCCTCGGAGCCCTGGCCGCGGGCCTCCTGTGTACGGCGGGGGTCGCGGTGCCCGCCGCCGCACAGTCCCCGGCACCGGCAGCCCAGACCCGGGCCGGGAACGGACTGGCCCTCACCCCGCCCATGGGCTTCAACAACTGGAACTCCACGCATTGCCGCGCGGAATTCAACGAGGCGATGGTCAAGGGAATCGCCGACATCTTCGTCGAAAAAGGGCTGAAGGCCGCCGGGTACGAGTACGTCAATCTGGACGACTGCTGGGCCGTTCCGCACCGCAACGCGGAAGGAAAGCTGGAAGCCGATCCGGTGCGCTTTCCGCACGGCATCAAGGCGGTGGCGGACTATGTGCACGCGAAGGGCCTCAAGCTGGGGATCTACACCAGTGCCGGGACCAAGACCTGCGACAGCGTCGGGCTTCCCGGAGCGCTCGGCCACGAGTACAGCGACGCCCAGCAGTTCGCGGACTGGGGCGTCGACTATCTCAAGTACGACAACTGCAACAACCAGGGCGTGGACGCGAAGGAGCGCTATACGACGATGCGCGACGCGCTCGTCGCGACCGGGCGGCCCATGGTCTACAGCATCTGCGAATGGGGGCAGAACAAGCCCTGGGAATGGGCCGCGGACCTGGGCAACCTCTGGCGCACCACGGGCGACATCAACGACAGCTGGGGCAGCATGCTGTCGATCATGAAGCAGAACCTCCCGCTCGCCGCCGCGGCGGGACCGGGCCACTGGAACGACCCCGACATGCTGGAGGTCGGCAACGGCGGAATGACGGACACCGAGTACCGCACCCACTTCTCGATGTGGTCGGTGATGGCGGCGCCGCTGCTCATCGGCTCCGACCTGCGCACCGCTTCCCAGGAGACGTTCGACATCCTCTCCAACAAGGAGGTCATCGCCGTCGACCAGGACCCACTGGGCAAGCAGGGCGAGGTGATCTCCTCGCAGGACGGACGCTGGGTCGTCGCCAAGGAGATGGCGGACGGCTCCCGGGCCGTGGCGCTGTTCAACGAGACCGGCAGCGCGCAGCGGATCGCCACCACGGCCGCCGCGGCGGGTCTGCCGGACGCCGACGGGTACACCATGCGCGACCTGTGGGAGCGCACCACCCGCAACACCGCGGGCGGCATCTCGGCGACCGTCCCCGCCCACGGCACCGTGCTGCTGCGCGTCGCCGCCGACAGCCGCTGGGCCGCGCACCCGCCAGCCGTCGGACTCGCCCTGGAGGGCAGCCCGCTGGTCGAGGCGGGCCGCACCGCCACCCTGTCGACCGAGGTCACCGACCTGGGCCGCACCCCCGCGCTCACGGTGTCCGCCGCGCTCACCGGCCCGGACGGCTGGCGGGTCGAGTCCGCATCGCCCACGCGGACACCCGCGCTGCCCACCGGCGGCGCCCTGGCCACCCGGTGGCGGGTGGCAGCCCCCGCGGGGACGGCCCCGGGCAGCTACGACCTGACGCTCACCGCGCAGTACCGCTCCCCCACCGGTGAGCGGGTCCGGTCCGCCGTCCCGTTCAACGTCCATGTGGTGGTGCCGCCCCCCTCCGGCGGCGGCTACCTCAGCGACCTGCCGCAGCTCAGCGCCTCCAACGGCTACGGCCCCGTCGAGAAGGACACCAGCAACGGCGAGAGCGCCGCGGGCGACGGCCATCCGCTGACCATCGGCGGCCAGGTGTACGCCAAGGGGCTCGGCGCGCACGCGGCGAGCAGCATCGAGTACTACGCGGGCGGCGCGTGCACCGCCGTGACGGCGCAGGTGGGAGTGGACGACGAGAAAGGCACCAAGGGCAGCGTGACCTTCGAGGTCTGGGCGGACGGCAAGAAGGCCGCGTCCACCGGAGTCCTGACCAACGCGATGGCCCCGCAGCCCCTCTCGGCGGACGTGACCGGGGCCCAGGTCGTCCGGCTGGTGGTCACGGACGGCGGCGACGGCGTCGACTCGGACCACGCGGACTGGGGGGACCTGCGGATCACCTGCTGAGCGGGTCCACGAGCGGCCGGGCGGTGGCGGCCAGCGCGGCCGCCGCCGCACCGACCAGGCCCGCGTCGTTGCCCATGACCGCGGGCACCACTGTCAGATGCTGGACGAAGGAGAGCGTGGCGTACCGGCGCAGAGCCTGGCGCAGCGGCGCGAACAGCAGGTCGCCGGCGCCGGCCACCCCGCCGCCGATCACCGCGATGTCGATCTCGACCAGGGTCGCCGTCGCCGCGATGCCCGCCGCCAGGGCCTGCGCGGCCCGTTCGAAGGAGGCCAGGGCGACCGGGTCACCGGCCCGCGCGGCAGCCGCGACGCCGACCGCGGTCGCGTCGCCGTCGGGGCCGGGCCGCCAGCCGGCGTCCAGCGCGCGGCGCGCGATGTTGGGGCCGCTCGCGATGCGCTCGACGCAGCCGCGCGCCCCGCACGGGCAGAGGTCGCCGTCGAGGTCCACGCTGATGTGCCCGATGTGGCCGGCGTTCCCGCTGGGCCCGGGGTGCAGGGCGCCGCCGAGGACGAGGCCGCCGCCGACCCCGGTCGAGACCACCATGCACAGGGCGTTGTCATGGCCGCGCGCCGCGCCGAGCCAGTGCTCCGCCGCCGTGATCGCGACCCCGTCGCCGACCAGTGTGACCGGAAGGCCTCCCGTGGCCTCGGCGACCCGCTCGACCAGGGGGAAGCCCCGCCAGCCGGGCACGTTGACCGGGCTGACCGTCCCCTCGGCGGCGTCCACCGGGCCCGCGCTGCCGATGCCGACGGCCGTCGCGTCGCCCCAGTACGGGGACGCGGCCAGCTCGGCCAGGACGCCGCCGACCGCCGCCATGACGCGTTCGCCGCTCTCCCGTGCGGGCGTCGGCCGCTGGGCCCGCGCCACGAGCGCGCCGTCCCGGTCCACCAACGCGCCGGCGATCTTGGTGCCCCCGATGTCCAGGGCGGCGACGAGGTGGTTCTGCATCGGTGTGGCTCCGGGTGGTGTGGACGGGACCTGCGGCTCAGGTGCACAGTCTGCCCAGTCTCCATTCCCTTGACAACGTTGTCCAGGGCCTATGCTCGACGCCACACCCTCCGGGACCCCCACGGCAGCCCGCCGTGGCCCGCCGGGACAGCCGACCGACGACAGGACAGCGCACCGTGGCCGAGACCGCCCGTCATCCCGAGCCCCGTTACGGCAACCGGCCGACCATGAAGGACGTGGCCGCCCGGGCCGGGGTGGGCCTGAAGACGGTTTCGCGCGTGGTCAACAGCGAGCCCGGGGTCACCCCGGACACCGAGCGCCGCGTACAGGAGGCCATCGAGGCGCTGGGCTTCCGCCGCAACGACAGCGCGCGGGTGCTGCGCAAGGGCCGGACCGCCTCCATCGGCCTGGTCCTGGAGGATCTGGCCGACCCCTTCTACGGACCGCTGAGCCGCGCGATCGAGGAAGTGGCCCGCGCACACGGCGCGCTGCTCATCAACGGCTCCAGCGCCGAGGACCCGGAGCGCGAGCAGGAGCTGGTCCTCGCCCTGTGCGCGCGCCGGGTCGACGGACTGATCGTGATCCCGGCAGCCGACGACCACCGCTATCTGGAGCCGGAGATCAAGGCCGGGGTCGCAACCGTCTTCGTGGACCGCCCGGCCGGGCAGATCCAGGCGGACATGGTGCTCTCGGACAGCTTCGGCGGGGCGCGGGAGGGCGTCGCCCATCTGATCGCGCACGGCCACCGCCGGATCGGCTTCATCGGCGACCAGCCGCGCATCCACACCGCGACCGAGCGTCTGCGCGGCTACCACGCGGCGATGGCGGAGGCGGGGACGACCGTCCAGGACTCCTGGGTCTCGCTGGGCTCCACGGACCCCGGCCGCGTCCGCGCCGCCGCCGAGGCGATGCTCTCGGGTCCGGAGCCGGTGACGGCGCTGTTCTCCGGCAACAACCGGGTGACGGTGACGGCGGTGCGCGTCCTCGCGGACCGGGAGCGGCCGGTCGCCCTGGTCGGCTTCGACGACATCGAGCTGGCGGACCTGCTCGGCATCACCGTCATCTCCCAGGACGCGGCGGCGGTGGGCCGCACCGCCGCCGAGCACCTCTTCCGGCGCCTGGACGGGGCCGGCCACCCCCCGGCGCGCGTGGAGCTCCCGACCCGGCTGATCGCCCGTGGTTCCGGCGAAATCCCTCCGGCCTGAACGGAGTTGGTACCCTGACGCGCCATGCGGCCGCTCGGGGAAGGTCCGGAATTCGGATGAGGGAACGCACACTGGAGGCTCTCGGTCTCGCCACGGCACCGCGCGAGCATCCGCTGACCTACCCGGGGGCATGGCCCACCGAGTCGGGCCTGCTGCTCGGGGACACCTATCTGCGGCTGTCGCCGGAACCGGACACGGGCCTGGAGCGGTGGCCGGTGGAGTGCGACGTGCCGGGGAGCGGGGTGCCGCTCGCCGAGGTGCTCGCCGGCACGGGTGCGCCGCCGGTCGACGAGCGAACCCCGGTGCTGGCGATCGGCTCCAATGCCTGCCCGGGGCAGCTCCGGTACAAGATGGCGGAACGGGGCCTCTCCGCGGTGATCCCGATGGTCATGGCGCGCGTGACAGGCATCGAGTCCGGCGTCTCCGCCCATGTGAGCCCGCTCGGCTACGTCTCGGCGTCGCCGTTCCACGCGCCGGGACGGACCCGTGACCTGTTCGTCACGTGGCTGGACGCGGCCCAGCTGGAACACGTCGATCACAGCGAGGGCGTCTTCCTCCCGGAGGGCGCGTACGACCGGGTCTTCCTGCCGGCCGACCGCTTCCCCGTGGAGATGCCGTCCGGTGAGCTCCTGAACGGCGTCCACGCGTATGTCCACCGCCTGGGCGTGCTCGCCGACGGCACAGGCGCACCCTGGGCCCATCCCGGGGAGCGGCAGGTGCTCACGGAACTGGTCGCCCGGTCGAAGCTGCTGCGCGAGTGGTTCGGCGGCACTCCGGAGGAGTTCAGCGCCCGCGCGCTCGGCGACGCCCGGCTCTGCGAGAGGGGCACGCGTCTGCTCCGGGACGAGGGACGCACCATGCGCTCCGGCCTGGAGTCCCTCGTCCCGGAGCGGGGCGCGTCGGCGCCCGCCCCCGAGCCGCCGATGAGCGCCGCAGGCGACGGGGTCCCCGCCTGACGCCCCGTCCGGCCGCTACGGCGCCGTGACCGTCAGGGTGCCGCGCCGGGGCGAGGCGAAGGCGTCGAGGTCGGCGCGGGTCAGTCCGGTCAGCTTCGCCACCTCGCCGGTGTCCAGGGCTCCGCAGTCGATGCCGCGCAGCAGGTAGCCGCTGAGCGCCTTGGCGGTGGCCGGTTCGTCCATCACGTCGCCGCCGGCCTTGGAGACGTACGCGGCCAGCCGGGCGGCGGCCTGCTCCAGGCCCTCGCGGTAGAACGTGTAGACGGCCGCGTAGCGGGTCGGCAGGTGACCCGGGTGCATGTCCCAGCCCTGGTAGTAGGCGCGGGCCAGGGCGCGCCGTGTGAGGCCGTAGTGCAGCCGCCATGCCTCGTGGACCTGCGGGGTGGGGCCGACGGGCAGGACGTTGGTCGAGCCGTCGGAGACACGTACGCCGGTGCCCGCGGCGGCGACCTGCATGACGGCCTTGGCGTGGTCGGCGGCCGGGTGGTCGCTCGCCTGGTACGCGGCGCTGACGCCGACGCAGGCGCTGTAGTCGAACGTGCCGTAGTGCAGCCCGGTCGCCCGCCCCCGTGCCGCGTCGATCATGCGGGCCACGGCGGCGGTGCCGTCGGCGGCCAGGATGGACTGGCTGGTCTCGATCTGGATCTCGAAGCCGATGCGCCCCTCGGGCAGCCCGTGCGCCCGCTCGAAGGCTTCGAGGAGCTGGACGAAGGCGGCGACCTGCTCGGGGTACGTCACCTTCGGCAGGGTGAGGACGAGCCCGTCGGGGAGCCCGCCCGCCCGCATGAGGCCGGTCAGGAAGACGTCCGTGGTGCGGATGCCCCGGTCGCGGACGGCGGCTTCCATGCACTTCATCCGGATGCCCATGTACGGGGCGGCGGTGCCGTCGGCGTACGCCTCCGAGACGAGCCGGGCCGCGCGGGCCGCCGCCTCGTCCTCCTCGGCGTCGGAACGGGGTCCGTAGCCGTCCTCGAAGTCGATCCTCAGGTCCTCGACCGGCTCGCGCTCCAGCTTGGCCCGGACCCGGTCGTGGACGGGCCCGGCCAGCTCGTCCGGGATGCCGAGCACTCCGGCGAGGGCCGCCGCGTCGGGGGCGTGCTCGTCGAGCGCCTTCAGCGCCTCGTCGCCCCAGGTGCGCAGGGTGCCGGCCGTGAAGGTGTCGCCCGGTACGTAGACCGTGTGCACGGGCTGGCGGGTGCCGGGGTCGCCCGGGTAGCGGCGGGCGAGTTCGGCGTCCACCGGGGCGAGGGACGCGCTGATCCCGTCGCTGACCGCACCGGCGAGGCTCGTCGCCACCTTCTCCTGCTGACCCATCGTCCGCACCCTCCACACTCCAGCCATTTCCGCTTCCCGGAAACAACAATCCGTATAGTGAAGTTATAAGGCGCTCGCATCCGAGTCAACGGTGTCCGGGAACGCCACGGGGCCGCACGGTGCGTGCACCGTGCGGCCCCGGGCCGTTGCTCGTACGAACCGTCCGGCGATCAGCCCTTGCGGGTGTTGATCTCCTCGGTGAGCTGGGGGACGACGTCGAAGAGGTCGCCGACGACTCCGTAGTCCACGAGGTCGAAGATCGGGGCCTCGGCGTCCTTGTTGACGGCGACGATCGTCTTCGAGGTCTGCATCCCGGCCCGGTGCTGGATCGCGCCGGAGATGCCCGAGGCGATGTAGAGCTGCGGGGAGACGGACTTGCCGGTCTGGCCGACCTGGTTGGTGTGCGGGTACCAGCCGGCGTCCACCGCCGCACGCGACGCGCCCACCGCGGCACCCAGCGAGTCGGCGAGGGCCTCGATGACGGCGAAGTTCTCCGCACCGTTGACGCCACGGCCACCGGAGACCACGATCGCGGCCTCCGTCAGCTCCGGGCGGCCCGTCGACTCACGCGGCGTACGCGACAGCACCTTCGTACCGGTGGCCTGCGCCGAGAAGGAGACCGCGAGGGTCTCGACGGTCCCGGCGGCCGCGGCCGGCTCGACCGGGGCCGAGTTCGGCTTGACCGTGATGACCGGAACGCCCTTGGAAACACGGGACTTGGTGGTGTACGAGGCGGCGAACGCGGACTGCGTCGCGACCGGACCCTGGTCACCGGCTTCCAGGTCGACGGCGTCGGTGATGATGCCGGAGCCGATGCGGACCGCGAGGCGGGCCGCGATCTCCTTGGCCTCCGCGGAGGAGGACAGCAGTACGGCGGCCGGGGACACGGCGTCGAAGGCGGCCTGGAGCGCGTCCACCTTCGGTACGACCAGGTAGTCGGCGAACTCGGGGGCGTCGGCGGTCAGCACCTTGACCGCACCGTGCTCGGCGAGCACACCGGCGGTGTCCGCGGCGCCGTTGCCCAGGGCGACGGCGACGGGCTCGCCGATGCGGCGGGCGAGCGTCAGCAGCTCCAGGGTGGGCTTGCGGACGGCACCGTCCACGTGGTCGACATAGACGAGAACTTCAGCCATGGGACTTCAATCTCCTGCGTGTGCGAGGTAGGCGGGGGTGGGAGGGAACGCCGGGGCTCAGATGAACTTCTGGCCGGCCAGGAACTCGGCCAGCTGCTTGCCGCCCTCGCCCTCGTCCTTCACGATCGTGCCCGCGGTACGGGCCGGACGCTCCGTCGCGGAGTCGACCGCGGTCCACGCACCCGCCAGACCCACCTCGTCCGCGTCGATGCCCAGGTCGTCCAGGTCCAGGGACTTCACCGGCTTCTTCTTCGCCGCCATGATCCCCTTGAACGACGGGTAGCGGGCCTCACCGGACTGGTCGGTCACCGACACCACCGCCGGAAGCGACGCCTCCAGCTCCTCCGACGCACTGTCCCCGTCACGACGCCCACGCACCACACCGCCCTCGACGGACACCTGCGAAAGCAGCGTCACCTGCGGCACACCCAGCCGCTCCGCGAGCAGCGCCGGGACCACACCCATCGTCCCGTCCGTCGACGCCATCCCCGAGATCACCAGGTCGTACCCGGTCTCCTCGACCGCCTTCGCCAGCACCAACGACGTGCCCAGCGCGTCCGTACCGTGCAGATCGTCGTCCTCGACGTGAACCGCCTTGTCCGCACCCATCGACAACGCCTTGCGCAACGCGTCCTTGGCATCCTCCGGACCCACCGTCAACACGGTGACCTCCGCGTCATCGGCCGCCTCCGCGATCTGCAACGCCTGCTCGACCGCGTACTCGTCCAGCTCCGACAGCAGACCGTCGACATCCTCACGGTCCAACGTCAGGTCATCGGCGAAATGCCGGTCACCGGTCGCGTCGGGCACGTACTTCACACAGACAACGATCCTCAAGCTCACGCCGGCTCTCCTACTGCATCGTCATTTCCGGGCTGCCTTGTTGCACGCAGCATAGGCGCCTGATGGGGCGTTTTCCGGTCGGGGCGACCGACGCTCCGACCGTCATATTACTCGCCAGTACACCCAGCGTCCGCCCAATGAGCAAGCGCTTTGCACTGTGATCTGCCCAACGCGATCCGCCCGTGAACCCCGGGTGTCGCGTCAGTCCCGCAGTGCCGTGAACCGGCCCTGGTGATAGACGAGCGGCCGGCCTCCGCCGACCGGATCGCCCTCGACCACCTGCGCGATCACGATGCGGTGGTCGCCCGCCGGGACCCGGGCCACGACGCGGCAGACCAGCCATGCCAGCACGTCGTCCAGCAGCGGAACACCCTCCGGCCCGCTGCGCCAAAAGGTGGACGGGCCGAACCGGTCGGCACCGCTCCGGGCGAAGGTGGCGGCCAGCTCCCGCTGGTGTTCGCCGAGTATGTGCACGCCGACGTGCTCGGCCTCGGCCAGCACCGGCCAGCTGGAGGACGAGGTGCCGACGCCGAAGGAGACGAGGGGCGGCTCGGCGGCCACGGAGTTGAGCGAGGTGGCGGTGAAGCCGACCGGGCGCTCCCCGGCGGCGGTGATCACGGCGACTCCGGCGGCATGCTGGCGGAACACGGAGCGCAGGAGGTCCGGGGATGCCGTGCGCGTCTTGCCGAGCCCGGGTGATGCCGTCATGAAGATGTCCTTCTGCGCGTCGGAAATACGGGGCGGCGGATGCTCAGGCACCCGGACAGCACGCGCCGGCGGTACGGGCGAGGTCGATGTACGCCCGGCCATGGAGAAGGGGATCTGACGGCATAACGTCAGACTGACGATGCACGGTCGGTGCAGTCAAGGGCGTCCCGGCAGGTGGGAGAAGCATCACGCTCCGTCATATCGCGCGGCCGAGAGCGGCGACGACGTCGACGGTGCGGGGCTGCCCCTCGGCGCGGCGGACGATCCGGCCCCCGGCGTCGAGTACCAGGACGGTCGGGGTCCGGCTGATACCGAGCTCGCGTACGAGCGCGAGACGCGCCTCCGCGTCGATCTCCACATGCACGACCCCCTCGACCATTCCGGCCACCTCCGCGAGGGTGCGGCGGGTGGCCCGGCACGGCTGGCAGAAGGCGGTCGAGAACTGGACGAGCGTGGCCCGCTCCCCCAGTTCCGCGCCGAGTCGTGCCGCGTCCAGCGTCTCGGCGCCTGCCTGCCCGTTCACCTTCGGCCTCCCGTCAGAGCTCTACGCAAGGGGTCAGCATCCGCGGTGCCGCCGGCATTCCCGGCCGCCCTACGTGACAAGAATCTCGCACCCCGGCGGCGCCGGGACTGGCCACCGCGTCACCGCATGGGGCACGATCGGCGCAATGCCGAAAACCTACGGCTGCGTAACTTCCGCCGGGAGAACCTCCGCGGGCGCTGAAGAAAGGGTCTTCCCCAGATGGCAGAACTCGTCTATCGGCCGGTCATCGGCGCCGCTCGCACGTTTTTCAAGGCGCTCGACCTGAAGATCGACACGCAGGGTTCGGAGCACATCCCGAAGACCGGTGGCGCTGTTCTGGTCAGCAACCACATCAGTTATCTGGACTTCATCTTCAGCGGACTCGCCGCGCTCCCGCAGAAGCGGCTGGTGCGTTTCATGGCCAAGGAATCGGTATTCCGGCACAAGGTCTCCGGGCCGCTGATGCGCGGCATGAAGCACATTCCCGTCGACCGCAAGCAGGGCGAGGACGCGTACGCGCACGCGCTGGAGTCGCTGCGGTCCGGTGAGATCGTGGGTGTGTTCCCCGAGGCGACGATCTCGGAGTCGTTCACGCTCAAGAGCTTCAAGTCGGGTGCCGCGCGCCTGGCGCAGGAGGCGGGGGTGCCGCTGATCCCGATGGCGCTGTGGGGCACGCAGCGGCTCTGGACCAAGGGCCGGCCGCGCAGCTTCAAGCGCAACCACACGCCGATCACGATCCGCGTCGGCGAGCCCGTGGAGGCCCCCACCGACCAGTACGCGGGCGCCATCACGCGGCGGCTGCGCGAGCGGGTGCAGGAGCTGCTCGAAGCCGCCCAGCGGGCCTATCCGGTCCGGCCGAAGGACGCGAGTGACACGTGGTGGGTGCCCGCGCACCTGGGCGGTACGGCTCCGACGGCGGCCGAGGTCCGCGAGCGCGGCTGAAACGTGTCGCCGGGGCGCGGACAGGTCCGCGCCCCGGCGAAGGCAGGGCCTAGGCGGCGGCCATTTCCTCCTTGAGCGCGAGGAGGAACGCGTCGACGTCCTCCTCCGTGGTGTCGAAGGCGCACATCCAGCGCACGTCCCCGGCCTGCTCGTCCCAGAAGTAGAAGCGGAAGCGCTTCTGGAGCCGCTCGGTCACCGCGTGCGGCAGCCGCGCGAAGACGGCGTTGGCCTGGACGGGGTGCAGGATCTCCACGCCGCCGATCCCGCGCACGCCCTCGGCGAGACGCTGGGCCATCGCGTTGGCGTGCCGGGCGTTGCGCAGCCACAGGTCGCCCGCGAGCAGCGCCTCCAGCTGCACGGAGACGAAGCGCATCTTGGACGCGAGCTGCATCGACAGCTTGCGCAGGTGCTTCATGGCCCGGACGGCGTCGGGGTTCAGGACGACGACGGCCTCGCCGAAGATGGCCCCGTTCTTCGTGCCGCCGAAGGACAGGACGTCGACGCCGACGGCGTTGGTGAACGTACGCATGGGCACGTCCAGGGACGCCGACGCGTTGGCTATGCGGGCTCCGTCGAGGTGCACCGTCATGCCGTGCCCGTGGGCGTGTTCGCAGATGGCGCGGATCTCGTCGGGTGTGTAGACGGTGCCCAGTTCGGTGTTCTGGGTGATCGAGACGACCTGGGGCATGGCGCGGTGTTCGTCGTCCCAGCCGTACGCCTGCCGGTCGATGAGCTCCGGGGTGAGCTTGCCGTCCTCGGTGGGGACGGTGAGCAGCTTGAGGCCGCCCACCCGCTCGGGCGCCCCGCCCTCGTCCACGTTGATGTGCGCAGACTCGGCGCAGATGACGGCGCCCCAGCGGTCGGTCATGGCCTGGAGCGACACCACGTTCGCACCGGTCCCGTTGAAGACCGGGAACGCCTCGGCGGTGGGGCCGAAGTGGCTGTGCATGACGCGCTGGAGATGGCCCGTGTAGTCGTCCTCGCCGTAGGCGACCTGGTGGCCGCCGTTGGCGAGGGCGAGTGCCGCGAGGATCTCGGGGTGCGTTCCCGCGTAGTTGTCACTGGCGAAACCGCGGACCTGCGGGTCGTGATGGCGACGCGCGTCGGTCCTTACGGTTGCGGGGTCAGCCACAGGCGCTTTCCGTTCACTTCCGGGGCGGGCCGGTCCCAGACGCCGGCGATGGCATCGGCCAGTTCCTTGACGTCAGTGAAGCCCGCGAACTTCGCATTCGGGCGCTCGGCGCGCATCGCGTCGTGCACCAGTGCCTTCACGACCAGGATCGCAGCCGCGCTGCGGGGGCCGTCCTCGCCCCCCGCCTTGCGGAAGGAGTCGGCGAGGGCGAGCGTCCATGCCTCGGCGGCCGCCTTGGCCGCGGCGTAGGCGGCGTTGCCCGCGGTGGGCTTGCTGGCGCCGGCCGCGCTGGTCAGCAGGAAGCGCCCCCGGTCGCTGCGCAGCAGGCAGTCGTGGAAGGCCAGCGAGGTGTTCTGCACCGTGCGGATCAGCAGCTTCTCCAGCAGCGTCCAGTCGGCGGGATCGGTGTCGGTGAAGTTCGCGCTGCCGCGCCAGCCACCGACGAGGTGGACGACGCCGTCGATACGGCCGAACTCCTTCTCCGTCTTGGCGGCCCATTCCCTGGTGGCGCCGAGGTCGAGCAGGTCGACGGTGTCACCCGTGACGGTCGCGCCGCCGTGGGCGTAGCGCGCCGCGTCGACGGCTTCGGCGAGCCGGGTGGGGTGGGAGTCCGACGCGACGACGACCGCGCCCGCCTCGGCGAGGCGCAGCAGCGTGGCCCGGCCGGCCGGTCCGGCCGCTCCCGCGACGGCGACCACGGCCCCTTCGAGCGCGCCGCTCGCGTCGCCCGTGCTTGTTCCGTTCATGGCCTCCGCCTCCTTGGGACCTGTGCTCACGCGGCAGCCTTCCCCGCGTCCGAGCCGGTGATGCCCTTGGCCGAGGCGATCACACTCTTCAGCTTCTTGGAGAGGGCCTCATAGAACATGCTCAGGGGAAACTCGTCGGGAAGCACGTCGTCCACGAGTTTCCGGGGCGGCTGGGAGAGGTCCAGGGCATCGGGGCCCTTGGCCCAGCGGGAGCCGGGGTGCGGGGCGAGGTAGGTGGAGACGAGGTCGTACGCGGCGAACCAGTGGACCAGCTTGGGCCGGTCGATGCCGTCCCGGTACAGCTTCTCGATCTCGGCGCAGAGCTGGTTGGTGACCCGCGGGGCCCGCTCCCAGTCGATCCGGAGCGTGTTGTCGGTCCAGCGGACGACGTCGTGCTTGTGCAGGTACGCGAAGAGCAGCTGGCCACCGAGGCCGTCGTAGTTGCGGACCCGCTCGCCGGTGACGGGGAAGCGGAACATCCGGTCGAAGAGGACGGCGTACTGCACGTCGCGGCCGTGCGGGTTGCCCTCGGCCTCCAGCTTCACGGCTTCCTTGAAGGCGGTGAGGTCGCAGCGCAGCTCCTCCAGGCCGTACATCCAGAACGGCTGGCGCTGCTTGATCATGAAGGGGTCGAACGGCAGGTCGCCGTGGCTGTGGGTGCGGTCGTGGACCATGTCCCAGAGGACGAACGCCTGCTCGCAGCGCTGCTGGTCGCCGATCATCGCGCGGATGTCGTCGGGCAGTTCGACGCCGAGGAGGTCGACGGCCGCCTCGGTGACGCGGCGGAAGCGGGCGGCCTCCCGGTCGCAGAAGATGCCGCCCCAGCTGAAGCGCTCGGGGGCCTCGCGGACGGCGATGGTCTCCGGGAAGAGCACCGCGGAGTTGGTGTCGTAGCCGGAGGTGAAGTCCTCGAAGGTGATGCCGCAGAACAGCGGGTTGTCGTAGCGGCTGGCCTCCAGCTCCGCGAGCCAGTCGGGCCAGACCATGCGCAGCACGACCGCTTCGAGATTGCGGTCGGGGTTGCCGTTCTGGGTGTACATGGCGAAGACGACCAGGTGCTGGAGGCCGTCGGCACGCCCCTTGGCCGGCTGGAAGGCCAGCAGCGAGTCCAGGAAGTCGGGGACGTCGAAACCGCCGCCGACCCAGCCGCGCAGGTCCTTCACGAGGGCGCGGTGGTACGCGGCGTCGTGCGGCAGCAGCGGGGACAGCTCCTCGACGGCGCCGATCACCCGCTCCACGGCGGCCTCGGCGAGCGCCGGGGCCGGCGCGCCCTCGGCGTCGAAGTCGATGGAACCGTCCTTCGACTGCCAGGGGCGGATCTCCTCCACGGCGTTCTTGAGCGCGGGCCAGGCCGGGTGCTCGATCACCCGGGGGGCGGCAGCTATGTCGCCGGACGCGGCATCGTGCACAAGAATTTCCGTCATCACACTTCCTCCACGGGAGAACCTCGCGTCTGTCCACCGTATCCGCGTGCGCGTCCCCGGGACAAGTGGGATTGTGGAAATTATCCTGCCGACCCCCCATGGTCACCGTCATTTTTCCTGTGATACGCCGCTGTGGCGGCTTCTTCGGGGGTTTCGCGAGACGCTGCGAAGCCGGGCCCGCCCCTTCCTCGTACGGCGCTCCGGGGCCACCAGGGCCTGCCCGGCGGATCTTCGTGGATCAGCCCGCGGCGTCTGGTGCGTGCTCTCGACGTGCGCCCGGATCGTCCTCGTACTGGATGTACTCGGATGATTCGGGCGTGCGGCGAGAGTGCGTGCCAGGCGTCGTGGGCCCACGAAGATCCGCCGGACAGGCCCTAGGCTGCCGGGGGAACAGAGCGTCGACGGAAGCGAGCGGGCCTTGTCTTTTCTCACGATCGGTCATCGCGGAGCGCCGGGCTTCGAGCCGGAGAACACCCTGCGCTCGTTCGTCCGCGCCGAGAAGGAGGGCGTGGACCTCATCGAGCTGGACCTGCATCTGAGCAAGGACGGCGCACTGGCCGTCATGCACGACGCGGAGGTGGACCGGACCACCGACGGAGAGGGTCCGATCGCGGAGAAGACGCTCGACGAGCTGCGCGCCCTCGACGCGGGCCTCGGCGAGCGGGTGCCCGTCTTCGAGGAGGTCCTGGAGGCCGTGCGGTCCCCGCTCCAGGCGGAGATCAAGGACGTGGCCGCGGCCCGCACCCTGGCCCGGGTCATGCACGAACGCGACCTGGTGGAGCGCGTCGAGGTGATCTCGTTCCACGACGAGGCGATCGCCGAGATCGCGCAGCTGGTCCCGGGCGTCCGGACGGCGCTGGTGGCCAGCCGCTGGGGCGGGGACCTGCTGGACCGCGCGAAGGCGGTGGGCGCGACCCGGCTGATCCTCAACATCCGGCGCATCACGCTGGAGCTGGTCGAGAAGGCACACGCCGACGGGCTGACGGTCTTCGGCTGGACGGTCAACACCCAGAAGCAGCTGCGGCTGGCCGAAGGGCTGGGGCTCGACGGCGTGACCACCGACCACCCCGACATCCAGCGCGGGGGCGGCGCCCGGCCCTAGGGGATGTTCCGAGAGTCCCGCCTGTCCGGCGGGCGGACGGCGCTACCTCCGAAACACGCCCTAGGGGGTGTCTGCCAGCTCCTTGACCAGCAGCTCGAAGGCCAGGTCGTCGCGCTGGGGGATGCCGAAGCGCTCGTCGCCGTACGGGAACGGGGACAGTTTGCCCGTCCGGCGGTAGCCTCGGCGCTCGTACCAGGAGATGAGCTCCTCGCGGACGGAGATCACGGTCATGTGCATCTCCCGCACGCCCCAGCTCTCCCGGACGGTGCGCTCGGCCTCGGCGATGATCACCTTGCCGAGGCCGGCGCCCTGGAGCGCGGGACGGACCGCGAACATGCCGAAGTACGCGGCCTCGCCGCGGTGCTCCAGCTGACAGCAGGCGATGGGCGCGCCGTCGCGCTCCACCACGAGCAGCCGGCCGCCCGGGCTCTCGATCACCGCGCGCACGCCCTCCGGGTCGGTGCGCTGCCCCTGGAGGATGTCCGCCTCGGTGGTCCAGCCGGCGCGGCTGCTGTCGCCCCGGTACGCCGACTCGATCAGCTCGACGAGTGCGGGGATGTCCGCTTCGGCGGCGTCGCGGAACGTCAGCGCTGCCGTGTCCCGGGGCGGTGCGGTGTCCATGGCGGGGTCTCTCCGGATTCTGTGCGGGGGCGATGCCGGAGCAGCGTAACTCCGAGGGCGGCGCCGGAGCTCCCGGCGGCCTGACGGGGCGCGCGGGGGCGCATACGGGGCGCCTTGCGGAAACACTCCCGTCGCGCGCTCCCCCTGCACCTCTGTGCGCCGCGTACGGGTGTCCGGGCACGGGCATCTACTGGTCGACGGCGATGTCGTTCGCCCGGGGGGAGGGCCGCTGTGCACGGACCGGCGACGTCCGGATGGCTGCTGATGGCGTTGTGCGCGGTGACGGGCTCGTACTGCCTGCTGCGCACTCGTACGGGGAGCGCGGAGGAGCGCAGAGCCGCGCGGGCCGAGGCGCTGATGGGCTTCGGCATGGCCGCGATGGCGATCCCGGCGGCCGCCGTCGCCCCGCCCGCGTGGGGGTGGGGGGTCTACGCGGTGTTCTTCGGGGTCGCGGCGGTGCGGGCGCTGTGGTTCTCCCGGCGCAGCGGACACCATCTGCACCATCTGGTCGGCTCCGCCGCGATGGTCTACATGGCGGTGGTGATGGCCCGGGCCGGGGCGGGCGGTCACGGTGGCGGTCACGGCTCGCACGTCACGGGGGCCCACAGCATGGCCGGCGCGGGCGGCATACCCCTGCTCACGGGGCTGCTCCTCGTCTACTACGCGGTGTACGTGCTGCGCTCGGGCGCCCGGCTGGTCCCGGTGGCCACCGGCGGCGGACCCTCGCCGGGGGGCTGGGGGGCGCGCCCCGAGCTGGCGCTGGCGTGCCGGCTCACCATGGGCATAGCCATGTTCGCGATGCTGCTCACCCTGTGAGACGGGAAGGCCCGCCTTTCGTGGTGTGCGTCACTTGGCGTGCGGAGCCATACCCGTGTGTGGCACGGCCCTCATAGGCTGACGCCATGTGGGTCTCCCTAGCGCTGCTGCTGCTCGGTGCACTGGCCGCCGTCGTGACCCCGCGCCTGATGGCGCGGGCCGAGTGGCCCGAGCGCGAGCCGGTGGTGGCGCTGTGGGTGTGGCAGTGCGTGGTGGCCGCGGTGCTGCTCTCGTTCGCCCTCTCCATGACGTTCAGCGCGGCCGCCGCCTGGCAGGCGGTACGCGGCCATGTCTTCGCACCCGCGCCGCACGCCGTCGTGGAGGCGTATGCGCTCGCGGGCCACGGGGCCTGGTCGGCCGTGATGGCGGTGCTGCTGGCCCTGGGCGGGGTGTGGACGGCCGCCATGCTGGCCCGCGAGATCCACCGGGCGCATCTGCGGCGCAAGCGGCGGCGGACCGAACTCCTGGTGCGCGCCCCGCTGATGCCCGGCGAGGAGCCGGGGGCCGGGCGTCTTGTCGTGCTGGAGGGTGAGCGGCCGGATGCCTGGTGGCTGCCGGGGTCCGCGCCCCAACTCGTCATCACCACCGCCGCGCTGGGGCGGCTGAAGGGACGCCAGCTCGACGCGGTCCTGGCCCATGAGCAGGGCCACGCGCAGGCCCGGCACGACTGGCTGCTCAACTGCTCGGAGGCGCTGGCCACCGGCTTCCCGCAGGTGCCGGTCTTCGCGGCCTTCCGCAACGAGATGCACCGGCTGGTCGAGCTGGCGGCCGACGATGTGGCCTCACGCCGGTTCGGCCGGCTGACCATCGCCCTCGCCCTGGTCGAACTCAACGAGGACCGGGGCGTGTTCGGCCCGTCCTCGGCCGTGGACGCGGAACTGCCGCTGCGGGTGAACCGGCTGCTGGCCCCGGCGGGCAGGCTCACGGCCGGACGACGGCTGCGGCTGACCGCGGCGGCGGCCCTGGTGCCCGTCGTCCCGCTGCTGGTGGCGTTCGTCCCGGGGCTCAGCGCGCTGAAGTAGGAACGGGCTCTTCGGGCGCGCTGGAATGGCCTGAGGGGCTGCCGGTCGGCGAGGATCGTGCCATGCACATTCCGCTGCTCTCCCCCGTCGGCCGGGTCCGCACTGTTTCGCGCCTCTCGCGGGCGGGCGCGGTATGCGCGGTGCTCGGCGGTGCGGTGACGGCGCTGGTCGCCGCCCGCTGGCAGCCGCTCATGGACCTGGACGCGCGGATCGCGGAGGCGCTGCACCGGCGGGCGGTGACCGAGCCCGGCCTCGTCCATGTCAACCGGCTGCTGACGGACTGGCTGTGGGACCCGTGGACGTTCCGCGCCCTGATCGCCGTCGCGGTGGTGGTCCTGTGGTGGCGCGGAGCCCGATCGCTCGCGGCGTGGGTGGCGGCGACGACACTGTTCTCGGCGCTCGTGCAGCAGGGCGTCAAGGCCGTCGTCGGGCGGGACCGGCCGCAGTGGACCGACCCGGTGGACTCCGCCCACTACGCGGCCTACCCCTCCGGGCACGCGATGACGGCGACGGTGAGCTGCGGGCTGCTGCTGTGGCTGCTGCACCGGTCCGGGGTGCGCCGCGGGCCGTGGCGTGCGGCGGTGGGCGCGGCGGCCGTCTCGGTGCTCGGCGTCGGGCTCACCCGGCTGTACCTGGGCGTGCACTGGCCGTCCGACGTGCTGGGCGGGTGGCTCCTCGGGGCCGCGCTGACCGCCTTCGCGATCCTGGGCTTCGACCGCCGGTGCGCCGCCGCCGCGCGCCGGAGGCCCTGACCGGGAGAACGCCGCCATCGCCGGACAGGCACCCTTGCCCGGGGTCGGCCGGTTCGGCGAGGATCGGTGCCATGCCGATCAAGGGTGCCCTCTTCGACTTCTCCGGGACGCTGTTCCGGATCGAGCCGGTCCGTTCCTGGCTCGCCGCGACCCTCGACGAGCGGGGGGTGCGCGTGGACGAGGCCGCGTTCGAGCGGTACGCAACGGAGCTGGAGGCGTTCGGTGCGCTGCCGGGCGGGCCCAACCCGAAGCGGATGCCCGAGGAGCTGGCGGACGGCTGGGCGCACCGCGACGAGAGCGCCGAGCTGCACCGCGCGGTGTACACCGGCCTGGCCCGCCAGGTCGCCCTGCCCGACCCCGGCCTCTACGACGCGCTGTACGACCGCCATCTGCGCCCGGACGCCTGGCGCCCCTATCCGGACGCGGCGGAGGTGCTGGACGGGCTGCGAGCGGCCGGGGTCCGGGTCGGGGTCGTCAGCAACATCGGCTGGGATCTGCGCCCCGTCTTCCGCGCGCACGGCCTGGACCGCTACGTGGACGCGTACGTCCTCTCCTTCGAGCACGGCGTCCAGAAGCCGGACGCACGCCTCTTCCGCACCGCGTGCACACTTCTCGGACAGGATCCGACGGATGTGGTGATGGTCGGCGACGACCGGCACGCCGACGGCGGGGCCGCGGCGCTGGGCTGCGAGGTGCGTTTCGTACGCCATCTGCCGGTGGATGAACGGCCTGATGGGCTGCGGGAGCTCGGACTCACCGAGAAGGTTGCCTGAGACACATGTGAGAGATGTCCCTGACGCGCAATGGGTCGGATTGTCACATCGTGGCCTTAGCCTGGAGAACATGTCCCCGACTCCGTGCCCGTCCGATTCCGTACGCCCCGCAGCAGTGGTGAATGAAGACATTCGCGACCTGTGGCGGCGTTCGGGCGGCCACCTGTCGCCGGAGGACGAGGAGCAGTACCAGCGTCTGCTGGTCGAGTGGGCCGCGGCGACCGGGGGCGGCGAGCGGCCGGCATTCTGAGACGTCCCGGTTCCGGCGATCCCCTGCGTCGCCGGAACCGGTCCGTGGCGGGGGTACAGCATGTCCCGTCCCGCCTGATCGGTCAATGAAGTACTACGGTCCGCGATACGCCCGGTCCGCAGGGTGACGAATCCCCGTCTCAGCCCTCGCGGAGGCGCGCCGCCTGGCCGGCCGCCGCTTCGAGGACGCGGTCGAGCAGCCCCGGGAACAGCGCGTCGAGGTCGTCCCGGCGCAGCCCGTTCATCTTGGCGGTGCCCCGGTAGGTCTGCCGCACGATGCCGCTCTCACGCAGCACCCGGAAGTGGTGCGTGGAGGTGGACTTGGTGACCGGCAGGTCGAAGCAGGAGCAGGTGAGCATGGACTCGGCGGCGGCCAGTTCGCGGACGACGCACAGCCGCACCGGGTCCGAGAGGGCGTGCAGGACCGCTTCGAGCCGGATCTCCTCACGGGCCGGGTGGGGCAGGGTGCGGGCGCCCGCTGCCGGGTCGGCGGTGCTGGCAGGGGTCACGGTCGCTCTCCGTATCGTCGCTCCGTCCGGGGCTCCCATACTACGAGGCTCATCGTAGTTGGCCGTATAGGACAGGAGCTGTCCTGAAGGGTACGTAGCGTGGGACTGTGCCGGGCGACAGGACCGGTCCTGGAACGGGAGGCGCAGTCATGACGAGCACGGCCGAGATCCTTGACGGTGCCCTGGCCTTCGCGAGCGCCGGGGATCTCGAAGCCTGGCTGGAGCGGCACCACGCCGACCGCGCCGGGCTCTGGATGAAGATCGCCAAGCAGAGCTCCGGGGTGCCGTCGGTGACCGTCGACGCGTACACCGACGTCCTCCTCTGCTACGGCTGGATCACCGGGCAGCGCAGGTCCTGTGACGAGGTGTACTACCTCCAGCGCATCACGCCCCGCCGGCCGCGCAGCGTCTGGTCGCTCGTCAACGTGGAGAAGGCCGAGGCGCTCATCGCCTGCGGGCGGATGCGCCCGCCCGGTCTCGCGGAGATCGAGGCAGCGCGTGCGGACGGGCGGTGGGAGGCGGCGTACCCCTCGCAGAGCCTGGCGACCATGCCCGCCGACCTCGCGCACGCGCTGGCGGCGGACAGGGCGGCGCGGCGGTTCTACGACGGGCTCGGCAGGTCCGACCGCTATCTGGTGCTCCTGCGCCTGATGACGGCCCCGTCGCCCGAGGTCAGGGCGGCGCGCCTGGGAAGGGCGGTGGCCGCCATGGCCTCGGGTCGCAAGGTCGCCTGAGCGGCGCCCCCTCACGCCGGCGGGGCCGCCAGGTGCGGGAAGCGGTATTCGGTGCGGCTGCGGAGACACTCCCCGGGGCGCAGCACCGTGGACGGGTGGTCGGGGCGGTTGGGCGAGTCGGGGAGGTGCTGGGTCTCCAGGCAGACGGCGCTGTGCCGCTCGTGGTGGCCGCCGTCGGGGTCGGCGAGGGTGCCGTCCAGTTGGTTGGCGGTGTAGACCTGGATGCCCGGTTCGGTGGTCCACACCTCCATGACGCGCCCGCCGCCGGGCGCCGTGAGGCGGGCGGCGCGGCGGGGAGCGGCCGGTGCGTCCGCGCCGTCGAGGACCCAGCAGTGGTCGAACCCGCCCGCCCGGCGCAGCTGTTCGTGCGGCTGGGCGATCCGGTCCGCGAGGGTCTGCGGCCCGGTCAGGTCGAAGGGGGTGCCCGCGACGGGCGCGGCAGGACCCTCCGGGATGCCCTCCTCGTCCACGGGGAGGTAGTGCCCCGCGTCCACCTGGAGGGTGTGTCCGAGGATGTCGCCCCGGGCGGTCAGGTCGAAGTACGCGTGGTTGGTGAGGCTGACGACGGTGGCGCGGTCGGTGGTGGCCGCGTAGTCGAGCGCGAGGGTGCCGGCCGCGTCCAGGGTGTACGTCACCGTCACGTCCAGGGCGCCGGGGAAACCCATGTCGCCGTCGGGGCTGTGCAGCGTGAGCCGCAGGACGGCCGCCTCGTCCGTGGTGCCGGGTTCGGCCGACCAGATCCGGGTGTGGAAGCCGTCGGGCCCGCCGTGCAGGGCATGGCCGCGGTCGGTGGCGGGGACCTGGTGCTCCGCGCCGTCGAGGGTGAACCTGCCGTACGCGATGCGGTTGGCGTAACGGCCGACCAGGGCGCCGAAAAAGGGGTTCTTGCCCGTGTAGTGGTCGAGGCCGGGCAGCGAGCGGACGACCGAGGCCGGAATGCCGGCGGTGTCGGGCACGGTGAGCCGGTGCAGGACGCCGCCGTAGGTGAGGATCTCGGCCCGGACTCCGGTGCCGGAGTCGAGCGTCCAGACGTCGACGTTCGTGGACCCGTGGGCGCCGAACGGTTTGCTGTGCACGGTGGGGCGAGGCATCAATGATCCTTGGGGGCGATCGGAAGGCCGGAGCGGTCGGACGGGCGGGCCGTGGGCGGCGGACTCCCCGGGGTGGCGGGGAGTCCGGCCGGCGGGCCAGGGGGTGTCGCGCCGATCAGGGCCGGGGAGCGGTGGATTCGCGGACGACGAGCCGGTAGCCGGGCCGGGGCCGCCTAGGCTCCGCCACGGGTTCGCCGGACAGGCGCTCGACCAGGCTGTCGACGGCGAGCCGGGCGATGGCCTCCTTGTCGGGCGCCACGGTGGTGAGCGTGGTCGCGCCGTAGAGGCTCTCCTCGATGTCGTCGAAGCCGACGACGGCGACGTCCTCGGGGATGCGCAGGCCACGCGCGGTCAGGGTGCGCATGGCGCCGATGGCGATGAGGTCGTTGTACGCGAAGACGGCGTCGGGCCGCTCGCCGCGGTCGAGGAGCGCGGCCATGGCGGAGGCCCCGTCCTCGCGGCCGTAGCCGTCGGTGACGACGACCAGCGCCTCGTCGGGCTCGATTCCGGCGTCGGCCAGTTCCTCGCGCCAGCCGCGCAGCCGGAGGTGGGCGGGCTGGCGTTCGCGGCCGGTCCGGGAGCCGAGGAAGGCGATCCGGCGGTGGCCGAGCTCGATGAGGTGGCGTACGGCCTCGCGCGCCGCGGCGACGTTGTCGATGGCGATGTGGTCGTACGGGGCCTCGTACTCGCGCTCGCCGAGCAGGACCAGGGGCGCGGTATCGGTGCGCGCCATCAGGTCCTCGGTCTCCAGGTGGATCGGGCTCATGATGAGCCCGTCGATGACGTGGGACCGGAAGCCCTGGCTGACGAGGAGTTCCTTCTCGCGCAGCCCGGCGGTGTGGTCGACCAGCACGGTGTAGTCGTGCCGGGCGGCGGCGTCGACCACCGCGCCCGCCAGCTCCGCGAAGTACGGGTTGCCGAACTCGGGGACGGCGAGCGCGATGATCCCGGTGCGACCCTTGCGCAGATGACGGGCGGTGAGGTTCGGCCGGTAGCCGAGCTCGTCGATGGCCTGCTGCACCTTGGCGCGCATCTTCGGTGTGACGTGCTGATAGTTGTTCACCACGTTCGACACGGTCTTGATGGACACGCCCGCCCGTTGTGCAACGTCCTTGAGGCTGACGCCCACGGCACTCCCTGAATCGACTTGTCGCGCGGTGAGGCGCGGTGGCCCGGCTCCCGCCGGTTCGGCTCGATCGGCTCGAACGGTGCCGGGGCCGTGGGGCCCCGGCACCGGTTCAGGTGGTTCTGCGGCTGCGCGCCAAGTAGCGCTGGGCCACGACGACAACGATAAGGAAACCGCCGCTGACAACCGACTGGTACGAGGAGTTCAGCGAGCCGATCTGGTTGATCAGGTTCTGGATGACCTGAAGGAGCAGAACGCCCCAGAGCGTTCCGCTGATGGAGCCGGCGCCGCCGATGAGAAGGGTGCCGCCGATGACGACGGCGGAGATCGCGTCGAGCTCCATGCCCACGCCGAGGATGGTGACCCCGGAGGAGAGCCGGGCGGCGTTGAGCGCACCGGCCAGCCCGGCCAGCAGTCCGCTGAGCGTGTAGACGAGCATTTTCGTACGCGCGACGGGCAGGCCCATCAGGGTGGCGGCGTCACTGCTGCCGCCGACGGCGAAGATCGACTGCCCGAACGAGGTGCGCTGGAGGAGCAGTCCGCCGAGGCCGAACAGCGCGAGGGCGATGAAGATCGGGTAGCCGAAGCCCCAGATCGCGCCCTGGCCGAGTTCGGCGAAGGCCGAGTCCTTGGGCACCAGGTAGGTGGTGGCGCCCTCGTCCGTGATCGCGAGGAGCAGCCCGCGCGCCCCGAGGAGGGTGGCGAGCGTGACGATGAACGGGGCCATTCCGGCGCGGGCCACAAGGAACCCGTTGAGCAGGCCGATCGCACCGCACACCACGAGCGGGACCAACAGGGCGGGCACGATGCCCCATTGGGAGGCCCACGCGGCGAGCACCCCGCCCAGGGCGAAGACGGAGCCGACGGAGAGGTCGATGCCGCCGGTGATGATGACCATGGTCATGCCGAGCGCGACGACGGCCAGGAACGATGCCTGGACGGTCACCCCGCGGGCGTTGTCCACGGTGGAGAACGTCGTCGGGTAGATGCAGGACGCGACGATCACGACCGTCAGGAGGACGACCAGGACGCCCTGGCGCTGAAGGATTTCGGCGATCCGGCCGCCGGTCGTGCGCGGCGATCCGGCACCGGGCACCGGCGTGGTGGCGCCGGACGCGGCGGGGGTCTTGCGCGGGGCCGGGGCGGAGGCCGCCGGGGCAGGTGAGGTTTCGTTCATCGGGACCGACGCTCCCGGGCGACGTAGACGGCGGCGATGATGATGGCCGCCTGGGCGATCTGTGCGGTGGAGTCGGGCAGGTCGTGCTTGATGAGGGTGGCCCGCAGCAGCTGCATCAGCAGGGCGCCGGCGACGGTGCCGAGGACCCGGATGGAGCCGCCGTTGAGCGGGGTGCCGCCCACCACGACCGCCGTGATGGCGGAGAGTTCCATGAGGGTGCCGAGCGAGGAGGGGTCGCTGGCGGTGAGCCTGGCGGTGGCCAGGACCCCGGCGAGGGCGGCGAGGACGCCGCAGAGCATGTACACCCCGATGAGCACCCGTCGCACGGGCAGTCCGGCCAGGGCCGCGGCGGAGCGGTTGCCGCCGATGGCGACGACCTGGCGGCCGAAGGTGGTCCGGGTGACGAGGAAGGCGACGGCGAGGGCGAGGACACCGGCGATGAGGACGACCAGCGGGATGCCGAGGAAGGAGCCGGTGCCCAGGGAGAGCAGGTCGGGGTTGACGATCTGCTTGAGCTGGCTGTCCGCCATGACGAGGGCGAGGCCCCGGCCGCCGACGAACAGGGCGAGCGTGGCGACGATCGGCTGGAGTCCGACGAGGGAGACGAGGGTGCCGTTGACCGCTCCGACGAGGGCGCCGGCGAGCAGCGCCATGACGAGTGCGGGGACCAGTCCGTAGCCGAGGTAGAGCGGCAGCAGCGCGGCGGCCAGGGACATGGTCGAGCCGACGGAGAGGTCGACGCCCTCGGTGCCGATGACGAGCGCCATGCCGAGGGCGACGATGACGATCGGGGCGACCTGGACGAGCTGGGTGCGCAGGTTGTCCACCGTCATGAAGTGCTCGGTGAACAGCGCGTTGAAGACGAGGACGACCGCGACGGCGAGGTAGACGCCGTACTCCTGGTACCAGGCGGGGTCGCGCAGCCGGGCGAACGGCCGGGCTGCGGGGGTTGAGACGGCGGCCTGGGTCATCGGGGGTCCTCCTTCGCGGCCGGCGCCTTGTCCGCGGCAGCCGGTGAGTGGTCGGCGAGCACTTCGAGCAGATGGCTCTCCGCCACCTCGTCGCCCGCCAGTTCGCCCGCGACCGCTCCGCCGCGCAGGACGACGATCCGGTCGGCGCCCTCGATCAGTTCCTCGATGTCGGAGGAGATGAGCAGCACGGCCAGGCCCTCGCGGGCGAGGTCGTCGATGAGGCTCTGGACCTCGGCCTTGGCGCCGACGTCGATGCCCCGGGTGGGTTCGTCGAGGAGCAGCACCTTGGGTTCCAGGCAGAGCCAGCGGGCCAGCAGCACCTTCTGCTGGTTGCCGCCGGAGAGCTCGCCGACCTTCTGCTCGGGGCTCGCCGCCTTGATCCTGAGTCGCTTCATGAAGATGTCGACAATGCGGTCCTGCTTGGCACGGGAGACGATGCCGGCGCGGGACAGCCGGGGCATCGCGGCCAGCACGATGTTCTCGCGGACCGAGAGGCCGGGCACGATGCCCTCGGCCTTGCGGTCCTCGGGCAGCAGACTGATCCCGGCCCGGATGGCACCGGCCGAGGTGAGGCGGCGCAGGGTGCGTCCGGCGATGCTCACCTCGCCGGAGTCCAGGGAGAGCGCACCGGCGATGGCCTTCGCGGTCTCGCTGCGCCCGGAGCCGAGGAGCCCGCCGAGGCCCATCACCTCACCCGCGTACAGGTCGAGGGATATGTCGTGCAGCTGGTGGTCGCGGGAGAGCCCGGTGGCGGTGAGCACGGGGGTGCGCGCCGCTTCGTGGCCCTCGGAGCCGAAGCTGGTGAGCCCTTCGCGGCGTACTTCGGCCATGTCGCGGCCGAGCATCATCGAGACGAGCTGCATCCGGTCGAGGTCGGCGAGGTCGCCGGTGTGGATGTGCTTGCCGTCGCGCAGGACGGTGACCCGGTCGCAGATCCGGTACAGCTCGTCCATGCGGTGGCTGACGTAGAGGACGGCGATGCCGCGGCCGCGCAGGTCCTCGATGACCCGGAAGAGCGTCTCGACCTCGCGGGGCTCCAGCGAGGAGGTGGGCTCGTCCATGATGACGACCTGGGCGTTCACGGAGACGGCGCGGGCCATGGCGACCATCTGCTGGGTGCCGATGCCCAGGGTGTGCAGGGGGCGCTTCGGGTCGACGCGGACGCCGAAGCCGTCGAGCAGTTCGCTCGCCTCGCGGTACATCCGGGGGAAGTCGATCAGACCGAAGCGGTTCTTGGGTTCGCGGCCGAGGAAGATGTTGCGCGCCACGCTCATCAGCGGGACGAGGTTCACCTCCTGGTAGATCGTGGAGATCCCGGCCTCCTGCGCCTCGAACGGCCGGGAGAAGGAGACCTGTCGGCCGGACAGCCGCAGTTCGCCCTCGTCGGGGCGGTAGACACCGGTCAGCACCTTGATGAGGGTGGACTTCCCGGCTCCGTTCTCCCCCACCAGGGCGTGGGTCTCGCCGGCGCGCAGGGAGAAGGAGACGCCGTCGAGGGCGACGACGCCGGGGAACCGCTTGCTGACCGAGCGGGCCTCCAGGACGGCGGGTGCCGTGCCGGGCTGGTCCGCGAGGGCCGTTCCGGTCGCGCTGCTCTCCTTCACGTCTGCGGCCGGCTCCGGCGGCTGCGGTACTGCTTCGGGTGGTGCCATGGCTGGTCTTGGCCTTCCGCTCTTCCAAGGATGGGGGCCCGGTGGCCGCCGTGACGGAGAAGCGCCGCGGCGGCCGTGAACCGACGGAGCCGGTACGGGCAGTTGGGGCCGGCTGGGATCAGAACGCGTTGCCGACCGTGGACTTGGCGTTGGCCTCGTCGTAGGAGCGGTCGCTGATGATGACGTTCTCGGGGATCTCCTCGCCGCCGTAGAACTTCTGGGCGGTCGCGAAGGCGAGCGGGCCGAAGCGCGGGTTGGACTCGATGACGGCGTTGTACTCGCCGTTGACGATGGCCTGGACGGCGTTGCGGGTGCCGTCGACGGAGACGATCTTGATGTCCTTGCCGGGCTTCTTGCCGGCGGCCTTCACCGCGGTGAGGGCGCCGAGGCCCATCTCGTCGTTCTCCGCGTAGATGGCGGTGATGCCGGGCTTGGACTGGATCAGCTGCTCGGTGACCTGCTGGCCCTTGTCGCGGGCGAACTCGCCGGTCTGCTGGGCGACGATCTCCATGTCGGGGGCCTTGGCCTTGAGCTGGTCCACGAAGCCCTTGGTGCGGTCGGTGGTGACGTTGTTGCCCGACGAACCGAGGAGGATGGCGACCTTGCCCTTGCCACCGGTCGACTTGATCATCGCGTCGGCGGCGCGCTTGCCCTGCTCGACGAAGTCGGAGCCCAGGAAGGCCACGTAGTCCTTGCAGGCGGTGGCGTTGAGCTTGCGGTCGACGGTGAGGACCGGGACCTTCTTGGCGGCGGCGGCCTTGAGGGCCGGCTCCAGGCCGTCCGAGTTCAGCGGGGCGACGATGAGGAACTGGGCGCCCTGGGCGAGCATGTCCTGGATGTCGCTGATCTGCTTGGACAGCTGCGACTGGGCGTTGGTGGTGAGGAGCTTCTTGACGCCGATCTTCCTGGCCTCGTCCTTGATGGACTGGGTCTCGGCGATACGGAAGGGGTTGGCTTCCTTCTCCGACTGGGAGAAGCCGACCACCGCGTTCTTCAGGTCGAGCTTCGGCGCGCCGTAGCTCTGCAGGGAGCAGCCGGAACCGGACGACGACTCGGGGGTCTCGGCCGCCTGTGCTGCCTGGCTGCTGTCGCTGCTCGCGTTGTTGTCCGAGCCCTCCGACTTGGAGCAGCCGGAAACGGCCAGCGTGGCGGTGGCGGCGAGGACGCAGGCCACGGCGAGGGTACGGGATCGACGCTGGATCATCATGCGCGGGAGCTCCTTGGCGGGATGACGGCACGCCGAAGGGCGTGCGGTCGGTCATGGCTGGACGATGCATCGGCCGCTGCGCGGCGGCTGATGGCACTGCACTCACGGCCCCGCTAGGAGACGGCCCCTAGCTGCACAAACTGCGGTCGTGAGAGCCTGCGCGGCCTCTCGGCGGCTCGGTTTACAACGTTATATAGGCGGTGCGGCACGGGCGGCAAGAGCGTTGTCGATGCGTTTCCAAAATGTGTCGGAGCCGCTTCGGGCTCGCGCGGCAACCGGACCCGGGCGATCCCGCCGCCCCTCTGGACAGCCGCCCGACGGCGTGCTGTCATACCGCCGGAACCTCATTTTCCAACGTTGCAGAAAAGTGCCGCACCCCCCGCCCGGATCGCGACGGCACCTTCGTCATGCGCGCGGCCGGTCCGCACAGCCGCGCCGCGCCCTCTCTCTTGTCATGCGCATTTCTAAGCTGGATCCCGTGTCCGGCAGAGCAGGAGCCCTCGCCCATGCCCCTGAACCGCAGGCAGCTCATGACCGCCGCCCTCGCGACCGTCGCCGCCACCACCGCGGCCGGCCGCTGGTCGGCCACCGCGACCGCTGCCGAGCACCGGGTGCGGCCCGCGCACGGCGGCCACTACTCCCCCAATGCCGCGCCCCTGCACCCCACCGCCTTCCTGAAGCTCCCGCCCGGCAGGGTCACCGCGCGCGGCTGGCTCGCCGGGCAGTTGAAGCTCCAGCTGGACGGGTTGTGCGGCCGGTACGAGGAGTTCTCGCACTTCCTCGACTTCTCGGCCACCGGCTGGGTCCGCCCCGAACTCGGCGGCTGGGAGGAGGTCCCGTACTGGCTGCGCGGCTACACCGACCTGGCGATCGTCACCGGCGACGCGACCGCGCTGGCCTCGGTGCGCCGCTGGTTCGACGCGATCCTGGCCACCCAGCAGTCCGACGGGTTCTTCGGCCCGAAGGCGCTGCGCACCTCGCTGAACGGCGGCCCCGACTTCTGGCCGTTCCTGCCGCTGGTCCAGGCCCTGCGCTCCTGGCAGGAGTACACCGGGGACGCCCGGATCATCCCCTTCCTGAGCCGGTTCTTCCGGTACATGAACACCCAGGGCCCCGGCGCCTTCAACACCAGCTGGATCGCCCTGCGCTGGGGCGACGGCCTGGACAGCGTCTTCTGGCTGTTCAACCGGACCGGCGACACCTTCCTGCTCGACCTCGCCGACAAGATCCACACGTACGGTGCCGACTGGGGCGACAACCTGGTCAATCCGCACAACGTGAACATCGCCCAGGGCTTCCGCGAGCCCGCGCAGTACGCGCTGCGCAGCGGCTCGGCGCAGGACACCCGGGACACGTACGGGACGTACGGCAAGGCCATGGACCAGTACGGGCAGTTCCCCGGCGGCGGGTTCGCCGGTGACGAGAACGCGCGGCCCGGGCACGGCGATCCCCGGCAGGGCTTCGAGACCTGCGGGATCGTGGAGTTCATGGCCAGCCACCAGCTGCTGACCCGGATCACCGGCGATCCGCTGTGGGCCGACCGCTGCGAGGAGCTGGCGTTCAACTCGCTGCCCGCCTCGCTCGACCCCTCGGGGAAGGCCGTCCACTACATCACCAGCGCCAACAGCGTCGATCTGGACAACGTGCCCAAGAGGGACCGGCAGTTCCAGAACGGGTTCGCCATGCAGGCGTTCCTGCCGGGCGTCGACCAGTACCGCTGCTGCCCGCACAACTACGGCATGGGCTGGCCGTACTTCACCGAGGAGCTGTGGCTCGCCACCCCCGACGGGGGCCTGGCCGCCGCCATGTACGCCGCCTGCGAGGTGACGGCCAAGGTCGCCAACGGCACCGAGGTCACGTTCACCGAGGAGACGGACTACCCCTTCGAGGAGACCGTCACCCTCACCCTGAAGGCCCCGAAGCGGCTGGCCTTCCCGCTGGTGCTGCGCGTCCCGGCCTGGTGCGACGCCCCCGAGATCGCGGTGAACGGGCGGCGCGTCGACGCCCCGGCCGGCCCCGCCTTCACCCGGATCGACCGCACCTGGGCCGACGGGGACCGGGTCACCCTGCGCTTCCCGCAGCGCACCACCGTACGCACCTGGGCGGACAACCGGGGCTCCGTCAGCGTGGACCGCGGCCCGCTCACGTACTCGCTGCGCATCGGCGAGACGTACGAGCGGATCGGCGGCAGCGACCGGTTCCCCGAGTACGCGGTGCACGCGACCGGCCCGTGGAACTACGGCCTCGTCCTGGACGCGAAGAAGCCCGGCGCTTCCCTGCGCCACCACCGCGCGCGGGGGGCGAAGGCCGGCAACCCCTTCACGCTCGACGGGACCCCGCTGTCCATCACCGCGAAGGCGCGCCGCATCCCGGAGTGGACGGCCGACGACGAGCACGTGGTGGCCCCGCTCCAGGACTCGCCGGCCCGCAGCACCGAGCCGGTGGAGGAGGTCACCCTCGTCCCGATGGGGGCGGCGCGGCTGCGCATCACCTCCTTCCCGACCGCGGACCCGGGCGCGGAGCCGTGGCTCGCGGACCGCTGGTACCGCATCCGCAACCGCCACTCGGGCAAGGTCCTCGGCGTCGACGTCATGTCCACCGCCAACAGCGCGCACGTCGTCCAGTTCGGGGACACGGGCACCGACGACCACGACTGGCGGCTGGTCGCGGAGGGCGACGGCTGGTACCGCATCCGCAACCATCACTCCGGCAAGGTGCTCGGCGTCGACAACATGTCCATGGACAACAGCGCGCACGTCGTCCAGTTCGACGACAACGGCACCGACGACCACCTCTGGCAGCTCGTCCCGGACGGCGACGGCTGGTACCGCATCCGCAACCGCCACTCCGGCAAGGTCCTCGGCGTCGACAACATGTCCACTGCCGACAGCGCCCACGTCGTCCAGTTCGACGACAACGGCACCGACGACCACCTCTGGCAGCTCGTCTGATTCCCGGCGCTCCGCGCTCCCCCCATACCGCTCCCGTCCCCCGGGGGCCGCACCGAATCAAGGAGTCGAACCTGTGAGCCGTTTACCAGTCCCCCGCCGAAGGCCGTGGTGGAGACGGGCGATCGCGACGACCGGCCTGCTGGCGCTGGTGTCCTCCGCGCTGGTCGGGGCGGGCGCCACGCCGGCCGGCGCCGCGTCCTGGTCGCCCAAGACCGCGCCGATGACGACGCCCTGGACCAGTCAGGTCCCGGTCGACAAGCCGCTGCCCGAGTACCCGCGCCCGCAGCTGACCCGGTCCGACTGGGCCAACCTCAACGGCATCTGGGACTTCGCGGTGACCGGCCGGGACGCCGGGCAGCCGTCGTCGTGGCCGGAGCAGATCCGGGTGCCGTTCGTGGCCGAGTCCGCGCTCTCCGGCATCCAGCGCAGGATCACCGAGAACGACAAGCTCTGGTACAAGCGCGCCTTCACCGTCCCGTCCGACTGGAACGGCCGCCGGACGGTGCTCAACTTCGGCGCCTCCGACTGGCAGACCACGGTCTGGGTCAACGGCACCAAGGTGGGCGCGCACAAGGGCGGCTACGACTCGTTCTCGTACGACATCACGCCGCAGCTGAACGGCGGCACGAACACGATCGTGGTGTCCGTCTACGACCCGACGCAGACCGGCGGCCAGGCCGTCGGCAAGCAGCGGATCAACGACGTGCAGCCGCACAACGGGGGCGGCATCTTCTACACCGCCGCCTCCGGCATCTGGCAGACGGTCTGGCTGGAACCGGTCGCCGCCGCGCACATCACCCGGCTGGACATGACGCCGAACCTGGGCGACAGCACCCTGCGGGTGAAGGTGCAGGCCGACGCGGCGTCCGGGCGTACGGCCAGGGTCACCGTGTCCAGCGGCGGCACCGTGGTCGGCTCGGCCACGGGTGCGGTCGGCTCCACGGTCTCCGTACCGGTGCCGAACACGCGTCTGTGGACCCCGGACGACCCGTTCCTCTACGACGTCCGGGCGGAACTGCTCGACGGCTCGGCGGTGACGGACTCGGTCGGCAGCTACACCGGGATGCGCTCGATCGCGATCGCTGAGGTCGACAACGTCCTGCGGCCGGTCCTGAACGGCAAGTTCGTCTTCCAGACGGGCACCCTGGACCAGGGCTACTGGCCGGACGGCATCTACACCGCGCCGACGGACGCCGCCCTGAAGTCGGACCTCCAGGCCCACAAGGACCTCGGGTTCAACATGGTCCGCAAGCACATCAAGGTCGAACCGCAGCGCTGGTTCTACTGGGCGGACAAGCTGGGACTCCTGGTCTGGCAGGACATGCCGGCGATGGACACCGGCAAGTCCCCGAGTCCGGCGGCCCGCACCCAGTGGGAGGCCGAGTTCCACGCGATCATCGACCAGCACCGCAGCTCCCCGTCACTGGTCATGTGGGTCGACCAGAACGAGGGCTGGGGGCAGTACGACCAGGCCAGGATCGCGAACGAGGTCAAGGCGTACGACCCGACCCGGCTGGTCGACAACATGAGCGGGGTCAACTGCTGCGGCTCGGTGGACGGCGGCAACGGGGACGTGGTGGACAACCACATCTACGTCGGCCCCGGCAACACCGCGCCGACCGCGACCCGGGCGGCCGTCCTCGGCGAGTTCGGCGGGCTGGGCTACAAGGTCCCGGGGCACGAGTGGTTCCCCGGCGGCGGCTTCAGTTACGAGGACCAGCCGAGCATCGCCGCGCTGAACAACCGGTTCACCGGGCTGATCGACGGCATCCGGATCGGCCAGCTCCCGGCGGGCCTCTCCGCCTCGGTCTACACCGAGATCACCGATGTGGAGAACGAGGCCAACGGGCTCCTCACCTACGACCGCCAGGTCGTCAAGGTGGACACGGCCCGGGTGCGGGCGGCGAACCAGGCCCTGATCAACGCCTCGAAGAACCCGGCCCCGCCGGTGACCCTGCCCACCGGGGGCTACAAGTCCCTGCGGGTCACCACGCCCGGCTACACCAACAAGTATCTGCGCCACCAGGACTCGCTGGCCTTCACCGAGGTGGTCGACGGCAACAGCGGCGCGCTGCTGAAGAACGACGCCACCTGGAAGATCGTGCCGGGACTGGCGAACGGCAACTGCTACTCGTTCGAATCGCGCAACTACCCGGGCGAGTATCTGCGCCACCGGGACTTCCGGGTCCGCCGGGAGGCGAACGACGGGTCCGCGCTGTACAAGGCCGACGCCACCTGGTGCGCGGTCGCCGGCTCCGGCGGTGTCCGGCTGACCAGCGCGAACCTGCCGGGCAGCTATCTGCGGCACATCAACTCGGAGGTGTGGCTGGCCACCCCGGGCGGTGGGCACGACTGGGACAACCCGGCCACGTTCACCGAGGACACCACCTGGGCGGTGGAGGCGCCCTGGGCCCCCTGAGACGAGCACCGGGGCCCGGCGGACCCGCCCGCCGGGCCCCGGTTCCGTCACGCGTCGCCCATGACCAGGCCCTCGATGGTGTGCTTCTGCACGATGGGCGCGAGCTCGTCGACCACCGGGCAGCCCAGGTGCGCCCGGACCCGCTCGGGCAGCGACTCCCAGAAGCCCCGGGTGACCGCCATGTCGTGGTGGCCGTCGTTCCCCGCGCCCGGGGCGTCCACCCCCAGCACGAGGACCGGGCGGGGGTCCTGCGACTGGTTGGCCGTGCCCCGGTGGACGGTCAGGGCCGACCGGGCCGAGATGTCGCCGCGCTGCGGGTACTTGCGCTCGGCCAGCGCCTCGTAGCGCGGGTAGTCCTCGCGGCGCGGGAACATCGCGTGCCCGAAGCGCGTGTCGTCGTCCCACTGGGTGCCGGGCGCGATCTCGAACGGGCCCATGTCCGCACGGGTGTCGACGGCCGTGAGGTTGAACGCCAGCGAGGTGAGCCTGCGGTCGCGGCGGGTCTCCTCCGGCATCGGGAAGTCGCGGTGCCAGGGCTGGTTCACCGCACCGGCCAGCGGCACGTCGAAACCCAGCTCCACGATGCGGTAGCCGGGGCCGAGGACCGCCTCGCTGACCGCGCGCACCCAGGGGTGGTCGACCAGGTCCACGAAGCCCCGCAGCTGTTCGGGGTGGATCTCCACGTAGTAGCGGTGCGGGCCGCGGCCGACCGCGCCGCCCTCCCGGCCGCGCGCCTCGGCGAACGCGGCGTCGATGTCCTCGCGCATGCGGTCCGCCCACTCCGGGCTGAACGCCCCGCGGCAGGCGGTGATCCCCGCGCCGTACAGGTCGCGCACCGCGTCCTCGGCGGGCGGGAAGGGGGCGGTGGTGGTGGCGGCCTCGGTCATGGTGTGGTCCTTCCTTCGTTCGGAGCACCCTCATATTGCAACGTTGCAACCAACGTGGCAAGAGCTTGTACGCAGGCAACTCATGCCACCTGTTACGGTCACTGCGCACAGGGCGCGGGACCCTCCGCCCGCCGCAGAGAGCAGGAGCACCGAACGTGGCAGCGAGACTCAAGGACGTGGCCGCGCTCGCCGGGGTGTCCGTCAGGACCGTCTCCAACGTGGTGAGCAACGCCGCCGCCGTCGCCCCCGGCACCCGGGCCCGGGTGCTCGCCGCGGTGGAGGAGCTGGGCTACCGGCCCAACCTCGCCGCGCGCAACCTCCGCCAGGGCCGCACGGGGCTCATCGGTGTGGCCGTGCCCGAGATCCACTCCCCCTACTTCGGCGCGCTCACGGGCCTCCTCATCGACGCCGCCCAGGAGCGCGGCTGGACGGTGCTCGTGGAACGCACGGGGGGCCGGGCGGAGCTTGAACGGCGCCTGCTGGACGGCTCCGAGGGGCACCAGGTGGACGGGATGGTCATCAGCCCCTGGTCGACGCCCCCCGCCGAACTGGCGTCGCTCGCGGGCGGCCTGCCGCTCGTCGTACTCGGCGAACTCGATCCGCACGGGTCCATCGACCACGTGGCGCTGGACAACGTGGCGGCGGCCCGCGACGCGGCACGGCATCTGGTGGCGACGGGGCGCCGGAGGGTCGCCGCGATCGGGCTCCAGTCCGCGCTGGGGCACGGCACGGCCGAGCTGCGGGCCGAGGGCTTCAGGCGGGGGCTCGCGGAGGCGGGGCTGAGCCCGATCGCCGAGGTGGAGGTGGCGGACCTGCACCGGGAGGAGGGGGCGCGGGCCCTGCGTGAGCTGCTGGATCTGCCGGAGCGCCCGGACGGGGTGTTCTGCTTCAGCGACGAACTGGCCCTGGGGGCGCTGAGGGCGGCCGGGGAGCTGGGGGTGCGGGTGCCCGGGGAGCTGGCGCTGGTGGGCTTCGACGACATCGAGGACGGGCGGTTCGCCACACCTTCGCTGACCACGGTGTCGCCCGACCTGGCGCAGATCGCGGAGCGGGCGGTGCAGTGCCTGAGCGAGCGCGTGCTCGGGCGGCTGGCGGATCTGCCGGCGCGCCGGATCGTGGTGCCGCACCGGCTGCTGGTGCGGGAGAGCAGCGGGGCGTAGGGGTTCTCCTCCGGGCAGCCGGAAGCTCCCGGCGGTGCGGGCCTGCGCCGCGCACCGCCGGGAGCGGTCCTGGGTGCGGGGAGGGCTTACGCCTTCCCGCCGTCGTACAGCGCGGTCACCTCCTGGTCGGTGAGCGCCTTGTCGTACACCTGGACCTGGTCCACGGAGCCGTTCCAGAAGTCGGTGTTGTTGCCCGACCACTTGGCGCGTCCCACGGAGAGGGCGCCGCTGCTGACGTCGGCCGATCCGGCCGCGGCGGTGGAGGCGAGCTTGCCGTCCACGTACAGCTTGATCTGGTCACCGCTGCGGACGCCAACCAGGTGGTACCAGTGGCCCAGCTCCGGGGTCATCTCCGCCCGGGCCCGGTGGGCGCCGGGGGTGGAGAAGGCGAACGCGCCCTGACCGTACTGGAGGTAGAACGGGTTCTCCTGGCGCCGGCCGTCCTGGCTGACGACGGTGGCGTAGTTGCCCGGGAGGGCGTCCAGGGAGGCCCAGGCGGAGACGGTGTAGTCGCCGGTGGTGTCGACCACGGGGCCGTCGGTCTCGGCGTACTGGCCCTGGCCGTTGAACTTCAGCGCCGAGCCGTGCACGCCGGGGGTCCAGGACGTGCCCTCGGAGAGGGTGAGGTCCTTGTGGTTCGGGCCGCTGTCGGCGGCCTTGGTGCCCTTGTTCTCGTCCAGCGACCAGGAGCCGCCGCCCTTGACGGGGGTGCGGGTGCCCGCGGCGGCGCCGGCGGCGATGACCTCCTGGTTGATCTTGCGGACCTGGGCGGCGTCGACCTTGATCTCGCGGCGGTCGTACGTCCAGAGGCCGTTGAGCTCGTTCTCCAGGTCGGTCACCTGGGTGTAGATGGAGCCGGAGAGTTCGGCGCCGGCCGCCTCCAGGTAGTACTTGCGGGTGTTCTCGACGTACTTGGCGGTCAGTGCGGCCTTGTCGGCGACACCGCTGTAGATCACGGTCGGGGCACCGGGCCACATGTGGCCGGGCATCCGCAGGGTGAAGCCGCCGTGCTCGCCGTCCATCGCGGCGCGGTTGGCGTCCGGGAAGGCCGGGTCGGTGTTGTTGTAGTCGTGGTGGTCGATGATGTCGCCCTTGCCCGAGTCACCCTTCGAGTTGCAGCAGTTGACACCGCTGTGGGCGTTGACGATGCGGGAGGGGTCGGCGGCCTGGACCTTCTCGGTGATCTTTCCGGTCTCGGTGCGGTCCCACTCGCCCCAGCCCTCGTTGAAGACGATCCAGGAACCGATCGAGGGGTAGTTGTGGAGCTGCTTCATCATCTCGGCGCCCTGGTCGAGGAAGGCCTGGTGGCCCTTCTCGTTGGTGAGGTTGCCGGAGACGAAGTCCTGCCACACGAACAGACCGAGCTGGTCGGCGTGGTAGTACCAGCGGGCGGGCTCCACCTTGATGTGCTTGCGCACGGAGTTGAAGCCGAGCTCCTTCTGCGCCTTCAGGTCGAAGACCAGCGCGTCGTCGCTGGGCGCGGTGTTCAGGCCGTCCGGGTAGAAGCCCTGGTCGAGCTGGGCGAGCGAGAAGAACGGCTTCCCGTTGAGGACGATCTTCTGGTAGCCGCCGACGTTGGCGATGCCGACGGAGCGCATGCCGAAGTAGCTGTCGACGGTGTCCTTGGAGCTGCCGTCCTTGAGGGTGACCTCCAGGTCGTACAGGTACGGGTCGTCCGGGGTCCACAGGTGCTGCTTGGCGACGGGCAGGCTCAGGTCGCTGTTGGCCGGTCCGGTGACCGTGCCGACGACCTTGCCCTTCTTGTCACGGGCGACCGCGGTGATCCGGGCGGACTCCGAGGCGTTCTCGGAGTCGACCTTCAGGGCGAGGCGGCCCTTGTCGATGTCCGGGGTGGTCGTCAGCGAGTCGACGGCCGCCGGGGCGACGGGCTCCATCCAGACGGTCTGCCAGATGCCGGAGGAGGCGGTGTAGAAGATGCCGCCCGGGTTCGCCGACTGCTTGCCCGTGGGCTGGTCGGGGCCGGTGGTGTCGGTGACCGCGACGACGATCTCCTGCGGGCCGCTGCCCTTGATCGCGTCGGTGATGTCGGCGCTGAAGGCGGTGTAGCCGCCGGTGTGCTCGGCGACCTGCTTGCCGTTGACCCAGACGGTGGCCGCGTAGTCCACGGCGCCGAAGTTGAGCTTCAGCCGGTTGCTCTTGCCGTGCTTGTCGCCCTTGACGGCCCAGTTCTTCGGGACGGTGACGAGCTTGCGGTAGAACATGTGGTCTTCGTGGCGCTCCAGGCCGGAGAGCTGCGACTCGACCGGGTAGGGCACGGTGATGCGCTCATCGAGCTTCTTGCCGAAGACCGGCTTCTCGCCCGCCTTGGCGCCGGCGAACTCCCACTGGCCGTTGAGGTTCTGCCACCTGTCGCGCACCTGCTGCGGCCGGGGGTACTCGGGCAGCGGGTGGTTGCGGTCGACCTTGTCGCCCCACTTGGTGGTGAGGCGGTGTGTGGAGTTGTTGGTGGCCGTGCGGTTGATGTCGGGGACGGTCTCGCCGCCCGCCTTCAGGCCGCCCTTGCCGTCGTAGGCGATCTTGACGCGCTGGTCCTTGAGGACGGCGGCGTCCAGCTTGACGACGAGTTCCTTGCCGTCGCGGGTCCGGGTGACGGACTTGACCGGCATCGGGGTGGTGTCGGCCTCGATGGTGAGGTGGTCCTTCAGGTCCGCGTAGTCGCTGACCTGGTCGTCGAAGACCGCGTGCAGCTCCGTGCCGTTGTCCGCGACGCTCAGCCCGACCGGGTAGACCTCGAAGTCGGCGGGCGGGGTGAAGGCGGACTCCGGGACGACCTGCCGGTCCAGGTTCGCGCTGGACCAGCGCAGGAACATGTTGGCGCCGCCGGTGTCCTGGAACATCTCCAGCTTGAACTCGTGCGGCTCGCCGGCCTTGAGCGATACCGGCGCACTGGTCTGCTCGTTGTCCCAGTCGGGCTCCCAGTGGTCGATGACGGCCTTGCCGTCGATGAACAGCCGGAAGCCGTTGTCGCCGCTGGCGGCGAAGGTGTAGTCGCCGTCCTCGGGGGCGGTGATGAAGCCGGTCCAGCGTGCGGTGGTGTTCTCGGTCTGACCGGTGGTCGACTCGAACGTGCCGGTGAGACCGGGGAAGTTGATGTTCGGGTCGAGCGCCACCCCGCCCAGCTTGGCGAAGTCCCGCGCACCCGGCGCGGACATGCTGAAGTATTCGCCCTTCAGCCCGTGGACGGTGGTGGCCGGGTCGCCGGCCTTGAAGGTGGTCGAGGCGGCGCTCGCGGGGGCGGCCGCCGCTGCCGGGACGAGCGTGGCACCGAGCGGGATGAGCAGCGCGGCGGCGCAGGCCGCTGTCCTGAACAGAGCGCGGGGGTGGGGCGTTTGTGGTCTCAAGGCGTCGTCCTGTCGAGAGAGCTGAAGTGCCTCGAACCTGTGAGGCACAGCACACAATCGAACATTGAGCCACAGCACCAAACGCAAAACAACAGTCGTGCGCGAGGATTTTTCAACGATAGAAAGCGCGGCCGCAACGCACGGGTGGCGGGTCCACGCAGACCGCCCCCTTCGCACACCTTGGGTGCGAAGGGGGCGGTCCGGGGCGAAAGGGAACGCCCTGAGGGCGGGTCAGATGGCGTAGCCGTAGGGGGCGGGGGCATGCACGGCGCCGTTCAGCGCACGGCCGGCCTCCCGGGCCCAGGAGGGGTTGCGCAGCAGTTCGCGCCCGAGCAGGACGGCGTCCGCGCGGCCCTCGGTGAGGATCTTCTCGGCGTGCTGCGGGTCCGTGATGAGACCGACGGCCGCCACGGGCAGCGAGGCCTCCCGCTTCACGCGCTCGGCGAAGGGCACCTGGTAGCCGGGGCCGGTGGCGATACGGGCGCGGGGGGCGTTGCCGCCGGTGGAGACATCGAGCAGGTCCACGCCGTGGTCCCGCAGCAGCGCCGCCAGCCGCACGGTCTCGTCGGCCGTCCAGCCCTCGCGCTCGTCCTCGGGGTTCTCCGTGAGCCAGTCCGTCGCGGAGACGCGGAAGAAGACCGGCAGCTCCTCGGGCCACACCTCGCGCACGGCGTCGACCACCTGGAGGGCGAGGCGCACGCGGTTCTCGAAGCTGCCGCCGTACTCGTCGGTGCGGCGGTTGCTGTGCGGGGAGAGGAACTGGCCGATGAGGTAGCCATGTGCGCCATGCACCTCGGCGACCTGGAAGCCCGCCTCGACGGCACGCCGGGCGGCCTGGCGGAAGTCGTCCACGACGCCCGCGATCTCGTCGGTGGTCAGCTCGTGCGGGACCGGGTAGCCCTCGTCGAAGGGCAGCGGGCTGGGGCCGACCGGGGTCCAGCCGTGCGCCTCGGGGCCGACGGGGCCGCCGCCGGTCCAGGGCGCGGCGGTCGACGCCTTGCGTCCGGCATGGGCGAGCTGGATGCCGATCACGGAGCCCTGCGCCTTGACGAACTCGGTGATCCGGCGGAACGCCTCGACCTGGGCGTCGTTCCAGATGCCGAGGTCGGCCGGGCTGATGCGGCCCTCGGGACTGACCGCCGTGGCCTCGGTGAGGATCAGGCCGGTGCCACCGGTGGCCCGGGCGGCGAGGTGGGCGAAGTGCCAGTCGCCCGGCACACCCGTCTCCGGACCCTCCACTGCCGCGCTGTACTGGCACATGGGCGCCATCCACACCCGGTTGGGCACGACAAGCGACCTGAGGGTGTAGGGCTCGAAGAGGGCACTCACGACGGACTCCGTTTCGCCGGGTACGGAAGGATCGCTAGTACGATACATCCCGTAGTACGACGCCCGTCAAATTACGACCACTCTCGTACAACAGTCACTCCGCCACGAGCGGCTTCGCGGATTCCGGGTCAGCGGGGTTTCAGGGGGTACGAGCTGCGGCCGGCCGCCTCGTCGATCTCGTCGTGCGCCTTGGTCAGGAGCTTCATCGCCAGTTCGTTGAGCGCGCGGGCCCCGGCGACCTCCTCCCCCACCCGGGGCTGCTCGGCGTCGGAGGGGTGGCGGCTGGCGTAGCCGTGGGCGCGCACCTCCTGTCCGTCGGAGAGCCGCACCAGGGCGGCCGCGCGGGTGCGGTGGGTGTCCTCCTCGAATTCGAGCTCGATGTGCCATCCGACAGCGGTTCGGGTCATGGCGTTCACCTCCGGAAGGTCTCCCTTCCAGGGTGCGCCCGCCGCCGGGCCGCGCGCGAACGCTCACACCCCCGGCAGCCGGCCCCGGCGCCGGAGCGGGATGGAGGCGTCGGCGTCGTACAGCTGGTTCCAGCTGCGTCCGGCGCCGGACTTCCAGGTGACGTGGGCGGTGCCGCCCTCGACCCGGACGGTCTCCACCGTCATGGCGCGGTCACCGTCGCGCACGTCGCCCCGGCGCAGTTCGTCCGCCCTGACGGTGACGTGGTGCGCCGGTCCGCTCTCGGCCTCGTCCGCGGCGGAACCGAGAGCGGCCGCCAGTTCCCGGGCCCGGGCCGGGGTGCACAGGAAGGTGCGCTCGCCGGACGGGGTGGCGACGGTGATCCCGACCTCCGCCCCGGCGGGGGCGACCTCCAGGATTCCGCTGTCCCCGTGCTCGTCCGTCATCGCTGCGCACCTTCCCGTGTACGTTCCGTGCCGCCGGGCTCAGTCGAGCCGGAGGCTTTCCGGCGGGCCCAGGTAGCTGGGTTCGAGGCCGCCGGTGTCGATCACCAGGTTCTGGAGGACCACCGTAGGGTCGACCATCCAGAATTTCAGCACATGCACCCCGGGCCCGGAGACGCGGTGGACCGTGCCGGTGATGTTGACGTTGTCGGAGGTGTGCCGGGCCCACTGGGGGTTCATGGTCCCGTCGTCGGCCCCCGTCGCCTTCGTGACGTTCACCCGCTGGGGGGCGGCGTCGTCGAGGGAGACCGCGTACGTCAGCCCGTCGGTCGGCAGCGCGTTGTTACGGGGCGAGAGGTACGCGTACACGGTGACCGGCCCGGAGGTGAAGAGGCTGACCCGGTACTCCAGGCGCGGGCTCCGGCCGCCGGGCGTCTGCCGGGCCGCTGTGACCGGGAACGGCTCCATGCCGGCCCCCGTGCGCCCGATGTCCGGGATGCGCTGCCAGCTGACGCCCCCGCCGCCTACTGCCCGGTGATAGTGGTCGGCCTCGATGGACACGTATCCCCCGGCCTCCACGAACCCGCCGAGCCGGGCGCGGGAGAGCGTCGGGCGGTCCGCCACCGCCGTGACGGTCACCTCCGCCCCGTCCGGCCCGGTCACGGTGACCGGGACCCGGGTGACGCCCTTCGGCGCCCGGTCCCAGTCGACACGCAGGGTGATCCGGTCCTGAGTGGTGACGCGGCCGCGCACCCGGTCGGCGGTCAGCCAGGACACTCCGGTGCGCACCCGGTAGTCGAAGGGGACGCTGCCCCGGTTGAACACCTCGATGTACTGGGCGGGCCGGGTCTGGTAGGGGCTGAACACCGGCAGCACCGCGGGCTCGGTCTCGTGCGGCCACCACGACGCGGAGCCGTCCACGGCGACGCCCATCGCGGCCCGCGCGGGCAGGTCGATGCGCTTGACGGCCGGGAAGAGCACGTCCTTGATGGCCACGTTGTCGATCTCGGGCTGCTGCCAGGGGGCGTTGGGCCCGTAGCGTGCGACGTCGCCGTAGTCGATGTGCGGCTGGGTCTGGAAGCCCTGCCACTTGCCGCCCGCGATCTTCGTGTTGAAGCGGTCGGCCAGGGCGAAGTCGTCGGCGAGCCGCGCCTCCGCGGTGGCCGCCAGCTCGTTGGTGAGGGCCCGGCCCTGGGCCGCGTAATGGATGTTGGTGAACTCCGCCTCGCGCAGCGCGTACAGGTTGGCGGTGGCCGCGACCTCGTAGCCGACGAGTTCGTACCAGGCGTCCTGGGCGGAGGCGGGCAGCCGCCGCCCGACCCGGGCGGCGCGCTCGCCGAGCAGGCGCCACTCCTCGGTGACGCGTTCCAGCTCGCGGTAGTGGACGAGGCCGAAGGGGGACGCCTGGTCGTCGTAGACCACGGCCGAGCTGTCGGTCGCGGGGTCCTTGGCGGGGTCGAGGGTGATCCGGCGGTTGAGCAGCTCGGGCTTGCGGCGGGCCTGGAGCCGGGCGTACTCGCGCAGGACGGAGGCGATCTCGGCGGCCTGCTTCTCGCCGAAGTTCTGCCGGGCGTACGTCTCCTCCCACTCCGGCAGCCGGTCCAGGGGCCAGCGCTCCGGGTTCCAGGCGTACTCCAGGAAGAACTGCGTGGGCAGTTCGTTGCCCTTGAGGTCGCCGACGTTGGTGACCCACAGTCCGTGGTTGCCGTAGGCGTGGCACTGGTGGAGCTGGTCCCACATGTTGGGCAGCGACGCGGTGTCGACCCACTTGTAGTTGCGGCCGACGCCGACGTAGTCGAAGTGGTAGTAGAGCCCGTAGCCGCCCTGCCGCGGGCCCTCGGCGGGGTCGGGCAGCTTGCGGATGTTGGCCCAGTTGTCGTCGGTGAGGACCACGGTGACGTCGTCGGGGACGCGCAGCCCCCGGTCCCAGTAGCGCTGGACCTCCTTGTAGAGGGTCCAGACCTGCGGGATCGTGGTGACGTCCTTGCCGGAGACCTCGGCGAGGATCTGCCGCTGGGTGGCGATGATCTCGGTCATCAGCTCGATGCCGTCGCCGTCGGGGAGGCTGACGTCGCCGTTGCCCCGCATGCCGAGCGTGACGACGCCTTCGAAGTCCTCGTCCTTCATCCGGCGGATGCCGTCGGCCCAGTACGCCTTGAGCGCGTCGGCGTTGCGGCGGAAGGACCACTCGCCGGTGCCGCCGTAGGGGTCGTGGCCGGGGGTGGTGATGTTGCCTTCACCGTCGCGCACGGCGGCGACGGCGTGCCGGTTCCACTCCTCGATGCCGCGCATCATGGGCGCCTCGTGCGAGGTGCCCATGACGACGCCGTACGCCTTGGCGGTGGCGTGGTTGAGCGGGTCGTCCTCGGCGAAGGCGCGGCCCCAGACGGCCGGCCACAGGTAGTTGGCCTTGAGCCGGAGCATGACCTCGAAGACGCGGGCGTAGAAGTCCGCGTTGAAGCCGCCCTCGAAACCGGGCGCCTTGCCGGGCCCGAAGTGTGCGGGGGCCCAGGTGCCGAGCGCCGGGTTCTCGTCGTTGATGAAGAAGCCGCGGTACTTCACGGCCGGGGTGCCCTGGGTGTGCCGGCCGGGCAGTACGTGGATCTCGTCGCGGTGTACGGGGGTGACGTCGTCCCACCAGTACCAGGGCGAGACGCCGATGCCGCGCGAGACGTCGTACGCGCCGAAGATCGTCCCGCGCTGGTCGCTGCCCGCGATGACGAGGGCGCGTTCGACGCCGGGCAGCGGGCGGTCGACGACGGTCTGGAGGCTGGTCTCCCACTTGCCCCGGATCGAGGAGACGTCGAGCCGGCCGTCGGCGACCAGCCGGTCGATCAGGGGGCTGCGCCCCACGGTGCCGACGATGGTGATCTCGCGGGCCGAGGGCACCGCCCCGTGCGAGAGGGCGGGGCGGACTCCGGTGACGCGTTCGATGTCGTCGCGGAGGTCGCCGGCGGCCCGGACCACGCCCGGCCAGTCCCGGTCGCTGACCAGGACCGGTGTCGCCCGTCCGCGTCCGACCAGCGGGAAGCTGCCGCGCCGGGCGGTGAACGAGATGTAGGCGCCGGGGTCGGTGGGCCGGGGCGCGGGGCCGTGTCCGGTGGCGGACGCCTCACCGGTCAGTCCGACGAGGGAGCCGAGGGGGGTGGCGCCGAGGGCGGTGATCCCGAGGCCGAGGCCCAGGACCGACCGGCGGCTGGTGGGCCGGGGGGTTCCGGTGTCGGGGCTGTCGCTGTCCATCCTGCTGTCCTCCTCCCCGCTCAGTTGCGGCCGGCGGCGAGCAGCAGGTCGTCGCGCAGGGCGCTGTAGGCGGGCTTGGCCTTGTAGTTCTCGTCGAAGAGGTTGGCCGCGCCCTCACCCTCGAAGGTGTCGGGCACCCAGGAGTACTTGTCGGTGAAGCCCCAGACGGTGAAGTCGGTGCACTTGCGGGTGAGCAGGCAGCCGCGCAGCAGTACGTCGTAGCCCTCGGCCTGGGCCTCCTGCTTGGTGCTGTCGGAGGGCATCGGGATACGGACGTCGGCCTCGGTGATCGCGGTCTCCAGGCCGAGGTCGTCGAACCGCTTCATGTTCTCGGCGATGTCGTGGGGGGCGTTGTACTGGACGGACAGATGGCCCTGGATGCCGACGCCGTCGATCGGTACGCGCTGCTTGCGCAGTTCGACGACCAGGTTGTAGAGGGCGGTGCTCTTCGCGTTGACGCCCTCGATGTTGTAGTCGTTGATGAACAGCTTGGCCTTGGGGTCGGCCGCGTGGGCCCAGCGGAAGGCGTCCGCGATGTAGCCGGGGCCGAGCTTCTGGAGCCAGATGCTGTCGCGCAGGGTGCCGTCGTCGTTGAACACCTCGTTGACGACGTCCCACTGCCAGATGCGCCCCTTGAAGTGGCGGGCCTCGTCGGTGATGTGCTTGCGGAGGATGGCGCGCAGCTCGTCGGCGGAGAAGTCGCCGGTGGTGAGCCAGCTGGGCAGCTGGTTGTGCCAGAGCAGGGTGTGTCCGCGCACCAACTGGCCGTTGGCGCGGGCGAAGTCGACCAGCTTGTCGGCCTCCTTCCAGTCGTACTGGCCGCGAGTCGGCTCGACGACCTCCCACTTCATGACGTTCTCGGGGGTGACCGAGCTGAACTCGCTCGCGGCCTTGGCACGGTAGGGCTCGTCGTCCGCCAGGGCCGCCATGTCGACGGCGGTGCCGATGCGCACGCCCGACCGCAGGCCGAGGCCGCCGAGGGTGTCGGACCGCGTGTCCTTGTGCCCGCGTCCGGTGTCCTCATGGGCGAAGGCGTTGATGGTGCACGGGGCGAGCAGTGCCGCGGCGGCGGTGCCGACCAGGACAGCCTTGATTGGCTTGCGCATGACAGAACCCTTCGAGAGTGCGCACGTCCGGGCCCCGGCGACCGGGGAGGCGTGCACGGGTGTGGGTGTTTCGAAAGTTTCGTGGATCTGGGGACCGGGTGGCGGCGCTGCGGTAAGGGCCGCGGCGCCACCACCCGGAGTACGGGTGCGGTCAGCCCTGTACGGGCGCGGCCGCCGGCACGGCTTCGACCTCCGCGTCGCACACCAGCCGGCGACTGTGGTCGACGGTGCGCTCGGGACCGGTGAGGCGCAGGTGCACCGTGTGCCGGATGTCCTCGGCACCGCTGGACGTCGCGAGCCGCAGCTCCAGCGCGCCCGGCTCCACGATGCGCCGCCCGCCGATGCCGGTGAAGGACACCAGGTCGGCGTGGAACCGGAAGCGCACCCGCGCCTCCTGGCCCGCGTCGAGCGACACCCGGGCGTAGCCGATGAGCCGGTTGTCGGGCCGGGTCGTCTGGGCGACCGGGTCGTGCACGTACAGCTGGACCACCTCCGCGCCCGCCCGGTCCCCGGTGTTGCGGACGGTGAGCTCGATGTCGGCGGAGCCGTCGGTGGGGACCTCCTCCGGGGCGGGGGCGCCGGGCTCCCAGGCGAAGGAGGTGTACGTGAGGCCGTGGCCGAAGGGGTAGAGCGGCGTCGGGTCCAGGTTGCTGACCCCGTTGGCGAGCCCGAGGGGCGGCTGGAGGTAGGTCCAGGGCTGGCCGCCCGGGTGGCGCGGTACGGAGACCGGCAGCCGGCCGGAGGGGCTGACCCGGCCGGAGAGCACGGAGGCCAGAGCGGGGGCGCCCTCCTCACCGGGGAAGAACGCCTGGACCACGGCGGCGGTGCGGTCCGCCCAGCGGCCGAGCGCGTACGGGCGGCCGGTCAGCAGGACCAGGACGACCGGGGTGCCGCTGTCCAGCAGCGCGTCGAGCAGTTCGCCCTGCACACCGGGCAGCGCGAGGTCGTCGGCGTCGCAGCCCTCGCCCGAGGTGCCGCGCCCGAAGAGTCCGGCCCGGTCGCCGAGCACGGCGACGCAGACGTCCGCGTCCCGGGCCAGGTCCACCGCCTCCGCGAACCCCGAGGTGTCGGTGCCGTCCACCTCGCAGCCGGGGGCGCCGGTGACCGTCGCGGCGGGAAACTCACCGCGCACCGCGTCGAGCACGGTCGGGATCTCGATGCCCATGGCGGTCTCGGGGTGCAGGACGCCGACGTGGCTGGGGAAGGAGTAGCAGCCGAGCATGGCGAGGGCGTCGTCGGCGCGGGGACCGATCACCGCGATCCGCCCGGTCCCGGCGAGCGGCAGCGCCCCCTGCGGGTTGGCGAGCAGGACCACGGCCTGTTCGGCGAGTTCGCGGGCGAGGGCGCGGTTGCGCGGCGGGTCCAGGTCGATGGTCTCGCGCGCCTGCTCCGGGTCCGTGTCGCGCAGGAGGGCGGGGAGCGGGCTCCAGTCGGGGTCGAGGAGCCCGAGTTCGCACTTCTGGAGGAGGACCCGGTGCAGCGCGCGGTCGACCAGGGCTTCGGGGACCGTACCGGCCAGGACGGCGGCGGCGAGTTCTTCGCCGTAGCTGCGGACGGTGGGCAGTTCCACGTCCACCCCGGCCTGCAGGGCGAGGCGGGCGGCGTCGGCCCGGCCCTCGGCGACCTTGTGCAGGGTCTCCAGGAAGCCGATGGCGAAGTAGTCGGCGACGACGGTCCCCTCGAAGCCCCAGGTGTCGCGGAGCAGCCCGGTGAGCAGGGCGGGGTCCGCGGCCGACGGGACGCCGTCGATCTCCGCGTACGACTGCATGACGGAGCGGGCGCCGCCGTCGAGGAGGGCCATCTCGAAGGGCGGCAGGATGACGTCGGCGAGTTCCCTGGCCCCGGCCCGGACCGGCGAGAGGTTGCGGGCGCCGGCCGATGCCGCGTACCCGGCGAAGTGCTTGAGGGTGGCGACGATGCCGGCGGACTCCAGGCCCTTCACGTAGGCGGTGCCGATGGTGGCGACGAGGTAGGGGTCCTCGCCGATGGTCTCCTCGACGCGGCCCCAGCGCAGGTCCCGCACGACGTCCAGGACCGGGGCGAGGCCCTGGTGGATGCCCACGGACCGCATGTCGCTGCCGATCCGGTGCGCCATCTCGGTGACCAGGTCCGGGTTCCAGGCGGCACCCCAGGAGAGCGGGACGGGGTAGGCGGTGGCGCCCCAGGCGGTGAAGCCCGCCAGGCACTCCTCGTGCGCGAGGGCCGGGATGCCGAAGCGGCCGGCGCCCGCGATGGCCCGCTGGGCGCGGGCGAGCGAGATCGCGCCGACGGCCGGGTCGACCGGGGCGGTGCCGAAGGGGCGGGTCAGCTGACCCAGGCCGCGCGGGATCAGCGCGTCCCAGTCGATGGTGTCGACCATCTCGTTCTGGTGCGGGGCGACCCCGTCCCCGTCGGCGTCGGCGCCCACCCAGATTCCGTACAGCTGGGCGGTCTTCTCCTGGAGGGTCATCCGGGAGACGAGATCGGCCACACGCTCCTCGGGGGCGAGCGAGGGGTCCTGCCAGGGGCCGTCGACGGCGGTGGCCGCTTCGGTCCTGCGGGCATGCGGAACAGGGGGGTTTGCCATGGCGGCGGAGATTCCTCTCAAGAGTGCGGTGGTACGCGGCGGCATGGGAGCGCTACTTGCCGCCCACCCCCATCAGTCCGTTGACCAGTGCCTTCCGTGCCACGAGGTACACGGCGAAGATCGGTACGACGGAGAGCACGATCGCGGCGAGCACGGCCGGGATGTTCACCCCGAACTGGGACATGAAGTTGAAGAGACCGAGGGTCAGCACCCGGTTCTCCTCCGACTGGGTCAGGATCAGCGGGAACAGGAAGCCGTTCCACGCCTGGAGCGCCGTGTAGATCGCGACCGTGCTGATGCCCGCCTTGGACATCGGGATCGCCAGCTGCCACAGCATCCGCAGCGACGAGGCGCCGTCGAGCGCCATGGCCTCGTACATCTCCTCGGAGACGTCGCGCATGGTGCCGCTGAGGATCAGCACCGCCACCGGCATCGCGAACGCGGCGGTCGGCAGGATGATGGCCGTCAGGCTGTCGTACAGGCCCATCTTGCTGATGAGCAGGTAGAGCGGCACGATCACGGCCTGGGCGGGGATGGCGACGCCGAGCAGGAAGGTGCGGAAGGCGAGTCCGGAGAGCCTGCTGCGGGTGCGTACAGCGACGTACGCCACGGGGATCGAGAGGACCAGCACGATCGCCGTGGTCGCCACGGCGACGATCGCCGTGTTGGAGAGCATCGTGGAGAAGCCGCTGTCCAGCACCGTGCGGTAGTTGTCGAGCGTCGGGTCGGTCGGGATGGCCAGCGGATCGCCGTTCAGCGCCTCGTCCTGGTGCATCAGCGAGGACGAGACCAGCGTGTAGAGCGGGACGATCACGAGCACGAGCCAGACCAGCGAGCCGAGGCCGGCCAGCGGGTTGCCCCACTTGCGGCGGCGCGCGGCGGTGGCCGGGCGGGTACGGGTCAGGGGCCGTGCGGGGCGCGCCGCGGGGCGGGTGTCGATCGACATCGCGTCACATACCTTCCCGGGTGGAGCGCATGTTCCCGAAGCCGCTGAAGCGGACGAGGATCAGCGAGATCGCGGTGGCCACGACGACGAGGGCGGTCGCGATCGCGGCGGCGTACCCGAGGTCGTAGGTCTGGAAACCGGTGCGGTACATCAGGTACGGCAGGATGGTGGTGTCCGTACCCGGACCGCCCTTGGTCATGATGAGCACGGTGTCGAAGTAGGTCAGCGAGCCGACGATCATCAGGACCGAGGAAGTCGTGATGGTGTTGCGCAGCTGCGGCAGGGTGATGTGGAAGAACTGCCGGAACATGCCGGCGCCGTCGATCTCGGCGGCCTGGTAGAGCACCTGCGGGATCTGCCGGGTGCCGCCCTGGTAGATCAGGGTGTGGAAGGGCATGAACTGCCAGCCGCCGACGAACGCCACGGTGAGCAGGGCGCCGGTGGACGAGCCCATGATGTTCGGGTCGATGCCGAACCAGGGGCCGATCTCCTTGATGACCCCGAAGTTGGGGTCGAGCAGCGCGTGGAACAGCATCGCGATGGCCGTGGTGGACAGCAGCAGCGGGATGAAGAAGACCGCGGAGAGCACGGCGCGGCTGCGCTGCCGGCCGGCCGCCCAGACGCCGAGGAGCAGGGCCACCGGGGTCTGGAAGGCCCAGCTGATGGTGGTGAGGAGCAGGCTGAGCCAGGCGGCCTGGCGGAACTCGGGGTCCTTGAAGAGCCGGGTCCAGTTGGCCGTGCCGGCGGAGGTCGGGGAGTTCAGCCCGTCCCAGTGGCAGAAGGAGAGGTACACGGCGATCGCCAGCGGGACGATCGCGAAGAGGGCGAAGAAGAGGATGCCGGGCAGCGCCCAGGCGACCGGCGGGCGGCCGACGTTTCCGACGGCCGCCTTCCGTCCTCCGCGCACCTTCGGTGACGAGGAGACGTGGGACATTGTTACTTGACGGCCTTCATTGCGGCGACGAACTGCTCGGGCGTGGACTTGCCGGCGAACAGCTTGCTGATCTCGGTGAGCAGCGGGGTGGCGATCTTGGACTCCAGCGCCTGGTCCCACGACAGGGTGAAGTCGGGGGCCTTCTGGACCATCTCGTACTGGTCGGTGGCGAACTTCGGGTTCGGCGATCCGCTCAGCATGGAGGCGGCGTTGGAGGTGGTGGGCACGTCGCCGTTGTCCACGAGGGCCTGCGCGTAGGACTTGGAGGCCATGGTCTTGAGGAAGGCTATGGCCGCGTCCTTGTGCTTGGTGCGGGCGTTGACCGACCAGTAGTTCGTGGGGTTGCCGACCACGTCGGCCGCGTCGCCGACGCCGCCCGCGACGGTCGGGAAGCTCGTCCAGCCGAGGTCCTTCTTGGCGAAGTCGGGCGCCTTGCCGAGCTGGGTGGAGTACTCCCACGAGCCCATCAGGTGCATGGCCGCCTTGCCCTTGTTGAGCAGGGTGGGCGCGCCGCCGTTGCCGTAGTCGACGGAGTTGAAGTTCTCGCCGAACGCGCCGTCGTCGACGAGCTGCTTGACGGTCTGGGCGGTCTTCAGGACGGCCGGGTCGCCCCAGGCGGAGCTGTCACCGTTCTGGATCTTGCGGAAGACGTCCGGGCCACCGATCCGGTCGAGCAGGTACTCCATCCACATCAGCTCGGGCCACTTGTCGGAGCCGCCGAGGGCGAACGGCGTGATGCCCTTGTCCTTGAAGGTCTTGATGGCCTTCTGCAGGTCCTCCCACGTCTTGGGGACCGTGACGTTGTTCTCGGCGAAGAGGGTCTTGTTGAAGAAGAGCATCACGGGCTGCATCCCGCGCATCGGGACGCCGTAGACCTTGCCGTCGAGGCTGCCGGCCGTGACGATCGAGGGCAGGAAGCCGTCCTTCAGGGTGGCGTCGCTCTTGAACGTCGAGCTCAGGTCGACCAGCTGGTTCGCGTCGACGTACGGCTTGATGGAGCCGCCGCCCCAGTTGAAGAAGATGTCGGGGGCGCTGGGGGAACCCATGGCGCTGCGGAGCTTGTTGACGTAGTCGGTACCGGGCACCGAGACGAGCTTGACCTTGACGTCGGAGGTCTTGTTGAACTCCTTGACCGCCGCCTGCTGCACCTTCACCGCGTCGTCGCCGTAGACGTACGCGGTCAGCGTGCCGCCGCCACCGCCGCTGCCGCTGCCGCTGTCCGATCCGCAACCCGCGAGGACTCCCGCCATGACCATGGCCGCACCGGCGGCGGTCCATCTCGCCGCGCGCTTGCCCTGAGTGAAAATTCCCGACCGCATGACCGCACCTCTGTCGAATCTTTCGGAGTTGCTTGCGAATGTTGCCGGAACCGTACGGTTGGGTTTCGGGCCAGTCAAGAGGTCGCGGCCACCGAATTTTTCGCCGGGGCTCCCGGGACCGATGCAGGGCAGGGCGGCTACGATTCGCTCTATGAGCCCCGCAAACGTCCAGTCACATCAGGAGAATGCGCCTGCCGCAGCGCCGTCGGACGGCACTGCCACGCTGGCGGAAATCGCCCGAGCGGCCGGAGTCTCGGCTCCGACAGTTTCGAAGGTGCTGAACGGCCGCGCCGATGTCGCGCCCGGTACGCGCACCAAGGTCGAGGAGCTGCTGCTCCAGCACGGCTACCGCCGCAGACGCGGCTCGACCACGCAGTCGCAACTCATCGACCTGGTCTTCCACGAGCTCGACAGCGCGTGGGCCATGGAGGTCGTACGAGGGGTGGAGAACGTCGCACGCGAGGAGGGGCTGAGCCTGGTCCTCTCGGAGAGCGCGGGCCGCCTCAGCCCCGGGCAGACCTGGGTCGACGGGGTGCTGGCGCGCCGGCCGGTCGGCGTCATCCTGGTGCTGTCCGACCTCACCGCCGCCCAGCGCGCGCAGCTCACCAGCCGCAGCATCCCGTACACGGTGGTCGACCCGGCCGGAGACCCGGGCGACGACATCCCGTCGGTCGGCACGACGAACTGGCAGGGCGGTCTCGCCGCGACCCGCCACCTCACCGGCCTCGGCCACCGCAGGATCGGCGTGGTCGGCGGACCGACCCGCATGATGTGCAGCCGGGCCCGGGTGGACGGCTACCGGGCCGCCCTGGAGACGGCGGGCATCCCGATAGACGCGTCACTGATCCGCGAGGCCGAGTTCTCGCACGAGGCGGGATACGCGGCCGGGATGGAACTGCTGCGCTCGGCGGACCGGCCGACCGCCGTCTTCGCGGGCAACGACCTCCAGGCGCTCGGGGTGTACGAGGCGGCGCGCGAGCTCGGTCTGCGCATCCCGGAGGACCTGAGCGTGGTGGGCTTCGACGACCTGCCGCTCACGCGGTGGATCGGGCCGCCGCTGACCACGGTGCGCCAGCCCCTGATCGAGATGGCCGAGACGGCGGCCCGGCTGGTCCTGGACCTGGGCCGGGGCCGGCAGCCCGCGACGACCCGGGTGGACCTGGCGACGAATCTGGTGGTCCGCAGCAGCACGGCACCGCCCTGCCGCTGAGACGGGCACGCCCGGACCCGGAGGGACACCCCGGGGCCGTGGTCCGGGCCGCTGTCAGTGCCGGGGTGCAGACTGACCGATATCCGGCACAACGGCGTTTCGGGAGGTTCGGTCATGACTGATGTACTGCTCACCGTGGGCACCCGCAAGGGACTCTTCATCGGCCGCAGGCGCGGCGGTACATGGGAGTTCGAGGAGCCGCACTTCAACGCCCAGGCGATCTACTCGGTCGCCATCGACACCCGGCGCGGCCGGCCCCGGCTGCTGGTGGGCGGGGACAGCGCGCACTGGGGCCCGTCCGTCTTCCACTCCGACGACCTGGGTGCGAGCTGGGTCGAGCCGAAGACCCCGGCGGTGAAGTTCCCCGAGTTCACCGGGACCTCGCTGGAGCGGGTGTGGCAGTTGCAGCCGGCGGGGCCCGAGGCGCCCGGCGTGGTCTACGCGGGCACGGAGCCGGCCGCGCTCTTCCGGTCCGAGGACGGCGGCGAGTCCTTCGAGCTGGTGCGCCCGCTGTGGGAGCACCCGACGCGTTCGCGGTGGGTGCCGGGCGGAGGCGGCGAGGGGCTGCACACGATCCTGACCGACGAGCGTGACGCGCGCGCCGTGACGGTCGCGGTCTCCACCGCCGGGGTGTTCCGGACCGCGGACGGCGGCGCGAGCTGGGCCCCGGCCAACAAGGGGGTCTCGGCCGTCTTCCTGCCCGACCCGGACCCGGAGTTCGGCCAGTGCGTGCACAAGGTCAGCCGGGACGCGGCCGATCCGGACCGCCTCTACCTCCAGAACCACTGGGGCGTCTTCCGCAGCGACGACGCCGGGGGCAACTGGACGGACATCGGCGCGGGCCTGCCCTCGGACTTCGGCTTCGCCGTCGCCGCCCACCCGCACCGCGCGGACACGGCGTACGTCTTCCCGATCAACGCCGACGCCGACCGGGTGCCCGCCGAGCACCGCTGCCGGGTCTTCCGGACGACCGACGCGGGCGCCCACTGGGAGCCGCTGTCGGCGGGCCTGCCGGAGAGCGCGCACTACGGCACGGTGCTGCGCGACGCGCTCTGTACGGACGACGCGGACCCGGCCGGGGTCTACTTCGGCAACCGCAACGGCGAGTTGTACGCGAGCGCGGACGACGGGGACACCTGGCAGCAGCTCGCCTCGCACCTCCCGGACGTGCTGTGCGTGCGGGCGGCGGCGGTCGAGATGTGAGGTGTGCTTCCTACGGAAGCCGCCAGTCGACCGGCTCGGCGCCCTGGGCGACGAGGAGTTCGTTGACCCGGCTGAACGGCCTGGACCCGAAGAAGCCGCGATCGGCGGACATCGGGGAGGGGTGGGCGGACTCGATCGCCGGCAGGTCGCCGAGCAGCGGCCGCAGATTGCGGGCGTCGCGGCCCCAGAGCACGGACACCAGTGGCTTGCCCCGGGCTGCCAGGGCGCGGATGGCCTGCTCGGTGACCTCTTCCCAGCCCTTGCCGCGGTGGGCGCCGGGCGAGCGGGGCGCGGTGGTCAGCGCCCTGTTCAGCAGCAGTACGCCCTGGCGGGTCCACGGGGTCAGGTCGCCGTTCGACGGCCGGGGCAGCCCGAGGTCGGCGTTGAGCTCGCGGTAGATGTTCTCCAGACTGCCCGGCAGCCTGCGCACCTCCGGGGCGACCGCGAAGCTCAGACCGATCGCCATCCCCGGTGTGGGGTACGGGTCCTGACCGACGATCAGGACCCGTACGTCCTCGAAGGGCTGCTGGAACGCGCGCAGCACGTTCGCCCCGGAGGGGAGGTAGGTGCGGCCGGCCGCGACCTCCGCACGCAGGAAATCGCCCATCGCCGCGATGCGCCCCGCCACGGGGGCCAGGGCGTCGGCCCAGCCGGGCTCGACTACTTCGTTCAACGGTCGCGCTGTCACGAAAGATCACCCTACCGGCGCAACGCGGCACCCCGGGGATAGGGTGCTGCCCGTCCCTCACCTCTTCGCCCCCGGGAGCCGGTCCATGACGTCACACGGACAACCGGGCACGTATGTACTCGGGGTGGATTCGGGCGGCTCAGGACTCCGGGTGGCGCTGGGCACGGCCGAGTCGGACGCCCCCTTGGCCACCGTCGCGTGCGGTGGTCCGGTGCGCACCGGACCGCGCGGCATCGACGCCGCCCACCTCCTGGACCAGGTGCTGCCCGCCGTACGGGGCCTGCTCGACGCGCACGGGCCCGGCGGGCGGATCACCGCCGCGGCGGTCGGTGCCGCGGGGATGGCCACGCTGGGCGACGCGTTGCGCGCCGAACTGCCGGGCGCCCTGGCGGACGCGCTGGGAGTGCGCCGGATCGCGCTCGCGGCGGACGCGGTGACCGCGTACGCCGGTGCGGTCGGGCAGCGGCCGGGCGCGGTGGTGGCCGCCGGCACCGGGCTGATCGCGCTCGGCACGGACCTGATCCGGTGGCGGCGGGCGGACGGCTGGGGGCACCTGCTGGGCGACAGCGGGGGCGGCGCCTGGATCGGGCGGGCCGGGCTCGACGCCGCGATGCGCGCGTACGACGGGCGGCGCGGCGGTTCGCCCGCGCTGCTGGCCCGCCTGGAGACGGTGTTCGGACCGCCGCAGGAGCTGCCCGGTCTGCTCTACCCGCGCGCCGACCGGCCCGCCCTGCTGGCCTCGTTCGCGCCGGACGTGGCCGCCTGCGCGGACCGCGACCCGGTCGCCGAGGGCATCCTGCGGGGAGCCGCCGCGCACATCGCGGAGGCGGCCGCGGCGGTGTGCCCGGAGGCGGGGGCGGACCAGGAAGGCTGTGAAGTCGCGCTGACCGGCGGGCTGTTCCGGATGGGCGAGCCGCTGCTCGTACCGCTGCGCGAGGAACTGGCGCGGTTGCTGCCCCGGGCTCGGGCGGTCCCCGGTTCGGGTGATCCCCTGATCGGTGCGCTGCGCATCGCCCAGGCCCTCGACACCGGGGGGCTGCGGCTGCCCCACCACCCGACGCTGCTCTGCGTTCCGGCACCCGGCCCCGCTCACAGGGCGACGGGCGCGTGAACGCTGACGACAGATCAGGGCAGTTGCCCGGTAAGCCACCGATCGGATAAAAGCGGACAGAGGCCGCTCCACCGGACCCTCCCCGAGCAGGGAGCCGTCCGAAACCAGTAGCATGCGGCGCCATGAGCACCCCCACTGGGCCCGCTTCCGGCCTGCCTGTACGAATGCCGCGACCTCGCCAGTCCGGACGGCACCGCCGCCCGGAGCCCGTGGTCGCACCCGAGGGCGCTGCCGCGCTCGTTCTCGCCGTTCCCGGTACTCCTTCCGCGACCAGCCGCAGTCTGGCCGAGGAAGTCATCAGCATCGCCCGTTCCGAGCTGCCCGGTCTGAACGCCCTGATCGGTTACGTGGACGGGGACGACGCCGAGTACCCGGCGCTGGCCTCCGTGATCGCGCATTCCGCCGCCGAGCGCACCGCGCGCTACGAGCAGGCGCTGGCCGTGGGCCGTGAGGTCGCCGAGCCCGAGGGCCCGGCCGCCGTGGTGGTCCCGCTGCTCGCGGGTCCGGACAGCGCGCTGGTGCAGCGGATACGCCAGGCGATCACCGACAGCGAGGCCCCGGCGGAGCTGACCGATGTGCTCGGTCCGCACCCGCTGCTGGCCGAGGCGCTGCACGTCCGGCTGTCGGAGGCCGGGCTGGCCCGCGCGGACCGGGCCAGGCTCTTCACGGTGGCGACGGCCGCCGACGGCATCGTGCTCGCCACGGTGGGCGGCGAGGAGGCCGTGCAGGCGGCGGGGATCACGGGCATGCTGCTCGCGGCCCGGCTCGCGGTGCCGGTGATGGCCGCCGCGCTCGACGTGGAGGGTTCGGTCGCCGCGATCGCCGATCAGCTGAAGGGCTCCGGCTCGCTCCAGCTGGCCGTGGCGCCGTACCTGGTGGGCCCCGAGGTGGCGGAGGGCCTGCTGGACGCCGCGGCGAAGGAGGCCGGCTGCGCGAGCGCCGAGCCGCTGGGCGCGTATCCGGCGATCGGCAAGCTGGTCCTCTCGATGTACACCTCGGCCCTCGGGATCGCTCCCGCGGTGGCCCAGGCCGCGCAGGCCCGCTGATCCAGCATGCGTGAGGCCCCGGCCCGGACGGCAGTCCGGGCCGGGGCCTCACCCGTTTCAGCCGAAGACCACGCAGGACGCCGCCGGGGCGTCCAGGGTTCCCCTGTGGGCCGGGACACCGGTCTCCGGGTCGACGGTGAACCAGGCGACGTTCCCGCTGCGCTCATTGGCCGCGTAGAGCCGGCGTCCGGCCGGGTCCAGCGCGAGGTCGCGGGGCCAGTGCCCGCCGCAGCCCACCGTCGTGACCAGGGCCGGGTGCTCGCCGGTCGCGTCGAGCGCGAGGACGGAGATGCTGTCGTGGCCTCGGTTGGCCGCCCAGACGAAACGGCCGTCGTGGGCGACGACGACCTCGGAGGCGTAGCTCTCGGCGGTCACGCCCTCCGGGAGCACCGGGGTCTCGCCGACCGGCTCCAGGACCCCGGTCGTGGCGTCCCAGCGGCACACGGTGAGCGTGGGCTCCAGCTCGTTCAGCACATAGGCGTGGCGGCCCGCGGGGTGGAAGGCCAGGTGGCGCGGGCCGGTGCCGGGGCGCAGGGCCGTCTCGCCGTGCGGGCGCAGCTCGCCGGTGGCCGGGTCGACCGCGCAGACCCGTACCGAGTCGGTGCCGAGATCGACGCTGAGCACCCAGGCCCCGGAGGGGTCGGGCAGGACCTGGTGGGCGTGCGGGCCCTCCTGGCGGTCCGCGACCGGGCCGCCGCCCTCGTGCGCGAGGACCGCGGCGACGGGGCCGAGCGTGCCGTCCCCGGCGACGGGCAGCACGCTGACGCTGCCCGAGCCGTAGTTCGCGGTGACCAGGTGACCGGCGGCGAGGGTGAGGTGGGTGGGGCCGTCGCCGTCCACCGGCCGGACCGTGCCGAGGAGACGCGGTTCGTGCGTGCTGACGTCGAGAGCCGCCGCACCGCCCGGCTCGGTCTCGCTGACCGTGTAGAGGACCGTGCCGCCGGGGCCGAGCGTGAGGTAGGAGGGGTCGGGCACGGCGTCCGTGGCCCCCAGGACCGTGAGCGCGCCGGTCTCCGCGTCCACGGCGGCGACGGTGACGCCCCGCCCGCCCGCCGAAGTGAACGACCCGATGAATGCCCGTCCCGCTCCGTTGCTGCTGTCCACCGCTGCTCCTCCCCGCCGGCTGTGCGCGGCGGACGTGGCCGTCGTGATCTTTTGCGGCGACGGTAGCAGTGCGCCGATGCGGTCTAGACCAAGGGTGCCGGGTCCGGTCCGGGCGGCACGCGGTCAGGCAGCGACGAGGGGTGCGCCGGGCGGGCTGTGCAGCGGCGCGGCGAGCTCGGCGAGCGCGCGTTCCAGGCTGTGCAGGTGGGCGAGGGCGGGTTCGGTGGCGGCCGGGTGCGGCGGGACGGCGGAGACGACGGCCGTACGGCCGGTCAGGGCCTCGACCGCACTCTCGACGCGCCAGCAGGCCGCGGCGAGCCGTGCGTCGTGGGACGCCTCCGGGTCGGCGGCCACCGAGGCGAGACCCCGCACCTCGCGGGCGCACTCGTCCAGCAGGGCCAGCACGTGTCCGGCCCTGGCCCGGCGGGCGCGGAGCGGGCTGAGCGGGTGGACCAGCGGGGCGAGCGAGAGGCGGACGCGCCCGAGGAGCGCCTCCAGCTCGGCGACGCGCGGCGCCGGGTCGGCGGTGGCGGAGCCGGAGAGGCGGGCGGCGGCCTCCTCGGTGCAGGCGTGCACACAGCGCAGGGCGCGCTGGATCCAGGCGTCGGTCGTGGCGTGCGTGGTGACGGGCAGGACGCACAGCACCGCGAGCATCGCGCCGAGCGCGCCGACGGCGGTCTCACCGAGCCGCAGGGCGAGCAGCCCGGGGTCGAGCACCCCCAGCGAGCCGTAGAGGGCCCCGGCCATGACCGTCACCGAGAGCATCATCCAGGTGTAGGAGACCGCGGCGGTGTAGAAGATCCCGAACACCCCGGCGGCGACGACCAGGGCGGTCGGCACGGGCGCCCCGTGCAGCGGAACGACGACGGCGAGCCCGACCGGGATGCCGATGAGGGTGCCGAGGACCCGGCGGAAGCCGCGTACCAGGGTCTCGCCGCGCGAGGCGGTGTTCACGAAGACCCACCAGGTGGCCCCGACGGCCCAGTACCAGCGCTGGTCGGACATCAGCTGCCCGGCCATCAGCGCGACGGCTCCGCCGGTGACCGCCTGGACGGCCTGGCGGGTGGTGACCCTGGCCAGGCCGGTGCCGGCGGGCGGGGCGGGCACGGCGGGGGCGGTCAGCCGGCGCTCGTAGCACCAGAGGCCGAAGCGGACGGCCGACGCGGCGAGCAGGGAGAGGGCGACGGCGGAGTACAGCTCGGGGAGCTGCCCCGGCAGGGTGTGGAGGAACTGCGTGGTGAAGAAGGCCATGAAGGCGAAGACGCCGAGGGAGTGCCCGCGCGGCCCCCACCGCCGCGCGTAGACCCCCGCCCCCATGACCGCGAGGAACGCGGTGTCGCGGGCGAGCGGGTGGTCGTGGAGCAGTGCGGCGAGCGCGAGCACCGGGAAGCCGACGGCGGGCAGCAGCGCGGTGGTGACCGCCTGGCCCCGGACCGTGGGGTCGGTCACGGTGAACAGGGCGAGCAGCGCGGCCAGGCCGCCCGTGATGGCCGCCACGAGCGAGTGACCGACGAGCCCGCACACCACGACGGCGAGCCCGATGCCGAGCACCGCGCGGCAGGCGAAGCGCAGCCGCATCCGGCCGGGGTCCCGGGCCACGAACGCTTTCCTCAGCACTGCTGCTCCCCCACTCCGGTCCACCGGCTCTCCGTTCAGGCGCGAATCCAGGCACGAAAAAGGCGCCGCGGAGGTCCGCAGCGCCATCGACGGATCCATCAGACCATCCGAAGGGCGGTTGGCTCAAATTGAACTCTTTCCACTGGACCATTGGCCCACTCGAAGGCACATGAGACCTACCAGTCGGCAGCCAACGGACCAGCACCCCCGGAGAGCCGCCGCACGACCCGCCTTCCTTGGTCTAGACATGTCAAATTGCTATCGCTACGCTCACCCTTGGTCTAGACCGCAGCACTCTCCGGACATCACCCCACATCTCCAGGAGCGACGTATGCGCAAGAAGATCACGTCATTACTGGCCGGGCTGGCGGTCGCCGGCGCGGCCCTGCTGGCCACCTCGGCCCCCGCCCAGGGCCACGGCTACACCGACTCGCCCATCAGCCGGCAGCAGCTCTGCGGCATCGGCACCGTCAAGCGCTGCGGCCAGATCCAGTGGGAGCCGCCGAGCGTCGAGGGTCCCAAGGGCTTCCCCACCCGCGGACCGGCGGACGGCCACATCTGCTCGGGCGGCATCGGCCGGTTCTCCGAGCTGGACGACCCGCGTGGCGGCGCCTGGCCCGCCACCAAGGTCACCGCGGGCCAGAACTACACGTTCAACTGGCGGATCGAGGCGCGGCACGCCACGACCGACTTCCGCTACTACATCACCAAGGACGGCTACGACCCGGCCAAGCCGCTCACCCGGGCCGACCTGGAGACGCAGCCGTTCCTCACGGTGCCCTTCGGCGGCCGGCTGCCCGGCTCGACGGTCAGCCACTCCGGCGTGCTGCCGCAGAAGTCCGGGAAGCACCTGATCCTCGGCGTGTGGACGATCGCCGACACCGGCAACGCGTTCTACGCCTGCTCCGACGTGCAGTTCTGACCGTCCGGCCCGTGCCCCGCGCCACCCGCCCGTGCGCGGGGCACATCCGGCCGGAACGGTGACGCGCGGCCCGCCGCGCGCGAAGGCCGTTGATACAGTCGCTGGCCCCCGGAGGACGCACCGAAAGAGGCCGGCGAAGCATGGCGGTGGACGCGCTCGACACCCGTATCCTGCGGCTGCTCATCGAGCAGCCGCAGACGAGCGTGCGCGAGTACGCACGCATCCTGTCCATCGCCCGCGGCACCCTCCAGGCACGCATCGACCGGCTGGAGCGGGACGGTGTGATCACCGGGAGCGGCCCCTTCCTCTCACCCGCCGCACTCGGCCACCCCGTCCTGGCCTTCGTGCACCTGGAGGTCACGCAGGGCCATCTGGACGAGGTCGGCGACGCGCTCGCCGCCGTGCCCGAGATCATCGAGGCGTTCTCGACCACCGGCGGCGGCGACCTCCTGACCCGGGTGGTCGCCCGGGACAACGGGCACCTGGAGGACGTCATCCAGCGGCTCATCCGGCTGCCCGGCGTGGTCAGGACCCGGACCGAGGTCGCGCTGCGCGAACGCGTGCCGCACCGGCTGCTCCCGCTGGTCGAATCGCTGGGCGGCACCGCCCGTTGAGGAGGGCCGGTCGTGCGGGCTCCATGCGCCGGATATCCTGATCTTGCCGCGTGCCCCCACCCCGCTCTCGCCCCGGCGAGGCCGTCGCCGCGGCAGTCGAAGCGGTCCTCGGCCAGGCCCTGGGGCCCGAGCCATCGAGATTGGTGTGCACAGGTGCTGGTTGCTGGTCGGTACCGGCTGATATCCGCCATCGGCCGGGGCGGAATGGGTGAGGTCTGGCGGGCCACCGACGAAGTCCTCGGCCGATCCGTCGCCGTGAAGCTGCTCCTCGGCGAACACGCCGACGAGTCGGCCACCGCCCGGTTCCGCCTGGAGGCCCAGACCGCCGCCCGCCTGAGCCACCCTCATCTGGTGGCCGTCTTCGACTTCGGGGCCTGGGAGAACCGGCTCTTCCTCGTGATGGAGCTGGTCGAGGGCCGGAGCCTGGCGGATCTGCTGCTGGCCCAGGAACGGCTGGGCCCCGAACAGGCCGCCCGCATCGCGGGCCAGGCCGCCGCCGGACTGGCCGCCGCGCACCGGCAGGGCATCGTCCACCGCGACATCAAGCCCGGGAACCTCATGCTGGACGGCGAAGGCACCGTCAAGATCGGGGACTTCGGCATCGCGCAGTTCGTGGACGACCCGTCCGCCGCGCTGACGACGACGGGCCACATCGTCGGGACAAGCCTCTACCTCGCCCCGGAGCGGGCGCTCGGCCGCACCGCCGACGCCGCGTCCGACATGTACTCGCTCGGCTGCGTCGTCTACCAACTGCTGCTCGGTGAGCCGCCGTTCCGTTCGGACACCGCGACGGCCACCCTGTACCAGCACGTGGACACGCCCCCGGTGCCGCTGCGTCAGCGCGGCGTGGACGTCCCCGCCGCATTCGACGCGTACCTGCTCGGTCTGCTCGCCAAGCAGCCGGAGGACCGGCCCACCGCCCAGCAGGTCGCCGACTGGTTCAACGGCGACGCCTGGCGGGGCCGCCCGGAGCCGCTGCCGCCGCACCACCCGGCGCCCGCCCCCGCGCCCTTCACCGCCGCCCCCGCCCCGCTGCCCGGGGCGGACCCCGGCGCGCCGACGACGTACCGGCTCCCGCAGGCACCGACGGGACACGCACCCGCGTCCGGGACCGGGCAGGGTCACGGGCGGCGTGCGGCGGCCAGGACCGGCGGCAAGGCCCGGCGGCGGACCGCCGGTGAGGCGATCCGCCGCCGGCCCCGGGTCGCCAGTGCCATCGCGGGTGCGATCGCCTTCCTGGCGGCCGTGTTCCTGGGGATGAGCCTGTTCTCCGGGCGGTGACTACCAGCGACCGTGGACCGCGGCGCGGAACCGCCGGTCGTAGAGGTCGCGCACCGCGTCCAGCGTGCTCTGCGGGAGCGGGGCGAGCGCGGCGGCGGCCGCGTTGGCCCGCGCCTGCTCCGTCGAGCGCGCGCCGGGGATGACGCTGGTGACGCCCGGCTGCTGGATGATCCAGCGCAGCGCCGTCTGCGCCGGTGTCGCGCCTTCGGGGGCGAGCGCGGCGAACTCGGCGGCGGCCGCCACACCCGTGCCGTAGTCGACGCCGGAGAAGGTCTCGCCCTGGTCGAACTGCTCGCCGTGCCGGTTGAACGTGCGGTGGTCCCCGGGCGCGAAAACGGTGTCCGCGGTGTACTTGCCCGAGAGCAGACCGGAGGCCAGCGGCACCCGGGCGATGATCCCGACCCCGGCCGCCCGCGCCGCCGGCAGGACCTCGTCCAGCGGCTTGAGGCGGAACGGGTTGAGGATGATCTGCACGCTCGCCACACCCGGGCGGGCGATGGCCGTCAGCGCCTCGGCGCACGTCTCGACGCTGACCGCGTAGGCCGCGATCCGCTGCTCGGCGACGAGCGTGTCCAGCGCGTCGTACACCTCGTCCGAGGAGTAGACCGCGGTGGGCGGACAGTGCAGCTGTACGAGGTCGAGGGTGTCGACGCCCAGGTTGGCGCGGGAGCGGTCGTTCCAGGCGCGGAAGTTGTCCAGGGTGTAGTTCTCCGGCACCTGGTCGACGCGGCGGCCCATCTTCGTCGCGACGAAGACCCCGGCATCGGGCCGTTCCTTCAGGTAGCGGCCGATGAGCTGTTCGCTGCGGCCGTCCCCGTAGACGTCCGCCGTGTCGAAGAAGGTGACCCCCGATTCGACGGCCGCGTCGAGCACCCCGAGGGCGTCCTCCTCACGGACCTCGCCCCAGTCCCCGCCGAGTTGCCAGGTGCCCTGTCCGACGACCGACACGCTACGTCCGGTCCTGCCCAGTTCGCGCTGTTCCATGGGGATCATGCTACGTCCGCCCCGGTGGGCTGCCCGAGCGCGGCGAGCCGTGCCATCTCCTCGTCGGTGAGCCGCAGGGCGCCCGCCGCCACATTGGCCTCCAGATGGGCGGGGTTGCCGGTGCCCGGGATGGCCAGCACGTGCGGGCCCTGCTGGAGGGTCCACGCCAGCCGGACCTGGGCGGGCGAGACGCCCCGGGCGCGGGCCACGTCGAGCAGCGCCTCGTGCTCGGCGACGGCCCCGGACTCGCGGCCGGAGCCCGCGATGGCGTAGAAGGGGACGAAGGCGATGCCCCGTTCACCGCACATGCGCAGGACCTCCTGGGAGTCGGCGCGCCGCTCGCCGATGCCGTAGCGGTTCTGCACGCACACGACGGGGGCGATGGCCTGGGCCTCGGCTATCTGCTCCGGCCAGACGTTGGAGAGCCCGAGGTGGCGGATGAGTCCTTCCTCGCGGAGCTCGGCCAGGGCACCGAACAGATCGGAGACGGGGCGGTTGCCGTTCATCCGGAGGTTGACGACGTCGAGGTGGTCACGACCGAGCTGGCGGATGTTCTCCTGCACCTGGCCGCGCAGCTGCTCGGGGCGGGCCCAGTCGAGCCAGTCGCCGGAGGGGCCGCGGCCCGGACCGACCTTGGTGGTGATGACCAGGTCGTCCGGGTAGGGGCCGAGCGCCCGGTTGATCAGCTCGTTGGCCGAGCGGAGGGGCGAGAAGTAGAAGGCCGCCGTGTCGATGTGGTTCACGCCCAGCTCGACGGCGCGGCGCAGCACCGCGACGGCCCGGTCGCGGTCGTGCGGGGTGCGCTCGTCGCTGAACGCCCGGCCGTTCTGCGTCAGTCGCATGGCGCCGAAGCCCATCCGGTTGACGGTCAGATCACCGAGCCGCCAGGTGCCGGCGGACGCTGCGGTGAGGGGGTGCGAGGTCAAGGCTGGTGCCTTCCTTGGTGGGTGCGGACGAGCAGAGGGGTACCGCTTGAGGGGAAGCCAGAAATGCTTGCGCGGTTGCCGATTAAGTGATATGCTCGCCTCGACAGTTGCGTGTGAATCACCGTTCTGGTGAGAGTGCAGGATAACGTCCGCCTCCCCGCCTGTCCATCCCCCCTTTCCACATGCGTTTCCCGCGGCGCGTACGCCCGACTTGACGAGACTTGCCAACTCCCTTGCGGGCGCCCCCAGTTCGTTGACGAGGTCATGACCACATGTGAGTGTTCGGTCGCTCGATCACGGACACCACGAGGAGCCTCGATGAAACGCAGACCGATGACGGCCGGGACGACCCTGGCCGTCCTCGCCGGGATGCTGGTCGCCGTCAGCGGCCCGTCCGCCTCCGCGGACCCCGCACCGCCACCCGCCCCCAAGGGACTCACCACCGCCGTCTCGGCCGCCGACAAAGCCGCGGCCAGCGGCCTCGACACCCTGGCCAAGGGGCCGGAGGAGCGCTACGAGCGCCGGATGGTCACCCCGTGGATCAACGGCCTCTACTCCGTGGCGTACGAGCGCACCTACCGCGGCCTGCCCGTGGTCGGCGGGGACGCGGTCGTGGTGGCCGACTCGAAGGGGCGGGTACGCGGTTCGCAGTCGGCGGTCTCGCGGCGCATCAACGTGCCCACCACGGCGACCGTTTCAGCGAAGGCCGCCGAGGCCACCTCGCGCAAGCGACTGCGCACGGTGGACGAGGTCGAGAGCCACCGGCTCGTCGTACGGGCCACCGACAAGCGGTCCCGGCTTGCCTGGGAGACCGTGCTCACCGGCCGGACCGCCGAGGCGCCGAGCCGGCTGCACGTGTTCGTGGACGCGGGCACCGGCGCGGTCATCGACAGCTACGACGACGTCCGGGCCGGCACCGGCAACAGCCAGTGGAACGGGCCCAGTCCGCTCACCATCAACACCACCTCGTCCGGGTCCGGTTACTCGCTGCGCGACCCGAACCGCCCCGGGCTGAGCTGCGCCGACTACAGCACCGGAAGCGTGTTCACCAAGTCCACCGACTCCTGGGGCACCGGCAGCGCGTCCAGCAAGGAGACCGGCTGCGTCGACGTGATGTGGGCGGCCCAGCACGAGTGGGACATGCTGCGCGACTGGCTCGGTCGCAACGGACACGACGGCAACGGCCGCAGCTGGCCCGTCAAGGTCGGGCTCAACGACGTCAACGCCTACTGGGACGGCTCCACGGTCTCCATCGGCCACAACCAGGCCAACCAGTGGATCGCCGCCATGGACGTCGTGGGCCACGAATTCGGCCACGGCATCGACCAGTACACCCCGGGCGGCGCCAACAACGAGTCCGGGCTCGGCGAGGCCACCGGCGACATCATGGGCGCGCTGACCGAGGCGTACACCAATGAGCCGGCCCCCTACGACGACCCGGACTACACGGTCGGCGAGAAGATCGACCTCGTCGGCAACGGGCCGATCCGGATCATGTACAACCCCGGTCAGATCGGCGACCCGAACTGCTACAGCTCCTCCATACCCAACACCGAGGAGCACGCGGCGGCCGGGCCCCTCAACCACTGGTTCTATCTGCTCGCCGAGGGCTCGAACCCCGGTGGCGGCAAGCCCACCAGCCCCACCTGCAACAACTCCACGGTGACCGGTGTGGGCATCCAGAGCGCCGGCAAGGTGTTCTACGGCGGCATGCTCCTGAAGACCAGCGGCATGACGTACAAGCGCTACCGCACCGCCACCCTCACCGCGGCCAAGAACCTCGACACCACCTGCACGCTGTACAACCGCGCCAAGGCGGCGTGGGACGCGGTCAGCGTGCCCGCCCAGAGCGGTGACCCGACCTGCTCGCCGAGCGGCAACAACGACTTCTCGCTGTCCCTGGACCCGGCGTCCGGTTCGGTGAAGCCCGGCAGTTCCGTGACGGCCACCGTGCGCACGACGATCTCCTCCGGCAGCGCGCAGACGGTGAGCCTGTCCGCCAGCGGCCTGCCCAGCGGGGTGAGCGCCGCCTTCAGCCCGTCCTCGGTGCAGTCCGGCGCCACGTCCACGATGACCGTGTCGACCACGTCGGCCGCCGCCCCCGGCTCGTACACCTTCACCGTGAAGGGCGCGGGCAGCCAGGAGCACACCGCCCAGTACACGCTGACCGTCAACGACGGCGGCGGCAACCCCGGTGGCACCGCGCCCGACATCAGCGTCGCCAATGTGCAGGCCCACCTGACGCAGTTCAGCACCATCGCCTCGCAGAACGGTGGCAACCGGCGGGCGGGCAGCACCGGATACACCGCCTCGCTCAACTATGTGAAGGGCAAGCTTCAGGCGGCCGGCTACACCGTCACCGAGCAGACCTGCGCCACCTGCACCTACTCCGGCAAGAACCTGATCGCGGACTGGCCGGGCGGGCCCTCCGACAGCACCGTGATGTTCGGTGCCCACCTGGACGGGGTCTCCGCCGGGCCCGGCATCAACGACAACGGCTCCGGCTCGGCGACCCTGCTGGAAAACGCCCTCGCCCTCGCCCAGCAGAACCCCACCATGACCAAGCACGTCCGGTTCGCCTGGTGGAACGGCGAGGAGCAGGGCCTCCAGGGCTCCAAGTACTACGTCAGCCAGCTGAGTTCGGCGCAGCGCAGCGCCATCACCGCGTACTACAACTTCGACATGGTCGCCTCGGTCAACGGCGGCTACTTCATCAACAACCTCAACTCGGCCGCCTCGGCCCCGATGAAGGAGTACTGGGCCTCCCTCGGCCTCGCCCCGGAGGAGAACGTCGAGGGCCAGGGACGCTCCGACGACTACTCCTTCCAGCAGGGCGGGATCGCCACCTCCGGCTACGCCACCGGCGCCAGTGACACCAAGACCTCGGCGCAGGCGGCCAAGTGGGGTGGCACGGCGGGCCGTTCGTACGACCCGTGCTACCACCAGTCGTGCGACACCACCGCCAACATCAACGCCACCGCGCTCGACCGCAGCGCCGACGGGGTCGCGTACACCCTGTGGAAGACGGCGGTCGGCACCACCACGCCCGCCGACGACTTCTCCGTCTCGGTGAACCCCGTGTCGGGCAGCGTCCAGCCGGGCTCCTCGGTCACCGCGACCGTGTCCACGGCCACCACCAGCGGCTCCGCGCAGAGCGTGCGCCTGACGGCGTCCGGTGCGCCGAGCGGCGTCACCGTCTCCTTCTCGCCCTCCTCCGTGCAGTCCGGGTCGTCGGCCACGATGACGGTCTCGGCGAGCGCCCAGGCGGCGGCGGGTACGTACACGCTCACCGTGACCGGCACCGGTACGGCCGCGCACACCACCACGTACTCGCTGGTGGTCGGTGGCGGCGGCACCTGCCAGCCCCGGCAGGTCGTGACCAACGGCGGGTTCGAGAACGGCACCGCACCATGGACGCAGACCGACGGCGTCATCAACAACCGGACCTCCGAGAAGCCCGCGCACAGCGGCTCCTACCAGGCGTGGTTCGGCGGCTGGGGCAGCACCCACAGCGACACCGCCACCCAGTCGCTGACCGTTCCGGCCGGCTGCTCGACGTACCGGCTGTCGTTCTATCTGCGCACCGACACCGCCGAGACGCCCGACGGGAACGCGTACGACACGTTCACCGTGAAGCTGGGTTCGCGGACGCTGGCCACGTACTCGAATCTCGACGCCACCAACAGCTATGTGCTGAAGACGTTCGACGTCGCGTCGGCGGCCGGGCAGACCGTGACGCTGGGCTTCACCAGTAGCGAGGACGCCTATCTGCAGACCAGCTTCGTCCTGGACGACGTGGCCCTCGACGTGAGCTGATCCCACCAGGAACGGGTGCGGGGGCGGGGCGTGATCCACACGCCCCGCCCCTGCCGTTGTCCGTGCTCAGTGGACGACCGCGGCCAGCCGGCGGACGAAGTCCTCGGTCTCCGTACGCCCGTCGGCACGGCCGGCCAGTCGTCCGTAGAGTCCGCGCAGCTCCTGGCCGAGCAGGGTCGCGGGGTGCACCTCGGTGCTGTCCAGGACCGGTCCGGCCACCTCCGAAGCGGCGGCCGGTTCGCCCGCGCAGACGTACGCGTCCGCCGTGCGGGCCAGGAACAGCTTGCGGGCCGAGTGCAGGCCCGGCGGCAGCAGCCGGATCGCGCTGCCTGCCGCGTCCAGGGCGCGCAGCGCGTAGCGGCGCTCCCCCGTCGCGGCGGCGAGGTCGCGCAGCGCGCCCGCCGCGCCCGACTCCACCCGCAGGCGCACGGAGGCGACGGAGAGCCACGGCGCCTCCGCCTCGTCCCGCTCGTCGGCCAGGTCCATCTGCGACCAGGCCCGGGCGATGTGGTGCAGGGTGCGGCCGGCGTCGCCGCGCACCGCGTGGCCGCGCGCCTGGTACAGGTCGCTCATCGCCCCGGCCCAGTGCCGGCCCGCCGCGGCCGGGCGGATGGCTTCGCCGTACGCGAGGGCGGAGGGGCCGTCGCCCTCAAGGCGGGCCAGGGTGCTCATGTCGCTGAGCGCCGCGACCCGGACGCCGACGTGGCCGGACATGGCCGCCCACACCAGGGACCGGTCGAGCCAGGCCATCGCCGTGCCGTTGCGCCCCCACAGGAGCCTGAGGCAGCCGGCCGACTGCGCGTACTCGGCTGCCAGCGGGGCGAGTTGGCGTTGGTACGGGGCGGCCGGGAGCGCCATCCAGCGGAGCATCGCGTGCAGGGTGCGCTCGACCACCGCGGTCGCTCCGGGCCAGGCGCGCTCCTCGTCGGCGCGCAGGCAGACGGCGAGCAGCGCGGTCAGGGCGTGCACCGTGTCGGTGTCCAGGGCGGGGCGGCCCGTGGCGTCGGGCCCCAGGGCGCAGAACCGCTCGTGCAGGGCGACGACGTCGGAGAGGGCGGGGACCGTGCAGCCGTCGCGCCCGTGCAGCGGGCAGACCAGGCCGTACGCCGGCAGCCGCCCGGGCAGGACGGCCCCCGGCGGGAGCATCGCCGCCAGTCGGCCCCCGGCGGGCTCGCCGGGCAGCGGGCCCTGCCGGACCGGGTCGGGCAGCGGCCCGGGCGCGAGGGGCAGCGCCTCCGCCCGCTCCCGCTCCTCGGCCTCCTCGCAGGCGGCGACGAGGTCCCCTTCGGCCCTCAGCAGCTGGTCCAGGCGGCGGGCCAGCGGGAGCGGGGTGCGGCGGCTGCCGTGTTCGAGTTTGCTGATGGCGGTGTGGTCGTAGCCGACCCGGGCGCCCACCTGGGCCTGGGTGAGACCGGCCCGCCTGCGCCGCAGACGCAGCCGGGCGCCGAACGCCCGCCACGCCTGGACACTCCGGGCGTCCGCGGGCGCGGGTCCCGTGGCCCCGGTCACCCCGGGCCTCGTCGTGCCTGGTCAGCGGCGCTTCTCGCGCCACGCTCACGGCTCATGCCCCGGAGGATAGCGAGGGGCCGGGCCCGCTGTCCCCGGGGCGGGAACAACATGTCCGGTAACCGGCGCGGAGGTTCGCGGCGCGACGGCCGGGACACCCTCCGTGCGTGCCCGGCGATTGCGGTGGCAACGATCCGCGCCACCTCATGCACTCCTCGTACGCGCCCCGTCAGCAACTGAACCGACGCCACGTCAGTTCCCTTGTGGCGGGCCCTGTCAAGATGGCCGCAACACGGACACTCGTGAGCTTTCCGTCGTCAACTGTTGTCCTCAAGGCCACCCGAACAAGCTGTTGTTGCACACCTATTGACGTGTCGGGAGCCAGGGTGAAGTATCCCCATCGGCCGGAGAGAGCGCTCTCCGGCTTCGTGTCGTGCACCCGTTCCGCGACTCAGGAGACAAGCCCCCATGTATGGACCCCCCTCGCTCCGCAGACCCGTACGTTCGACCGGAAGAAGACGTACCGGCGTCCTGGCCGCCGTCACCGGTCTCGTCGTCTCACTCCTCGCCTTCGTGCCCTCCACCCAGGCCACCGCGGCGCCTTCCCTGCTCTCGCAGGGCAGGACGGTCACCACGTCCAGCCAGGAGAGCGCCGGCACCCCCGCCACCGCGGCCGTCGACGGTGACAACGGCACCCGCTGGTCGAGCGCCTTCTCCGACCCGCAGTGGATCAAGGTCGACCTGGGCACCTCCGCCTCGGTCAGCCAGATCGCGCTCAGGTGGGAGGCCGCGTACGCCAAGAGCTACAAGATCGAGTTCTCCACGGACAACAGCACGTGGAGCACCGCCTACTCGACCACCACGGGCCCCGGCGGCAACGAGACGCTGAACGTCTCGGGCACCGCCCGCTACGTGCGGCTGACCGGCACCGCCCGCGCCACCGGATACGGCTACTCCCTCTGGGAATTCCAGGTGTTCGGCACCACCGGCGGCGACGGCGGCACGCAGATCCCGGGCGGCGGCGACCTCGGTCCGAACGTCCTGGTCTTCGACCCGTCGACGCCGGGCATCCAGGCCAAGGTGGACGAGATCTTCCACCAGCAGGAGTCGGCGCAGTTCGGCAACGGCCGCTACGCGCTGCTGTTCAAGCCGGGCACGTACAACAACATCAACGCGCAGATCGGCTTCTACACCTCGATCGCCGGCCTCGGCCTCAAGCCCGACGACACCACGTTCAACGGTGATGTCACCGTCGACGCGGGCTGGTTCAACGGCAACGCCACGCAGAACTTCTGGCGTTCTGCCGAGAACCTGGCGCTTAACCCGGTGAACGGCACCGACCGCTGGGCGGTCTCGCAGGCCGCACCGTTCCGCCGGATGCACGTCAAGGGCGGCCTCAACCTCGCCCCGAACGGCTACGGCTGGGCGAGCGGCGGCTACATCGCCGACAGCAAGATCGACGGACAGGTCGGCCCGTACTCGCAGCAGCAGTGGTACACCCGCGACAGCTCCATCGGCAGCTGGGGCAACGGCGTCTGGAACATGACGTTCTCCGGCGTCGAGGGCGCGCCCGCCCAGAGCTTCCCCAACCCCCCGTACACCACCCTCGACAACACCCCGGTCTCCCGCGAGAAGCCGTTCCTCTACCTGGACGGCAACACCTACAAGGTGTTCGTCCCCGCCAAGCGCACCAACGCCCGCGGCGTCTCCTGGAACGGCACTCCGCAAGGCGAGTCCATCCCGCTGAGCCAGTTCTACGTCGTCAAGCCGGGGGCCACCGCCGCCACCATCAACGCGGCCGTCCAGCAGGGCCTGCACCTGCTGTTCACGCCCGGCATCTACCACGTCGACCAGACGATCAACATCGACCGCGCCAACACCGTCGTGCTGGGCCTCGGCCTCGCCACGATCATCCCGGACAACGGGGTCACCGCCCTCAAGGTCGGTGACGTGGACGGCGTCAAGCTGGCCGGGCTCCTGGTCGACGCCGGTCCGCAGAACTCCCAGGTCCTCGTGCAGGTCGGCCCCGAAGGCGCCTCCGCGAGCCACGCGGCCAACCCGACCAGCGTCCAGGACGTGTTCGTCCGGGTCGGCGGCGCGGGCGCCGGCAAGGCGACCACGGGCATGGTGATCAACAGCAACGACACGATCATCGACCACACCTGGCTGTGGCGCGCCGACCACGGCGAGGGCATCGGCTGGGAGACCAACCGCGCCGACTACGGCCTCCAGGTCAACGGCGACAACGTCCTGGCCACCGGGCTGTTCGTCGAGCACTTCAACAAGTACGACGTCCGCTGGTCCGGCGAGAACGGCAAGACGATCTTCTTCCAGAACGAGAAGGCCTACGACGCCCCCAACCAGGCAGCCGTGCAGAACGGTGACATCAAGGGCTACGCCGCCTACAAGGTGGACGACTCGGTCAACACCCATGAGGGCTGGGGGCTGGGGAGCTACTGCTACTTCAACGTCGACCCCAGCATCCGCCAGGACCACGGCTTCGAGGCCCCGGTCAAGGCGGGCGTGAAGTTCCACGACCTGCTCGTCGTCTCGCTCGGCGGCCAGGGCCAGTACAACCACGTCATCAACGACACGGGCTCCCCGACCTCGGGGACCTCGACCGTCCCGTCGAACGTGGTGTCCTACCCCTGACGGTGACACGCGGGACATGAGGCACCCGAGGTGAATCGGCGCGGGGCCCGGCGGACTGCCGGGCCCCGCGTCCGTCGTCTACAGCAGACCTGACGGCGGCGGGCCGCCGAGTGCCTGCTCGGACCAGATCACCTTGCCCCGGTCGGTGTACCTGGCACCCCAGCGCTCGGCGAACTGGGCGACGAGGAAGAGTCCCCGGCCGCCCTCGTCCGTCGTGGTGGCGTAGCGCAGGTGCGGGGAGGTGCTGCTGCAGTCCGACACCTCGCAGGTCAGGGCCCGGTCGTAGAGCAGCCGGACCGTGATGGGCTCGGAGCCGTAGCGGATGGCGTTGGTGACGAGTTCGCTCAGGATGAGCTCGGTGACGAAGCCCTCCTCGTCCAGGCCCCGGTCGGAGAGCCAGCGCATGGCCTGCTTACGGATTCCGGCGACGGCGGCGGGGTCCGGGGGCACGTCCCACTGGACGCGCCGGGACGGGTCCAGGGTGCGGGTGCGGGCGACCAGCAGGGCCACGTCGTCGCCCGGGCGGCTGGGCAGCATGGCCTCCAGCACGTCGTCGCAGGTCTCCTCGGGGGTGCGGTCCCGGTCGGCGAGCGAGCGGCGCAGCAGCTCCATGCCGTCGTCGATGTCCCGGTCGCGGCGCTCCACCAGCCCGTCCGTGTACAGGACGAGGCGGCTTCCCTCGGGAACGTCCAGCTCGGTCATCTCGAACGGCATGCCGCCGATCCCCAGGGGCAGCCCGGCCGGGATCTCCGGGAAGCTGACCGTGCCGTCGGGCAGCACGAGGGCGGGCCCGGGGTGGCCGGCCCTGGCGACCGCGCAGCGGCCGGACACGGCGTCGTAGATCGCGTACAGGCAGGTGGCACCCGTGATCGCGCCGCCGCCCGACTCCTCGTCCTGGTCCATCCTGACCACCAGTTCGTCCAGATGGCCGAGGAGTTCGTCGGGGGCCAGCTCGAGCGTGGAGAAGTTCAGGACCGTCGTGCGCAGCCGGCCCATGGTGGCCGCCGCGTGCAGCCCGTGCCCGACGACGTCGCCGACGACGAGGGCGACCCGGGCGCCGGAGAGCGGGATCACGTCGAACCAGTCGCCGCCCACGCCCGCCTGCGCCGGCAGGTAGCGGTAGGCGACGTCCAGGGCGTTCTGCTCGGGCAGGCCGCGTGGAAGGAGGCTGCGCTGGAGGGTGACGGCCATCTCGTGCTCGCGGGTGTAGCGGCGGGCGTTGTCGACGCTGACCGCGGCACGGGCCACCAGTTCCTCGGCGAAGGAGAGGTCGTCCAGGTCGAAGGGGACCTGGTTGTGGGCGCGCCAGAAGTTCGCCACGCCCAGGATGACGCCGCGGGCGCGCAACGGGACCGAGAGCAGCGAGTGGTAGCCGTGTTCCACGATGCGGTCGGCCTGTTCCGGTTCGGCCTCGCGCCACTGCCGGGAGGCGGCCAGGTCGGAGACGATCCAGGTGTGTCCGACACCGGTGCCCAGGCCCTCGGCGGTGGTCGGCCGGTAGCCGATGACGCGGCCGGACGGGAAGAGCGGGTGGTCCTCGGCGGCGGTGCGGACGGCGGTGCGGCGGAGCTCCAGGGTGTCGCCGGCGGGCGATCGCGGCTCCGCACCGCGCAGGACGGCGTCGGCCAGGTCGACCGTGACGGCGTCGGCGAATCCGGGGACGGCGACGTCCGCGAGTTCCTGGGCGGTGGTGGTGACGTCGAGGGTGGTCCCGATCAGGGCGCCCGCGCGGTAGAGGAGCGTCAGCCGTTCGCGTACGGTCTCCGCGCGGCCGGTGAGGGCCCGCAGTTCGGTGGTGTCGCGGAGGGTGGCGACCATGCCGGGCTGTCCGCCGCGCTCCTCGGTGGGGCGGAGGTTGACGGCGAGCAGCCGGTCCCCGGCGGGCCGCAGCTCGTCCGTGGCGACCTGCCCGGAGGCCAGCAGCTCCGCGGTGCCGGAGGCGAGCCCGAGGTCGGTCACCGCGCGGCCCTCGGCGTCGGGCGGGAGGTCGAGCAGCCGCCGGGCCTCGTCGTTGGCGAGCAGCAGCCGGTGGTCGGCGCCGATGATGAGGACGCCCTCGCGCACGGCGTGCAGGACGGCGTCGTGGTGCTCGTACATCCGGGTCATCTCGGCCGGGCCGAGGCCGCGCGTCTGGCGGCTGAGCCGACGGCTGACCAGGGCGGCCCCGGCCACGGTGAGGGCGAGGGCGGTCACCCCGGCGCCGATGGTCAGCGGAACGCTCGGATACGCGAGCCGGTTGACGGCCTCGACCTTGATGCCGACCGCCACCAGTCCGGCAACGGAGCCGTCCCTGCGCTCGACGGGCACCGCGGAGGCGACCGCCTTGCCGCGGCTCGTCGTGACCGTGCGGGTGACGGCGTCGCCCTTGAGCGCTTCCGTGTACGGGCCGGGGATCTTCTTGCCGATGAGCGCGATGTCCCGGTGCGTGTACCGGATGCCGTTGGAGCCGGCCACGACGACGTACTCGACGCCGGTGCTCTGCCGGATCTCCTCGGCACGCGGCTGGAGGACGGCCGTGGGGTCCTTGCTGTCGAGCGCCGCCGCCACGCCCGGGGCGTGCGCGAAGGTCTGCGCGACGCTCAGCGACTGGGCGCGCGCGGCGCTCATGCTGTCGCGGCGGCCCTGCACGACCAGAGCGACGACCGCGGCGGCGTCGAGCAGGACGACGATGCCGAGCATGAGGACGAAGAACTGTCCGGCGACGGTGCGCACGCTGAACAGGGAAAGCAGGCCCCGCCCCCGGGAGGCCCGATCCCGCGGCGGCTGCTTCGAGGGCGCGGGTGCGTCGCCGCCCGGGCGGCCGCCGTCGTGTCGCTGCGGACGCCGGGCGGAGCGGTGAAATATCGCCCGGAACCGACCTGTGCCACCCACATATCCAGGTTTAACACGGATTGTCGCAGGGCGATCGGTGTGCGGGCCCGGTCCGCGCCCCCGGCGGGCCGGGCCGAACGCGATCGGGTGACGCGCGGGCGGCCGGGCGCGCGCCCGGCCGCCGGCAGCGGTGCGGTCGTCCGATGATCCGGAAATGGTGCCTGTGTTCCTGACCAAGGCGGTCGAGCTGCTGCTCGGCCGGGAGAACCGCTCGCTGCATCTGAAGGCGGCAGGCTGGGCGACGGTGCTGCTCGCCGTGACCATGCTGGCCGGGTCCTGGCTGGTGGTGCTGGCCGAGCGGCACGGGCCGGACGCCACGATCACGTCCTATCCGCGGGCGCTGTGGTGGTCCGTGGAGACCGCCACGACCGTCGGTTACGGGGATCTCTTCCCGGTGACGCTGTGGGGGCGGGTCGTGGCCGCTGTCGTGATGGGCGTCGGCATCACGACGTACGGGATGGTCACGGCCGCGCTCGCGACCTGGTTCGTCGGGCACGAGCAGCGGCGCCGCCACCGGCTGGCCGCCGAGGCCGGGCAGGCCGCGCGCCGGATGCGGGACGAGACGGAGCAGCTGCTGCACGAGCGCTTCGACCGCATCGAGCGGCTGCTCGCGGAGTCGGGGCGCAGACCGCCGGGCTGAGCGGCGGGGTGCTCCGGGTGTGAACGGCGCGGGGCCGGGCAGCCCTTTTTCGATCATCCGCCCCGGGGGCCCGGGAAACCGGCAGGATGTCGGTGGACAGGGCCGTCGTCCCGGCGGCGGTGCCGAGCGAGGAGAGGAGCCCCATGCGGGAGACGCGTGCAGAGCAGCCGCCGGACGAGGAGACCGCTCACAGCGCGGCCGAGGAGGCGCAGGTCATCGTGGTCGGCGCGGGCCCGGCCGGTTCGTCCGCCGCCTACCACCTCGCGAGAGCCGGGGTCGATGTGCTGCTCCTGGAGAAGTCCAGCTTCCCCCGCGAGAAGGTGTGCGGGGACGGCCTGACTCCGCGCGCGGTGCACCAGCTGATCCGCATGGGCGTCGACATCCAGGCGCCGGGGTGGACCCGGTCGCGAGGGATGCGCTGGGTGGCAGGGCCCCGGCAGGTGGAGATCGACTGGCCGGCGCTGGGCGGTTTCCCGGACTTCGGGCTCACCCGCAGCCGCCACGACTTCGACGACATCCTGGCCCGGCACGCCGTCGCGGCCGGTGCCCGGCTGCGTACCGGGGTGAAGGTGAAGGAGCCGGTGACCGACCGGGCCGGGCGGATCACCGGGGTGGCGGCGGCGTCCGGCACGGGCACGGTGGTGCACCGGGCCCCCGTCGTGATCGCCGCCGACGGCGCCTCGGCCCGGATCGCCCTGGCGATGGGTCTTGAGCGGGACGCCAAACGGCAGATCGCGACGGCCGCCCGGCGCTACTACCGCAGCCCGGAGCGTTCCCGGGAGGACTTCCTGGAGCTGTGGGCGGACCTCCGCTTCCCGAGGAGCGACGCCTATCTGCCGGGATACGGCTGGATCTTCCCGATGGGGGACGGCCGGGTGAACGTCGGTCTGGGCGCGCTCCCCCACCGCCGGCACGGCAGCGCGGACCTGCGGGCCACGCTGGACCGCTGGCTCGCCCGTACGCCCGAGGAATGGGGGCTGCGGGAGGAGAACGCGGAGGGGCCCGTGCGCAGCGCCGCCCTGCCGCTGGGCTTCAACCGCCACCCGCTGTACACCCGGGGGCTCCTGCTGGTCGGGGACTCCGGGGGCATGGTGAGCCCGTGGAACGGCGAGGGCATCGGGCAGGCGATGGAGGCGGGCGAGGTCGCCGCCGAGACGACGGCGCTGGCGCTGGCGCTGCCGCCCGGGCCGAGGCGGGAGCGGGCGCTGCGCCACTATCCGGCCGAGATGAACCGCCGCTGGGGCCGCTACTACCGGCTCGGCAACACGGCGGCCGATCTGGTCTTCAGCCGGTCGGGCTTCCAGCCGGTGCTGAACAGGTACGTGATGGGGTCACCGGCGCTGCTCAACACCCTGGCCCGGCTGCTCACCAACCTCACGGAGCACCCCTCGCGCGACGCGATCGACCATGTCCTGAACACGGCGGTCCGCCTGGTGCCCTCGCCGGGCGCCCGGCGCCGCTGATCCGCGGCGGGCTCACCGTTCGTCGGTGGGCGGGATGTGGACCCATATCTGACCGAAGGCGATCAATGAAGTTGCGAAGGACCGCAGAAGGCGGAGGAGGACGAGGCGCATGCCGTCAGCGTTCCCGTCCGTGCCAAAGCCGCGCCAAAGCCGGCCGCACCCCATGCGTTTCGGCCAATCGCCCTACGTACGCAGTTTCCCCGATGTGCGGACAGGCGCGCGCCCTCGAAAGTGACGGGAGCCGGACGAACGAAAGTCCGTTCCCCCTATCGCACGAGGTATCGATGCGCTACGAACTGCTCGGCCCCCTCCGCGTCTCCCACGACGGCCGGGGCTGCTCCCTCAGCGCGCCCAAGATGGAAATGACCCTGGCCACGCTGCTCGTCGGAGCCGGACGCGTGACCACGAAGGATCAGATCATCGAGGAGCTGTGGGGGTCGGGACCGCCCCGGCGCGCCTCGGCCGCCGTCCACGTCTACCTCTCGCAGCTGCGCAAGTTCCTCACTGCGGCCGGCGGCGACGGGAGCAGCGCCATCGTCACCAAGCCCTCCGGCTATCTGATGCGCCTCGACGGGGCGGCTTACGACGTCGAGGACTTCCGGTCCGCCGTGCGCGAGGGCCGCGGCCTCCAGCAGGCCGGACGGTACGAGGCCGCGCTCGACGCCTTCGGGCGGGCGCTGTCCCTGGTGCGCGGCCCGGTCCTGGACGGCACGCCGGAGGGCCCGGTCCTGACCCGCTTCGCCACCTGGGTGGAGGAGGAGCGGCTGGCCTGCCTGGAGCTTTCCGTCGAGGCCAGTACGGCACTCGGCCGGCACCGGGAGGTCATCGGTCTGCTGAACACCCTCACCGCCGAATATCCGCTGCGGGAGTCCTTCTACCGCCAGCTGATGCTGGTCCTGTACCGCTCGGAGCGGCAGGCGGAGGCGCTGGAGGTGTACCGCTCGGCCCAGCGCGTCCTGCGCTCCGAACTGGGGCTTGAGCCCTGCCGGTCGCTGCGCAGACTGCATCAGGCGATCCTCACGTCCGACCGCCTCCTCGACCTGCCGATGGCGGGCTGAGGTGGCTGCCGTGCGCCAGGACGCCTGGCTGCGCCGGTACCGGCCCAGCGACGCGGGCGCCGAACTGGTCTGTTTCCCGCACGCGGGCGGCGCGGCGGGATTCTGGCGGCCGCTGTCCGCCGCCGTGCCCGCCTGGCTGGACGTGCGCGCCGTCCAGTACCCGGGCCGGCAGGACCGCTACCGCGAACCGGCCGTCCGCGACCTGCACCGGCTCGCCGACCTGGTGGCCGAGGCCCTGGAGAACGAGGGGCCGCCGGCCGGGCCGCGGGTCCTCATCGGGCACAGCATGGGTGCTTCGCTGGCCCACGAGGTGGCCCTCCGGCTGTCCGGGCGCCATGTCCCGGCGGCGCTGATCGTCTCCGGCCGCCGGGCGCCCTCCCGCCTGGGGGCCCGCGAACGACTGGACACCGACGAGGCGGTGATCGCGAGGGTCCGCTCGCTGGGCGGCACCGACCCGGCCGTGCTGGCCGACCCCGAGCTGCTCGACGTGATCCTGCCCGCGCTGCGCGCCGACTACGCGGCCGTCGCCGGCTATGTGCCGGGCGACGGCCTGCTGGCGTGTCCGGTCGTCGCCCTGACCGGGGACAGCGACGCGGAGGCGCCGCCCGAGGACGTACGGGCGTGGCGCGAGCACACCACGGGGCCGTTCGAGATGCGGGTGCTGCCGGGCGGCCACTTCTTCCTGAACGACCACATGCCGGCCGTCGCGGAGCTCGCCGTCGCGCTGTCCGCCGCGTCCCCGGCGCGCGGGCGGGCGGTGGGGCCGTCGTGAGCGGGGCGGGACGGCTGCTGGCCATCAGCGATCTGCATGTGGCGTTCGACGAGAACCGGGCGGTGCTGGAGAAGCTGCGTCCGGACCACCCGGACGACTGGCTGCTGGTGGCGGGGGACGTCGGCGAGGTCGCGGGGGACGTCGGCCGGGCCCTGGAACTGCTCAGCGGTCGCTTCGCGAAGGTGGTCTGGGTGCCGGGCAACCACGAGCTGTGGACCCACCGCCAGGACCCGGTCACCCTGCGGGGCGTGGCCCGGTACGAACATCTGGTGCGGATCTGCCGGGACCTGGGCGTCCTGACCCCCGAGGACCCGTATCCGGTGTGGACCGGCCCGACAGGACCGGTGACCGTGGCGCCGCTGTTCGTGCTGTACGACTACACCTTCCGGCCGTCCGGGACCCGGACCCGCGAGGAGGCGCTGGAACGGGCCTACGAGAGCGGCGTCGTCGGCACCGACGAGGCGCTGCTGCACCCCGACCCGTATCCCTCGATCGACGCCTGGTGCCGGGCCCGGCTGGCGCTGACCGAGCGCCGGCTCTCGGAGCTGGCGCCCGGGACGGCGACGGTGCTGCTCAATCACTTCCCGCTGGTCCGTGAGCCCACCCGGATCCTGCGGCACCCGGAGTTCGCCCTGTGGTGCGGCACCGAGGCCACGGCGGACTGGCACACCCGCTTCAACGCCCGCGCCGTGGTCTACGGGCACCTCCACATCCCGCGCACCACCCGGCACGACGGAGTCCGGTTCGAGGAGGTGTCGGTGGGCTACCCCCGCGAGTGGCGCCGCCGCGGCGACGGTCCCGGCCGGCCACGGGTGATCCTGCCCGGCGCGGAACCGGGCGGGGCGGAGGCCGGACGGTGATCGGCGCGCTGCTGCCCGTGGGGGCGGTCGGGGCCGAGGTGTACGACGACCCGCCCGGGGCGCGGCTGCATCCGGCGGAGGAGGCCGCCGTGGCGCGGGCGGTGGCATCGCGGCGCCGGGAGTTCACGTCCGTACGCCATTGCGCGCGCCTCGCGCTCGCCCGGCTGGACGTCCCCTACCAGCCGCTGGTGCCAGGCCGCCTGGGCGCTCCGAGCTGGCCGGACGGGGTGGCGGGCAGCATGACGCACTGCGCCGGCTTCCGGGCGGCGGCGGTGGCGCGGACCGGGGTGCTGGCATCCGTCGGCATCGACGCCGAACCGGACCTCCCGCTGCGGCCGGGCATGGCGGAGTCCATCGCGTTGCCGGCCGAGCGGGCGCGGCTGGCGGAACTGGGCTCCGAACGGCCCGGGTTGGCGTGGGACCGACTGCTGTTCAGCGCCAAGGAGGCGGTGTACAAGGCGTGGTTCCCGCTGACCGGGCGGCTGCTCGACTTCCCGGAGGCCGAGATCCGCATCGACTCCGGGGGCACCTTCCGGGCGGTGCTGCTGGTGCCCGGCCCCGTGGTCGGGGGCCGGGCGGTCCGGGTCCTGCACGGCCGTTGGGCGGCCGGCCGCGGGCTGCTGGTCACCGTGACCGGGGTGCCTCAGCCCGCCAGGGCCATCAGCCGGACGAGCGCGGCCCGGGAGTTCACGCCCAGCTTGCTGTAGATGTGCGTGAGGTGGACGTCCACCGTGCGCGGGCTCACCCGTAGCCGGCCGGCGATGTCCTTCGTCTTCAGTCCCTCGCCCGCGAGTTCGGCGACCTCCCGCTCGCGGTGGGTCAGCTCGCCGAGGCCGTCGTCCTCTCGGCGTTCCGCCGTCCGCCCGGCGGCCCGGGCCAGTTCACGGGCGCGGGCCCCCGCCGGACTGGCGTCGCCGAACAGCACCCGCGCCTCCTCGTAGCACGCGGCGGCCGCCGCCGGGAGCTCGCGGCCCATCAGGGCGTGCCCCCGGGCCAGCAGCGCGTGTCCGCTCTGCTCGATCAGGCCGACGGCGGATGCGGCCTCGGCGGCGCGCTCCGCCCAGGCGTCCAGGCAGGCCGCGCCGGCGCCGTCCGCCTGGACCGCCGCCGCGCCCAGCAGTTCGTAGTTGCGGGCGGCGAACACCGCGACCGGCTCGGCCACCCGCCACGCCTCCCGCTCGGGCAGCAGCAGGGCCAGGGCGGCACCGGGGTCGCCCGAGGCGAGCGCGGCCTCGGCCAGGAGCAGGGCGTTGAGCGGCGTCCGGGGTGCCGGGTCCGTCCGCTCCACCGGGGCGGGGCGCGGGGCGGTGCGGCCGAGCTGGGCCCAGGCGGCGGCGCTCACCGCGTCGGACAGGGCGGCGTGGTCGCCACGACCCATGGCGCGGGAGGCGGCGGTGCCCTCCTGGACGGCACCGAGGGCGTCGGCGAGGCGGCCACTCTGGTAGTGCACGTACCCGAGCGTGTCGAGCAGCGGGGGCAGCAGGTGCGCGTCGCCCCGGTCACGCGCGGCGGTCAGGGCGCGTTCGGCGTGGCCGTACGCGGGCCCGTACCAGCCCATCAGGGCCTCGGCCCAGCTGAGGACCAGCAGGTATCCGGCCTCCTCGTCGCCCGCCGGGCGGCCCGTGTCCAGCTCGTCCAGGGCGTGGGCGGCGGCGTCCAGGGACGTCTCGGCCGCGCACATGTCGGCGTCGAGCACCGCGCACAGCCCGGCGAGGGCGAGGGCGCCGCCGAGGGTGACGGGGTCGGCGCCGTCCGTACGGTGGGTGAGGACCTCGACGTCGGTGCGGGCGGGCACCTGGCCGGCGAGCACCTTGGCCAGCTGCTGGTGGACCCGGAGCAGCAGCCCGGAGCCGCCCGACGCGGCCTGGGCAGCGGGGAGTTCGGCGGCCAGCAGCGCCTGCGCCCCCTCGTCGTGGCCGGTGCCGGCGAGCACGGCGGCGAGGAAGGCGGCGGTGCGGGCGCGGGCCTCGGGTGTCCGGCCGTCGGGTCCGGCGAGGATGTCCGCGCGCAGGGCCATGATGCGCCCGGCGTCCCCCTGGGCGGCCAGGGCCCTGACCACCTGCTTCCACAGCTCGGTGCGGTCCGTCCCGGCCCCGCTGGTCCTCCGCCGCAGCCGGAGCGCGGCCGTCAGCCAGTACGCCGCGTCCGCCGCCCGGCCGGCCTGGACGCAGGTGCGGGCGGCGGCGGCCAGGACCTCGCCGTCGGCCGGGCGGGCCCCGGACCCGGCGCGCTCGATGTGCGGGGCGATGTCGAGTGCGGGCAGTCCGAGCCGGGTGAGCCGGTCCCGGGCCCTGCGGTGGGCGGCGGAGCGCCAGCAGGGGTCGGCGTCGGCGTACAGGCAGCCCCTGAGCAGCGGGTGGCGGAAGGCGAGGACGCCGGGACGGTCCGTGGCGCGGACCAGGTCGCGGCGGCGGAGTGCGGACAGCTCCCGGCACGCCTCGTCACGGGTGGCGCCGGCCACTTCGGCGACGGCGTCGATGTCGAAGACGGTGCCGAGCACCGCCGCCGCGTGCACCACGGTGCGGGCGGTGCCCGCGAGGAGGGCGGTCTCGGCGAGCAGCCGGGAGCCGAGGGCGCCGGCGGTCCAGAGGTCGGGGGCGTCCCCGGTGCGGGACCCGGTCTGGGCGAGGGCGGTGAGGTAGAGCGGGTTGCCTTCGCCGCGGGTGTGCAGGCGGGGCAGTTCGGGGTCGTCCGGGTCCAGGCCGAGGAGTTCGGCGCTCTCCTCCTCGGTCAGCGCGCCGAGGGTGATGGTCTCGACGGCCCCGGTCTCGCCGCCCTGCTGGAGAACGGCGCGCAGGGGCACGGGGGCCTGCCGGGGGCGGTGGGCGACGACGACCAGGAGGCCGCGGTCGAGGGGCCAGCGGATCAGGGTCTCCAGGAGGCGGACGGAGCCGGGGTCGGCCCAGTGGAATTCGTCCAGGACCAGCAGGGTGCCGGCCGGTCCGGCGGCGGGCCCGGCCGCGAGCAGGCGGCGTATGCCGGCGAGGAGCGGGGAGCGCCAGGCACTCTGTTCGGCGCCGGGCGGGAGCTCGGTGAGCGCGTCGAGGAGGGCGCCGGTGGCTGCGGCGACCGAGGCCGGGCGGTCGGCGGCGCTCTGCCAGATGGTGAGGGCCTGGACGAGGGGGTGGAAGGGGACCCGGGTCTCGGCCTCGGTGCAGCGGCCGTGGAGCACGACGAGTCCGTGGGCGCGGGCCTCCTGGGTGAGCGCGGTGAGGAGTCTGGTCTTGCCGGTTCCCGGGTCGCCCGCAAGCTCCACGATCGCCGGGTGCCCGTCGCGGGCCGCCCGCAGGAGTCCGGAGAGCCGTGCGGTCTCGGCGGCGCGTACGGCCGTCGCGGTGGACGGCCCGGTGATGGTGGTGACGCCCATGTCGCAGGTCCCTTCCCCGGTCCGCGCGACCGCTCTCCCGGCGCGCGGAGAAACCCAACTTCCCTGGCCCCAGCCAGAGTAGGCGCGGCTGTCCGGCTGATTCGTTCTGTAACAGAACTTTCATGCACCGTTCCGGGTGGGCGCGGCCGGTGGCCTTAGGGGTGCTTTAGACGTCCCCGGCAGCCTGGCGACCGTCGAAACCCCGCTGATTCGCCGCCCCGCCGGTCCAGTTGAGGAGCCGCCCGTGACCACGCCCCCGGACCTGCCCGCCCAGCGCGCCGTGCGGCGCCTTCGCCTCTCGGACCGCTCCGAGCTGCTGGTCGACCTGCACGAAGGTGAACTGATCGTCCGCCAGCTGGATCTGGTCGTGGCCGGCGGCTACCGCCATCTGCGCCTGGTGCGCGAGTACCGCAGCCACTCCCGGGCGGAGCTGGGGTTCGGTCCCGGCTGGTCGTACGCGGCTGGTCCGGGCTTCGAGCCGGACACCGACGGCGAACCGGTGACGTTCACGGACGGCCGGGGCCGGGTGGTGTCGTTGCACCGCGACGCCGAGGGCCTGGTTTCGAAGATCGTCGATCCGCTGGGGGCCGAGGCCTCGTCGTTCGCGTACGACCGTGCCGGGCGGCTGGAACGGCACACCGGGGCGGACGGGGCGACCACGGCCTTCCTCTGGGACGCGGACGGGCGGCTGGTGCGCGTCACCGACCCGCTCGGCGACACCGTGGACCTCTCGTACGACGGCATGATGGCCGTATCGGAGCTCTCGTGGACCGGGCCCGGGGGCAGGGCGCGCACGACGTTCGACTACGGGACGGACCGCACGCTGGTGACCGGGCCCACGGGGCTGCGCACGGGTTACGTCTTCGACGCCCAGGGCCGGCCCACGGCCGTCGAGCGCCCGTCCGGCCAGGTGCTCGTCCGCACCCGGGACGCCGGGGGCCGCCGGGTCTCCGTCACCGACACGACCGGTGCGACGCTCACCCGGACCTACGACGGGCAGGGGCGGCCGGTCTCGCTGCGGCTGCCCACGGGGGCGCACTCCCGGGTCTCGTACACCGCGCTGGAGGGTGGCGGGACGCTCACCTCACTGCGGGGTCCCCTGGGCAACGAGTTGCTGGTGGAGTACGACGGCGCGGGCCGCCCGGTCCGCAGTCGCGTGGCCGGCCTGGACGCGGATGTGGACCGGCGGAGCTACGACCCGGTCCACGGCGGCCTGACCGGGATCGTCGACGGCAACGGGACCCGTACCGGCTTCGGCTACGACGGGGCCGGCGACCTCACCACCGTCACCCCGCCCGCACCGCTGGGCCGCACGGTCTTCGGGTACGACGGACTGTCCCGGATCACGTCGGTGACCACCGGGGCCGGTGACCGCATCGGCCACCGCCACGACCCGGCGGGCCGGCTGACGGAGGTCACCGACGAGAACGCGGGTCGCACGCTGCTCGTCCTGGCGCGCGACGCGCTCGGCAGGGTGGTCCGCAAGTCGGGGCCCGGCTGGTCCTACGCGTTCGGCTGGGTCAGGACGGCGGGCGGCGACCGGCCGGCCTCTTCGGTCCGCACCGACGAGACGGGTGCCCCGCCGGAGGCGACCGGGGCGGTGTACGACTCCGAGGGCGCCCTCACCGCGTTCACCACGCCGGGCGGCACCACCCGCTACGGCCTGGACGGCGCGGGCCGCACCGGGACGGTCACCACCCCGGCCGGCCGCACCGCGAGGTTTGCCCGCGATTCCGCAGGACGTCCGGTGCGCATCGAGCTGGGCGCTGCCGTACAGGAGCTCCGTTACGACGCGTCCGGCCGCAGGACCGCCCTGGCGGTGCGGGTGCCGGACGGCTCGACGCTGCTGTCGGTGGAGTACGGGTACAGCTCGGGCGGCGGCGCGGACAGCGACCTGCTGCGGTGGACGGTGACCGACGGGGAGTTCACCGGTTACGCCTACGACGGCCTCGGGCGCCTGGTGCGGGCCGGCGACACCACGTTCGCGTACGACGGCGCCCATCACCTGTGCCGGCTGGGCGCCACGGAGTTCACGCTCAACGAGGCGGGCCAGGTCGTACGGTTCGGCGATACCCGGTTCGCGTACGACGGGGCGGGCAACTTCACCGAGGAGACCAACCCGACCGGCTCGTTCCGCTACAGCGCCACCGGCCAGACCCTTACCGGCGACTTCGGCGGTGTCCGGGTCGTGGACGTGGACTACGACGGGCTCGGCCAGGAGACGCCGCGCCGCATCACCGAGACCACCGTGGACGGGCGCACCGTCACCCATGTGCTGACCCACTCCGCGCTCGGCATCGTGCGCACGAGCGACGACGGGGTGCCCACCGACTATGTCCGCACCCCGGACGGCGCCCTGCTCGCCGTACTCACCGCGTCCGGCCGCCACTACTGGGCGGTGACCGACCAGCAGGGCTCCGTGCTCGCGCTGATCGACGAGGACGGGGCACTCGCCGCCCGCTACCGCTACACCCCGCACGGGGCGGTCACGGCGTCGGGCGAAGCGGCCTCGGTCAACCCGTTCCGCTACCGGGGCGCGTACCAGCTGCTGCGCAGCGCGCACCTCCTGGACCAGCATCTCTACAACGGGTTCTGGGGGCGCTTCACGCAGCCGGACCCGACGGGCGCCCAGTACGCCCCGTACACCTTCTCCGACAACGACCCGGTGAACAGCGGGACCTGGACGCGGCACGGCTTCTGGCCCGTGCTCGCCCGCCCGCACGAGCCCGCCGCGGAGGTCTTCTTCCCCTCGGCGCGCACCCCGGACGCGGCGGCCGCCGCGACGGACGCCCTCACCGGTCCGGGCGCGCATCCCGCCGCCCCTCCCTTGATCGCCTGGGCGCCACCGCCCGGGGCCGTATCCCCGTCTCATCGAGAGGAACCGTCAGATGGCTGACCAGATCGTGCTGCGCGTCCCCAGGGAAGTCGTGGTCAAGGTGGTGGACGACGTCGAGGTCGCCGATCCGAGCGTGGGCCAGACCGGCACGTTCGACGACGAACTGTACGACGAGGGCGGCAAGTTGATCGGGACCTCGCACGGTTCGTTCCGCATCGAGTACGTACGCCCCGGCGACGGTGGGCTGCTGACCTACTACACCGAGGACATCACGCTGGACGACGGCACCATCCACGCCGAGGGGTGGGCCGACTTCAACGACGTGCGCACCAGCGAGTGGGTGCACTACCCGGCGACCGGGACCGGTGGCCGGTACGAGGGGCTGCGCGGCTTCCGCACCTGGCGGATGACCGGGGTCCGGGCCTCCGCCGAGGCACGCATCCTGCTGGCCGACTGAGTCCGGTTCCGAACGAGCGAGGAAGGACCCTCATGACGGGTCGGGACGTGTACATACGGTCGGCTGCCTCCGCACTTCCCGGCCCGCCGCTGGACAACGCCGCACTGGCGGAGCGGTTCGGGATGGACGCGCTGTGGCAGCAGTGGGTGGATGTCTTCATCGGCACCGCCTCGCGCCATCTGGCGCTCGACCTGGACTCCGGGAAGCTCACCGCCTCGCTGGCAGACCTCGCCGAGGAGGCCGGGCGCACGGCGCTGGAGCGGGCCGGTCTGGGGCCGCACGGGGTGGACGCGGTGGTGCTGGGCACGGCGACCCCGGACCGGCTGATGCCGGCGACGGTCAACGTCGTCGCGGACCGGCTGGGCATCGACGGCGTACGGAGCTTCCAGCTCCAGTCGGGGTGCTCCGGCGCCGTCCAGGCCCTCGACCTCGCCCAGCAGCTGCTGCGCGCCGGGAGCGCCCGTACGGTGCTGGTGCTCGGCGGTGATGTGATCGCCAGGTTCTACGACCTGGACGCCGATCTGCGCACCACGGCGCCGGCAGAGCTGGTGAACTACGTGCTGTTCGGGGACGCGGCGGGCGCCGCCGTGCTGTCCACCGAGCCGGGCCCGGGCTCCGCGTCGGTGCGCGCGCTGTTCAGCCGGCTGGTGGGGCTCGGCCGGGAGCCGGGCGCGGTCCTGGAGTGGTTCGGCCCCGCCGACCGCGACAGCGACCGGGCCGCCGCGACCGAGGACTACAAGGCGATAGAGCAGCACGTCCCGGTGATGGCCGGCGAGGTGCTGGACGAACTGCTGGACGGCCTGGGCTGGGCGCGCGAGGACGTGGACCTGCTGCTGCCCCCGCAGCTGTCGGGCCGGATGACCCGGCTGATCACCGAGGGGCTCGGGCTGCCGGACGCCGAGGCGGTCTCCTGCGTGGACGACGCCGGCAACTGCGGCAACGCCATCGTCTTCCTCCAGCTGGAACGGGCGCTCGCCCGGCTGTCCGGAGGCCTGCGCGCCGTGGGCATCTCCATCGAGTCCAGCAAATGGCTCAAGGCCGGATTCGCCCTGGAAGGGAATTGACACCGTGACCGACGCGACCGCCGAGAGGCTGCGGCAGATCACGGCCGCGGACTACCCCGCCGTACGGGGGCTGGTGGCCGGGCTCTCCGGGGACGCGCTCGTCCGGGCGGGCCGGCTGCTGGCCCGGCTCGACCCGGACCGGGTGCTCGCCGCCCACCCGGCCACCCCCGCCCCGCTGATCGCGGTGACCGGCCACGGCACGCTGTCCGCGCTGGTCCCGGCGCTCACCGGCGAGCTGGCCCGGCACGGGCTGCTGGCGCGGGTGCGGCTGTCCGACTTCGACAGCTGGGTCTTCGACCTCGCGGACCCCGGCAGCGCGCTGTACGCCGCCGGGCCCTCGCTCGTCCTGTGTGTACTGGACGCGGATCTGGTGGCAGGTGAACTGCCGCTGCCCTGGCGGGTGGAGGACGTGGAACGCGTCCTGGCCGAGAAGACGGACCTGATCGAGCGGGCCGCGGAGGTCTTCGCCGCGACCGCCCGGGGCGCCACGCTCGTCCTGAACACGCTGTCGCTCCCCCGCGCGCTCACCGCGCAGCTGGTGGACCTGGGCGCCCGCGCCCGGCTCGGCGCGGTGTGGCGGGAGGCCAACGCACGGCTGCTGCGCCTGACGGCGGCCAGGCCCGAGGTGGTCACCGTCGATCTGGACCCACTGCTCGCCGAGGGGACGCCCGCCCGTGACGTCCGGCAGAGCGTCTACGCCAAGGCGCACCTGTCCGACGCGCTGCTGGCCGGGTACGCCCGCGAGGTGGGCCATCTGGCGCGGCAGGCTGCGGGAGGTGCGAAGAAGGTCCTCGCCCTGGACCTGGACGACACGGTGTGGGGCGGGGTACTCGGGGAGGCGGGCCCCGAGGGGATCGAGGTGGCGGGGAGCTATCGCGGGGAGGCGTTCCGGCGCTTCCAGACGGTGGCGAAACAGCTGGGCTCACAGGGCGTGCTGCTCGCGGCGGTCAGCAAGAACGACCGGGAGCCGGTGGTGAAGACCCTGCGCGAGCACCCGGAACTCACCCTGCGCGAGGAGGACTTCGTGCAGGTGCGGGCCGACTGGCGGCCGAAGCACGAAAGCCTGGCCGAGCTGGCCGCCGATCTCAACCTCTCCACCGACAGCTTCGTGTTCGTGGACGACAGTGCCTTCGAGTGCGGTCTGGTCCGCCGCGAACTGCCCGGGGTCACCGTCCTCCAGGTGGGCGACGAGCCCGCGCTGCACGTGGAACGGCTGCTTGCCGACGGCTGGTTCGATGTGCGGGCGCTGACCGCCGAGGACCGGGCCCGCCCCGCCCGGTACCGCGAGGAGCAGGCCCGGCAGGACTTCCTGCACACCTTCGACTCGCTCGACGGCTACCTGCGGGAGCTGGACATCTCCGTGGCCCTCGCCCCAGTGGAGGCGGCCGGAATCGACCGGGTCTCCCAGCTGACGCTGCGCACCAATCAGTTCAACCTCACCACGCGGCGCCTCCAGCCGGCCGAGGTGCGGGCCCTGTGCGAGGACCCTGCGGCACGGGTGCTCACGATCCGGTCCGCGGACCGGTTCGGGGACAGCGGCCTGGTGGGGGCGGTGCTGCTGCGGCGCGATGGCGGAGTGCTGCACATCGAGAACTTCCTGCTGAGCTGCCGGGTCTTCTCGCGCGGTATCGAGCAGGCGGTGCTCGGCGCCGTACTGGAGCACGCCTTCGACGACGGGGCCCAGGAGGTGCGGGCCGGTTTCGTGCGGACCGCCCGCAACGGCAAGGTGGCGGACTTCTATCCGCGGGCGGGGTTCGAAACGGTGCACGCCGACGACGCATCGGCCGGATTCCGGCTCGCGTCGCGGCCGGCCGCCGCCCCCGTGAACCACATCCGACTGACCGCGCGTTTCGAAAGGGACCTCCCGTGAAGACCGTCGATGACTTCGTCACGCTGCTGCGCGACGAACTCGCCCTGCCCGTCACCGCCGAGGACCTGGGGCGCGGACTGGACACCGTGGAGTCCTGGGACTCGGTGCACCTGCTGGCGCTGTGCACGGTGCTGGAGCGGGAGACCGGCCGTTCGCTGCCCCTGGCCGACGTCCTGGAGGCGACGAGCCTGGAGGACGTGTACCTGCTGGCGGTGGCGCCGTGAGCGACGCCACGGAGGCCGGTGAGTCACTGCCCCGCCAGCGTCGGCACACGCTGTTCTTCCTGGAGGTGATCCGGGACTTCTCACCGGTGTTCCTCGACACCGAGGTCGACATGAGCCGGATCCTCGCGCACCGGGCAGCGGCTGTTGCGGACGAAGGGGTGCGCTACTCGACCACCACCTACGTCCTGCGTGCCGCCGGCCGGGTGCTCGCGAAGCATCCGGACGCCAACGCGGCGGTGAGCGGAGGACCGCTCCGGCCCCGCATCGCGCACTACCCGTTCGTCAACGGGAAGGTCGCCCTGGACCGCACCCTGGACGGCCGCCGGGTGGTGCTCGGCACGATCGTGCCCGACGTCCACGCGGCGGAACTGCCCGCCATCCAGGCGCACCTGGCGCGAACCAGGGAGGGCGACCCGGAGAAGCTGCCCGAGTTCGAAGGGGTGCGGAAGCTGCACCGGGCGGGCTGGACCGAGGGCCGCAGGGCGTTCCGCAAGGCGGCGGACTCGCTCGCCCTGCGCCCTCATCTCAACGGCACGTTCGCGGTCACCTCGCTGGGCCACCGCGCGGTGGACTCCTTCCATTCGGTGGGCGGGACCACGACCACGTTCGGAGTCGGCCGGGTGCTGGACCGGCCCGTGGTGCGGGACGGACGGATCGTCGTGGCACCGGTACTGCGGCTCAGCCTCGCCTTCGACCACCGGGTCATCGACGGGGCTGAGGCTGCTGACGTACTGACCGAGGTCAAGGAGGCGCTGGAGAGCGTATGAACGACATCGCGGAACTGAAGAACTTCGTGGTCGCCCACACCCGTTCGCAAGGGCTGCCGCGCGAGCACTACGGCCCGCTGCTCGCCCGGATCTCCGACGACGGGGACGGGACACCGGGCTCCTGGGTGCACGAGTGGAGCGCGGAGGGCGCGCGGCTGGAGGCCGAGGGGAGACCGCTGGACGCCTGCGTGCACTTCAACATGGCACGCTTCCCGTTCGTCGACGGGACCGCGCGCCAGGAGGCGCTGGACCGGTGCACCGCCGCCTTCGACACCTGGCGTTCGGACTTCCCGGCGGTGCAACGGCTGGACGTCGACCTCGCCGGAGGCCGCGTCCGCTGCTGGACGGCCGGTCTCGACGCCTCGGACCCGAAGCCGCTTCTGGTGATGACCGGCGGGATCGTGTCCGTCAAGGAGCAGTGGGCGCCCGTGCTGCTCCAGCTGGCGGCGCTGGGCTTCGCCGGGGTGGTCACCGAGATGCCGGGGGTCGGCGAGAACACCCTGGTGTACGGGGCGGACAGCCGGCAGATGTACTCCGCCGTGCTCGACGCGGTCGGCGACCGGGCCGACACCTCGCGTACGTACGCGCTGGCACTGAGCTTCAGCGGTCATCTGGCCCTCCGGGCGGCTCTGCACGACGCGCGGATCCGCGGGGTCGTCGGGGCGGGGGCGCCGCTGCACGACTTCTTCACGGACACGGCGTGGCAGCGGACGGTGCCCCAGGTCACCACGGACACGCTGGCGCATCTGACCCGGACGAAGCCCGACGAGGTGTACGGACTGATCCGGGACTGGGCGCTGACTCCCGAGGAGCTGGCGGCGCTGAGGATTCCGGTGGCGCATGTGACGAGCCTGCGCGACGAGATCATCCCGCCGGGCGACGCCCGGCTGCTGCGGGAGCGGGTGCGGGGGGTGCGGCTGCTGGCCCACGACGATGTGCACGGCTCCCCGTCGCACTTCGCGCAGACCCGGCTGTGGACGCTGCTGTCGGTGCTGCGGATGCGCGGCGGTTATGGGGAACAACGGGTGGCGCTCACACGGGAGTTCGCCCGGCTTCGGTACGGCGGGAGGAAGCGGGGATGACCGGGACGAGAGCCCTCGGCGGCGGCACGCGATGTCTGCGCAATGTCCTCGGGCGGTTCGCGACGGGTGTGGTGGCCGTCGCCTCGCAGGACCCGGCGACCGGTGTGCGGTCGGGGCTGGCGGCGAACTCCTTCTGTTCGGTGTCCCTCGATCCGCCGCTGGTCTCGTTCTGTGTGGCGGAGACCAGCACCAGCTGGCCGCGCATCCGGGCCGGCGGCCTGCTGGGCATCAGCATTCTGGGCGTCGGGCAGCGCGAGGCCGCGTCCCGGCTCGCGGTGACCGGCGGGGACAAGTTCCACGGGATGCCGTGGGGCCGGTCGCCGGACGGGGCGCCGGTGCTCGAAGGCGCGCTGGCCTGGCTGGAGTGCTCCATCGAGGCGGAGCACCCGGCGGGCGACCATGTGATCGTGGTCGCCCGGGTGCACCGGCTGGACGCGGTCGAGGACGGCGACCCGCTGCTGTTCTTCCGGGGGGCGTACGGGCGGCTCAGCCGCTGACGCCGGGGGCCCCGGACGCCGCGTGGCCGGACGCGCCGGGGGCTCCCGGGTCCGTGCCGAAGGCGCGCAGGAAGGTGTCGACGCCCGCTGTGACGACCTCGGCGACCTCCGCCGGGTCGAGCGGGCGGGTGCCGAGCGCGCTCATTCCCGGCAGCTCTTCGTAGACCAGCGCGATGAACTGGTTGGCCGCCCTGACCGGGTCCTCGACCCGCAGGTGCCCGGCGTTGGCCAGCCGGGCGAGGCGGCCCGCGAGCGCCTCGGTGAACTGGTTGGGCCCGCTGGCCCGTACCGCGTCGAAGAGGTCCGGGAAGCGCACGGCCTCCGCGTACAGCAGCCGGCGCACGGCCTCCGACTGCTCGTCGCAGTAGCAGTCGACGAGCTTGGTGGCCAGGTCCTCCAGGCCGGGGCGGAGCTGGTCCGGGTCGGCGGGGAAGGCGGTGAGGACGTCGAGGGTCTTGGCGTTGGACCGGGCGGCCGTCTCCGTCATGACGTACCGGAAGAGCTTCTCCTTCGAGCCCAGGTGGTTGTAGATCGTCGGCTTGGACACCCCGGCCTCGGCAGCGATCACGTCCAGGCTCGCCTGGGCATAGCCGACCTGCGCGAAGACCCGCAGGGCCGCCTCCACGATCGCCCGCCGCTTGTCGAGGCGCCCCCGGTCCGCGGGGCGCCCGGCCGTCTCTTCGTTCTCGCCAACGCTCATGAGCCCATGCTACCGTGCCAGCCACCTGTTTTAACTACCCAGTTAAATTTTCTGGGTAGAGTGGTTCAAAGGAGTTGCCGTGTCTGAAACAAAGGCGGCCGAGAGCGGGCCTGCCCGGCTCGATGCCGCTCTGCTCACGCTCGTCGGCGTCATGGTGCTCGGCGGGATGATGTCGTACCTGGACGCGACGATCGTCAATGTCGGGATCAGCACGCTGGGCGGTGAGTTCCACGCGACGCTGGCCACCATCGAGTGGGTCACCACCGGCTATCTGCTCGCGGTCGCGCTGGCGATTCCGCTGGCCGGCTGGGCCGTGGTCCGGTTCGGCGCGAAGCGCATGTGGCTGCTCGGCCTCTCGGTGTTCCTGATCGGCTCGACGCTCTGCGCCTTCGCCTGGAACGCGGAGAGTCTGATCGCCTTCCGCATCGTCCAGGGCTTCGGCGGCGGCATGGTCGACCCGATCATGATGACCGTGGTGGCGGGCGCCGCGGGACCCGCCAGGATCGGCCGGGTCATGGGCCTGGTCTCCGTACCGATCACGCTGGGCCCGGTGATCGGCCCGGTGGTCGGCGGGCTACTGCTGGACAACTTCTCCTGGGAGTGGATGTTCCTGGTCAACATCCCCTTCGCGCTGGCCGCGATCGTCCTGGCGGTCCGGGTGCTGCCGGCCGACCCGCCGCCGAGCGGCGACCCCGTCCCGTTCGACGCACTGGGCGTCGCGCTGCTCTCCCCCGGTTTCGCCGCGATCGTGTTCGCGCTGTCCCAGGCGGGCGGCGACGGCTTCGGCAGTACGAAGGTGATCACCGGGCTCGCGGTGGGCGTCGCTCTGTTCGTCGCGTACACCGTGCACGCGCTGCGCGCCTCGGTGACGCCGCTACTGGACCTCCGGCTGTTCGGCAGCAAGGGCTTCAGCGCCAGTGTGACCACGATGTTCCTGCTCGGCGGCGGGCTGTTCTCGCTGCTGTTCCTGCTGCCGCTGTACTACCAGCAGGTGCACGGTCACACCGTCCTGGAATCCGGACTGCTGCTGGCCCCACTGGGTCTCGGCACGCTCATCGGGATGCCGATCGCGGGCAACCTCGCGGACAAGGTGGGTGCCCGGCGGCTGGTGCCGACCGGTGCGCTGCTGATCGGCGCCGGCGCGCTGGTCTTCACCGGCTCGGGCTCCGGCACCTCCCAGATCGCCCTGACCGCCGCGCAGTTCGCCGCGGGCTTCGGTATGGGCCTGGTGGGCGCGCCCACGATGGGTTCGGTCTACAAGACGGTCCCGGGGGAGTCGGTCGCCGGTGCCACGGGCGCGGTCTTCATCCTCAACCAGATCGGGGCCTCCCTCGGCATCGCCGTCGTCGCCCTCATCCTCCAGGGCGGCGGCTCCCACGCGGCCCCCACCGCCGACTCCTTCTCCAACGCCTTCTGGTGGCCGGTGGCCGCGGCCGTCGTGGTCTTCGCCGCGGGGCTGCTGCTGCCCGGGAAGCCCAAGTCCGAACCGGCCGCCCCCGAGGCGCCGGAGGAGACAGCGGCCGGCTCGGAGCCCGTCACCGGGCACGCCTGAGCCACCCGGTCACCCGCCCACGTACCCGCACATCCGCCCCGTTCCGCGCCGCCGGGTCACCGCCCGGCGGCGCGCTCCTCCCGGAGGTCTTCATGAGCCGTCCCACCGGCATTCCCCTGTCCGTGCTCGACGTGGTGCCCGTCTTCGAGGGCGGTTCCGCGACCCAGGCCCTGCGCGACACCGTCGCCCTCGCCCCGCGCGTCGAGGAACTCGGCTACCTGCGGTACTGGGTGGCCGAGCACCACAGCACCCCCAGCCTCGCCACCTCGGCGCCCGGCATCCTCGCCGGACGCCTGGCCGCCGCCACGACCACGCTGCGCGTCGGCTCCGGGGGCGTCCTGCTGCCCAACCACGCGCCGCTCGTCGTCGCCGAGCAGTTCGGCACCCTGGAAGCCCTGCACCCGGGCCGGGTCGACCTCGGGCTCGGCCGGGCGCCGGGCACCGACCCGCACACCGCCCGCGCCCTGCGCCGCGCACCGGAGCGCGGCGCCGACGACTTCGCCGACCAAGTGGTCGAACTGAACGGCTATTTCGCGCCCGGTGACCCCGCGTCACCCATCACCGCCGTGCCCGCCGCCGACAGCCGGCCGGACCTGTGGCTGCTCGGCTCCAGCCCGGCCAGCGCCGAACTCGCCGGAGCGCTGGGGATGCCGTACGCCTTCGCCCACCAGATCAACCCGCACGCGACCGGGTATGCCCTGGACCGCTACCGGCAGTCCTTCCGGCCCTCGCCATACCTGGACCGGCCGCGCACCCTCATCTCCGCGCTGGTCACCGTCGCCGGCACCGACCGGGCCGCACGCGAGGTCGCGGCCCCCTATCTGCTCGGCAAGATAAAGATGCGTGCGGTACGCCGCTTCGACGCGTTCCCCTCGGCCCCGGACGCCGCCGCGTACACCTATGCCGAGCCGGAGTTGCAGTTCCTGGAGGAGCTGGCCGAGCGTCAGCTCATCGGGTCCCCGGACACCGTGCGCGGCAAGCTGGCGGACCTGGTGGACCGCACGGGGGCCGACGAGCTGATGGCGCTGACCGTGGTGCCGGACCAGGCGGACCGGCTGCGCTCGTTCGAGCTGCTGGCGCACGCGGCCCAGGAGGTCGCGCCCGGCTCGGCGAAGGACGTTTCAGCCCGGCTTTAGACGGTCTGGCGACAGTACGTCCGGCCCCCCTCACCCCGTTTCACGTCCCGGAGTCCCCCATGCACCCGCGCCAGCCGCGCCGTACATCCCGCAGAGCCGCCGCTCTGTTGCCTGTCCTGCTCCTCGCCTCCGTCACCGCGTGCAGTTCCGACGACGGGGCTTCGCCCGCCGGGCAGGCGAAGCCCCGCAGCGGCGGCAGCCTCACCTACGCGGCGCAGCAGGAGCCGGACTGCTGGGACCCGCACACCAGCGCGCAGGACGTCACCGCGTTCGTCCAGCGCCCGGTCTTCGACTCGCTCGTCTACCAGACCCCCGACGGGGAGCTGGAACCGTGGCTGGCGAGGTCGTGGAAGACCTCCGAGGGGGGCAGGACGTACACCTTCGAGCTGCGCGACGACGTGACCTTCCACGACGGGAAGCACCTGGACGCGGCCGCGGTGAAGGCCAACTTCGACCACATCACCGCCAAAGCGACCCAGTCGCAGTACGCGGCCGGGCTGCTCGGCCCGTACCAGGGCACCACCGTGAAGGGGAAGTACGAGGTCGAGGTCCGCTTCAGCCGGCCGTACGCGCCTTTCCTCCAGGCGGCCAGCACCACCTATCTCGGCATAGCCTCGCCCGCCTCCCTGAAGGCGGGCGCCGACAAGCTCTGCGCGGGCACCGATTCCGTCGGCTCGGGGCCCTTCCGGGCCGGTGCCTACACCAGGGGCCAGAAGCGCGGTTACACCAGGAACGCCGCCTATGCGTGGGCCCCGAAGGACGCCGGTCACAGCGGGCCCGCCCGGCTGGACTCGTTCACCGTCCGCTTTCTCACCGAGGACGCCACCAGGGTCGGCGCCCTGACGTCGGGGCAGGTCGACGCGGCGGCCGCGCTGCCGGCGAATCAGATCGCGGCCGTACGCCGCGACGCCCGGCTCGACGTCGTCACCAAAGACGTACCGGGCGCGGTGGACACCTTCTACCTGAACACCAGGAGCCCGCTCTTCTCGGACGAGCGGGTACGCAAGGCGTTCCAGCGGTCCATCGATCTGGACGCCCTGGTGAAGTCGGTGTTCCAGGGCACCGGGACGCGCGCCTGGAGCACCCTCTCCCCCGCGACTCCGCACAGCTACGACCCCGCGCTGGTGAACAGCTGGCCCCATGACCGGGCGCTCGCCGGCCGGCTCCTGGACCAGGCGGGCTGGACCGGCCGCGACGGGGAGGGGTACCGGACGAAGAACGGCAAGCGGCTGACCGTCACCGCCCCGGTCTACGGCAAGGCGTCGGTGTTCTCGCAGGCCGCGCAGGGCGACCTGAAGAAGGCCGGCATCTACTTGAAGCTCGCCGCCTCGACCGACGCGACGGCGGTCTCCGCCCAGCTGGACGAGGGGCGCTACGACGTGGTCGAGACCTCCTGGGCGCGCGGTGACGGCGACATCCTCAGCAGCTTCTTCCTCTCCACCGAGTCGTCCGGGGGCGGCGGGCACAACTTCGCGAAGGTCGCCGACCCGCAGGTCGACGCGTGGCTGAAGAAGGCACAGGCCGCGACCTCGCCGGACGAACGCGCCACGTACTACGCCAAGGTGCAGAAGTGGACGATCGACCACGCGGCGGTCGTCCCCGCGTACGTGCAGAAGGCGTCCGTCGGCGTGAACAAGGAGGTGCACGGGCTGCGGCTGTCCTCGTCGGCATGGCCGGAGTTCTACGCGGCCTGGGTCGAGGCCGGCCGATGACACCCCCGCACATAACCGCCGCCGTCCGGGCCGTCACGGCCCGGGCCGGGGCGGCCGTCCTCGTGGTCTGGGGGGCCGCCACGTGCGCCTTCCTGGCCCTGCATCTGATTCCCGGCGACCCGGTCAGCGCGATCGTCGGGTCCAACGCCCTGGTCGGCGCGGAGCAGCGCGAGGAGATCCGCCACCACTACGGCCTCGACCGGCCCCCGCTCGTCCAGTACGGCGTGTATCTCAAGCAGCTGGCCACCGGGGAGCTGGGCGACTCCTACCAGTTGCAGCAGCCGGTCTCCTCGCTGCTGGCGGACCAGATCGGGCCGACCGCGCAGCTCGCGCTGTGGTCCTCGCTCGTCGCGGTGGTGCTGGCGGCGACCGTGACCGTTCTGACGTCGGGGCGTTCCCGGTGGCCGCGCCGGGTGTCATCGGCGGTGGAGCTGCTGGTGGTGTCCACGCCGTCGTTCTGGCTCGGGATCATGCTGCTGACGGTGTTCTCGTTCCGGCTCGGCTGGCTGCCGGTCTCCGACAGCGGCGACGCCCGCTCGCTGGTACTGCCGGTGATCACGCTGGCACTGCCGATCGCGGCGGTGCTCACACAGGTCATGAGGGAAGGGCTGCTCGGGGCACTGGAACAGCCGTTCAGCCTGACCGCGCGCTCACGCGGACTGGCCGAGCACACCGTGCGCTCGCGCCACGCGCTGCGCCACGCCGCGCTGCCGGCGCTCACCCTCGCGGGCTGGTTCACCGGGACGCTGCTGGGTGGTGCTGTGGTGGTGGAGAACGTGTTCGCGCGCTCGGGCATCGGCCGGATCACCCTCCAGGCGGTGAGCGACCGCGACCTGCCGGTGGTGCAGGGCGTGGTGGCCCTGTCGGCCGTGGTGTTCGTGCTGGTCGGCGCGGTGGTGGAGCTGCTGTACGCGGTAGTGGACCCCCGGCTGCGCAGGGGTACGGGGGTGGCCGCCGCGTGAGCGCCGAACAGGCCGTACGGGCCGGGGCACCGGTCGCGGCGGTCCGCGGGGCCCGCCGGGGCCGGGTGCGGCCGGGGGTGCTCGCCGCCGCCGTGCTGCTGGGGCTGATCCTGCTCGCCGCGCTGGCGCCCTCGCTCCTCGCCCACGCAAGCCCGACCGACACCGACCCGGTGCACGCGCTCCAGGCACCGGGCGGGACGCACTGGTTCGGCACGGACCAGCTGGGCCGGGACGTCTTCGCCCGGGTGGTGCACGGCACCCGCTACTCGCTGGCCATCGGAGCGGCCGCGACGGGTGCTGGGGTGGGGCTCGCCGTGGTGTGGGGGCTGGCCGCCGCGCTGTCCGGGCGGTTCGGTGACGCGGTGCTGATGCGGACCGCCGACGCGCTGCTGGCGCTGCCCGGGATGCTGCTGGCCCTGATGGTGGTACTCATCGCCGGCAAGGGGGTCCTGGGCACCACGATCGCCGTGGCGGTGGGGACGGCGCCCGGGTTCGCCCGGGTGGTGCGGGCGCAGGCTCTGGTGGTGCGCCGGTCCGGCTATGTGGAGTCCGCCGTCGCCCTGGGCGTACCGCGTCGGCTGATCGTGCTCCGCCATGTGCTGCCGAACACGCTGGGGCCGCTCCTGGTGCTGGCGACGGTCACGCTCGGGGCGTCCATCTCGACGGGTGCGGCGCTGAGTTACCTCGGTCTCGGGGCGCAGCCGCCGACGCCCGAGTGGGGGGCGATGCTCACGGAGGGCCAGGGATTCCTCGACCAGGCGTGGTGGATCGCACTGTTCCCGGGCCTCCTGCTGGTCTCCACCGTCGTCGCGGTCACCGTCGTGGGCCGGCACGCACAGGCACGAGCGGAAGGACGGGCCGCCTCATGACGACGACCCCATCGACCGGGGCCCCGCTGCTGGAGGTCGCCGGGCTGAACGTGCGCTTCGGCTCCGGACCCGGCGAGGTGCACGCGGTGCGGGACGCGGCGTTCTCGCTCGCCGCCGGGCGGTGCCTGGCGGTCGTCGGCGAGTCGGGCTCCGGTAAGAGCGCGCTCGCCCGCTCCCTGCTCGGCCTCGCGGGCCCGACCGCCCGGGTCACGGCGGACCGGCTGCGCGTCGCGGACCGTGAGGCGCGGGACTTCGGGCCGCGCGAGTGGCGTGCGGTCCGGGGCCGGCGCGTCGGCCTCGTCGCCCAGGACGCCCTGGTGGCGCTGGACCCCCTGCGGCCCGTCGGCAAGGAGATCGCGGAGCCCCTGCTCGTCCACCGCGTGGTCCCGCGCCGGGAGGCCGGGGCGCGGGTCCTCGCCCTGTTGGAGCGGGTCGGGGTGCCCGAGCCGGCGGAACGGGCGCGCGCCTACGTCCATCAGCTGTCCGGCGGGCTGCGGCAGCGGGCGCTGATCGCCTCGGCCATCGCCGCCGAGCCCGGTGTGCTGATCGCGGACGAGCCGACGACCGCCCTCGACGCCTCGGTCCAGTCGCGCGTCCTGGAACTCCTGGGCGAGCTGAAGGAGAGCGGCACCGGGCTGCTGCTCATCAGCCACGACCTGGCGGTCGTGGAGGCGCTGGCGGACGAGGTCGCGGTGATGAAGGACGGCCGGATCGTGGAGTCCGGGGTGGCCACCCGGGTGCTGGACGCACCGGAACACCCTTACACCAAGGGGCTGTTGGCGGCGATCCCGGGAAGCGGCCCGCGCCGTGCGCCTTCGGCGGCGGCCCCGGACGACGGCGGCGGGCCGCTGCTCGCCGTGTCCGGGGTCGGCAAGGTGTTCAAGGGGGCCCGGGGCAGCCGCAGGACGGCGGTGGACGCGGTGTCGTTCACCGTGCGGCCGGGCGAGGCGGTGGGCCTGGTCGGTGAGTCGGGTTCGGGCAAGTCGACGCTGGCCCGGATGGTGCTGGGGCTGGCCGCGCCGGACGGCGGAAAGGTGGAGCTGGGCGGGGCGCCGTGGAGCGCCTTGCGCGAGCGGGACCGGCGGGAGCGGCGGCACACCGTGCAGCTCGTGCCGCAGGACCCGCTCAGCGCCTTCGACCCGCGGTGGAGGGTGGCCCGGATCGTGGGGGAGGCCCTCGCCACGTCCGGGGTGGCGCGCGCGGAGCGCCGGGAGCGCACCGTACGTCTGCTGGAGCAGGTGGGCCTCACCGCCGAGCACGTGGAGCGCCGCCCGCTCGCGCTGTCGGGTGGGCAGCGTCAGCGGGTCGCCATCGCGCGGGCTCTGGCGCCCGCGCCCCGGCTGCTGGTGTGCGACGAGCCGGTGTCGGCCCTCGATGTGTCCGTACAGGCCCAAGTCCTGGACCTGCTGAGGTCGTTGCAGGAGGAGCTCGGGCTGGCGACGCTCTTCATCTCGCACGATCTGGCGGTCGTACGGGAGGTGTGTGCACGGGTGCTGGTGATGAAGGACGGCCGCATCGTGGAGTCCGGACCGGTGGAGCAGGTCTTCACCGAGCCGGCGCATCCGTACACACGCGCCCTGCTGGAGGCGGTGCCGCGGCGTGTGCGTACGGCCGAAGAGCGGCTTTAGAACCGGCCAACACATGACTGCGAGCCTCGACGGGCCAGTTTCGGACAAGCCGGAGGTCATCAGCCATGCCAGGCTCACCCGTCCCACCCACCGCTTCCTCCCCGACCGCCCCGGACCGGCCGCGGGCCGCGAGGCTGCCGTCCCTCACCGGGATGCGCTTCCTGGCTGCCCTGCTGGTCTTCGCCTTCCACACCACGTTCCAGACCAGGTTCATCGGCGGCGGCCTCGGCGACACACTGAGCGACTGTTTCGCCAACGCCGGTTTCTACGGGGTGACGTTCTTCTTCGTGCTCAGCGGCTTCGTCCTCACCTGGTCGGCGCGGCCCGCCGAGGGCGCGCCCAGGGTATGGCGGCGCAGACTGGTGAAGATCTTCCCCAACCACCTGGTCACGTTCGCCGTCGCGGCCGTGCTGATGGCGGCGGCCTCCGAGGTGTTCACGACGAAGGGCGTCCTGGCCAACCTCTTCCTCGTCCAGGCGTGGATACCGGAGATCCAGGTCCCCAACACGATGAACGCCGTCAGCTGGTCGCTGTCGTGCGAGCTGTTCTTCTACCTCGCCTTCCCCTTCCTGCTGCCCTTCCTGGAACGGCTCTCCGCCCGTCGGCTGTGGACGCTCGCCGGTGTCCTCGCCGCCCTCACCGTCCTGGTGCCCGCCGTCAGCGGCTGGGCGGTGGGCGGGACCCCGCTGCCCTTCATCGCCGACGGCTCGCTGTCCTTCGAGCAGATCTGGTCCGTCTACTTCTTCCCGCCGGTGCGGGCGATCGAGTTCGTCCTCGGCATGGTGGCGGCGCGGCTGGTGCTGACCGGCGCCCTGCCCCGGACCGGACTGCTGCCCGCCGCCGTGATCGCCGTCGGCGGTTACGTACTCAACTCCTCGGTGCCCTATCTGTACGGGGTGGCCGGCACCGGCGCCCTGTGGCTGGTGCCGCTCGTGGTCGCCGCCGCGCAGGCCGATGTCCGGCGGACCGCTTCGCCGTTCCGGGGGCGGGTGCTGGTGCGGCTCGGGGAGCTGTCGTTCGCGTTCTACATGGTGCACGGGCTGGTGGTGGCGTACGGCCACAAGTGGCTCGTGGCCGGCGAGAACCTGTCCGGTGCCGCGGCGGCCGGGCTGCTGCTCGCCGCCCTGCTGACCGCCCTGGCGCTCGCCCTCGCCCTGTACAGCTGGGTCGAGGCTCCTGCCGTACGGCTGTTCAGCGCACCACGTCCGAGGACTCCGGCGGCCCCGGAGAAGGCCGCACCGGCGTCCCCCATCGTCCCGCTCACCGTCCTGGAGGCCGGGGAATGACCGAGACCAGCACCTCAACGACCGACCACGCGCGCGAACTGCCCGCCTATCCGCAGGCCCGTGGCTGCCCCTACCAGCCGCCCGCCGGCTACGACGCGTACCGCGAGCAGGGGCCCGTGTCCCTGGTGGAGCTGTACAACGGGCGCCGGGTGTGGGCGGTGAGCGGGCACGCGGAGGCGCGTCAGGTCCTGCTCGACGCGGCCACGTACTCCTCGGACCGGGTCCATCCGCACTATCCGGCCACCGCCCCGCGCTTCGAGTCGGCCCGCAAGGTGCGGAACTTCATCGGCATGGACCCGCCGGAGCACACCGCGCAGCGGCGCATGCTGCTCACCAACTTCACCGTCCGCAAGGTGCAGGCGCTGCGGCCCGGCATCCAGCGGCTGGTCGACGAACTGATCGACGCGATCGAGGCCAAGGGTCCGGCCGCCGACCTGGTACCGGACTTCGCGCTGCCGGTCCCGTCCGTGGTGATCTGCGAACTGCTCGGCGTCCCGTACACCGACCACGCCTTCTTCGAGCAGCAGTCGCGGCGGGTGGTGACGGGGACGACGAGCCTGGAGGACAGCGCCGACGCCTTCACGCAACTCGCTTCGTATCTCGACGGGCTGATCCGGCGCAAGGAGCAGGATCCCGGCGACGGCCTGCTGGACACCCTGATCGCCGAGCAGCTGTCCACGGGCGCGCTGACCCGGCGCGACCTGGTCGACATCGCGCTGCTGCTCCTGGTCGCCGGGCACGAGACCACCGCGAGCGCCATCGCGCTCGGTGTGCTGACCCTGCTGGAGAATCCGGAGCAGCTTGCGGCCCTGCGTGCCGACGAGTCGCTGCTGCCGGGCGCAGTGGAGGAGCTGCTGCGATACATGGCGATCGCCGACGGGGTGGCCCGGTTCGCGACGGTCGACACGGAGCTGGGCGGGCACCGGGTCAAGGCGGGTGACGGGGTGATCGTCGTCATCTCCTCGGCCAACCGGGACGACGAGGCGTTCCCGGCCGCCGACGCCTTCGACGTCGGACGCGGCGCGCGCCACCACATCTCCTTCGGACACGGCGTGCACCAATGCATCGGGCAGAACCTCGCCCGCGCCGAGATGGAGATCGCGCTGTCCACACTCTTCCGCCGGCTGCCGGGGCTGCGCCTCGCCGAACCCTCGGGGCAGCTGCCGGTCAAGGAACCGGGCGGGGTCCAGGGCATCTGGCGCCTGCCCGTCACCTGGTGAGCACGCCTGCCGCCGGGTGGGTGATCAGAAGGGAACCGGAAGCCATGCACATCAAGGCCGATACACAGCGGTGTCTGGGCGCGGGGCAGTGCGTCCTGTCCGCCCCCGACCGCTTCGACCAGTCCGACGAGGGCACGGTCGTGGTCCTGGAGGACCGGGTGGACGGTCCGGCGGAGGAGGCGAGGCTGCGGGACACCGTGGCGCTCTGCCCCTCGCAGGCCATCGCTCTGGAGGGCTGATCATGCCGGTGACGGGACGGCTGGCCGACGCGGTCGCCGACCACCGTGCGGGCCCCCGGCCGCTGGGCGAACTCCCGCCCGTGCCGGGGGCCGAGGTGTCGGAACGCTGGATTCCGGGGGCGCCGGGGGCGCCGCGGGTGCGGGTGCGGATCTACCGCCCGGCCGGGGCGGGGGCCGGACTGCCCGCCGTGCTGTGGATCCACGGCGGGGGCTTCGTCCTCGGCAATGTGGACGCGGTGCACCACTCGGCCGCCCAGGCGGCGGTGTTCGCCTCGGCGGTGGTCGTGGCGGTGTCGTACCGGCTGGCGCCGGAGGACCCGTTTCCGGCGGGGCTCGACGACTGCTGGGCCGCGCTGGAGTGGACGGCCGGGAACGCGGCGGAGATCGGCGCGGCCCCGGGCCGGCTGGCGGTGGCGGGGGCCAGTTCCGGGGGCTGTCTGGCCGCCGGTCTGACTCTGCTGGCCCGGGACCGGGGCGGCCCTGCCCTCGTCTTCCAGCATCTGAGCACCCCGGTGCTGGACGACCGGCTGGACACGGACTCGATGGCCGCGTTCACGGACACCCCCATCTGGAACCGGCGCCTGGCGCAGGAGAGCTGGGAGCTGTATCTGGGTGGCAGGGCCGCGGTCCCCGCGCACGCCTCGCCGGCGCGCGTGACGGACCTGGGCGGCCTGCCCCCGGCGTACATCTCGACGGCGGGGCTCGATCCGCTGCGCGACGAGGGCCTGCTGTACGGGCTCCGGCTGGCGCGGGCCGGGGTGCCGGTGGAGGTGCACAACTTCCCGGGCGCGTACCACGCGTTCGGCGGCTGGGCGGACAGCCCCGACGGGACGGATGGCGACGAGCCGCACCGCGTCGCGCTGGAGCACCTGACCGCGCTGCGGCGCGGGCTGCACGCGGTTGGGCCCGGGGCGTTTTAGAACGCGCAAAGGCCGCCGTTAGCGCGGCCGGTGAGGGTGGTGGCTCCGCCGGGTCGTCCGCGACGAGGGAGTACGTCACAGATCATGCGTAGCGCCCACTCCGCACCAATCGCCGTCATCGGTCTCGCCTGCCGCCTCCCCGGGGCATCCGATCCCGCCGCGTTCTGGGACCTGCTCAGCCGGGGCGGGGACGCCGTCGGGGAGGCACCGGCAAACCGTCGTCCGGCCGGTCCCCCGGCCCGGGGAGGCTTCCTCGACGAGGTGGACCGGTTCGACGCCGGCTTCTTCTCCGTCCCGCCCCGCGAAGCGGCCGCGATGGACCCTCAGCAGCGGCTGCTCCTCGAACTGGGCTGGGAGGCCCTGGAGGAGGCGGGCATCGTCCCCGGCACACTGGCCGGCAGCCGGACCGCCGTCTACGCCGGTGCCATCTGGGACGACTACGCGGCGCTCCACCACCGCCGCGGGGAGGCGGGCGCCGACCGCTACTCCGTGACCGGGCTGCACCGGGGCATCCTCGCCAACCGGCTGTCGTACGTCCTCGGCCTGACCGGTCCGAGTCTGACCGTGGACTCGGCGCAGTCCTCGTCGCTCGTCGCGGTCCACCTGGCCTGCGAGAGCCTGCGCGCCGGGGAGTCCGACCTCGCGATCGTCGGCGGCGCCAACCTCATCCTCTCCCCCGGCAGCAGCGCGGACAGCGCGAAGTTCGGCGCCCTGTCTCCGGACGGGCGCTGCTTCACGTTCGACGCCCGGGCCAACGGCTACGTACGCGGCGAGGGCGGCGTCGCCGTCGTGCTCAAGCCCCTGGACCGGGCCCGCGCGGACGGCGACCGGGTGCATTGCGTGATCCTGGGCAGCGCGGTCAACAACGACGGCGCCTCCGAGGGTCTGACGGTCCCGGACCGGGCCGCGCAGGAGGCGGTGCTCCGCGAGGCGTACGCGCGCGCCGGTGTCACGCCCGACGCGGTCCAGTACGTCGAACTGCACGGCACGGGTACGCCCGTGGGCGACCCGGTCGAGGCCGCCGCGCTGGGCGCCGCCCTCGGCACGGACCGGCCGTCGGATGCCCCGCTCCTGGTCGGCTCGGCGAAGACGAACGTCGGCCATCTGGAGGGCGCGGCCGGCCTGGTGGGCCTGCTGAAGGCCGCCCTGTCCGTGTCCCGGCGCAGGCTCCCCGCCAGCCTCAACTTCGAACGCCCCAACCCGGCGATCCCCTTGACGGAGCTGGGCCTGCGGGTCCGGACGGAGGAGGGGCCGTGGCCGTCCGAGGAGCTGCCGCTGATCGCGGGGGTCAGCTCGTTCGGGATGGGCGGGACGAACTGCCATGTGGTCGTGGGAGAGGCGGGGGCCGGGGCGGAGGCTCCTGCGGTCGACGGCCCCGATTCGCGTCCGGTGCCCTGGCTGCTCAGTGCCCGTGACGGCGGGGCCCTGCGCGGGCAGGCCGCCCGGCTCCGCGATCACCTCGCCGGTGCCGCGGCGGCCTCGCCGCTCGACACCGCGTACTCCCTCGCCGCCACCCGTACGCTCTTCGCCGAGCGGGCCGTCGCGGTCGCGGCGGACCGGGACGGGCTGCTGCGCGCGCTCGACGCGCTCGCCGACGGCCGGGACGACCCGGCGCTCGTACGGGGCAGGGCGGAGGCGCACCCCCCGCTCACCGCGTTCCTGTTCACCGGCCAGGGCAGCCAGCGCGCCGGGATGGGGCGCGAGCTGTACGCCGGCTTCCCGGAGTACGCGGCGGCCTTCGACCAGGTGTGCGCGGCCTTCGCGCCGCACCTGGACCGTCCGCTCGCCGAACTCGTCCTCGCTCCGGACGGGGCGGCCGCGCTGGACGAGACGCGGTACACCCAGCCCGCGCTGTTCGCCGTGGAGACGGCGCTGTTCCGGCTGGTGGAGCATCTGGGCCTGCGCCCGGACCGGCTGGCCGGGCACTCGATCGGCGAGCTGACGGCCGCCCATGTCTCCGGGGTGCTCCCGCTCGCCGACGCGGCGCGCCTGGTCGCGGCCCGGGGCCGGCTGATGCAGGAGCTTCCGGCGGGCGGCGCCATGGCCGCGCTGGAGGCGACCGAGGAGGAGGTGGCTCCGTTCCTGACCGGCCGGGTCTCCCTCGCGGCCGTCAACGGGCCCCGCGCGGTGGTCGTCTCGGGGGACGAGCCCGATGTGCTGCGGATCAAGGACGCCTTCGCCGCGCGAGGCCGCCGCACCCGTCGCCTCAAGGTGAGCCATGCGTTCCACTCCCCGCTGATGGACCCGGCACTGGACGCGTTCCGCCGGATCGCCGCCGGCATCCCGTACGGAACACCGCGCATCCCCATCGTCTCCAACGTCACGGGCCGCATCGCGACGCCGGAGGAGCTGGCCTCACCGGACTACTGGACCCGCCACATCCGCGACGCGGTCCGCTTCCACGACGGTCTGCGCGCCCTGCGCGACGACGGCGTGCGCGTCTTCGTCGAACTGGGCCCGGACGCCGTCCTCACGGCTATGGCCCGGGAGACCCTGAGCGACGGCGATCCCGCGCCGCTCTCCGTGCTGCGGCGCGGCCGGCCCGAGCCGGAGACCCTGCTCACCGCGCTGGCCGGGGCGCAGACCCGGGGCGCCCGGGTGGAGTGGGCCGGCGCGCTTGCGGAGCGGGGCGGCAGGCCCGTACCGCTGCCGACCTACGCCTTCCAGCGCGAGCGCCACTGGCTGGACGGTCCGTCGGAGGCACCGGAGGCGCCCGTACCGGCACAGGCGGCTCCTCGCGTGGACGCACCGCCCGCCGCGAAGCCCGACGCGGACCTGCTCGACCTGGTCCGGACGCAGGTCGCGATCGTGCTCGGTCACATCACCGGCGATGCGGTCGATCCGGGCCACGCGTTCAAGGACCTGGGCTTCGACTCGCTGGCAGGGGTCGAGCTGCGCGACCGCCTCCAGACGGCGACCGGGCTCTCCCTGCCGTCGGCGCTCGTCTACCACCACCCCACGCCCGAGGCCGTGGTCCGCCTGCTGCGCGACCGGCTCGACGGGCCCTCGGACAGCACCGCACAGGCGCGGCCGGGCGCATCCGCCGTCCACGCGGACGAGCCGATCGCCATCGTCGGCATGGCGTGCCGCTACCCCGGCGGGGTGGCGTCGCCGGAGGACCTGTGGCGGGTCGTGTCGGAGGGCACGGACGCCATCGGGCCGTTCCCCACGGACCGGGGCTGGGACCTGGACGCACTCTACGATCCCGACCCGGACCGGCCCGGCACCGCCTATGTGCGCGAGGGCGGATTCCTTTACGGGGCCGGGGAGTTCGACGCCGGTCTGTTCGGGATCAGCCCGCGTGAGGCGGCGGCGATGGACCCGCAGCAGCGGCTGCTGCTCACGACGGCGTGGGAGGCGTTCGAGCGGGCCGGAATCGCCCCGGACAGCCTGCGCGGCCGCGCGGCCGGGGTGTTCGTCGGCGCGACCGCCCAGGACTACGGGCCCCGCCTGGACGAACCGGCCGAGGGGCTGGACGGCTACCTCCTCACCGGCAGCACGGCGAGTGTCGCCTCGGGCCGGGTCGCGTACACCTTCGGCCTCGAAGGCCCGGCGGTGACCGTGGACACGGCCTGCTCCTCGTCCCTGGTGGCGCTGCATCTGGCGGCCCAGGCGCTGCGGCAGGGCGAGTGCGACCTCGCGCTCGCGGGCGGGGTCACGGTGATGCCGACGCCCGGCATGTTCCTGGAATTCAGCCGACAGCGCGGACTCTCGGCGGACGCGCGGTGCAAGGCGTTCGCCGCGTCGGCCGACGGGACGGCGTGGGCCGAGGGGGTGGGGCTGCTGCTGGTGGAGCGTTTGTCGGACGCCCGGCGCAACGGTCACCGGGTGCTCGCGGTGGTACGGGGCTCGGCGGTCAACCAGGACGGTGCGAGCAACGGCCTCACCGCGCCCAACGGCCCCTCGCAGGAACGTGTCATCCGCCAAGCCCTGACCCGGGCGGGCCTGGAGGCGGCGGACGTGGACGCCATGGAGGCGCACGGGACCGGGACACGGCTCGGCGACCCCATCGAGGCCGATGCGCTGCTGGCCACGTACGGGCAGGGCCGCCCGGCCGAAGAGCCGCTGCTCCTGGGCTCGTTGAAGTCGAACATCGGCCACGCCCAGGCGGCCGCCGGGGTGGGCGGCATCATCAAGATGGTCGAGGCGATGCGCCACGGCGTACTGCCCCGCACCCTGCACGTGGACGAGCCTTCGCCCCATGTGGACTGGGCGTCGGGGGCCGTGCGCCTGCTGGTCGAGGACACACCCTGGCCGGAGCGTGACCGGCCGCGCCGCGCGGCGGTGTCCTCCTTCGGCATCAGCGGGACGAACGCCCACGTCATCCTGGAGCAGGCCCAGGCCCCGCAGGAGCCCGAGGCCGAGGACGACCCCGTCGCGTTGTGGCCGCTGTCCGCCCAGGACCCCGACGCGCTGCGGGAGCAGGGCGCGCGGCTGCGGGCGTACGTCGAGGAGCACCCGGAGACCGAACTCGGCCGGTTCGCTTCGTCGTTGCACCGAGGGCGGGCCTCTCTGGACCACCGTGGGGTCGTGCTGGCGGACAACCGCGAGCAAACACTCGATGCGCTGGCCGCGCTGGCGGCCGGTGCGGAGCACCCGGCGCTCGTACGGGGTACCGCCGCGCCCACGCCCCGTATCGCGTACCTGTTCACCGGGCAGGGCAGCCAGCGCGCCGGGATGGGGCGCGAGCTGTACACCACTCATCCCGCGTTCGCGTCCGCGCTCGACGAGGTCTTCGACGCGCTCGACCCGCACCTCGAACGACCTCTCCGGGACGTCATGTTCGCCCCTGCCGGCACCGGGAACGCCGCGCTCCTCCACGAGACCCGCTACACCCAACCGGCCTTGTTCGCCCTGGAGACGGCCCTCCACCGACTCCTCGCGCACCACGGCGTCACCCCCGACTACGTCACCGGGCACTCGATCGGCGAGCTCACCGCCGCCCACGTCGCAGGCATCCTCACCCTGCCCGACGCCGCACTCCTCATCACCGCCCGCGCCCGGCTCATGCAGTCCGCACCGGCAGGCGGAGCCATGACCGCCGCCGAGGCAACCGAGGACCGGATACGGCCGTACCTCAACGAGCACGTGGCCCTGGCCGCCGTGAACAGCCCGACATCCCTAGTGATTTCAGGTGATGCTGACGCCGTCCGTCACACCGCGCAGACGTTGAAGGAGCAGGGGCACCGCGTCCACCCGCTCACCGTCAGCCACGCTTTCCACTCCCACCACATGGACCCCATCCTCGACGCGTTCCGGGAAGTGGCCCGGTCCGTCACGTACCACCCACCCCGCACACCGCTGATCACGGCCGGGGACCCGACCACCCCCGACCACTGGGCGGAGCAGATACGCAACACCGTCCGCCACCACGACAACATCACCACCCTGGGCGGCAAGAGCGTCACCACCTACCTCGAACTCGGCCCCGACGCCTCTCTCACCACCCACACACCCGGCGCCACCCCGCTCCTGCGCAAGAACCACCCCGAAGACCGCACCTACCGCACCGCCCTAGCCACCACCCATGCCCACGGCGCCCCGCTGAACCTGGGCGGACGCGGACACACCGACCTCCCCACCTACCCCTTCCGCACCACCCGCTACTGGCGGGTGCCGAGCCGGGTCACGGCCGGTCCGGAGTCGCTGGGCCTCGTGGCCGCCGAGCACCCCTTCCTCGGGGCCTCGGGCGAGCTGGCCGAGCAGGGTGGCCGGGTGTTCACCGGCCGACTGTCCCGGAACGCGCACCCCTGGCTCGCGGACCACGAGATCCTGGGCCACACCCTGCTTCCGGGTATGGCCTTCGTGGATCTGGCGCTCGCCGCCGGTGAGGCCGTGGACGCGCCGAGGGTGGCCGAGCTGACGCTTGAAGCCCCGCTCGTGCTGCCCGCCGATGACCCGCTCTCGCTCCAGCTGGCCGTCGGCCCTCCCGACACCGGCGGACACCGCACGCTCAGCATCCACACCCGGCCGGACCCGGCGGCCGACTGGACCCGGCACGCCACGGGCACGCTGTCCCCCTCCGCCGCCGCTCCCCCCGCACCGGACACCCTCTGGCCGCCCGAGCACGCCGACGCGCTCGACGTGGAGGCGCTGTACGAACGGCTCGACCGGCTGGGGTACGAGTACGGGCCCGCGTTCCGTGCCGTCCGGGCGGCGTGGAGCCACGGCGACGACCTCTTCGCGGAGATCGCGCTCCCGGACGAACTGCGCGAGCAGGCGGCGGAGTTCCCGGTCCACCCAGCCCTGCTCGATGCGGCGCTGCACCCGCTCGTCGGCCGGGAGGAGGTGCGCGAGAACGGCGCGCTGCCCGTCCCCTTCGCCTGGTCGGGCGTCGAACTCTTCGCGACCGGCGCCACCGCTCTGCGCGCCCGTTGGTCGTCCGGCCGGCTCACGGTCACCGACCCGGCCGGCAACGCCGTACTCACCGCCGACGCGCTCACCCTGCTCCCGGTCGACGCCGCCGCGCTCGGCGCTCCTCCCGGTCCGGTGCCGCACCGCATCGACTGGGTAGCCGTCCCGCGCCGGCCGGCTCCGCGCACACACGCCGTGCACGTCGACGCGCTCGCGGACCTCGCGCCCGGCACCCCCGTCCCGGATGCCGTCGCCGTGTCCGTTCCGCAGGGCCGCCCGGCCGCCGGGCACGCCCTCGCGGTGATCCGGGAATGGCTGGACCAGGACCGCTTCGCGGACGCCCGGCTCCTGCTCCTGACGCGTGGCGCGCAGGCCGTGGCGGAGGGCGACGCCGTACCCGATCCCTGGTCGGCCGCCGCCTGGGGGCTCGTACGGTCGGCGCAGTCGGAGCACCCGGGACGATTCGCGCTGGCGGACGTCGACGGGGACGCCCCGGATCTGGACCTCCTGGCCTCCGCGACCCACGAGGAACCACAACTCGCCCTGCGCGGTGGCGGTCTCTTCGCACCCCGGGTCGCCCCTGGTGGCGTCACTGCCGCCCCGGAACCACGCGACTACGGCCACCACACGGTCCTGATCACCGGCGGGACCGGTGGGCTCGGCCGGCTGCTGGCCCGGCATCTCGTGGAACGGCACGGAGCCCGGCATCTACTGCTGGTGAGCCGGAGCGGCGAACACGCCCAGGGTGCTAGCGAGTTGGCCCGTGAGCTTGCCGAATCCGGGGCCGAGGTGCGGTTCGCCGCCGTGGATGCCTCCTCGCGCCAGGAGCTGGCCGGGGCCCTGGAATCGATCCCCGCCGACCGCCCCCTGGGGGCCGTCTTCCACCTGGCCGGTGTCCTCGACGACGTAACCGTCGAGGGCCTGACGCCGGACCGGCTGGACGCCGTGCTCCGTACGAAGGCCGATGCCGCAGTCCATCTCCACGAGCTCACGGCCGACAGCGAGCTGAGCGACTTCGCACTGTTCTCGTCGGTCGTCGGGGTCACCGGCAGTGCCGGGCAGGCCAACTACGCCGCCGCCAACGCCTCGCTCGACGCGCTGGCCCACCACCGCCGCGCCCTCGGCCTGCCCGCCACCTCGCTCGCCTGGGGACTCTGGGACCAGCCGGAGGGGATGAGCGGGACCCTGGGGGCGACCGAGCTGGCCCGCTGGTCGCGTTCCGGGCTCGGCCCGCTGTCGGTCGCCGACGGGCTCGCCCTGCTGGACGCGGCCCTCGCGGGCGAGGACCCCGCTCCGGTCCTCGTACGCTTCGACGCACCTGCGCTGCGGACCCGGGCGCGACAGGGCACCCTGCCTCCCGTGCTGCGCGGCCTGGTGCGCGCACCGCGTCCCCGTGCATCGGCGGCGACGGCCAGGGGCTCCGACGCCGGCCCATGGGCGCAGCGCACCTCCGCCCTCCCGGAGGAGGAACGGCAGTCCACCGTCACGGACCTGGTACGGGCGACGGTGGCGACCGTGCTCGGTCACACCGGCCCGGCCGGGCTGGACGACTCGCGTGCCTTCCGGGACCTGGGCTTCGACTCGCTCGCCGGTGTCGACCTGCGCAACCGGCTGGCCACCGCCACCGGGCTGCGGATCTCCGCGACGGCCGTCTTCGACCACCCCACTCCCCGTTCGCTCGCCGCCCACCTGCTCGCCCTGCTGCCCGGCGGAACCGCGAACTCCCCCGCCCCGCTCACCGAAGCCCGGCCCTTGGGCCAGGACGACCCGGTCGTCATCGTGGGCATGGCCTGCCGCTACCCGGGCGGCGTGGCATCACCCGACGACCTGTGGGACCTCGTCGCGTCGGGCCGGGACGCCATCGGGGGCTTCCCCACGGACCGGGGCTGGGACCTGGCGGGGCTCTACGACCCGGACCCGGACCACCTCGGCACCTCGTACGCCCGCGAGGGAGGATTCCTGTACGGGGCAGGGGAGTTCGACGCCGAGTTCTTCGGCATGAGCCCCCGCGAGGCCCTTGCGGCCGACCCCCAGCAACGGCTGCTCCTGGAGACGGCCTGGGAGACGTTCGAGCACGCCGGGATCGACCCGGGCAGCGTCCGCGGGAGCCGGACGGGAGTCTTCGCCGGAGTCATGTACAACGACTACGGATCTCGGCTCGCCAAGGCGCCCCGCGATCTGGAGGGCTATCTGCTCACCGGCAACACATCGAGCGTGATCTCGGGAAGGGTCGCCTACACCTTCGGCCTGGAGGGCCCGGCGGTGACCGTGGACACGGCCTGCTCCTCCTCGCTGGTCGCTCTGCACCTGGCGGCCCAGGCGCTACGGCAGGGCGAGTGCGATCTCGCTCTGGCCGGCGGAGTGACTGTGATGGCGCGTCCCGACACATTCGTGGAGTTCAGCCGACAGCGCGGGCTCTCCCCCGACGGCCGGTGCAAGTCGTTCTCCGCGACGGCCGACGGGACCGGCTGGTCGGAGGGTGTCGGACTCCTGCTGGTGGAGCGCCTGTCAGACGCCCGCCGCAACGGCCACCGGGTGCTCGCGGTCGTGCGGGGCTCGGCGGTCAACCAGGACGGCGCGAGCAACGGCCTCACCGCGCCCAACGGCCCGTCGCAGGAGCGCGTCATCCGCCAGGCCCTGGCCGGTGCGGGGCTGCGGGCCTCGGAGGTCGACGCCGTCGAGGCCCACGGGACCGGGACCCGGCTCGGGGACCCCATCGAGGCGCAGGCACTGCTGGCCACGTACGGGCAGGACCGGGCGGGCGACGAGCCGTTGCACCTCGGCTCACTGAAGTCCAACATCGGGCACTCCCAGGCGGCCGCCGGGGTGGGCGGCATCATCAAGATGGTCGAGGCGATGCGCCACGGTGTGCTGCCACGCACCCTGCACGCCGACGAGCCGTCGCCGCACATCGACTGGGCGTCGGGGGCGGTGCGGCTGCTGGTCGAGGACACACCCTGGCCCGAGCGCGACCGGCCGCGCCGCGCGGCGGTGTCCTCCTTCGGCATCAGCGGAACGAACGCGCACGTCATCCTGGAGCAGGGCCAGGCCCCGCAGGAGGCCGGGCCCGACGAGAGTCCGGTCGCGCTGTGGCCGCTCTCCGCGCACAGCCCGGACGCGCTGCGGAAACAGGCTGCCCGCCTGGCCGCCTTCGTACGGGAGGACCCGGCACCGGGCGAGGCGATCGGCCGCACGCTGGCGACGGGCCGGGCCGCGCTGGAGCACCGCGGGGTGGTGCTCGCGGGCGACCGGGAGCGGGCACTCGACGCGTTGGACGCGCTCGCGACCGGTGCGGAACATCCCGCACTCGTACGGGGTGCCGCCGCGCCCGCGCCCCGTATCGCGTACCTCTTCACCGGGCAGGGCAGCCAGCGCCCGCAGATGGGCCACACGCTGTACACGGCGTACCCGGTGTTCGCCACCGCGCTCGACGAGGTCTTCGAAGCGCTCGACCCGCACCTCGAACTGCCCCTGCACGATGTCATGTTCGCCGCTCCGGGCTCCAAGAAGGCCGCGCTCCTCAACGAGACCCGCTACACCCAGCCCGCCCTCTTCGCGTTGGAGACCGCGCTCCATCACCTTCTCTCGCACCACGGGGTGACCCCTGATTTCGTCACGGGCCACTCCATCGGCGAGCTCACCGCCGCCCACGTCGCAGGCATCCTCACCCTGCCCGACGCCGCACTCCTCATCACCGCCCGCGCCCGGCTCATGCAGTCCGCACCGGCAGGCGGAGCCATGACCGCCGTCGAGGCAACCGAAGAACAGATACAGCCCCACCTCAACGCGCACATCGCTCTCGCCGCCGTGAACAGCCCCACCTCACTGGTGATTTCGGGTGACCGCGACGCCGTGGAGGACGCCACGCAGACGCTGAAGCGGCAGGGGCACCGCGTCCGCCCGCTCACCGTCAGCCACGCCTTCCACTCCCACCACATGGACCCCATCCTCGACGCCTTCCGGGAGACGGCCCGGTCCCTCACCTACCACCAACCGCTCATCCCCCTGATCACCACGGGCGACCCCACCAGCCCCGATCACTGGACCGACCAGATACGCAACACGGTCCGCCACCACGACAACATCGCCACTCTGACCGGCAAAAGCATCACCACCTACCTCGAACTCGGCCCCGACGCCTCTCTCACCACCCACACACCCGACGCCACCCCGCTCCTGCGCAGGAACCAGAGCGAACGGCACACCTTCGAGACCGCTCTCGCCACGACGTACGCCCAGGGCACCCCGCTCACTCCGGGCGGCGCCGGACACACCGACCTGCCCACCTACCCCTTCCGGCCCACCCACTACTGGCTGGACACCCCCGCGACCGACGCGTTGCTCGCACCGGCCGTCGAGCTGGCCGGGGACGGCGGGTTGCTGTTCACGGGCGAGGTCGGCACGGGGGCGCTCCCCTGGCTCGCCGACCACGCGATGGGCGGCGTGGCCCTCGTCCCGGCGGCGCTCCTCGTCGAGCTGGCCCTGCGTGCGGGTGAGCGGGCGGACGCGCCGGTCGTGGACGAGCTGACGCTGGAGGCGCCGCTGCCCCTGCCGGACGACGGTTCGGCGGTGGCGCTCCAGCTGGCGGTCGGCGGTCCCGACGAAACGGGACGGCGCTCATTCGACGTGCACGCCCGCCCCGGCGAGGGACAGCCCTGGGTCCGGCACGCGTCCGGGTGGCTCGCCCCGGCGGACGACGAGGTGCCGGACACCGAGGCCGCCTGGCCTCCGGCCGGTGCGGTGCGTACGGATGTCGCCGAGGTGTACGAGCGGCTGGCGGCCCTGGGCTACGGCTACGGGCCCGCCTTCCGTAATCTGCGGGACGCCTGGACGGCCGGGGACACCCTCTTCGCCGAGGTCGCGCTGCCGGACGAACTCCGGCCCCGGGCAGCGGACTTCGTACTGCACCCCGCACTGTTGGACTCCGCCCTGCACCTGCTGCCGCTGCGGGGTCACGGCGAGGAGCTGACGCTGCCGTTCTCCTGGTCCGGTATCCGGCTCCACGCCACCGGGGCCGACGTGCTGCGTGTCCGGCTGGAACCGCGCGAGAGGCAGTCGGTCGCGCTGTCGTTGACCGATGCCACCGGCAGCCCTGTCGCCTCGGTGGGCTCGGTGCGTCTGCTGCCGGCGCCCGCCGTGGCCGCCGATCCGCTGTACGAGGTGGCGTGGCAGGAGCGGCCGGCCCGCGCGGGCCGGACCGGTGACATCCCGCCCGGGTCCGGGATCGTACGGATCACCCCCGGCCTGTCCGCGGCGGAGGCCGCGCATCAGGCCCTGACGCTCGTCCAGGAGTGGCTGGCCCGGGAGGATTCGGAGGGGGGCTCCCGGCTGGCCGTCGTCACCTCGGGCGCCGTCGCGACACGGGACGGCGAGGCGGTGTCCGACCCGGCGGCGGCCACGGTGTGGGGGCTGCTGCGCACGGCCCAGTCGGAGCACCCCGGCAGCTTCGTCGTCGTGGACACGGACGGCGGCGCGGCCAGTGAGGCGGGACTCGACGCCGCACTGGGCACGGACGAACCCCAGCTCGCCCTGCGCGAGGGACGCGTGCTGGTCCCCAGGCTGATCCGCACCGCTGACGGGGCCTCGGCCCAGACGGCGGTCGCCGGTCCCGACGGACATGGCACGGTGCTGCTCACCGGCGCCACGGGCGCGCTCGGCGCAACCATCGCCGAGCGGCTCATCACCCACCACGGCGTCCGGCACCTCCTGCTCGCCGGGCGACGCGGCCCGACGGCCCCGGGGGCGGCCGAGCTGCTGACGCACCTCACCGGGCTCGGGGCGGACGTCACCCTGGTCGCCTGCGACACCGCCGACCGGGACGCCGTCGCCACCCTCCTGGCGGGCATCCCGGCCGCGCACCCGCTGAGCGCGGTCGTGCACGCCGCCGGAGTCCTCGACGACGGGGTGCTGGAGGACCTGACCCCGGAGCGGCTGGACACGGTCCTGCGCCCCAAGGCGGACGCCGCGCTGCTGCTGCACGAGCTCACGGGTGAACTCGGCCTGGAACTCTCCGCGTTCGTCCTCTTCTCCTCGGTCACCGGGATCACCGGCACGGCCGGGCAGGCCAACTACGCGGCCGCCAACGCCTACCTGGACGCCCTCGCCCACCACCGCCGAGCCCAAGGGCTGCCCGGCACCTCGCTGGCCTGGGGGCTCTGGGACCAGAGCGACGGCATGGGATCCCGGCTGGGCGCGGCCGACCTCGCCCGCCTCGCCCGCACGGGCATCTCCCCGCTCCCGGCCGAGAGCGCCCTGCGGCTGTTCGACACCGCGCTGGGCTCCGCGAGACCCGTGCTCGTCGCCTCCAGGTTCGCCACCGCCACCCTGGGCGAAGGGGGCGCGCCGGTCCCGGCTCCGCTCCGCTCGCTGGCGCCGAGGCGCCCCCGTAAGGCTATCAACTCCACCCCCACCGACTCGGGTTCGACGTTCGCCGGGCAGCTGGCCGGCCTGTCGGCCGAGGAGGTGGAACGGCGGCTGTCGGAGCTGGTGCGTGCCACCACGGCCACCGTGCTCGGGCACGCGGACGCCGGGGCGGTGCCAGAAGGGCGCGCGTTCACCGATCTCGGCTTCGACTCGCTCGCCGCGGTCGACCTGCGCAACCGGCTCGGGGCGGCCACGGGGCTGCGGCTGCCGACGACCCTGGTCTTCGACCACCCGACCCCGCAGGCGCTCGTGGCGCTGCTGCGTGAGGAGCTGGGCGGGGCCGGGTCGGCAGCCGTCCCGGCCGCCGCTGCCACCGCCCCCCGTACGGCCGTCGCCGACGACCCGGTCGCGATCGTCTCCATGGCGTGCCGGTTCCCCGGCGGGGTGACCACACCCGAGGAGCTGTGGCGGCTGGTCAGCGAGGAGACGGACGCCGTTTCCGGCTTCCCGACGGACCGGGGCTGGGACCTGGCCGGGCTCTACGACCCGGACGCCTCCCGGCCCGGCACCTCGTACGCCAGGGAGGGCGGGTTCCTGCACACGGCCGCCGACTTCGACCCGGAGTTCTTCGGGATGAGCCCGCGCGAGGCCCTGACCACAGACCCGCAGCAGCGGCTGCTGCTGGAGACGGCCTGGGAGGCGTTCGAGCGGGCCGGGATCGACCCGGCCGGGCTGCGCGGCTCCCGTACCGGGGTGTTCGCCGGGGTGATGTACAACGACTACGGGGCCCGGCTGCACCAGGCGCCCAACGCGCCCGGTGAGGTCGAGGGGTATCTCGTCAGCGGCAGCGCGGGCAGTGTCGCCTCCGGCCGGGTCGCCTACACCTTCGGCCTCGAAGGCCCTGCGGTGACCGTGGACACGGCCTGCTCCTCGTCCCTGGTGGCGCTGCATCTCGCGGCCCAGGCGCTCCGGCAGGGCGAGTGCGACCTCGCGCTCGCCGGCGGAGTGACGGTGATGGCCGGGCCCGCGACGTTCGTGGAGTTCAGCAGGCAACGGGGGCTCTCCGCCGACGGGCGGTGCAAGCCGTTCGCGGAAGCCGCCGACGGCACGGGCTGGGGCGAGGGCGTCGGCCTGCTCCTCGTCGAGCGGCTGTCGGACGCCCGCCGCAACGGCCACGAGGTGCTGGCCGTGCTGCGGGGCTCCGCCGTCAACCAGGACGGGGCGAGCAACGGCCTCACCGCGCCCAACGGCCCCTCCCAGCAGCGGGTCATCCGCGAGGCACTGGACCGGGCGGGACTCACCCCCGCGGACGTGGACGCCGTCGAGGCGCACGGGACGGGGACGAGGCTCGGCGACCCGATCGAGGCGCAGGCACTCCTCGCGGTCTACGGCCAGGACCGGCCGGACGACAGGCCGCTGCTGCTGGGCTCGGTGAAGTCGAACATCGGGCACACCCAGGCGGCGGCGGGTGTCGCGGGCGTGATCAAGACCGTGTTGTCCATGCGGCACGGGACCCTGCCCAGAAGCCTGCACATCGACCGGCCGACCCCGCACGTCGACTGGGCGCAGGGCGGTGTCGCGCTGCTCACCGAGACGGTTCCGTGGCCGGAGCGGGAGCGGCCCCGGCGGGCCGCGGTGTCGTCGTTCGGGATCAGCGGGACCAACGCTCATGTGGTCCTGGAGGCGGCGTCCGTCCCGCCGGACACGCGGCGGGCGACGACCGCCCAGCACCCCGTTCCGTGGCTCCTCTCCGGGCACACCGCCGGCGCACTCCGTGCGCGCGCCGCACAGTTGGCCGGCGTACTCGAACGCAGCCCCCACCCGGAACCGGCGGACGTGTCGGCAGCCCTCGCCGCCGGGCCCGCCCCCTTCACGCACCGCGTCTCGTTCGTCGCGGCCGACCGCGAGGAGACACTGCGCGCCCTCGCCTCCGTCGCGGCGGGCGGGGCACCGCCGGCCGTGGCCCCGGAGCGGGTCCCGACCGCGTTCCTCTTCACCGGCCAGGGCAGCCAGCGCGCCGGGGCGGGCCGTGAGCTGTATGCGGCGCACGACGCGTTCGCCGCCGCCTTCGACGCGGTCTGCGCCGCACTCGACCCGCTCATCGGCCGCTCCCTGCGCGAGATCGCTTTCGCCGCCGACGGCACCCCGGAGGCGGCGCTGCTCGACCGGACCCGCTACACCCAGCCCGCCCTGTTCGCCCTGGAGACGGCACTCTTCCGGTTGCTGGAGCACCTCGGTGTGCGTCCGGACGCGCTGCTCGGGCACTCCGTCGGTTCGGTGGCCGCCGCGCATGCGGCCGGGGTGCTGTCGCTCTCCGACGCGGCGACGCTGGTGGCGGCCCGGGGCCGGCTGATGGACGAGCTGCCGGCCGGGGGCGCGATGCTCGCCGTGGCCCTGGACGAGGAGGCGGTGACCCGGCTGCTGGCCGGTCTCGGCGACCGAGTGGGCATCGCAGCACTCAACGGACCGCGTGCGACGGTGATTTCGGGCGAGACCGGTGCGGTGGACGAGATCGCCGCCCGGGCCGGGGCATCGGGGGCCCGGACCCGCAGGCTCGGTGTGAGTCACGCCTTCCACTCGCCGCTGATGGACCCGGTCCTCGCGGAGTTCCGTGAGGTGCTGTCCGGTCTCGATCTCCGGCCGCCGCGCCTGACAGTGATCTCCGACCTCACCGGGCGGATCGCCACCTCCGACGAACTCACCTCACCCGACTACTGGGTCCGGCACGCCCGCGAGGCGGTCCGCTTCGCGGACGGTGTCGGCGCGTCGCGGGACCTGGGCATCGGAGCGTTCCTGGAGCTGGGTCCCGACGCGGTACTCGCGACCATGGCCTCCGATACGCACCCCGAAGCGGTGTCGCTGCCACTGCTGCGCCGCGACCGCCCCGAGCCGCGCTCGCTGCCGGAGGCGCTGGGCGCGCTGCATGCCGCCGGTGGCACGGTCGGCCGGGCGGTGTACGGGGTGCGGGAGGGCCGCCGGGCCGTCGAGCTGCCCACGTACCCCTTCCAGCGGGAGCGGTACTGGCTGGACCGCCCGGCGGCACCGGCCGGTGCCGCCCGGGTCGAGCAGGCCGGGCTCGGCGCGACCGACCATCCGCTGCTCGGAGCGGCGGTCGAACTCGCCGGTGACGCGGGCACCGTCCACACCGGGCTGCTGTCGACGGCCACACACCCGTGGCTGGCCGACCACGCGGTGCTCGGCTCGGTCGTGCTGCCGGGGGCGGCGCTGCTCGAACTCGCCCTGTACGCGGGCCGGGCGGCCGGCACCCCCGTACTGGACGAACTGACGCTCAGCGATCCGCTGCCGGTGCCGGAGACGGGGGCCGTGCGGGTGCAGGTGAGCGTGGGCGCGCCGGGTGCGGACGGCCGCCGGACGGTGACCGTCCACTCCCGGGCGGCGGATGGCGAGGGGGAGTCCTGGACGGTGCACGCCTCCGGGGTCCTCGCGCCGGACGCCGCCGTGCCTCCCGCTCCTCCGGCGGGTGCCTGGCCGCCGGCCGGGGCGGAGCCCGTCGAGGTGACCGACGCCTATGCCGGGCTGGCTGCGCTGGGGTACGCGTACGGCCCCGCCTTCCAGGGGCTGCGGGCGGCCTGGCGCGGTCCGGAGGACGGCAGCTGGTTCGCCGAGGTCGCGGCCGGGCCGGAGCAGGCCGGCGGCCGGCTGGTGGCTCCCGCGCTCATCGACGCGGCCCTGCACCCGCTCGCGCTCGCCGGTCCCGGTCCTTCGGGCGGGCTGCCGGTGCCGTTCGTCTGGAACGGGGTGCGGGTGCACGGGCCGGGGACCGGATCGGCCAGGGCGCACCTGACCCCGGCCGGGCCCGGCACCACCGCGCTGCTGCTCACCGACGAGTCGGGGACCCCGGTGCTGTCCGTGGACGCCCTGGTCGTACGGGAGGCCGATCCGGCCCGGTTCGCGCGGGCGCGCCGGGGTGGCGGCGGGCTCTACCGGGTGGAGTGGGCGGCGCACGCCGTCCCGGCCAGCGGGCCGGTCGCGCTCGGGTACGACGAGGCGCTGCGGGTCGCGGAGGCGGAGGGGCGGTTCGCCGGTGACGCCCTGCTGGGCGAGGAGCCGCGTTCCCTGCCCGCCCTCGCGGGGGTGCTGCGCGACTGGGTGGCCGACGAGCGGCTGGCCGGGGCCAGGCTGGTCGTGACGACGCGGCGGGCGGTTGCCGTCGAGGAAGGCGACCCCGTGTCCGGGCTCGACCACTCGGCGTGGTGGGGTCTGGTGCGTACGGCCCAGACCGAGCATCCCGGACGGTTCGTCCTGGTCGATACGGACGGGGCGGATGCCTCGGCCGGTGTGCGGGACGCCGCGCTGGGCACCGGTGAGCCTCAACTCGCCCTGCGGGGCGGGGTGGTGCTGGTCCCCCGGCTGGCCCGGGTCCCGCTTCCGGCGGAGGACCGCACGGAGCTGCCGGGCACGGTGCTCGTGACCGGTGCCACGGGCGCGCTGGGCGGGCTCGTCGCGGAACGGCTGGTGACCCGGCACGGGGTACGGCGGCTGCTCCTGACCGGGCGGCGCGGACCGGATGCCCCCGGGGCCCGGGAGCTGACCGACCGCCTCACCGGTCTCGGCGCCGATGTCACCCTGACCGCCTGCGACCTCACGGACCGGGCGGCCCTGGCGGACCTGCTCGACTCCGTGCCGGACGCCCATCCGCTGACCGCGATCGTCCACGCGGCGGGCGTCACGGCGGACGCGACGCTGGAGGCGCTGACGGCCGAGGCGTTCGCGGCCGTCCTGCGGCCCAAGGCCGACGCGGCCCGGCTGCTGCACGAACTGACCGTGGAACGGGGCATCGAACCGGCCGCGTTCGTGCTGTTCTCGTCGGTGGCCGGGATCATCGGCAACGCCGGCCAGGCCAACTACGCCGCTGCGAACACCTATCTGGACGCGCTGGCGCACCACCGTCGCGCGCTCGGGCTGCCCGCCGTCTCGCTCGCGTGGGGGCTCTGGGAACAGCCCGGCGGTCTCGGCGACGCCCTCGGCGCCGCGGACCTGGCCAGGATCGCGCGTACGGGGATCGCACCGCTCACGGCCGAGGAGGGGCTTGAGCTGTTCGACGCGGCGCTGGCCTCGGGGCTTCCCGGTCTCGTGCCGGCCCGGCTGGACACCTCGGCGCTGCGCCGGCTCGGCGACCCGGACCGGGTGCCACCGCTGCTGCGGTCGCTGACCGGGCTGCCGGAGCGGCGGCCGGTGCCGGCGTCCGGGACGGACGGCGATGCGCCCTGGGTCCGCAAGCTCGCGGAGGCGGTCGAGGAGGAGCGTCCTCGCCTGGTGCTCGACCTGGTGCGGGCGGCGGTGGCGGAGACGCTGGGCCACCCGCCGAGCCGGCCGGTGCCCGCCGACCGGGGCCTGCTCGACCTGGGCTTCGACTCGCTGACCGCCGTCGAGCTGCGCAACCGGCTCGGGGCCGAGACCGGGCTGCGACTGCCGACCACCCTGCTCTTCGACCGGCCGACGGCGACCGCGCTCGCCGCCCACCTGCACGCGGAGCTGACTGACCGGCTGCCCGGCGGACCGGCCTCGGCCCTGGCCCGTATCGACGAGTTGGAGGCCGCCTTCGACGGGGCGGCGCTCGACGCGGAGACCCGCGAGCGGATCACCGCCCGGCTGGCCTCCTTGCAGGCCCGGCTCACGGCGGCCGGTGAGCCGCCCGTACCGACCCCCGGCATCCCTGCCGCCCCCCAGCTGGACCAGGCGTCCGACGACGAGCTCTTCCAGCTCATCGACGGACAGCTCGGCTCCGAATAGACCGTACGACCGACCGTACGACGAGGAGAGTTGACGTCGCATGACGAACGAGGCCAGGCTCCGCGACTACCTCAAGCGCGTGACCAGTGACCTGCTCCAGACCCGGCAGCGGCTGACCGAGGCCGAGGCCGAGCGGCACGAACCGATCGCGATCGTGGGCATGTCCTGCCGCTACCCGGGCGGTGTCCGCTCTCCCGAGGAGCTGTGGGACGTCGTCGCCTCGGGTACGGACGCGGTATCCCCGTTCCCGGAGAACCGGGGATGGGACACGGCCGCGCTCTACGACCCCGACCCGGAACGGACCGGCCGCAGCTACGCCCGGGAGGGCGGCTTCCTGCACGACGCCGACCGGTTCGACCCGGCGTTCTTCGGGATCAGCCCGCGCGAGGCGGTAGCCGTCGACCCGCAGCAGCGGCTGCTCCTGGAGACGGCCTGGGAGGCGTTCGAGCGGGCGGGCATCGACCCGGACACGCTGCGCGGCTCACGTACCGGGGTGTTCGCCGGGGTGATGTACGGGGATTACGGAGGGCGCATCCGGCGCGCCCCGGACGGCCTGGAGGGATACATCGGCACCGGCAGCGCCGGGTCGGTGGCGTCCGGGCGGCTGTCGTACACCTTCGGGCTCGAAGGGCCCGCGGTGACGATCGACACTGCGTGCTCGTCGTCGCTGGTGGCGCTGCATCTGGCGGTGCAGTCGCTGCGCCGGGGCGAGTGCGACCTGGCGCTGGCGGGCGGCGCGACGGTCATCGCGAGCCCCGGTCTCTTCGTGGAGTTCAGCCGGCAGCGCGGGCTGTCCCCGGACGGCCGGTGCAAGGCGTTCGCGGCGGCGGCGGACGGCACGGGCTGGGGCGAAGGCGTGGGGCTGCTCCTGGTGGAGCGGCTGTCGGACGCGCGCCGCAACGGCCACCGGGTCCTCGCCGTCGTCCGGGGCTCCGCCGTCAACCAGGACGGCACGAGCGGGCAGCTTTCGGCGCCCAATGGGCCGTCGCAGCAGCGGGTGATCCGCCAGGCCCTGGAGGATGCCGGGCTCGACACCGGCGGGGTGGACGCGGTCGAGGCGCACGGCACGGGCACGAGGCTGGGCGACCCGATCGAGGCGCAGGCGCTGATCGCGACGTACGGGCAGGACCGGCCGGACGAACAGCCGCTGTGGCTCGGGTCGTTGAAGTCCAACATCGGGCACACCCAGGCCGCCGCCGGTGTCGGCGGCATCATCAAGATGGTGCAGGCCATGCGCCACGGCGTACTGCCCCGCACCTTGCATGTGGACGAGCCGTCCCCACACGTCGACTGGGAGGCCGGAGCCGTACGCCTGCTCACCGAGGCCCGCGACTGGGCACCGGGCGACCGGCCGCGCCGGGCCGCAGTGTCGTCGTTCGGGATCAGCGGGACGAACGCGCACGTCATCCTGGAGGCGCCGCCCTCCGAGGCACCGGCCGACGCCGCACCGGTACGCCCGGTGGTGCCGTGGCTGCTGTCCGCGCACGACCCGGAGGCGCTGCGGGAGCAGGCCGCGCGGTTGCGTGCGTACGCGGAGGAGCGCCCGGAGCTCGATCCGGCGGCGGTCGGCGCGGTGCTGGCCCGGGGCCGGGCCGTGCTCGGTCACCGGGCGGTGGTCGTGCCGCGCAGCCGCGAGGAGCTGGTGCCGGCGCTGGATTCGCTGGCGCGGGGTGTGCCGTCGGCCGATGTGGTGGAGGGCATCGCGACGGACCACGGGAGGACGGTGTTCGTGTTCCCGGGCCAGGGCTCCCAATGGGAGGGCATGGCCCGCGAACTCCTCACCACCTCACCCGTGTTCGCAGAACACCT